>VAWH01000048.1:0-10036 GCA_005888315.1 Actinomycetota bacterium | reverse complement strand
TTGACGCTGGCCGCGGCGGCCGCGACGTTGTCGGTGCGGGAGACCGCGATCCCTTCGAAGCCTTTGAATGCTTGCTCCGAGCGGGTCGCGCCGAAGTTGGCGGTCAGGTTGGCGTAGTAGAGCCGCGAGCCGTTGGCCCACGAGAACGTGCCGTTGACGCGCCTCGGGCCGAACGCGACTGCCGGATCGCCGTCGGAGACCAGACCATTCTCGAAGTACCAGGGCAGCGTTCCGATGTCACCGTCCGCAATCGGCGAACAGCCCGGATCGGGTCCGACCACTCCGAGGCAGTTGCGCGCCGACCAGCCGCTGTAGGTCGGTTGCGTCCACGTGGTGCCGGAGTCGAGCGAGAAGTAGACGCCGGAGACGCCGACGCCGGCCGTGAACGGACACGTCGTGTCGTCGCCCGAGTTACAGGCTTCCATGTCGATGTTCTCGTTCGCGCCCGCGACCAGGACGTATTCTGCTTGTTCTGCGAGAACGGCGTTACTGGACTACCAACTGTGACGAGCGCGTCGGGATTAACCGCCCCGGCGACCGCCGTCACGACGAGCATGACCGCGCCGATCGAGAGCACGGCGCGAAGGATGTTCTTCATTTCCCCCCCTTTCGAAAATCGAGAGGCGAATACTACGGCTACAGGACTTTCGTTCGCGGAGGTTCCCAGCGCCGCTTTTCCTTTGACGTGGACAGAACCGCGTGTCGGACGCCGGGTCCTGATGAGTCGCTATCGGTCACGGGGCCCCCTTGTACTCGGACCACGTGATGTCGCGACCCGGGTACGCAACTTCCGAGAACGGCCATGCATTTGCGATCCAGGTTCGGACCGTCTCGCCGAGCTCCTCATCCAGACCGCTCGCAAGCTCGCTCGAACGCACCCACCACGTGACCTCGGCGTCGTAACCGCGCTTCGTTGGCGGGTCGACGTAGACGCACCCGAGCAGGCGGCTCTCATCGAGGTTCATCACCGCGTAGGCGAACGTGGAGCGACGCTGGAACTCTTTCTGATGCCAGCCGAGGTCGATGAGATCTTCCTCCAGCGTCAAGTCTGCCGGCGGCCAGCCCCACGCTTGGCCGAACAGCTCCCAGAGGTGTTCGCGGCTCGTCATCACTGCGTCGTAGTCCTTGACGACGTCGTGTACCGTGAGCGACCGGAGGCGGAAGCGCTCGGTCTCGAGCACGGGAGGCTCGAAGTCAGGCGGCAGGAACGACATGCCGCGGTGAGCTCAGAGGCTCACGACCCGGTCGAATTGCTCGATCATGCTGGCGAACTCCGGTGGCGTGATCCAGCTCGCTTTCAGCCACTCGAGGTCTTCGTCGGTCGCCCCACGGGCGACTGCGCATCCCTTTCAGACGTAAACGGGGACCGCGTTGTCGAGGAGCTTCTGGAAAAGATCGCGCGCAGGAGGGACCCCAACGCCCTCAAGGCTTGCGGCCGACTCCTGTGAAACGAGTTCCGTCGCGTCGCCGGCCAAGACAACTGCACACTCCTGATCCGCCTCGACGGAACCGTTCGCTGCGATGTGGAGCGGAAGCGAGGCCTTGGTCGGGTCGGAGGCGCCGGTCGTCGTGAGATAGAGAACCTTCATCGCTCTTACCTCCTCTTCGATCGACGGACTCTATTCCGTCTACCCGGAGGGTGGCGGCTTGGCCGCCGCGCTGGCTGGACCCCAGCTCACGCGATGCCGCATATGACGAGGCTTGCCTGCGGCCTGCTGGGCCTGCCCTTGGCGCATAACCGAAAACGCGCCCGGCCCGTTGGTTCGGACAATGGAGCTCGTTCGCGACTCTCAGCGGCAGGCGCGCCGCACTGCCCGCAGCGCCTGGCTCGGTTATCTAGGCCGCGCCGGCCTCGCCGCGCAGGGCGTCTGCTTCGGCATCGTGGGTGGACTCGCGATCACGCTCGCCCTGGGCGCGGGCGGCACGGCGACCGACCCGCAGGGCGCGCTGAACGCAATCGCGCGGCATAGCTGGGGCACTTTTCTCCTGGTACTCCTCTCCATCGGCTTCGCGGGCTACGCTCTGTGGCGGTTCGCGCAGGCGCTCTTCGACCGCGGCGGCATGGGCAGCGACTTCGCGGGTCTGTTTCGACGCGCGATTCAGCTTGTCCAGGGTCTTTGCTACACGGTACTGACGCTCGGCGCAGTGAAGACCCTCCTCGGGGCTCGCCCAGGCGCCAACGGCGAGCGGCACGCTGCTGTCGGCGTGCTCGGCTGGCCCGCCGGCCGTGAGCTTGCCGGCCTGGCCGCCAGCGTCTTGCTCGTCAGCGCCGTCGTCATCGTCTATTGGGCGCTCAGCCGTCGCTTCAAGGAGTCGCTCGCGATCGACGAGATGGATGCGGGGACCGAGCGCCTTGTGACAGGGCTCGGCGTTCTCGGGCTCTGCGCGCTCGCGGTCGTGCTCGGCGTGGTTGGCTGGTTTCTCCTCAAAGCGGCGATCGAGTTCGATCCGAGCGCGCCGGTCGGAATCGGGGGAGCGCTCTCCAAGCTCGCCCACGCGACCTACGGCCTCTGGGTGCTCAGCATCACCGCGGCCGGCTTGATCGCCTTCGCCGTCTTCGACCTCTTTCAAGCCCGTTACCACCGAGCGTGAGGTTCTGCGAAGGGCTGTCTGGCCCCGTTCGAGCTAAGCCCCTTTCACAATGAAGCCTGAGCCGTCGGGCCGCGCTGGACGGCCCCTGGCGGCGTCCTCACTCGCGCCCGTATTACCAATACGGGCACTCCCTGCGTCCTTGCCAGGAACCGACCAGCGCACCCCGACGACGAGGCCCCATCATGAAAGGGACTCTAAAGACGGCATCTTTCAGATTCGGAGGGGTACACCGATCCGGTGGCAAATCCGCTCGATGATCTCCTGCGTGGCGTCAACGTCCTCCGCGAGCAGGTGCGGCAGAGCCTCGACAGCGAGGGCAATTGGCTCGAGCGGCTGGCTCTGCGGCCACCGCCGCCCGACTCCCGAAGCCTCGAAGAATTATGGGGTGAGCTAGACGCGCTGGTCGGTCTGGAGTCCGTCAAAGACCAGGTGCGCGCGCTGGTCGCGTTTCTCCAGGTCCAAGGGGAGCGTCTCGAGCGCGGCCTCCCGGAGGTGGCGACCTCCCAGCACCTCGTTTTCCTCGGAAACCCCGGTACCGGCAAGACCACGATCGCCCGACTGCTCGCCCACATGTACCGGTCGATGGGGTTGCTCAGAAAAGGCCACCTTGTCGAGGTCGACCGTGCCGGCCTCGTCGGTGAATACGTGGGCATGACCGCGCTGAAGACCGAACGTGTCATCCGACGGGCACTCGACGGCGTCCTTTTCATCGACGAGGCCTACGCCCTCGCGCGGCCTGGCCAGCGGGGTGTCGACTTCGGCCAGGAAGCGGTCGAGACCCTCTTGAAGCGGATGGAGGATCACCGGCACCGGCTCGTGGTCATCGTCGCCGGGTACCCGCGTCTGATGCATGAGTTCCTCGACTCGAACCCGGGCCTGCGCTCGCGCTTCGCGCGAGAGTTGATCTTTCCCGACTACTCGACCGACGAGCTGGTCGCGATTACCGAGCTGTTCGCGCAGCAGAACGCGTACCGCGTGACTGCGGCCGCCGCTGAGGAGCTGCGTCGTATCTTCGGTCGCGTTGAACGCGGAGAAGGCTTTGGCAATGCACGCTACTCGCGCACGATCTTCGAGCAGGCGCTGAACGCGCAAGCGTTGCGGCTCGCGGCGACTTCGGAGAAAGCGCTGGGGCATCGGAACGCCGACGAACTGATGAGTCTGACCGAGGCAGACTTCGCCGTCGCCGCGCGAACCCTGGGTGAGAGAGAGCCCCGCCCCTTCCCGCGCCCTCGCCGGTGGCGGCGGGCGTCGTGACTTCGCACCTTTGGAGGCGTGGCGGCGTTGCCGCCGCGCCGTCTAATCCCCGCGCTCCACGGAAGTGCCCCCGGCATGAATCGAACATGCGCACGTGCGTCGGCGTCGCCTGCGATGCCGACCTGGAGGCGGGGTGGCTCGCCGCCGCGCCGTCTAGTCTCGGCTCCAGGGCAAGTGCCCCGGCATGAATCGAACATGCGCACGCGCGTCGGCGTCGCTTGCGATGCCGACCTGGAGGCGGCTTCTCGGCAGCCACTCCGATCTTGCGCGGCGTGCCCCTGAGCTCCTGCGCGGGCGGCCGAAGCGCCCCATGGTGGCGGACGGTGCCTCGCTGCGCGCGGTTCACCTCGGCCGCCCGGCCGACGCCCGTATCTTCGCGTTACGCCGCGTTGGCGCTGTTGAAGCGGTTCGCGAGCGCGAGCGCCGCGTCGCGGCTGAAGCTCGCTGCGGGGCCAAGGACGTTTAGCGCCAGGCCGTTGTGGATCCAGATCACGCCCGTAGTTTCGTGCGGGATGGTGGACGAGCCCTCGAAGAGAACGGCCTCGCTGCCATCTTCGAGGTGGACGAGCGACCAGGCTTCCTCGCAGCCCGTTGCGCATTGGGCGACGAGGCCTTCGAGGTCCTGTTGGGTACCGACGTTGGGGACCTCGATCACCATGAAGCGCCCGTAGCTTGGGTGCTGGTAGACGAGCGCAAGCAGGTGCTGGCGTGCCTGCGCCGGGATCCAGACCGAGATCGGCTGGCCGGCCGCCGCCGGTGCCACGGGCCTGAACGGTAGGTTCGCGGCCGCCTCGGCGACAGACGGGAGCTTCCTCCCGGCGAGGAGCGGTTGGTCGAAGTCGACGTGCTCGGCGCTGTTCGACTCCTCCGCCGCGGTCGCGGCCGGTCTCGTTGTGGGCGCGGACGACCGGTGGGCCGGCCGGGCCAGCACCACGGCAGTGCCCGCGACGACGACTGTGCAAGCGAGAACGCTGGAGAAGACGTGGCGCCGCCCGAACCCGATGATGTAGTCGGGAAGCCGCACCGCTAGCAGTCCGTTCCCGCGTTCTGGACGACGTCGAACCGCGTCGCGCTCACCTTGAGGCCATTCCAGTTGTAGGGCGCTTTCGAGGTGTCGTAGCGGCAGAAGACGTCGAGCGAAGGGTGCCAGGCACGTGCCGAATCCATCCATTGCAAGTTCTGGTGTGTCTCGGCCATCGCGCTCGATTCGCGGAAGAAGCCTTCTCCCTCGCCGTAGCCCTGGTAGTAGGGGTACAAGTCGAGCGTCGTCAGGTAGCGCTCGCCGCGGCCGTCCTCGCAGTTCAGGTAGCCGTCGAAGCTTGTCGCCCTGGCCGCTTCACCGATGACGCTCCAGATCGCTTGAGTGCCAGGATTGACGCACGGGTACTTGTGCCTGTTCGCGCTTCGCCACTGCGCTCCCGAGCCGCCGATTGCCCACTCCATGAACGAACGGAAGCAATGGCCGACACCGCTCGAGCAGGCGTACTCCTGCCAACCTGCCTCGACGTAGTAGCCCTTCACGCCGAAGAACACGCGCGCCGTCTGGCCGCTCGCGTTGAGATCGTTGTCAGGTGTGATGCAGGGATCCGCGTACTGGTCATGCAAGGTGATCTCGTTCTTCGCCCCATACGCCAGCAGGCCGCCGGTGCTCATCTGCCAAAACACCCCGTACTCGGTGCAACTGGCACCGGCACGCGCCGCACCGGGGCCGAGTGAGTACACAACGGCGCCTGCAAACACCACCACCGCAAGGAGCCACGCGGATGTCAGCCCCGTACGACCGACGTTGCGCCGTCGGCCAACTCCGCGTCGCTCGATCCCGTGCATGACCCGCGCGCAAGTCTCGGCCGCTGTCAGGGGAATGTCAAGCGAGAACGTGATCGCGCTCGGGCCGCGTTCGTGATCACTGTTGTACTCACGCGGTCCGTAGCGGTGGTGCATGAAGTGCACGGCTGCGGTTAGCGTCGCCTCCAGGTACTGCTGCGGCGTTGGGAAAGCTGCGAGCGGAAGCGAACGTCGCGCTGTTCGATGGCCGCCTCGCCATCAGGTGGACGACGTGGCCGCGGTACGGCGAGCCGCTCAGCCCGGTGTTCGAGTATTCGGCTATCGGCCCGCCGAAACCGCCCCTCTCGATCCCAACAACCGTGGAATCGCGGCGCGAAGCCAACGTCCCACTGACGCGCCTAGTCTCACATACGTTCGATGTAGAGCACGCCGACGCACTAGCGAGCGTGCTGTTGATCGAGGCGGCAGGAGCCACCGTCAGCGAAGCGCTTGACCGTATGCCTGATCGATACAACGAGCGTCTCGCGGGCGCGACGACTTCTCCAGCGCATAACTGCTCTTGGTGCGCCAGTACCACCTGGCGTCACTGCACAGAAGCGAATCGTCGAAGCAAACATCGCGCTCGCAGAGAACACGCACCCATCTCAAGTCCTGAAGAAGGTTCAAGCAAGTCCGCGACGTCGCTGCGTGTTCGTCGTCGGAAAAGCGGCTTTACGCACGCGGTTTAGGAAACGCCGTGGCGTGGCGTAGGAGCACGAGCACGTTTCTCGGGCCCTTGGCGTCCCAGCGCGATTGTCGAAACTGTAAACAAGAGCCTTGCTGAAGCTGTGCATCGTGCCGACTGAGCATTGCACTTCGCGCGTGAGCGGCGCGGGAGCCGGGAGCGGGCCCCTCTTGGCGCAAAGCCGGGAGCGCGGGAAGCGAATCAGGAAGCTGGTGAGGAGTAGTCTGGGTTTCGGTGATGCAGTCCCCGGACCCCGGGCTCGCCGTCGCCGAGCGGGAGAACGAACGCGCGGAGCGGGCCCGGTCGCTCGCTGCCGAGCTCTGGTCGGGAGCGGCTCCTCCCGACGCTCAAGAGCTGCCGCGGCTGGTCGCGGATGGCCTTGAGAAGGGGTTTCTGACCTACGACGAGATCGCAGCCGCGCTCGAGGACGTCGAGCTGACGAGGGAGCAAGCCGAGGACTTCTACACCTACCTGGCCGAACGCTCGATCGACCTACTCGAGGGGGAGCAGCACAAGCAGCCACCGCACGGGCAGCCAGCGCTCGTTGAGGACGAGGCGAAGCCGCCGCCGAAGCTCGACTTGACCGTCGAGCCATCGCTCGACTCGCTACAGCTCTACCTGCGCGAGATCGGGAGAGTGCCGCTGCTGACGGCCGACCAAGAGGTTTACCTGGCGAAGCGGGTCGAGCGCGGCGACCTGGCGGCAAAGAGGCAGATGATCGAGGCCAATCTGCGGCTGGTCGTCTCGATCGCGAAGCCGCAGCTCGGCCGCGGGCTCTCGTTCCTCGACCTGATCCAGGAAGGTTCAGTCGGCTTGATCCGTGCGGTCGAGAAGTTCGACTACCGCCGGGGCTTCAGGTTCTCGACCTACGCGACCTGGTGGATTCGCCAGGCGGTGACGCGAGCGATCGCGGACCAGGCGCGCACGATCCGGATCCCGGTGCACATGTTCGAGCGGTTGAACAAGGTCGTGCAGATCGAGCGGCAGCTCGTGCAGCGGCTCGGACACGAGCCGCGGCCGGACGAGATCGCCGCCGAGCTCGAGCTGACGACGGCGGAGGTGCGGGAGATCGTGCGCATGGCGCAGTTTCCAGTCTCGCTTGAGAAGCCGCTCGGCGAAGAGGGGGACGCAAGGCTCGGCGACCTCGTCGAAGATGAGCTGGCCGAGTCGCCCCTCGAGGCGGCCTCGCTCTCGCTTCGATCCGCGGACATCGAGCACGCGCTCGCGTCGCTGCCCGCGCGCGAGCGCCGGGTGATCGAGCTTCGTTTCGGCCTGCATGGCGGCCGGCCGCGAACGCTCGAGGAGGTGGGGCGCACCCTCGGCCTCACCCGCGAGCGGATCCGGCAGATCGAAAACACCACGCTCAAGGGGCTCGCGTCGCTGCCGGAAGCGCAGCGCCTGAAGGACATCCCCTAAAACCGGCGCATTCGTCCTGTCGCCGGAGCGCTAGCTGCTCTGGTTGTCGCAGAGGAGCCGGAAAGCGACATGCAGCGGGCGGAATTGGCGGGACGTGGCGGACGCGCCAGCTACACCACCCGTAACGGCGACCTCACCCCGTTGCGGGCAGAAACAACCCTGCCTTTGGGGACGCGTGCGAAAAACGTCGCACGTTGCGGTCTATGTCTCGACGGTTCTCGCGCTTTGCTCGTCACGGGCCTAATCGCCTGTAGCGTAGGTCGCGGGCCCGAAGCGTCAACGCGAGCGCCACGCCTCACTCCTCATGTCCCGAAGCCCTCTTCCGAGCAGCTTCGGTCCCAGCCCTTGGGGCGCAGCGGCGCCGTGCGGGCACTAGAGCCGAGGAAAGGAGAGCTATGTCCTCGGAACAGAACAAAACGATTGTCCGCCGTCTCCTCGAGGAACCGTGGAAGGGGGACTTGCGCATCGTCGACGAGCTCATCGACCGCAACTACGTCGGCTACGACCCGTCCATCCCCGAGCCAAGGCGCGGCCCCGACGGTTTCAAGGAAAACGTCTCGACCTATCGCGAGGCGTACTCGGATGCCCGGATCACCGTCGACGATCAGATCGCCGAGGGCGACAAGGTCGCGACCCGCTGGACTGGTCGCGGCAAGCACGACGGTGACCTGATGGGCGTCGCCCCCACCGGCAAGCAGGTGAAGGTCTCGGGGCTCACCCTCTCCCGTCTTGCGAACGGCAAGGTCATCGAGGAGTACACGAACTGGGACACGTTCGGGATGATGCAGCAGCTTGGCATTGTTCCTGAGCTCGCCCACGCCTAACCAAGGCCTGGCTAGAGCCCAATCAGAGGGCCGCCTTCGGGCGGCCCTCTGATGTTCCTGCCTTGACGGCAGGTTTGGCACTAAGGGAGCGTGTTGCGGTTCCGCCAGAAGGCGACAAGTCCCCTCACGTGTGGCAGGAGCTGTCGGGTTTTGGAGGGGTCGTCGCGGCGGCAGGCCTGAGCACCTTCTCTAGCCACCGGCTTCCGCTCCGACCCGCGCTGCGTGCAAAACTGACACCGCTGTGCGGGTTCGCATCAGCGACCCGGATCTTCTTCTTGCGCTCTGCGATTACCTTTCGGAGCAGGGGCTAATCGCCGTTGCCGCAAGCCAAGAGACGGCGAACGTGCTCGTTCAGACGGCGCAGTCGGACCTAGATGCGGAGCTGCTAGTGCTCGCTGCTCTACGGAGGTGGCGTGTCGAGAGGCCGGATGTTTCGGTAACGGTCGCGCCGGAGCAGTAGGCGCGCGGAGCTCTGAGGCTCGAGGCTGGTCGGCGCGCGCACGTCGCTCAGGCGATCCGCAGCTTCCGGCTCCGCGTTGTCAACGTGCTAAGAGGTATTCGGGCCGACCGAGTTTATGCACCCCAAACGTGCTCCGTCCGGGGGCTTTGCCTCGCCGAAGGCTCCTTGGGTGTCACTCGAAGCGGCGCGCGATCACCTTGTCGATGAGGCCGTACTCCTTCGCCTCCTCGGCGGTCATGAAGTAGTCGCGCTCCATGTCGGTGGAGACCCTCTCGAGCGGCTGCCCGCTGTGCTCGGCGACGATCTCCTCCATCCGCCGCTTGACCGCGATCGTCTCCCGGGCTTGGATCTCGATGTCGCTCGCCTGCCCCTCGAAGCCTCCCCAGAGCTGATGGATGAGGATCTTCGCGTTCGGGAGCGCCGTGCGCTTCCCGCTTTCGCCGGCGGCAAGCAGCAGCGCTCCCAGCGACATCGCGATCCCGACGCAGGTGGTCGTCACCTGGGGCTTGACGAACTGGATCGTGTCGTAGATGGCGAGCCCCGCGTAGACGGAGCCCCCGGGGCAGTTGATGTAGAGCGAGATGTCCTTGCCGGGGTCCTCCGACTCGAGATGGAGCAGCTCGGCGATCGTCAGGTTGGCGATCTGATCGTCGATCGGCGTCCCCAGGAAGATGATCCGCTCGCCGAGCAGGCGCGAGTAGATGTCGAAGGTGCGCTCGCCGTGCACGGTCTGCTCGACGACCATCGGAATCTGCGGGCTCATCGCTGCTCCTGGATTCTGTGCTTTCAGGCGATCCTCGTTCCTCGGTCCAGGTCGACTGAATTCGACATCATCGCTCGTGCGGTCAGCGGGTATCGGACTCGGTTCGAGGCTATCGAGAAGCGTCTAGCCGGGTTGAGCAGGTGAACGCTCGCCTGGAGTCGGCGGCTCTGACGACGTCGCGCGCCATAGTGAAGATTTTCGGGGCGAGAGCCGAGCGA
>VAWH01000044.1 GCA_005888315.1 Actinomycetota bacterium | reverse complement strand
GCTCATCGCGCCGTACACCAACTGGGCGCCGGACCAGTCCTCTGCCGCACGGTCGCCGAACCTCGTTCGGAAGTTCTCACGCGTGGGCCGACGCGAGCGGGAGGCCTTCGACGGAGCTGCCGGCCCAAACCGCGCCCGGAACCGCGTCGGGCACCGACGAGACCGGGACCACCAAGAGGTTTCTGTCGTTCTTGCCGCCGCTGAACTGGTGCTGCATCGCCTCGCTCTCGACCGGCTGGCTGAAGTGCGCGGAGTCGACCGACATCGTATCGATCGTCTTGACCACCGCCGCCGCGGCAAAGACCTCCTGGGTCAGATCCTCCGCGTCTGCGGCCGTCGCCCGCCGGCGGACGAAGCGCTCTTCACGGTCGCCAGGCGGTGCCAATCGGCCGCGAGGCAGCAAGCCCGGCTCGGCCTTCGCTTTCGCCCGGGGGCGCGGCCGAAACGACCGCGCCCCCGTCGTGTGACTAACGCGCGCCGGCGTGAACCGTTTGCTGGGTGAGCTGGAGCGCCTTCTTGTCGACTTCCTCGAGGGTGTGCTCTTCCTGCTCGAGGTTCTCGCGCAGGAGGTTAGCGACGTCTTCCTCGCCCATTGCCTCGGCCTTCATGATCAGGCCGTTGTAGACGGCGATCTCGTGGTGCTCGGTCTTGGCCGCGCCCCCCAAGATCACGTGGTCGACGAGCGCATCGTCGACCTGCTTGATGCTCTGTTTGCCATCTTTCTCGAGCCCTTCGATGGGCGGACAAGACTGCCCCTTCGGCTCCTCGCCCAGGGCGTCGAACACGCGCTCGAGATTGCGTATTTGCTGCTGGGTCTCCTGATGATGATGGGCGAGGTTCTGCTTGAGCTCTTGATCGCGAGCCTCTTCCTGCAGCTCCTCGAGCATCTCGAGGATCTCGTTCTCCATCGTCAGCGTGCTGCCGAGGTTGTTGATGAAGAGCTCGCGCGGACTCTCGATTTTGGCCATCTCGCACCTCCTCTTTGGTTGGCGGCCGAAGAGGCGGCTACCCGGGGCCCGATCTGCCAAACATCATTCCCTTGTGCGAGGGCTTGAGCGAACCAGCGCTCTCCCGCTGGTACGTCTCAGCGTCGGCGTTCACGTAGTCGTTCCTTTGATAGGCGATTGGCGCGCCGGGTTAGCGCTCTTCGATGACTGCTCGACCGCGATCGCGATTCCATGGCAGGGGATGCTCCTGATCGGAGCAACCGATACGCCGTGTGAGGAAGCCGAGCCGCTGCCCGTCGCCGATCCGGGCGAGGGTCACGCAGCTGCTGCGCCGCTTCGCGAATGTCCTTCCGCGGGAACACTTGCTGCCTGGCCGTGTTGTCCATACGTGCGTCGGCCTTCGCGCCCTTCCGCTCGGATGCGTCGCGACCGCGCGCGCCAGCCGGCACCACGTCGTCGCGGTCGGCTCAGGGGGAATGGTCTCGATCGCCGGCGGCAAGCTGACTACCCACAGGCTGATTGCGACGGACGCCCTGCGCCACCTGCCGGTCGAGGTACGGCCGCGGCGACGTAGACCGCGAACCGAACCGCTAGGTCGCACTGTCCCAAGCAAGGCCGAAGAGCTGCTTCGGAGCCGGCTCGATGCCGATGTCGCCACGCACCTGATCCACCTATACGGAGAGGAAGCTATGCGCGTTGCCAGGTACGGCGACGAAGCCTCCGATGCGCTCGAGCGCATCGACCCCCACGGTCCGGACATTTGGGCACAGGTCGACTTCGCCCGCGACGAGGAGTCGGCGCTGACCGTGGACGATGTTCTCTCCAGGCGAACGACGCTGGCGGTGCGCGGCCTCGCTTCCGGACAAGTCAGCGAGGCGGTACGCCACCGGCTTGGGGCTCGCTCGCTCGCCGATACGCCGTCGAGCGAGCGAACAACCCTCGGTTAATACTCGGCACACGTGGCTTCGCCTGCGAAAGTGAGCAAGTGCCCAACCGCGAGACGTCGCTCACCGCTGAGCATTTGAGTCGCCGGCGTGCGGCTACCGCCGCAGCGTGGAACCTCACCGACGAGTTCGCTGTCGTCGGCGCCGGCGAGGCGCTCCCCATTCCGGGCAGGTACGACCGAACGTACCCATTCCGGAGCCACTCGGAGTACTTCTATTTGACCGACCGTGAGCGGCCTGGCGGTGTCCTGGCGTTCGACCCGAACGAGGGCTGGTTCGAGTTCCTGGCGCCCGTGACGCGCGACGAGCTTGTCTGGTCCGGCACCGAAGACGCCCAGGAGGGCGTCCCAGACGGCGCCTCGGACGTCTCCGAGCTGTCGCGCTGGCTCGAGAAGCGGCGCGGCCATCGCTGCGGCTGCCTGGGCGCCCCGGTCCCCGGCGCCTCCTCTGACGCTCACCTCGAGGACGATCTCCGCTACGCATTCACTGATGTGCGTCGTGCCAAAGACGACGTCGAACTGGCACGGATGCGTACGGCGGAGGAGGCAACCCGCTCGGGCTATCTCCTGCTCGACGAGTTGATTGCCGAGGAGCGGACGGAGCGTCAGATCCAGATCGACCTGGAAGCCCAGTTCTTCCGTGGCGGTGCCGACTTTCTCGCCTTCGACACGATTGTGGCCGGCGGGCGGCACTCCGCAGTCCTGCACTTCGCTCCGACTACGAGACCGCTCGCTACCGGAGAGCTCGTGCTGGTCGACGCGGGCGGCGAGTACCGCGGCTATGCCAGCGACGTCACGCGGACATATCCAGTCTCCTGCGGGTTCACGCCTGAGCAGGAAGAACTCTACGCCGTCGTCCGAGAGGCTCTCGTCGCCGCGATCCAAGCCTGCAAGCCAGGTGTCGAATGGCGCGACGTGCACCGCGCGGCGGCGCACGTTGTCGCTGACGGTCTCGTCGCGTTCGGACTTCTACGGGGTGCGACCGAATCGCTGTTCGAGCGCGGCGCGGTCTCACTCTTTTTCCCTCACGGGATCGGCCACATGGTCGGCCTCGGCATACGAGACGCGGGCGGCGTGCTGCGCGACCGCGCCGCTCCCGGCGCCGGGTTCCCTCCGCTCAGGGTCGATCTACCGTTGCAGACCGGCTACACGATGACGGTCGAGCCAGGGATCTACTTCATCCCGGCACTCCTCCGAGATCAGACGAAACGTTCGGAGCTCAAAGACGCAGTCGACTGGGACCGCGTCGACGCATTGCTTGATTTCGGCGGCATCCGGCTCGAAGACAACATCTTGATCACGGACTCGGGATGCGAAGTGCTGACGAGCGGCGTGCCGCTCCTCGGCGAGCCCGCCTCCGCCGGCAAAAGTGTGCGCCCACAGTCCGCAGGGATACATCGGGAAGCCGCCTCGGGGGATCGCTAGGAGCTAGAAGTTCCCCGGGGTTGGACTCGAACCAACAACCCTCCGGTTAAACAGCCCGCTCGGACGAAGGCGTGTGAGGCCAACCCGCGTTCCTCCATGCGCTAAGGGTCGCTCAGATGCGGTCAGATCATGCGAGGTCGGTACCAAAAGCGGTACCAAATGCCCGCCTAGTCGCTCAGCCGCACGAGTTCGCGCTGGAGCCGCGCGAGCAGCGACTCAATCATCCTTGCGACTCGCCCAGGCGGCCGGCGAGCTCTTTCACCGAGGCGCCGGAGCTCATCGGCCAGGCCACGTTCACCAGCGTCCAGGCGCTCTCGTCGGTGAGACTGCTCCAGTTCGGCGTCAGCGACATCGTTGTTTCCACCGTCGAGGCTGACGGGAGCGTCCTGCCGCCTTGTTCTCGCCGCCAGTCGATAGCCTGGTCTTGAGTCCTCGGGCTGCGTGGTTGGAGAAACTCCCCCGGCTCGGCGCATAGCGCTCCGCAAGCCGCCAGGCTTCGCTGAGCAATAGGCCAGCGCGTCTTCGTGCTCGGCGTCCAGATTTCCGACGCAAACTGCGCCTTTTCAGAGTTGAGAGCAGTAGTCGCCAACGTAGGATCAGAGAGAGCCGGCAGGGACCTTTCCGGGATGGGGCAGTCTGGGCGACCCCCCTTGAAGCGGATCGATCCGGGATCGATTCAGGGCAACCCTGCCGGCTCTCTTTCCCGGTCGAGAGGGGCGCTTTCAGGGCGACGCGCGAAGCGATGACCCTAACTCGATGCCCGTGTCAGTAGGACGTGTGTTTTGTGTGCTTTTGCCTACGACGCGCGCGCAGCCGGTCAGAATGCTCGGCCCCACAAGTTCCCTACGCAGCTCTCAAGCCGGGCGTCGATCCACTTCACCGTCTCGCCCAGCTGGTCGGCGACCTCGCTTATCGAGTAGTCGGAGCTCAGCGGCAAGCCGATCGCCGTCGGCGCCGCATCGAGACGAAGCCGCGGCGGCCTAACCAACAGGTCGCCCAAACGGCCGACCTGGCTCGTCGCGCGATGGCACGGCCGCCGACGTCGAGAAGGCGTTGACCGAGGACGTGAACACGTCATGGCAAAGGCAAAGCTGATGAGTGGCGCTCGGTGGATAGAGGGCAAGTTTGACGAGCTACCGCCTTTGTCCCTGCGCCCTGAGAATGTGACAATGGTTGCCCTGCGGTCAGACAACAGAGGAGGGCACGATGCGGCACAGAGCCTTGATTGTCGTGGTCGCTGCGCTTCTCGCAGGCGTCGGAGCGGGCGCTTCGCGGGCAGAGCAGCCGCCGGTTGACTTGGCTGGACAACCGTTTTACTTCAGCGCAACCTGCACGGGCCTCGGAGACGTGATCCTGGTGAACCAGTCGCTCTCGCGCACGGCAGCGCTCGACGTCGTGGGTACGAATACAGTCATCATCGTCACTTTCGGCAGCATCGGCGGTGCGCGAGGGACGGAACAGCAGTCGAATGGGACCTGCACCTTCACCGGTGGCGGCCTCACACCCACGTCGATCGAGCCGTTCGACGAACCGTTCACTGCACCGGTCTTTGTAGTTACCGGCTCGGCTGCGTGAACCGCGAGGTACAAAGTCCGGTACCAACTTGAGCCCTTATTGCATCCGTCTAACTCGAAAAGCCCCGTGTTTACGGGGCTTTTCGTACTCCCCGGGTTGGACTCGAACCAACAACCCTCCGGTTAACAGCCGGATGCTCTGCCAATTGAGCTACCGGGGAACGGCGCTCGGCCGGGCAAAAGTGTAGCGGCGTCTAGACGAGGTTCGTGGCCGCGCTCCGGAGCCGTTCCAGGGCTTCCTGCAGCTCTTTCGTGTGCTCCAGATCGGCCGATTGCAGCTCGCGGCGAAGCTTTCGCTCGCGCAGGTTGAGCAGCAGCTCCTTCGTCGTCGCCTCGTCGATCCCCTCGGCGTCGGCGCGGGCGTCGAGCTCCGCCAAGAGCTGGACGAGGTCACGATCGGCTTCCCCCGGCTCGAGCAGGTGCGCGCGCCCGCGGCGGTGCAGCTCGATATCGAAGTGATCTGGTGAAAGCTCGGCGAGCAGCTCCCGCAGGTCCGGGTGCGCCGCGACTCCCGCGAGGGCGTCGCGTTCCAGCCGGTCGCCCTTCTCGAGCAGTTTCGGCGAGACCGCGGGCGCGGCCGTGCGCCCACCGCGCCGGGGCGCGAGCCCGGCCTGCGTCTCGCGGGGAAGGTCGAGCCGGTCGGCGACGAGCCGCTGCGCCTGCTGCCGCTCGGGCGAGTCCTCGAACCGGGCGAGGACCTCGCGCGCGTGAACAAAAGCCTCCTGACGATCGGGAGCGCGGTCGAGCTCGAGCCGGACGCGGTAGAGGACGTAGCTCTCGGAGTTCGCGAGCCGCCGCTCGAAGCCCTGGGCGGCGTCCGCGGGGTCGGTCCCCGGCGGTAGCGCGACGACGCGGACGTCGAATCCCTGCGCAGCGGCCAGGTCCATCCCGCGCAGCGTCGCCGCTTCACCCGCCGCGTCGGCGTCGAAGCAGAGGTAGAGCTTCCGCGTCAGGCGGGCAAGCTCCTTCAGCTGCCGTTCGGTGAGCGCTGTCCCCATCGACGCGACGACCGGCCCCAGCCCCGCCTGCCGCAACGCGAGCACGTCGGTGTTGCCTTCGACGATCAACGCCCGCTCCTCGCGCGCGATCGCCGTGCGAGCGCGATCGAGCCCGTAAAGGAGATCTCCCTTGCGAAAGAGCTCGCCCTCCGGCGAGTTGACGTACTTCGCCTGCAGCGGGTCGTCCTCGCGGAGCCGCCGCGCCTGGAAGCCGACGACCCGTCCGCGGGCGTCCGCGATCGGGAAGAGCAGACGGCCCTGGAAGTAGTCATTGCCGCGGCGGTTCGCGAGGCCGGCGCCGCTCAGCTCCTGCCGCGTGAAGCCCCGCTCGCCGGCCTTGCGCGCGAGCGTCGCGCCGCGAGCGGCCAGCCCGAGCCGGTACTCGCGGCAAACCTCTTCGGCGAGGCCACGGCCCTCGAGGTACGCGCGTGCCTCCGCCCCAGCCTGCGACTCCCAGAGATAACGCTCGTAGAACGCGGCCGCCGCGTCGAGCACGGCGTAGAGCCGCTCGCGATGTCGGCGCCTTGCGTCCTGTTCGGGCGAGGCCTGCTCGTACTCGAGCGGAATGTTGAATCGCTGCGCGAGCCATTCGATCGCCCCGACGAAGTCGACGCCCTCGGTCTCCTCGACGAACGAGATCGCGTCGCCGCCGCGCTGGCAGCCGAAGCAGTAGTAGGTGCCTTTCTCAGGGCTGACCGAAAAGGACGGGGTGCGCTCGTCGTGGAACGGGCAGAGACCGGTGAAGCGCGCGCCCGAGCGGCGGAGCGGTGTCCGACCGGAAACGACCTCGACGACGTCGGCAGCGGCCTTGACGGCTTCGACCGAGGCATCTGCGATGCGCGCCATTCAGCTCTCGAGCCTCGCGGCGTACGCGAGCGCGAAGCGATCGGTCATGCCGGCGACGTAGTCGGTCGCATCCTGCGGCGAGCGGCCCTCGTCGACGAGGTGGGCGAAGATGCGGCGGATGATTCCGTGCGCACGCTCTTGGTTCGGTTTCGCGTCCGCCGCGAGGTAGACCCGCTCGAACATGAAGGAGCGGAGCGAGAGCATCGCCTCGCCGATCTCGTCGCTCTGGCGGATCTCGCCGGCGCGCTCGGAGTTCTCGACCAGGTCGTGCACGAGCGTGTCGATCCGGCGGGGCCCGGTCGGTCCCAGCAGCTCGATCTCCTCCGCCGGGAGCTCGGTTGTCGCGAGCACGCCGGCCCGGACCGCGTCGTCGATGTCGTGGTTGATGTACGCGACGCGGTCGACCAGGCGGACGATCTTGCCTTCGAGCGTGTCGGGCTCGTCGTGGCCCGTGTGGTTGAGGATCCCGTCGCGCACTTCGGCCGTCAGGTTGAGCCCGCGGCCGTCGCGCTCGAGGTGATCCACCACTCGCAAAGAGTGTTCGTTGTGGCGGAAGCCGAGCCCGAACCGTTCGCGGAGCGCCGCGTCGAGCGCCTCCTCGCCCGCGTGGCCGAAGGCCGGATGGCCGAGGTCGTGGCCGAGCCCGATCGCCTCGGTCAGATCCTCGTTCAGGCGCAGCGCGCGCGCAACGCCGCGGGAGATGCCGGTCGTCTCGAGCGTATGCGTGAGCCGGGTGCGGTAGTGGTCGCCGCTCGGGTCGATGAAGACCTGGGTCTTGTGCTTGAGTCGGCGGAACGACTTGGAGTGCACGATCCGGTCGCGGTCGCGCTGGAACGGCGTTCGCAGCCGGCAAGCGTCCTCGGCGTGGACGCGGCCACGCGTCTCGTACGAGCGGACCGCGAGCGGCGAGAGCCAGGCCTCTTCCTGCTCTCGGATCCGCGTTGCGAAGGCGTCGGCCACTCTCCCTGCAAGCTCGGGCACGTGACCGACTCTAGCCGCTCGCCCGGTCGGGGCGGCAAGCGTTTTGAGCCGCCGCGGCGCACCTCCCGCGCCAGTCCCCTCGCCCTTCCCGGTCCACCCCCAGTGGGGGCGAAAACGCGCCCCTAGAGTCACGCTACCGAGCATCACGCCACGTGTCCGTGGCGAGAGAGAGCCGGAAGTGGAACTACCTCGCCGCGCTGCCGGTCAGATGATGATCGGCACCGTGCCGCCGTCCGCGCTCCACGCTGCACCGGTCACATAGCTCGCGCGCTCTGAGCACAGGAAGGCGATCACCGACGCGATCTCGTCCGGCTCGGCCAGCCGGCCGAGGGGTCGCCCGGCGGCGACAGACTCGAGCACCTGCTCGCGCGAGTTTCCGGAACGCCTGGCCTGCTGGTCAGCCAGGCCACCCTCGTCGAGCCAAGCGCCGGTTCCGGTCGGTCCGGGTGTGATCGCGTTGCAGCGAATCCCGTCCTTAGCGTAGAGGTCTGCGACGAGCCGCGAGAGCGAGAGAACGGCCGCCTTGGTGACCGAGTAGTTCGGCATGCCGGTCGACGGCCGTTTTCCCGCCGTCGACGAGACGTTGACGATCACACCCGAGCCGCGCTCGCGCATGGACGGCAGCACCGCCCGGGTCGGACGCACGAAGCTCATGACGTTCAGCTGCCACATCTCGTCCCACTGCTCGTCCGTCAGCTCGTCGAAGCTCGCCTGGTAGGCGATGCCGACGTTGTTGACGAGACAATCGACCGGCCCGAGCCCGTTGATGGCTGCGATCAGCTCCTCGGCGGCTCCCGGTTCCGCCAGATCGGCGACGACACCGAGCGCGGCGCCGACCTCTTCCCGCGCGCGGTCGACCCGTTCCGAATCGCGCCCGGTCACGACCACGCGCGCTCCTTCGGCGGCCAGGAGTCGCGCCGTCGCAAGACCGATTCCGGCGGTCGAGCCGGTGACTACGCAGACGCGGTCGCGCAGGTCGAGGTCCATCGCGCGCGCAAGCCTACGGCAGGATGTGAGCGTGACGACGCTGCTGCTTGCCCGCCATGGCGAGACCGACTGGAACCGCGCCCGACGCTGGCAGGGGCACGCCGACCGGCCCCTAACCGAACGCGGCCGAGCCCAGGCGGCCGAGCTGGCAGAGCGACTCGCCGATATCGCCCTCGACGCCGTCTATTCGAGTGACCTCCGCCGCGCGCGGGAGACCGCCGAGGCGGTCGCGCAGGCGCAGGGGGTCGACCTCGTCCAGCTCGCCGAGCTTCGCGAGGTCAGCGTCGGTTCGTGGGAAGGGCTGACGCGAGTGGAAGCCGAGACTCGGTTTCCGGAAGGCTTCCGCCGCTGGCTCGCGGGCGGAACCGGTTGGGAGGACGGCGAGACCTACGCCGAGATGAGCAAACGCGTCCTCGTCGCCGTCCAGCGGATCGCGAGCGAGCGCGAGGGCAACCGCTTCTTGATCGTCTCGCACGGGGGGCCGATCCGCGCTATCCACGGCGCCGCGCTCGGGATGGAGGTCGAGGCCTACCGCCGCATCCGGCCGGTCGAGCCGAACGCGCGCCTCTCCGCGGTGTGCGTCGAAGACGGCCGGCTGACCGAGCTGTGCCCGGCCGGACGGATCGACGAGCTGCTCGCGCGCGACCAAGAGGAACGCCGGAAGGCCGCCGCTCAGCCGCCATCTCCCGCCGGATAAGGGATCGCTTGCGGCGCCGACCATAAGAGGTCGTGCCGACCTGTGCGGCACGGCCGCTAAACCCCGCCGAAGGAACAGAGACCCCTCCGGACAGACCCCGGGCCTGCACCTTACCCCCCAGTAGACTGGCCCGTCGGTGGAGGATTACACGAATAAGTACAAGGGCGAGCAGGTCGAGGTCGCCCTCTTCGGCGGCGATTATCAGGACGGCGTGCTGACGGCTTACTGCTTCGTCGAGGACGTCGCGCACATCGAGCTGAACGGCCACATCCTGATCCCGCTGCAGAACATCGCCTCCCTCCACTGCTCGAGCCGCTGCGACGCACCGGAGCCCGACTGGCCGCCGCGCGGCCTCGCCGAAGAAGACGGCTCCGAAGAGCCCTAGTCGATGGGACGCACGCTCTTGCGCGTCCGCAACGTGCTCAAGGCCTGGGCACTTCTGTTCGGACTCTGCGCCGTGCTCGGAATCGTGCCGCTGGTCACGGGCAGCTACCGGCTGCTTTCGGTTTTCCTCTTCTGTGCGTTGCTGCTCGCCGGCGCCGGCTACTTCTACATCGACCGGATCGCGCTCGGGATGGTCGGCGCACGGGAGTTGCCCCGCCGCGAAGGGCCGGCGCTCTACTCCACGGTCGGCCGGCTCGCAGCGCGAGCGCGCGTGCCGGCACCGAAGCTCTACATCCTGCCCGACGGCTATCCGCGCGCGCTCTGCGCCGGGCGGGGGCCGCGCGGCTCCGCGATCGCGGTCAGCCGGGGGCTGCTCGGCGCCGCCACCCCTGCCGAGCTCGAAGGCGTGCTTGCGCACGAGCTCGCCCATATCCGCGATCGCGACGTGCTGGTCCAGAGCACCGTCTCGGTGCTCGCCGGCGCGATCGTCGAGACGAGCCGCATCGGCGGCTTCCTCCAACGCGGCCTGCTGTTCGCGCTCGGCCCACTCGCCGCCGCGGTCGTCAACTTGTTTCTCTCGCCGAAACGCGAGTTCCTCGCGGACGCCGCCGCCGCCGAGCTCTGCGACTCCCCGCACGGGCTGGCAGACGCACTGATTCGCCTCGAACAAACCGGCGAGCTCGTCGAGTTCCAGGCCAGCCCGGCGACTGAGCCGCTCTACACGATCAACCCGTTCGCCGAGGAGGGCCTCGCTGCGCTGTTCGTCACGCATCCGCCCGTCGGCGAGCGCGTCAGCCGGCTGCGGGCGCTCGACCCCACCTGGCGAGAGAAGCTGCGGGCGGCCTAGGTTCCGAGCGCGGCCCGAGCGCGCTCGGCGAAGCGCTCGACCTCGCCCTTGGGCGGTGTCGCGCCAGCGTCGAACATCGCAACCTGAAGGTGCGGGCCGTAGTCGTCGATCGAATCCATCAAGGTGCGCGTGACCGGCTGGACGACGAAATGGATGTGCACCGGAGCGCCACCGGCATGGGACCAGAGGCCGACGTAGACCTGCTCAGGCTGGATGAGATCCGCGAGCATCGCGGAGACGCGACGCAGAAGCGGCCCGATCTCCCGGGCCTCCGCCTCGCCGAGTTCCCAGACGTGAACCACATGCCGCTTCGGTTTGACGATCAGGGTCCCGAGGCTGAGGGGACCGACGGTGTGCTCCACGATCCAGTGCTCGGTCAGGAGGATCTCGCCGCCCGGTAGGTCGACGCGGCCTTCGGCGAGATCGCAGGCGAGGCAGCCCTCCATGCGGCGTAGTCTCCCAGAACGGAAACGGGCCGCTTTCGCGGCCCGTTCTCAAAGTAATTCGGCGGCGACCTACTCTCCCGGGAGGTTGCCCTCCGAGTACCATCGGCGCTGGCGGGCTTAACTTCTCTGTTCGGAATGGGAAGAGGTGTACCCCCGCCGCAATGACCGCCGAAATTGTCAAGGCGCTCGCGCGTGGCGCGTCACCCTCAAAACTCCATAGCGACGTAGCGAGTTC
>VAWH01000032.1 GCA_005888315.1 Actinomycetota bacterium | reverse complement strand
TGTTCTGCGTGTCACACGTCTTGATCGCAAGGTGCCGTCCGCCGACGCCGCCCTTTGCGTTGATCTGCTTGACGCGGATCCGCGCGGCGGCAAGCGCCGGATCGTCGAACGGGGCCATCTGGCCCTTCGAATCGAAGGCCCACCCGATCACGATCGGCTTCTTCGCATCGGTCGCGGCGTGGCCGCGCGTCGCTCCCGCGATCGCGGCGACCGCGACAGCCGCTCCGAGAAGTGCCGCGAGCCCTCCCCACCTGGTCGTCCTCTTCACTGCGCCTCCTCTCGTGAGTCCAGCCCCTGAGTTGTAGAACTTACTACGGTCCCGCTCGATTTACGGTTGCTGTGGACGCGCTCGCCAGGACCTTCCGCAGCTTTTGGACGCCTTGGGTTGCGACCTTGTTGGGGTCTTCACGCCAGAGCGATCCGGGCAGCTCCGCCTCGGAGAAGATCTCGAGGTCGAAGAGCCCGTCCCAGCGCAGCGCCTCCAAAATCGGGCGGAACTCGACCACGCCGTCTCCGGGGAGGACGCGGTCGTTCGTGTGCCGCGTCGGTTCCCGCCAGTCGGCGATGTGGACGCCGTAGATGCGGTCGCGATGGCGCTCGATCTGTTCGATTGGCTCGCGCCAGAGGTGCCAGGTGTCGTACATCAGGCCGACGTCGGCGCCGGACTCGGCAATCAGGGCAGCGGCCGCGTCGAGCGAGCTGACGGTCGTCCAGAGGTGCGCGAACTCACGCTGGATCGGCTCGAGGGCGACGCGGACGCCCGAGCGCTGCCCTTCGTCGGCGATCGCGCGCAGGCCTTCGAGGATCGCCGTCCGGTCCTCGCCGGGCCCGGTCAGGAAGAGCACGCAGGGCGGCTCAAACGGTGCCAAGCGGCGGATCCCGGCGCGGATCGCCGCGACGCGCTCTTCGGGGTCCTCCGGCCCCTCCATCAGCGGCAGGGGCAGGACCGACGGCACCGCCGGCACCGCCGTCGCGGCCACGAGCCCGCTTTGCCGGAAACGCTCGAGCGAGTCCTCGGCGAGCTTGAATTCCCAGATCCCGATTCCGTCGGCTCCGGCGGCGCGATAGGCGTCGAGGTCGTCCGCGAAGGACGCCGAGACCGTCGTGATCTGGGAGATCGAGACGCGGGCGCTCATCGGCGGGCGCGTTTCTTCATACGGTGGAGCAGCGAGGGCTCGAGCAGCCGCTTCGCCACGAGCGTTCCGGAGCCGGCTCCGAGGCCGGGGCCCGGGTGCGTGCTGGCGCCGATCTGCCAGAGCCGTCTGACCGGAGTCGCGTGTCCGGGGCTGGCCGCGAACGGCCGCCAGAGCAGGTTCTGGTCGAGCGCCAGCGAGCCGGAGTAAGGGTCTCCCTGCTGAAGGTTGATGTTCGCGGCCTGCAGGTCGGCCGGCGACAGGACGACGCGCCTGAGCAGCGCCGACTCGAGGTTCGGGACGTGCGCGGCAATCCGCGCCTGGATCCGGTCGGCGTAGCGTTCGCGCAGCTCCTCGGTCCAGGTGCCGTCTCTCGTCTCGAGCTCGCCGGCCGCGTCGCCCTTGACGTGCCAGGGCAGCTCCTGGAGCTGGATCCAGAGGAGCCCGGCACCGTCAGGCGCCCGCGACGGATCCATCGTCAGCGGCTGGCCGACGACGACGGTCGCCTCCACCGGCAGGAGCCCACGGTCGGCCTCGTTCACCGCCCGCGAGACGCCGTCGAGCCCCGACGTCAGGTGGACGATCGCCGTGCTTGCGAGGCGGTCGTCTCCCTCCCACCGCGGCGGCTCCGACAGCGCGAAATGGATCTGCATGTCGGAGCGCCCGTACCGGAACCGCCGGCCGCGCTCGCCGAGGGCCGGCGGCGCCTCTTCTTCGAGCAGGCGCCCGTAGAGCTGCGTGGGTGTCACGTTTGCGATCACTGCTTTGGAGGCCGTCACGGTCTCGCCGCCCGCGAGGCGGACGCCGACCGCCTCGCCTTCGCGCACGAGGACGCGCTCGACATCCCGCCCCGTCTTGCAGACGCCGCCGTGGTCGCGAATCAACTGCACGAGCGCGTCGACGAGCCGCGCCCCGCCCCCTCGCGGGATCGGCATCCCGCCCTCCTGGATCGCGACGGCGATGACCTGGGTCATGAAGCCGGACAACGCCGCGTCGGGCCCGAGCCCGGTGTGCAGCACCCACGGCACGAGCAGCCCGTGCGCCGGCTCGGACGCGAAGGTGCCGGTCAGCCAGTCGCGGCTCGAGGCGAGCACGTTCCCCGTGAACTCGGCGAGGCCACGGCGCCCGAGGCGGCGATACGCCTTCACCCCGAGCGCGAACCCGTCCCGCGACCAAAGCTCGGTCCCGAGGACACCGAAGGCCAGATCGGCGTTCGGGAAGAAATCGCCGAGCACCCGCCGCCAGGCGGCACCGTCGCCTGCGGCATGACGGTCGAGCTCCTCCGCGTTCGCATCCGCGCTCCGGAGCAGGAACGCCGCCTCGCCGTCCGGAGAGAGCGTCGCCGTCGGATAGTCGGTGTTCAGATACTCGAGCCCACGCGCCGCGAGCTCCTCGCCGAGCTCCGCGTGCGCCGCGCCGCCAAGCCAGAGCGGATGCCAGGCGCTGAAGACGTCGTGCAGGAACCCTGGCTCGGTGAGCTCCGCGGTCTGGATCGCACCCCCGAGGTGCCCGCTGCGCTCGAGCATGCAGACGTCCCACCCGGCCCGCGCCAGCAGCGCCGCGCACGCCAGCGAGTTGATGCCGCTGCCGACGAGGACCGCGTCGTGGTCAGCCACGACGCGATCGTATGCGGGCCTACGCGATCAGGCGCGGCGGACTGCTCGCGTTCGCCGGGGCTCCGTCGAAACATCGCGGTAGCGCGCGTCGACGAGGCAGAAGAGCGCGTAACAGAGGAGCCCAGCAGCGGTGAGCCCCAAGAGATACGGGCCATAGCTCGCATCAGCCAGCTTCTGCAGCGCGCCGTCGAGGCCGATGGCGTTCTTCGGGTTGTAGTCGATTGCTGCCTTCGCGACGAAAACCCCGATCAGCGTGAAGACCACGCTCCGTGCGAGATGCCCGGCGACGCCGGCGCGCCCGCCCCACGCGCGCTCCGGCTTGCTCATCTCGCCGGTTCGCCACTTGTCCTCGAACTTCTTGGTGATGCCACGGTAGAAGTTCCAGAGTCCTACGCCGATGATGCATAGCCCGGCAATGCCGACGATCCAGCGTCCGCCCGGCCAGCCGAGCAACGCCGCCGTCGTCTTGTGCGCGTGCTCGGTCTGGGACTGTTGCCCGCCCGAGCCGAGGAGGATCTTGGCGGTCGTGAACGTCAGACCCGCGTAGATCAAGCCGCGCCCGATGTATCCGGCGCGCTTGCCCCAGCTCTTCAGCGTTCGGTTCTCGCCGCCTTCATCCTCGCGCTCGGCAAACGCCTGCACGAACCGCCAGATTGCATAGCCGGCGAAACCGATCGCAAGCAGCACGAGCAGAACCGTTCCCCACGTGTGCTGCGCGAGTGCTTGCAGCGCACCCTGACGACTCGTCGCCCTGCCGCCGCTATCCGCGGCGACGCCGACCGCGAGGATCCCAACGATCCCAAACGAGACACCCTTTGCGACGAGGCCGCCCCGAGCGAGCCACGCATACCAGCCGCTCCCGGCGTCGGCCTTCGCTCGCGCCTCCTGCGCCGGGTGCTCGACCGCCTCCTTCCCTCGTCGAGCCGACCTCGACGTCTGCGTGGTCGTCATCCGCCTCCTCCAAGAAGTGTCAGCGTGCAAACGGCGCAATCAAGGTTGCGGATACCGCGCCGCTTGCGCACGACCGGCGGCCACTGGGCTCGCGACCGAGGGTCGACGGATGAGCGCTCGTCGGACTGGCTCGTCGACCCGATCTGCTGGGAGCGGACACCTGAGCGAACGCGAACGAACTTCGACCGTTGCCATTGTTGCCACCCGGAGCCGGCGTCAGGCGATAGCACGTTCGCGCATCCGAGTCTCCGGCTGTCCAGACACCCGCTTCAGTCACCGCATCCGATCTCAACGAGCGCCACGACATCGCCGATCGGCTGCGTCGCATCGATCTCATGTGTGCAAGTGGCGCAGGGTCTTACTGTCAACAGCTGGAGCGCGAGAAACCATGAGGTGACGCGGAAACCATCAAGTCGCCGAGGGGCAGCGCGTAGACCCCGGCCGCGACTCTCCTACGTCGCGCGATGCATTTCGCGGATTTCCCGCTCTTTCCGCTTCATTCCGAGAACGCACAAGCGGCTGAGCAAGAGGGACGGCTATGGTCGTCTGAAGCAACAAGCTCTTCCGACACCCACCTTCTGGCGAGTGCCGCCAGAGTGGAAAGGAGCGGCCGATGACGGGGCCCCCACCCGGAAGAGCCGACTCCACGGCAGCTGCCGCCTATGGCCGCCTCGGTGCGGCTATCGCGCGAGCGGACGAGAACCGCGCCCTTGTCGCGGAGGCTTACAAGATCACGTCACCGCAGACGGCCCTCGCCCTCAGGTGCGAATGTATGCATCGGCTCTGTACCGAGGTTGTCGTCCTCACCCTCGAGGAGTACGAGGAGATAGCGGCGGATCCGGCGCAGGCCGTCGCCGCCCTGTCGCACGCCGACGTTGACGAGCGATACGTAGTCAAGCGAACGAGCCGCTTCTCGGTTGTGGAAGAAGGCTTGTTTGGGAGCGGCTAGAGAACCGCCATCCGCGCGCGAGACGCGCTTTCGCGAGAACGAGGT
Source organism: Actinomycetota bacterium (assembly GCA_005888315.1). GTDB lineage: Bacteria > Actinomycetota > Thermoleophilia > Gaiellales > Gaiellaceae > 13-2-20CM-68-14. The sequence continues at coordinate 2,574 of VAWH01000032.1, read as the reverse complement.
TCTGCGCGCATTCGCTGAGGCCGAGGCGCTCCCGGGGCCGTTCGGCTTTCAGTGCGAGTGCACCCGCGACTGTCCTGAGCTGGTGATCATCGACAGTGTTGATGTTTCCGCCGTACGTCCAAACCCAGAAAGACTGGTGGTCAGGCGCGGCCACCCGACGGAGGACGTGCGGGTGGTAGTCAGGCGCGACCAATACCTCATCGTGGAATTCTTGTCGTAGGCGGGCCAGTACCTGCACCTCCCGCGTGACCTGCCGCAACCAGACGGGCCGCGGCCTGCTCATCTCCAGCCAGCCCTACCTCACCTGGTAGCAGTCCGCTGGCGATCCTTCAGAGAGTGTCCTCCGGGACCCAACGACGCGAGACTAAAGGCCGTCGATGCTCGGGGGACGGTAAGACTCGCCGTGTTGGTCTGTCTGGGGCAATTGCCAGCCTGGTTGTCGCCGTGCCGCGTGTGACTCGTCGGGTGACTGGCCGCCCTGTGCGTGCCTTGGGAATGGACCGTCCACGCGTGCGCGGCGGCGCCGGTCTGGCGCCCGCTGCTGGCTTGATCAGGAGCCTGTCCGCCGTCTAGGCGTGACTCATTACCGTCCTGCCGCCGCGGTTTCCCTGTCAGACCGGCACCACCGGACCCTACGAACAGAAGCCGGAGGATCGGTCGAATGCTTGCAGATCAGCTGGACTACGTCGTCGGCGTCGACACTCACCGCGACGAGCACGTGCTGGCGGTGGTGGCAGCGCCGGCGGGGGCCGTCGTGGCCGGGAAGGCGGTTCGAGCGAACAGGCGCGGCTACCGCGAGGCGCTCCGTTTCGGGGAGCGATATGCGGCGGGCAGGCGCGCCTGGGCGATCGAGGGCACAGGCAGCTACGGCGCCGGTCTTGCCCGCTATCTCGCCGAGCAGGGCGAAACGGTGCTCGAGCTCAGCCGCACCCCGCGAGCCGAGCGTCGGCTGCAGGGCAAGGACGACGCACTCGACGCGGCCCGCACGGCGCGGGCGGCACTCGCCAGCGAGACGCTCGCGCTGCCGCGGGCAGGTCAGCGGCGAGAGGCGCTGCGGTTGCTGCTGGTCGCTCGTCGCAGCGCCGTCGACGTCCGCCGTGAAGCCCTCGCACAGCTCCGCGGCGTGATCGTCACGGCACCCGACCACATCCGCCAGGAGCTGCGCGGTCTGTCGGCCGGCAAGCTGCTCGGACGCTGCAGCCGCCTGCGCCGCTCGAGCTCGGCCGACGCCGACGAGCTTGCTGCCAGGCTCGTGCTGCGCAGCCTCGCCCGCCGCATCGAGGCGGCCACACGCGAAGCCGACCAGCTCGAGCGCGAACTGCTCGGCCACGTGCGCGCACTCGCGCCAAGCCTGCTCGATGAGCCCGGTGTCGGCCCGATCGTCGCCGCGCAACTGATCGTCGCCTGGTCGCACCGCGGTCGGCTGCGCTCGGAAGCCTGCTTTGCGCGACTCGCCGGCGTCGCGCCGGTCCCCGCCTCGAGTGGCCAAACCCGTCGGCAGCGACTCAGCCGCGGCGGCGACCGCCAGCTGAACCGGGCGCTGCACACGGTCGTCCTCCATCGCCGCCAGCACGACCCGGCGACCCGCGACTACATCGCCCGCCGGGTCGCAGAGGGCAAGAGCCGTCGTGACGCCACCCGACTGCTGAAGCGCTATCTCGCCCGCCACCTCTACCGACTACTGCAGGCCCAGGAGCCGCTGATGGCTTGACAGGTCATAGGAGCTTCATTCCCGAACGCTGGCCCAGGCCACGACCCCCGACGGGGCGGCGGTCGCTCAACCCGCGCGGCCGAACGCGCATGCGTAGCCGGTCATCGTCATCGAGACGTCGACGATGGTTTGGCTCGCGCGGAAGCAACGGTGCTGCTTCGACGAGCGGTAATCATCGGTGAACTGCAGCTTGAGCGGGATGTGCGCCCGGAGAAGCACGCATCCGTAGAGGTGCCCGGAGCGGTGTGTGCAGGTCGCGCTCTGCGCATGCCAGCGGTCCTTCGCCGCGCGCTCGACCTTTTCGCGCTCATTCAGTCCGCAACCGACAAGCAGCAGGGCGGCAAGCACGATGCCCAGGCGTCGTACTCGGTGGCTACGTGCCTCTTCGCTGAGACACGACGATCTTCCCGCTCTGGCGTCATTCCGGAACACTGGCCCAGGGCAGGTTCCCTCTTTACTGGGTGAGGCTCACCCTTGGGGCGCTGTTTTCCACGCGCTATTCCTCGCCTTCCCAGTACTCGACAGGGGGTCCTGGCCGAGCGAACATGATCGGTCCCTCCGCGCTCGTTGCCCACACTTTGCCGGTATCGAGGTACTCGACGATGTCGGGGCCCATCATTGAGGAAAGCATGAGCACACGGATCGGCGCGTCCGTGCTGTTGGTGATCTGGTGTGCGCCGTCCTTGCCTCGCGGGAAGCAGACGACGTCGCCCTCCGTCAAGACCTGCTCACCTTCGGGCGTGCGGAGTGTCGGCTCGCCGCGAAGCACGATGACCCACTCCTCGTTCGCGTGGTGCGTGTGATACGGCCAGAGCTTGCTGCCGGGCTCCACCTCGGCCATGCTCGCGCCGATCAGTGCGCCA
>VAWH01000031.1 GCA_005888315.1 Actinomycetota bacterium | reverse complement strand
ATGCAGCGGCGTCTTCTGTTCAGACGAAAACTTTTGCCAAAACTCTTGCCCGTCTCACGTGATCGCAGGCGATCCTAGGTGACCTAAGCTGACGGAGCAATGCCGAGTCCCGCGTTTGCATAATCTGGCAACGACCGTCGCATACCCGGAGATTGCAGGGTCAGCCAGCGCGGCGTGACGGGGTCTACGCGGGGTCTACGTCATTGTCGTTCCAGGTCCTCGGCCGCCACCTCGGCGGTGGCGATTCCGTGGAGCGATGCGGCTTTGCGCGACTGCTGATGTCCTGAGGCGACTCGTGATCAACGCTTGTAATGAAGGGGTCCCCGACTCGAGTCCGGGCGTCGGCTCACAGAAAGGCGCGGGAAACGGCGCCTTTCTCGTTCGGGCGAGCCTTTGCGAATCGTGCTCGACGCTCGGGGTGGCGACGCAAGTGCCAACGCGCGACTAGGAGGGTTCGGAAATCAGCGGCGAAATAGTCGCGCGCCCGCAGTCACGACCACTGTTCATCGAACAGGCTGACAGCGCTGAAGCATGTGAGTGACTTAGCGCGCACTTCGCGATCGCCGCGCGCCTACGGGACCACCCGGCGCCGTCGTGCTCACGGCGGACGTTTCCCGCCGCCGAGGCGACGGGTTTAGTCTTGCGCGACCCGCAAGGCGGAAAGAGGAGGAAGCTATGACCCACTTGCTAGCGCACTTCGACGTGGGCGACTTCGATACGTGGAAGCGCAAGACCTTCGATCAAGATCCGGCAGGCCGCCAGCAAGCGGCGAAGGGCCACGTCATCGCTCGCAGCGTCGACAATCCAAATGAGGTCTTCATTCGAGTCGAATTTGACTCAGCAGAGCAGGCAAAGGCTTTCCGGGAGCGCCTGATGGCCTCCGGCGTATTGGACAGGGTCACCGTGAAGACGCCGCCCACAGTCGTGGAGGTAGCCGACCAGGCGACGTATTAGCCTGCGTGTCTTGCGGCGGTTCCGGCCCAGGCCCCTAGAAGAGACGCCCGCGGCCGCGACCAGGATCGGCCGCTGTTAGGGCTTCGCCGACCGTCATCCCGCGCGGCCGTGCGTGCTGGTGCGGCTGGCGCTTGCCCGGCGGCGACTTCGGGGGGACGTAGTCGACGGCGGCTGCATGGCGGCGCTGCTCGACGTGGCGACGTCTACGTCCGCTACTCGGCGGCTTGTTTCTCGTCCGGTCCCGTCGTCAGGTGAGGCTCGGTAGATGCCTCGGGGTCGCTTCCTTCGTCGGGCTCGAGCCGGGAGCCCGTCACGCCGTACTGGCCGATCCGCTCGAGGATGTCGGGGGCAAGCCGCCCGCGCTCGGATCGCTCGGCCGCTTCGCGCCGGCGTTCTCTTCGGCGTCGCTTCCCGTTCCCGGCGGCCTCTGATCCCTTCGCCCGGCGACGCTTACCGGCGCGGGCAGCCTTTCGTTCCGCGCGTTCTGCCTCCTTGCGTTCCTTGGCTGCGGCGTGTGCGGCCAGCTCGCGGTCCTTTTCCTCCTCGCGGCGGCGAAGCTCCTCGGCCTTCTGGCGTTCTTTGGCTTGCTGTTCCTCTCGGCGACGCGCCTTCTTTTCCTCGCGGCGATGTGCTCGTCCGCCTCGTTTCTTTGCGGCTTTCCGTTCTGCGCGTTCGGTCTCCTTGCGTGCCTTCGCGGCGGCGCGTGCGGCCAGCTCGCGGTCCTTTTCCTCCTCGCGGCGGCGAAGCTCTTCGGCCTTCTGGCGTTCCTTGGCTTCCCGCTCCTCTCTGCGACGTGCTTTCCTCGTCTCGCGACTCATCGACCCTCGCTCTCGAAAGACCGAAACTCCGGCAGACCTGGCGCTTCGCGATTTTAGATGGCAAGCCCGAACGGAGGCGCCGGCGCGCTTGGAGCTTGGTGGCTCACCGGACCAGAATGGGCGGGTGATCTTCGAGCCCGAGCTGGAGACGCTGCCGCGCGAGCAGCTGCGCGACCTGCAGGCGGACCGGCTTCGCGCCCTCATCGGCTACGTCAGAGAGCGAGTTCCGCTCTATCGCGAGCGCCTGGCGGACGTCGAGGCGGGCGATATCGCCTCGATCGACGACCTCGCGGGCCTTCCGTTCACGCGCAAGGACGATCTTCGGGACACCTATCCGTTTGGGATGCTCGCCGTGCCGCGCGAGGAGCTCGTCCGCATCCACGCTTCGTCGGGGACGACGGGGAAGCTGACCGTGGTTGGTTACACCGCCGCCGACCTCGACCTCTTCGCGCGCGTCAACGCCCGCTCACTCGCGGCGGCGGGAGGGAAGCCCGGGATGCTCCTGCACAACGCGTACGGCTACGGGCTCTTCACCGGCGGGCTCGGCCTTCATTACGGCGGCGAGCGGCTGGGTTTGGCGGTCGTTCCCGTCTCGGGCGGCCTCACCGAGCGCCAGCTGATGCTGATCGAGGATTTCCGGCCGGACGTAATAGCGTGCACGCCGAGCTACGCGTTGACGCTCGCGCAGGCCTTTCGCGAGCGCGCTGTGGCGCCCGACGAGCTCAGCCTCCGCTACGCGCTGCTCGGCGCCGAGCCGTGGACCGAGGCGATGCGAAGCGAGATCGACGCCGGCCTCGGCGTCGTAAGCACGAATATCTACGGGCTCTCCGAGGTAATCGGCCCCGGCGTCTCGTGCGAGTGCATGGAGGAGCGGGCCGGCTTGCACGTGAACGAGGATCAATTCCTGCCCGAGGTCGTCGACCCCGATAGCGGCGAGCCCCTTCCCGAGGGCGAGGAAGGCGTGCTCGTCTTCACGACCTTGACGAAGGAGGCGTTGCCGCTCGTCCGCTACTGGACCGGGGACATTGCAAGCCTCAGCTCGTTGCCGTGCGCGTGTGGGCGGACGCTCGTGCGAATGAGCCGGATCAAGGGCCGGGCCGACGACATGCTGATCATTCGCGGCGTCAACGTCTATCCGACCCAGGTCGAGGCCACGCTCCTCGAGCTATCGGAGCTGACACCCAACTACCGAATCGTCGTCAGCCGCACCGGCACGCTGGATCACGCCGAGGTAGAGGTCGAGGTGAGCGAGACGTTCTTGCGTGAGGCGGGCACCGACAGCCTCTCCGACGAGCTCGCGCACGTCCACGAGCTCCGCGGCCGGGCGGAAAATCGCCTGCGCGACCGCATCGGGTGCTCGCTTCAGGTGACCTTCGCAGCGCCCGGGATGCTCCCACGCTCCGAGGGCGGCAAGCTCGAGCGGGTTATCGATCGTCGCGCGGCAGAGGTCAATGCATAAGCGTGGTCGTCTGCTCGATCGCGAGCGCCGGGCGCGTTTGCTCCCGCGCCGGTTGTCGGCGACGGATACCGAGTTGCCGACGCCCGCCGCAGAGCCCGTGTCGCCCTTGCCGATCGTGAAGCGCCGTTACGACTTGGTCGCCGCCGCCTTCGGCTGAGCCCCAAGCTCGTCCAGCAACGCGATCGTGAACTCGATCGCAGGCGCCAGGTCCTGGACGCGGATGTGCTCGTTGGGCGCGTGCGCGGCCGAGCCGCCGTAGACCGGGTTGTCCGGCGCACTCAGGCCCGGCACCCCAACGTGCCGTTGCAGCGAAGCAACGATTGGCAGGCTCGCCGGCGACAGCGGGAAGATCGACGGGGGCTTTCCGATCACGCGTTCTGCGACGTCGATGACGCGGGACGCGAAGGGGTCCCCGGGCTCTGTTGCCGCCGGCTCCGCCGAGGCGAGGAACGTCAACGCGACGTCTGAGAAGCCTTCCGCGTCGAGGTGCGACCGGATCAGCTCGAACACGTCTGCCGGACGCTGGTCGGGCACGAGCCGGAAGTCCATCCAGGCACTCGCGTGCGCCGGCAAAACGGTTTTCATACTCGGCCCGCCGTAGCCCGCGTGGATGCCGCAGATGTTGCAGGTGGGGGCGAACGTCAGCCGTTCCCGGAGCGCCACCCCCGACAGGTCGTCGACGAACCGCTCGACGCCGAAGAACTCGCGCAGCTCGTCCTCGACGCTCGGGCTCTGCTCGGCGACCGCCTCTCGCGCACGTTGGCTCGGCTCGCGGACGGCATCCTGAAATCCCTGCACGCGCACACTTCCGTCCGTTGCGCGGATGCTCGCCAGGGCGGCATGCAGACGCCAGGCCGCGCTGGGGAGAACTGCGGCAGTGCCCGAGTGCGCATCGACGGTGAGAGCCTGGACGTCGAGCTTGATCGCGAGGTTGCCCTTGAACCCGAGGGCGATCTCGGGCCGGCCGTCGAGGGCGAGGCCGCTGCCTTCCCAGAGGCATCCGTCGGCTTGCAGCAGCTCGGCGTGACGCTCGACGATTGCGTCGAAGTGCGGGCTCGCGACCTCCTCCTCGCCCTCGACGATCCAGCGGATCGTCACCGGCAGCGCGCCGCCGGCCTCGCGAAGGGCACGGATCGTCGCAAGCCGGACGCCGATCTCGGCCTTGTTGTCGGCAGCACCGCGCGCATAGAGCCGGCCGTCACGCAGCGTCGGTTCGAACGGCGGCGACTCCCAGAGCTCGATCGGGTCGACTGGCTGGACATCGTAGTGGTTGTAGAGGAGCAGAGTGGCGTCGCCTTCACCTGCGAGCTCCCCGTACACGGCAGGCGGAGCGCCGTCGACCTCGAGCTGCCGAGTCTCGAACCCCGCGGCGGTCAGCAAAGTCTCGACGAGCTCGGCCGTCTCGTCGAGCGCCCGGTCCTCGGCGGACACGCTCGGCTTGCGACAAAGCTCCCGCGTCAGATCGAGCGCCTCTTGCTCGATCGACCGCACGTCGAGTGACGCCACTCGCGGGAGGATCGCTTCTCCCGCCACAGCGGTCAAACGGTTGCCATTTTTTCTCTTGCCGTTGTCCGCGAGGCCGTCGTCCACGAAACTGACGCTGTGCAGCCCGACACGCGCTACGCGCAGAGCAGCGGCGCCGCGATTGCCTACCAGGTGGTGGGCGAGGGCGAGACCGACCTCGTGTTCGTTCCCGACTTCGGCTCCAACCTGATCTACGCCTGGCAATCGCCCTACTGGCCCGAGTTCTACGAGGACCTTGCGCGCCGGTTCAGGCTGATCCTCTTCGACAAGCGCGGCACGGGCATCTCGGACCGCCACGGCGAGTTCGCGACCCTCGAGACGCGGATGGAGGACCTGGGAAGCGTGCTCGATGCCGCCGGCTCGCGCGAGGCGGTCATTCTCGGCGCCGAAGACGGCTGCGCGATGGCGGTGCTCTACGCCGCGACGTATCCGGAGCGGACGAGAGCGCTCGTGCTCTTTCATCCAAACGCTGTTCCCGAACGGGGCGAAGAGGTCGACGAAGAGCTGCGCAGGCTGCGGGAGGGCTGGGGCACCCGGGAGTACATGGACGAGCTTATGCAATTCGCCAACCCGACTCTCTATGCGAAGGGAGAGCAGGATCGCGTCTGGTTCGCCAACTGGGAGCGCATGGGCCTTAGCCCCACATTCGCCTACGCGCTCAACCGCGCACACGCAGAGACGGACTTGCGACCGATCATGCCGGCGGTGCGTTCGCCGACCCTCGTCCTCTACCGGCACGGTGCGCCGGCGGAGGACCAGGCCCTCGAGGTGGCGACGCGGATCGAAGGTGCACGCGCCGTCCGCATTTCGGGGACCGATAACGGATTCATCTTCGAATCGCCGGAGATCGGCGATGAGATCGAACGCTTCGTCGCCGGAGAGACGCCCGCCGCCGTGCCGGACTCGGTGCTCGCGACGCTGCTCTTCACCGACATCGTCGGCTCGACCGTGCGCGCCGCCGAGCTCGGCGACCGCGCGTGGCGCGAGCTGCTCGCTCGACGCGAGCTCGCTCGCTTCCGCGGCGAGGAGAAGGACACCGCCGGCGACGGTTTCTTCGCCACTTTCGACGGGCCGGCTCGGGCGATTCGCTGTGCCCAGGCCGTCGTCGAGAGCGTCCGTGGAATCGGGCTCGAGCTACGCGCCGGCGTGCACACGGGCGAGTGCGAGCTCCACGACGGCAAGCTCGCGGGCATCGCGGTCTCGGTTGGGGCACGGGTGGCGTCCTCGGCCGGCGCCGGCGAGGTCCTCGTCACGTCCACCGTCCGAGATCTCGTGGCCGGTTCGGGAATCGAGTTCGCGGAGCTCGGGGAGCGCGAGCTGAAGGGCGTCCCCGGAACCTGGAACGTCTACGCGGCTCGCTGACGTCGCGAGCTAGAGCTCGACAGCGAGCTCGCGGGCCAAGCCGCGGCGGCCCTTGTCAGTCAGGCGCACGGCGCGGCTCGACGGCAGCCGCTCGAGCCAGCCGAGCTCGAAGCAGCGGTCGGCAAGCGCTGCGCCCAGCGAGCCGGCGAGATGGTGGCGCCGTTCGGTCCAGTCGAGGCAGCGCCTGGCGAGCGGCCGCCGCCGGCCCGCGAGCTCGTCGAGAGCGATCCCGAGCTCGCGGAAGCGCTTTGCGCCACGGCTCGTCACTTCGAGCTCGGGCGTCAGTAGCCGCTGCCGCTGCAACGCTTCGAAGAGCGCGACCCCGAGCGCGCCCGCAAGGTGGTCGTAGCACGTCCGGGCCGCCTGCAGCTCCGAGCCCACGCGGGCCTGCTTGAGCGAGCTCGCCGGCCGGCGTGGGGCGATCACGGCCAGCGATTCGATCGCCGACGCGATGCTGGGGTCGGCGAGCCGGTAGTAGCGGTGACGCCCGTTTCGCTCGGTCTCGAGCAGGCCGCCCTCGACGAGCTTGGCGAGCTGCACACTCGCGGTAGAGGCGCTGACTCCGGCGCGCTGGGCGAGCTCGCTTGCGGGCAAGGCGCGCCCATCGCAGAGGGCCGTGAGGAAGGCCGCGCGGGTCGGATCGCCGATCAGGGCGGCCGGCGTCGAGATCTCCGCGTCGGCAAGCATAGTTTGATGGTATCGAAAATATCTCGGTGATACCCTCGCGGCATGCAGTTCACGGCCGCAGACCTCGCGTACATCCACGCGAGCTACGTGACGCTCGACGAGCTCTGCGCCGGGCGCGAGGAAACCGCTGCAGGCGTGCGGCGGCTGATCGAGCAGGGCGTTCTGCCTCGCCCGTCCTACGTGCTCGACGACGGCGCCGAGATGTATCCGGCGGATTACTTCCGTCTCGTCGACGACGCCGGCAGTCCGGCAAAGCTCCGCGCCCATTTCGCGGAGCGGCTTCGCGCGGCGGGCGGTGACGACTTCGAGTCGGACTGGCAGGCCTACCTGGCCGGGATCTACGGCGTCTGCCTCCGCGACCTGACGCCCGAGGCGATCGCGCGGAAGGCGCGCTTGGTCTCCTCACTCTGCGAGCTGCTCGTGCTCGCGCGGCCCGCCGACCCAGAGTGGCGGGAGCGGCTCCGCACGGAGGTGGACGAGCTCGCCGAGCTCGAGCGCGAGTTCTCGCCGGACTACGACCGCAGCGAGGAGCGGTTCGGGCGCAAGCCGACGCGCGATCTGATCGTGGCCGCGGCACGCGAGCGTTACCCGGACGTCTTCTCGCGCGAGCGGAGTTGATGCTAGGGGGCGTACTTCGCCAACGTCAACGCAAAGGCCACGTTCGCGACGACGGCCGCGACCGCGATCACCGGCTGCCTTAGCTGGCGCGGCCCGTCGGCGACGGCCCAGTAGACCGGGAACGCGAACAGGGCCTGCCGCGCGAAGCTCGTCACCGTCCCGGAGAGAAACGAGACCGCGATCACGGTGGTCGCGAAGAGAGCCCAGGGGCGATACCGTGGGCCGAGCCACCAGAGCAGGCCGACGGCGGGAACCGCGATCGCCAGGACGACGCTCTGCATGCGGGTTTGGGTCGTCTGGGCACCGAGGAGGAGCGCTCCCACAACGAAGGCGTAAGCGAGCGCGGCCGCGTGCCACCGGCTCGCCCAGCGCGCGACCACGACAACGAGCGCCGCCCCGACGAGCGCCGCGGCGACCAGAAGCCCGGCGTGGACGTCGAACGCGTGCGCGAGGTGGCCCGGCCACTTGGAGAGCCGGCTCGGACCGTTCCGCTGCCAGATCGGGAGCTCTTGCGCGTGGATGAACGCGCGTGGATCGCCGCTTCGCTGCCAGAAATAGATCTCGACGGCGGCGGCTGCGGCGAGCGGTGCACCGGCGGCAACTGCGCGGGCGACGGTCCCCCGGGCGACGAAGAAGAGCGGAATCGCGATCAGGACGCCGGTCGGGCGCGCGGCGGCCGCGACCGCTCCGAGCACGCCGGCGAGGTAGGGGCGCCCGCGCAGCACGAGCGCCGCCGCCCAAGCGGCTGCCGCGAGCGCCACGACATCCGGGTAGGCGAGCAGCAGCATGAACGAGCCCGGCCAGCAGGCAAGCGCGAGCGCCGCACGCCGCGCCTGTCCGGATGGAGTCGAGGCGGCGACGCCGAGGAAGGCGAGGCCGCTCGCCGCGACCACGACCGCGAAGGCGGCGGCCCAGTCGGGAATCGAGCCCGACGCCCGCAGGACGAGCGGCCAGAACGGAAAGAACGCGTAGACCGGGCCGCCCTGACCGTGCGGATAGCCATGTGCGGCGACGCTGTCGTACCAGCCGAAATCCCAGGTGAAGAAGGGCCAGAGCGGCCCGCCGTAGTGCGGCCAGTTGTGGTGCGGGTCGGAGATCGCCCCCGCCTCGACGCCGCCGATCACGACCCCGAGCACGGCGGCGAGCCACACGGCCCAGACCGCACCGGCTGCGAGTGCGGAATGCCGCTCGACGGCGGTCAGGATTCGCTCGCGTATGGCCAGCCGCGCCGAGAGCTCGTCCGCGGCAGGAACGCGCTGCGCCACGGGCCGAGGATAGCGCCCGGGCGCTCGACCCAAGCCGCACCCGAGAAATCCGAGTAACAGTCTGTTGCGGTCGAGCCCTTACGCGGCGTCTACTTCGACGCCCTCGGCGGCCTCTTCGCGGCCGAGTTGCTTGTCCCACCAGACGGCTTCGCGGCGCTGGAGCTCGGTCTGCGCCTTGCCGACGTAGGTGGCGAGCTCGGCTTCCTTCTGCGTCAGGTGCGCCTCGAGCTCGGCAAGGGCCGACTCGCGGGCCTCGATCTTGTCGGTGCGCAGGTCGATGTCGGCATCCAGGCTTGCCTGGCGCTGGTCGACCTCGCCCTCGCGCTCGTCGAGCTCGCGGATCCGGTCGCGGATCGCCTGCTCCATCGAGGCAAGGCGCTTCTCCCGCCGCTCCTGGCGCTTGGCCTGCGAATCAGTGAGGCCTTCCTGGCTCGTCAGCGCGGACTCGCGGGTGGCGAGCTCGCGTTCGCGCTCCTCGAGCTGCGCAGCCCGTTGCTCGAGATCGGCGCTGAAGCGCGCGTCGCGCTGTGCATGCGCCAACTCGGCCTTGAGCCGGTTCAGCTCGGCCTCGCGCGCAGCAAGCTCCACCTCGCGCTGGTCGAGAGCGGCCGAGCGCGCAGCCGCCTCGCGGACGACTCCCGTCTTGTCGGTGTACTCGCGTTCGAGCGCTTCGAGCTCACCCCGCAGCCGCTCCTGCTTGAGCAGCAGCTCAGCCTCGCGCTCGCCCAGGGCCTCGTCCTTGGCCGCGACGCGCGCGCCCTCCTTCTTGAGGTCGGCCTCGCGGGACACGAACTTCCGCTCGCGCTCGGAGACTTCCTTGTCGCGGGCCCGGCACTCGTCCTCACGCTTCGCAAGCGCGCGCTCGCGGCCTTCGAGCTTGACGATGCCGGCCCGCTCGCGCGCCTGGAGCTCGTGTTCGGCCCGGGCGAGCTTCTGCTCGCGGTCGGCGAGCGCCTTCCGCTGCTTCTCGAGCTCGCTCGCGAACTTCGAGCGGTCGCGGTCGAAGCTCTTTAGCTCCCGGAGCTTCATCTCGGCCTGTTCGTGACGCTCGGCGGAGAGCTGCTGCTCCCCCGCGAGCTCCGCCTGGAGCTCCGCGAGCCGCGCGTGTTCGGCCTCGATCGTCTGGCGCTGGTCGCGAACCTTGCGCTCGCGTTCCTCGAGCTCCGCCTGGAACTCGGCGAGCTTCGCGTCGCGCTCGTCGAGAGTGGACGCACGGCGCGCCAGGCCCTGCTCGGACTCGGTGCCCGCCTCGAACACCTCCTGCTGCTCGGCGAGGGCGGCCTTCAACTCGTCCTCTCGCGCGCGCGCGGCGGCGAGCTGCTTGCGCAGGTCTTCCGTGGCGCCGTCGGAGACCACCGTGAACGGCTCGGAGTCGGCGGGTCGTGCCGTCAGCTCGAACCGGAGCTCGACGTTCGGCTGAAGGTCGGCGGGCTTGGCCGCGTCCGGCTCTTCTCGCCTGCGCTCGAGCTGTGCGCGCAGGCCGGTACCGAACTCCTTCTTCTTGGTCTCGCTGGTGTCTCGTTTCTTGGGCGCCATTTGTCTTCTCCTAGAAGATCTTGCTTAGGTTGAGGAACGCGGGGCCGAGGATGACGAGGAACATCGCCGGGAAAATGAACAGAACGGTCGGGATGAGCATCTTGATCGGCGCCTTCATCGCCTTTTCCTCGGCGGCGGCCTGACGGCGCTGGCGGGTGTCGGCCGCTTGCACACGCAGGATCCGGCCGAGCGAGATGCCGAGCTGGTCGGCCTGGATGATCGCGCGTGTGAAGCCGGAGATCTCGGGCGTGTCGGCGCGTTCGGACAGCTTCTTCAGGGCGTCCTGGCGCGACTCGCCGATCCGGATCTCGTTCAAGGTCAGGCCGAACTCCTCCGTCAGCGGCCCGTCCATGTGGTCGATCAGCTTCGAGATGGCTCCGTCGAAGCCGAGGCCCGCCTCCACGCTGACAGCGAGCAGGTCGAGGGCATCCGGAAGCTCCGCGCGGATCCCGTCGCGCCGCTTGCGGGCGCGCATGCCGACAACGAAGTCGGGAGCGAGAAAGCCAACCCCGCCGAGCATGGCGCCGAAAAGCAGGATGCCGGCGCCACCCACTCCGGCGCCTCCGAAGATCATGCCGAGGACAAGGCCGCCGATTCCGGCGGCGGCTTTCGCGGCCAGGAAGCCGGTCGGCGTGACAGTTCGCCCGAGTCCGGCGGCGAGCAGCCGGCCTCGAACGCCGTCAAGAGTCGTCTTTGGGTGGATCCGCAGGACGAGCTTCGCCAGGCGGTCCCGCGTCGGTCCGATCACACGGTCGCGGAACGGCTGCTCCCGCTCGCCGAGGGCGGCGCGGATCTTGCCGTAGTTCGCGGCTCGGTGGACCGAGATTTCGCGCTCGCGGGCGGGTGCAGTGGCGGCCTCGCCGACCAGGTAAGCAGCGGCGGCGAGGAAGAGGACGGCGAGCAGGATAAATATCACTGGGTCACCCCTTGAAGGAGACGATCTTTTTGAGGATGAGTGACCCGAACGCCATCATCATCAGGCCGAGCACCACCAACATGTGCCCGGCGTGCGAGTGGTAGAGCGGGTCCATATAGGTCGGGTTCAGCAACGTGACCGCGACAGCGATGAAGAAGGGCAGTCCGACCAGCACGTAGGCCGAGGCGCGGCCCATCGCGGTCAGCGAGCGGATCTTGCGCGCGAACTGTTGCCGGTCGCGAACGGTGTCGGCGACCATGTCGAACAGTCCGGCGAGAGAGCCTCCGACCTGCCGCTGGATGTTGACGGCTGTGATCACGAACGAGAAGTTCTTCGAGCCGATTCGCTCGGCAGTCGCCTGGAGCGCCTCCTCCATCGGCCGGCCGAGCTGGGTGTCCGTGAGGACGCGCCGGAGTTCCTTGGCAGCGGGCTCTTGGCCCTCGTCGACAACGCTCTGGATGCCCTGCTTGAAGCTGTGTCCAGCCTTCAGCGAGGCAGCCATCGTGATCAGGAGGTCCGGGAGTTGGTCTTCGAAGGCACGCATGCGCCGCTTGGCCTTGAACCAGACGGCCAGGTAGGGAACGAAGCCTCCGACCAGGAACATCGCCAAGATCGCGAGCGAGCTCCTGCCGGCAAGCGCAGTGAGCAGGGCGAGTCCGAACGAGCAACCGATCAGCAGCCATGTGAACTCGACCGTCCGCAACGGCAGGTCGGCTCGCTGAAGCAGGAGCTGCAGGTTCCGCCACTGGGGGCGATGCCCGAACGTGTTCTCGGTCGCCCGGAAGAGGCCGTTCAGCACCTCCAGCCGCTCGCGACCGACGCGGCGCTTCGACTTGCGGCGCGTCGAATCGATGTGCGGTGCCAGGCGCCGCTTCAGCCACGAACCTTGCAGCGTCGAGGCGAAGAGGATGCCGGCCGCGAGGATGAGCATGGCGGCGAGCAGCGTGAAGAAGAGATCGCCCAGCTTGCCGTAGAGCGGACTGGGCAGGATCGGCGACGGCTTGCTGCCCGCGGCCGCCTCTCCGTTCGGGTCCGGAACGGCGACGGACCGGTGGTCCGCGCCGAGCCTTCCGACGCTCGCCTTCAGGTCAAGCTTGTCGCCTGGACGCGCGGTCGTCAGGTAGCGAACGCGCCACGTGCGCCGCAGCTCCCGGGCAATCGAGCTGTAGATCGCGGTCAGCGCCCCGCCGGCTGCGGCCCCGTGGAAGCTGCCGCCGGTCTGGCTCGCCAGCCGTTTCAGCCCGGAAGCGTCGGCCTTCGAGCCGAAGGCAACCGGATAGACGACCGCCCCCGCGTGGTGGAGCGAGGAGAGCGCATCGTCTTCGGAAGCCCGGCTGCCGACATCGTTGCCGTCGGTGAGCAGGACGAGCACGCGGCCGCCGGGCTGGCTCGCCAGCAGGCGGGCCGAGAGATCGACCGCGTCCCAGAGCGCCGTCCCCGAGTTCGCTCCGATGGCGAGCGTCCGGAGCGCGTTGTCGGCGTCGATCGTTGCGCTCGAGAACGCTCCCTGCTGCGAGGCGTGGCGCCCGAACGTGACCAGGGCAATCCGGTCGCAGGCCGGTTTGGAGGCCACGAAGGCGGTCGCCGCGGCGGCGGCTGCCGCGAGCGGCTTGCCCGCCATCGAGCGGGATGAGTCGAGCGCAAGCACGACGTTCTTGCAGCGCCCGAGGTTGACCGCCTGCAGACCGACCACCCGCCGCCCGTTCTCGAACATATTCGGCGCACGGGTCGAAGCGGTCGAGGTGACCACCGTCGCGCCGACCTGCGGGTAGGCGCCGAAGTCGACTCCGTTCAGACGAACCCCGGCCCCGGCGGCTACCGGAAGCGAGAGGGCGAGAATCGCGGCGCCGGCGAGGACCGTCCGGATCCGCCTCACTGGAAGCTCCCGTAGGACGCGTTCGCGTGGCTGACGTAGCCGACAGACTCCTCGTTGAAGAAGTCGGGCGGCATGAGGACGCCGTTCGCGGCCA
>VAWH01000006.1 GCA_005888315.1 Actinomycetota bacterium | reverse complement strand
CTCGCGTCCCAGCGCCTCGAGGGACTCGGCCTCGATCAGCGTTAGGTCGCGGCTGACGCGCCCGTCCTGGTAGTGGCCGCGCCCGTCCGCGTAGCGATCGCCCTCGAGACCGACCCCGGCGATGGCGCGGATCTCGTCAACCGGCCGCACAGGCGCCCCGGCTGCAGTGGCAATGTGGATCGCCTCGACCGACCCGACCGTGGCCAGCGGCAGGCCGTCCCTGCGCGGCGCTCGGGCGCGCTCGGACTGCGCGCTCATGCCGGGAACCCCTTCGCCCGCAGGCTGGCCACCGGCAGGAACAACGGCTCAGGAGCGTCATCCCACCGAAACCAGCTCCACCGCGCGCAGGCCTCCGGCTCGCGCACGGCGGGGTTGCCGCCGGCCCAGTCGACGCGGACGAAGATTGTCCGGTAGTGCAAGCCGTCCGGGAAGACGTCCTCGCTCTCGCCGACGCGGCGCCGGCTGACGGCGCGCAGACCGGTCTCCTCCTCGAGCTCGCGCAGTGCGCAGGCCTCGGCACTCTCGCCTTCGTCGACGTGGCCGCCGGGAAACGACCAGGTGCCGCCGCCGTGGGCGCCGCGGCGCAGCCCGAACAGCACCTTGTCGCCGCGGACGACGATCACGCCGACGCCGACGAGCTCGGGCCGACGAGACGAGTCGTTCCCGGCGTTCGTTTCGCGTTCATCTGCCGCTGAAGCCATCCGCACCTCCACGAGTCGGCGGAGGAGGCTCGGCGGCGTTGCCGCACGAACCGCCCCTCCGTCGAGAGCTGACGTTCGTCGGCGTAGGACAGGCGACCTGGCTCGTCCCCTTCAGGGGCGTCACAGTTGCGGGACAGCGCCGGATTCCAACCGGACTTCGCTGGCTCTACACCGGCCGGGGAGTATGTGCCCGGCAGCGAGAGGATACGTCCGACGCCGGACGCGCGCGACACCGTGAAGAGGGACGAGACGTGAAGCTGATCGACGGTGTCGGCGGAGGCGGCTACAGTCGCCGCAAGATGCGGATCGCCATTGCTGTCTTCGACGGTGCTGAGGAGCTCGACTTCGCGGGGCCGTGGGAGGTATTGGCGGCCTGGCGCTTCCTCTATCCCGACGACGTCGACGTCGTGCTCGTCGGCGAGAACAGCGAGCCGGTCACGTGCGCCAAGGGCATGCGCGTGCTCCCCGGGACGTGCTGGGACCAGCTCGGTGATGTCGACGTCCTCGTCTATCCCGGCGGCCGCGGCACCCGGGCACAGCTCGGCGACGAGACGATCCGGACACGGCTGCGCGCACTCAAGGAGCGTGGCACGCTGATGACCAGCGTCTGCACCGGCGCGCTTGTCTACGCCGACGCCGGTCTGCTCGACGGGCAGCCGGCAACGACGTACTGGAGTGCATTCGACGAGCTGCTGCCGCTTGGCCGTGACATCGAACCTCAACCGGACGAGCGCTTCGTCGACAACGGCGACGTCGTCACCGCCGCCGGCGTCTCGGCCGGCATCGACATGGCGCTGCATCTCGTCGGCCGTCTCGGCACGCCGGACAAGGCGCGCGAGGTGCGCCGCTACATCCAGTACGACCCGCAACCGCCGTACTAGTCGTCGATCAAAAGCCGGTCAGGCTCCGCTGTTAGTCGGGATTTACGCTGACGGCTCCGACCGTGAGCCCTGGCCTCGTGGCGTTCACGCTACGGGGTCGGTGCTCAGAATGCGTTCGCGGCCGATTTCCACTCCCGGAGGCGCTGCGCGATGAGCTCGGCCCGCTCCTCCTCGCTCCCGCCGTCCAACACCTGGAGGTCTGAGGGGTCGGCTCGAAGGTAGATTCCGGCGGTACGGGCATACAGCCCCGGGTCGCGATCCGAACGCGTCGTCCAGTACCCGGTGGCGCGGTCGGGCGTCTCCACCCTGATCTCGCCGGTGCCTTCGAGTTGGGGGGCATTCGGGTGTCGAGGGCGGTGGCCCTTCCAGAAGTAGAAGATGCCGGCCGGATCCCTGCGCTCCTTCGCAGCCTCGCTCCAGTAGCGGGCCGAAAGGGTGCCGTCCTCCTGCCAGGCCCGTCCGGCCACGGTCAGGCCACCGTCGCGGTCTCGCGAGATGCGCAGGAGGCTCACCGCCGACGGTTCTTCCTCGCTCCGCACGGTCAGCGAGAGCTGCCACCACAGCCCCTCGACCGGGCCGCGGCGACCCTCAGTCTCGATCGCCTTGCGGAGCTTCTGGTTGATCGCGCGAACCTCCGCGGGACTGGTGCCCGGGTCGTAGCGGACTGAGGTCAGCCCGAGCAGGTCGCTCGGCAGCTTCGACCCGCTCGCGTGGAGGATGAACGTTCGACGGATGCCGAGCGCCCCGCCGAACAGCCCGGCCTCGAACACGACGTTGTCGCGCGGCGAAGCCTGGCCGGACTGGGACGCATCCGTCGCCGTCCAGTCGTCCTGGGCAAACACGAAGGCGGCGAAATCGACCTCCTGGGAGAGCTCGACGAGCCGGTCGAGGGTGGACCGGCCCGGGTTGAACGTGGTCGTCCACGGTTCGACCTCGGCGACGTCGTCGAGGCCGCGCGTGATCGCCTGGAGCAGTTTGGCCTGCTTGCCCGACGACCCGAGGAAGATGCGCGGCTTGTTCATCCGCGATTCATGATGACGGACATGGCGCACAAGCTACGACGCGACAGCAGTCAGATCCCCTGAGCGTCCTGCGCCGTCACCCGAGGCCCTGCTCGCGCTTTGCGTCCTCCTCCATCCGCTCGAGCCGGGTGTAGTAGTCCGGGAATTCGTTCAGGTGGGCGAGCGCGATCTTGCCTGTGACGAGCGGGTCGTCGTCGGTCACGTTGGTCAGCAGGTCGTGAAGCCCATGCTCGAGCTCGACGTCCATGCCGCGGCGGAACTGGTCGACGTCGAAGGGCGCCTTCGACCAATCGATCCCGATCTGCTCGCCGACAGTGCGCGCCTCACTTTCAGTGAAGCTCTTGTCTGCCATGCCTCGATCGTTGCGCGAATCGCCGCCTTCGACAAGCGGGTCACGGCCGATCCGCCTGCGGGTTTCCCGCAGCGACGATGTGGACGTCGCGCGATGCCGCCCGAGGCTGCTCCGCCGATCATGAGCAAATGGAACGGAGTTACGGAGTCGTTTGGCGAGAGGGCTCGCGCGCGCCGGTGACCGGCAAGCTCGAGTTGCTGCCGCGCGCGCTGCATCTCGAAGGACGGGACGAGTCACGCGAGGTCCCGTACGACGGCGTGGCCGCGATCCGTGTCGGTCGCTCGCCGTCCGATCGGATCAACGGAGGTCCGGCGGTCGTCGTCGAGCGGCGCTCGGGCGATCCGATTACTATCGCCACGGTGGCGCAACCGAGCGTCGTGGGGGAGATCGCCGAGCGGCTGGCAGCGCTCCAGCTCGGCTCGCAGACAAGCCGCCACGTGGTCGTGATCGTTCCGCTGAAGCCCGGCTCGCAGGCGAGCGTGAGCCGGCTCCTGGGGCAAGGTCCACCGTTTGACCCGGCTGCAGTTCGCGGTCTCGGTCGCCATGAGGTCTTCGTGACTTCAGACGAAGCCGTGTTCGTGTTCGAATCGGACTTCGGCGCCGATTCCCTGGCGCCGCTGCTGGCGGAGCCGAAGCTCTGGCAGGCGGCAGGTGCATGGGGCGAGCACGTAGCAGGACCGCCTCGGGTCGCCGAGAGTGCCTTCTTGTGGAGCCGGAGCGAGCCGGAAGAGGACATTTCCTTCCTGCCGACGCCGGGCGCGGGCGACAGCGACGGCGGCGACATCTACTAGGAGGGTTTGACGAAATACAGTCTGTGCCGCCGGGCCGCGCTGCTCGCCCCCTGGCACCGTCCTCAGTCGCGCCCATATCTACGGATATGGACGCTCCCTGCGTCCTCCCCAGGAAACGAGCATCGCACCCCGGCGACGAGCGGTATTCCGCCAAACCCTCCTAGAGCTCGAGCAGGGCCCGCGCGGCGCGGGCAGCCATCAAGTCCTCGCGCGCCTCGAGCACGACGACATCGACTGGGCTGTCGCTCGTCGAGACGGAGGCGTTCGGCCTCGCGGCTTCGTTGGCCTCGTCGTCCAGTTCGACGCCGAGAAATCGAAGCTGCTCACAGACGGTTGCGCGGACGGTCGCCGAGTTCTCACCGATGCCGGCGGTGAACACGAGCGCTTCGAGGCCGCCGAGCGCCGTCGTCATCGCGCCCACGGCCGTCGCTACGCGATAGGTGAAGACGGCGAGAGCGAGGCGCGCGGCGGGGGCGTTCGAGCTTTCCAGCTCCCGCAGGTCTCCGGACAGACCGGAAAGGCCGGCGAGGCCGGAGTCATGCTCGAGCAGGCTGTCGAGCGCATCGAGCGTCAGGTGGTGCTTCAGCAGGTAAAGGAGTGCGCCTGGGTCGACCGAGCCGGGCCGGGTCGCCATCGGCACGCCCTCGAGCGGGGTGAAGCCCATCGTCGTGTCGACTGAACGGCCGTCCCTGACCGCCGTCACCGAGCAGCCGCCACCGAGGTGGCAGACGACGAGGCGCTCCGCCGGCACCTGCTCGCTCGCCCACTGAACGGAGAGCCCATGGAAGCCGAAGCGACGGATGCCCCAGTCCTCGCGGACGCGGCGCGGCAGCGCGTACGTCGAGGCTTCATCCGGGATGGTCGCATGGAAGGCAGTGTCGAAGACGGCGACGTGGGCGAGCTGCGGTAGGTGCGCCCGCGCCTCGCGTAGCGCCGCTACCGCCGGTGCCATGTGCAGAGGCGCGAGCTCGGTCAGCCCCGCGAGCTCGTCGACGACCTCATCGTCGACAAAGACCGGCTCTCGGAACCGTGCCCCGCCGTGCACGATGCGGTGCGCGACCGCGGCGACCTCGGCGGGAACGACGTCGAGCGACTCGAGCCTCTCGGTCGTCCCGTCCGCCTCGACCGACGACAGCTTCAGGCTCGTCGAGCCGGCGTTGACGACGAGGACGGCGCTAATACGGCCAGACCCAGTCGCGGATCTCCGGATCGTCCTCGCCCTGCTCGCGCGTGTAGGCGCGCGCGCGAATCCGGCGGTCGCTCATCTCCTGCCGCAGCCGGCCCGCGCTCTCGGAGAGCCCGGGGACGCGATCGATCACGTCCATTACGAGGTGGAAGCGATCGAGGTCGTTGAGCATGACCATGTCGAACGGCGTCGTGGTCGTCCCTTCTTCCTTGTAGCCGCGCACGTGCAGGTTCCGGTGATTCGTGCGGCGGTAGGTGAGCCGGTGGATCAGCCACGGATAGCCGTGGTAGGCGAAGACGACCGGCCGGTTTGGCGTGAACAGGGCGTCGAACTCCTGATCCGAGAGCCCGTGGGGATGCTCGGTATCCGGCTGCAGGCGCATCAGGTCGACGACGTTGACGACGCGCACCTTCAGCTCGGGCAGGTGCTTGCGCAGCAGCGCCGCCGCGGCGAGCGTCTCGAGGGTCGGGATGTCTCCGCAGCAGCCCAGCACGACGTCCGGTCCCCCTTCTTCATCGTTGGACGCCCACTCCCAGATGCCGACGCCGCGGGTGCAATGCACGATCGCGTCCTCTATTGCCAGGTAGTTCAGCGACGGCTGCTTTCCCGCCACGATCACGTTCACGTAGTTGCGGCTGCGCAGGCAGTGGTCGGCAACCGACAGCAGCGTGTTCGCGTCGGGCGGCAGGTAGACGCGGATCACCTCGGCCTTCTTGTTGACGACGTGGTCGATGAAGCCCGGGTCCTGGTGCGAGAAGCCGTTGTGGTCCTGGCGCCAGACGTGCGAGCTGAGTAGGTAGTTGAGCGACGCGATCGGGCGGCGCCAGGGGATGTGCCGCGTCACTTTCAGCCACTTCGCGTGCTGGTTGAACATCGAGTCGACGATGTGGATGAAGGCCTCGTAGCAGTTGAAGAGCCCGTGCCTGCCGGTCAGCAGGTAGCCCTCGAGCCAGCCCTGGCACTGGTGCTCGGAGAGCACCTCGACGACCCGGCCCTCCGGCGCGAGATTCTCGTCCGTGGGCTCGATCGCCGCCTCCCAGGCCTTGTTCGTCACGGCGAGCACGTCACCAAGCCTGTTCGAGGCCGTCTCGTCGGGCCCGAAGATCCGGAAGTTCGACGGATTCGCGACGACGACATCCCTGAGCAGGCCGCCGAGTACGCGGGTCGGCTCGCTGAACGTCGTCCCCGGAGCCGCGACGTCGACCGCGTAATCGCGGAAGTCCGGGCAGACGAGGTCCTGCATCAACTCGCCGCCGTTGGCGTGCGGGTTCGCGCTCATCCGCCGTGCGCCGAGCGGAGCCAGGTCGGCGAGCTCGCGCACCAGCCGGCCATCGGCGTCGAAGAGCTCCTCGGGCCGGTAGCTGCGCAGCCACTCCTCCAGTTGTCCCAGGTGCTCGGGGTTGTCGTGGACGTCTGCGATCGGCACCTGGTGCGAGCGCCAGGTGCCCTCGACCGGCAGGCCGTCGACCTCCTTCGGGCCGGTCCAGCCCTTCGGCGTCCGCAGGACGATCATCGGCCACTGCGGACGGGCCTCGGCGCCGTCCTGCCGTGCCGACCGCTGGATCTCGGCGATCTCGCCGAGCGCCTCGTCGAGAGCCGCCGCGAGCGCTTGGTGGACGACCTCCGGCTCGTCGCCCGCGACGATCAGGGGCCGCCAGCCACACCCTTCGAGGAACGAGACGAGCTCGCGCTCGGGGATCCGCGCCAACACGGTCGGGTTCGCGATCTTGTAGCCGTTCAGGTGCAGGAATGGCAGCACGGCGCCGTCGGTGCGTGCGTTCAGGAACTTGTTCCCGTGCCAGCCGGTTGCCAGCGGGCCCGTCTCGGCCTCGCCGTCGCCGACGACGCAGGCAACCACCAGCTCGGGGTTGTCGAAGGCCGCGCCGAAGGCGTGCGAGAGCGCATAGCCGAGCTCGCCGCCCTCATGGATCGAGCCGGGAGTCTCGGGCGCGGCGTGGCTGGGGATTCCGCCCGGGAACGAGAACTGCCGGAACAGGTGACGCAGGCCGTCCTCGTCCCGGCCGACGTGGGGATAGAGCTCGCTGTAGGTGCCCTCGAGCCACGCGTTGGCGACGACGGCCGGGCCCCCGTGGCCGGGGCCGGTGATGTAGATCGCGTCGAGATCGCGCTCGCGGATCGCGCGGTTCAGGTGGACGTAGATCAGGTTCAGGCCGGGCACGGTCCCGAAGTGGCCGAGCAGGCGCGGCTTGACGTGCTCCTCGCGCAACGGCTCGCGGAGCAGCGGGTTGTCGAGCAGGTA
>VAWH01000020.1:78848-80991 GCA_005888315.1 Actinomycetota bacterium | reverse complement strand
GCATCCGCGACCGAGAAGATCCGACTGGCGCTGCGCTCGCACCTGCAGGTGGTCGCCGACCAGCTCGACGTCGCCACCGTCTTCGTCCAGGAGTGGCGCTACCTGGAAGGCGAGCGCCGCGAGGAGATCGTCGCCGAGCGCCGGCGCTACGAAGAGCGGATCCGAGCGCTGTTCCGCGAAGGCCGCGATCTCGGCGAGCTACGCTCGGATCTCGACGACGCAACGGCAGCGCTGCTCGTTCTCTCCGCCGTCAACTGGGCATACACGTGGCTCCAGCCCGGCCGCGCGACGGACGAGCTGGCCGATCGCTTCTACTCCCTGCTCGTCGACGGGATGCGCGGCTACGCGACCCCGCCGGCGTAGCCAAGCAGCTCGCCGCGGCAGTTCTGAGCAGGTTGCCGCGAAATAGCTGCTGGTTCTTTACCTCGATTGATCCGTCAATCAAGATTGATTGGTCGGTCAATCCCGAGGGTGAAAAGCCGAGCCGAAATATCGAAGGTTTGCACGTGCAGGAAGCGTGGAATGATGCGGAGGTTGGAGACACCTTTGTAGCCCGTCATCTCGGCGGAAAAGGAGGGAGACGATGTTCGGCAGGAATCGGCCGAGGCCAACGCACCTCGGCTCGTGGCCGCTGGCACTCGTGCTCGTGGCCGCGGCGCTCGTTCTTGCAACCGCGCCCTCGGCACTCGGCGCGGGCCAGATCTTGGCGAGCCAGGAAGGCTTGCCCGACGTCGACGCGCGGGCAGGCGCCGTTGCGCCCACTGCGGCCCAGCTCAACACGGTGTCGAGCCTGGGCGCGCATGCGACCTGGAATCGCTTCGGCACGCCTCAGTCGCTGATCAAGTACGGGGGCTACCTCGCCGCCGGGCTTAGTAGCGACCCGGTGACGGCCGCGCGGAGCTTCATCAGCTCGAATGCGGCTCTGTTCCGGCTCTCCGCACAGGGAGTGAGCAACCTCGAGCTTCTCAGCGACTCCCCGATGATCGGGAGTGAGGGGCACGCAGTCCTCTTCCGCCAGACGTTCGGCGGCCTGCCGGCGACCCAGGACGGCCTGATCACCCTTGGCGTCGTCGGCGGCAAGATCGCCTACGTCTCGTCGTCTTCTGCAGGTGACGGCAGCGCGCCGGCCGAGGCGCTCCTCTCACCCGCCCAGGCCTGGGCGGCGGCGGCGACGGACGTCGGCCGACAGGTATCCGTGATGAGCGTGCTCACGTCGAGGACCGACCCGAAGACGGGCTGGACGGGCCTCAAGGTCGCGGGCTTCGCCGACTACCAACGAGTGCGACTAACCGCGCTGCCGACCTATACGCAAGGAGTTCGGCCCGCCTACGAGGTCCTCTTCCAGGACACGAATCCCGCGTGGCCGAGCGCGTATAAGGAGTACATCGACGCGCTGACGGGTGCGACCATCTTCCGCCAGAACGCGGTTCAAGAGGCTGCGACGTGCGACGCGGCGGGCATCAACTGTACGTACTCGGGCGAGCTTCCCGTGGGGGCGACGGTCGAGTGCGGACCGTACGAGGGGCCGTTCGCAGCTCCAACGGGCACGAAGTCGATCGACGCCGTGGCGACAGAGGACGTCGCGATCAACGACATCATCCTCGAGCTTCATTACGGCCAGGACAACGTCGTGGCCAGTTCGGACATCCTCTTCAGCCCGGAGGCGATCCACTACGAGCCCTCGGGGGGCGTTCCGGCAGGGAGCTACTACATCCGAATCTGTCCATTCACCCACTCGCCGGACGACTACACGCCGCCCTACACGTACCACGGCACGATCACGATCAACACCGCCGCGGGGACGACGCCGCCGCTCGCGAGCACTCCGAAGTGGCAGGTCTTCGAGGCGAATCCACCGCTCGACCTCTCCACCACCGACACCCGAGTGTTCGACTGCTGGCTCGCATCTCTGAGCGGGTTGACGCCGGCCGACGCCGAGTGCCAGGTGGCGGTCGCGAACAGCGCCTCACGAGCGCCCTGGGATTTCGACGTCCAGGCGAACGCGCCGACGGGGACGACGAAGGGCAACAACGCGAACACCGCGGAGGCCTGGGGCAGCCCGCTGACACCGGGCGGCGCGCAACGGCCGGTTCAGCCGGACCGCCGCTACGCGTACCCGTGGACGAATGTCTGGCAGACGAGC
>VAWH01000020.1:0-78837 GCA_005888315.1 Actinomycetota bacterium | reverse complement strand
GACATCTTCGCCTCGGTGACGAACCTGTTCGTCGGCCACAACCGAATGCACGACTTCTCGTACAACCTCGGCTTCACCGAGACGAACTTCAACGCACAGCAGAGCAACTTCGGCAACACCAACCCCGGCCCGTACCCAGCCGGGCGCGAGGCCGATCCGGAGATCGGCGACTCGCAGGCCGGCGCCGTCAGCGGTGGAGCCCCGAGCTACCTCGGTCGCGACAACGCGAACCAGATCACGCTCAACGACGGAGTCTCGCCGATCACCAACCAGTACCTCTGGCAGCCGATCGCGGGAGCGTTCTACTCGCCGTGCGTGGACGGCGGCTTCGACACCTCAGTCTTCGGTCACGAATACACGCACCTGATCTCGAACCGCATGGTCGCCGGTCCGGACTCCGGTCTGAGCGGCTACCAGGCCGGCTCGATGGGCGAGTCGTGGTCGGATCTCGACGCCGTCGAGTACCTGAACGAAAACGGCTACGTGCCGACGAACGGCGAGAATCCGTTCTCGGTCGGGGCCTACGTGACTGGGAACCCGCAGAAGGGAATCCGCGACTACTCGATCGACGACAACCCGCTGAACTACAGCGACCTCGGCTTCGACACGGCCGGGCCCGAGGTGCACGCCGACGGTGAGATCTGGAACGGCGTCAACTGGTCGATCAGGCAGGCGCTCGTCGACAAGTACAACGCCACCTTCCCGGCGAGCGACAGTGCCCGCCAGGCGGCGTGCGCGGCCGGCAAAAACGCCGCGGATGCCTGCCCGGGCAATCGCCGCTGGATCCAGATCGTCTACGACGCCTGGCTCCTGATGCCGTCGGCCGTGAGCATGGTCGACGCGCGTGACGCCTACCTCGCGGCCGATCAGATGCGGTTCGGCGGGGCCAACCAGACGGAGCTCTGGCGGGCCTTCTCCCAGCGCGGACTCGGGATCGGCGCCCATTCCGCGGGCACTGCCGACACCCAGGCGACCCCGAGCTTCGAGTCGCCCGGGGACGCCTCGCTGACGGAGACGGTGTTGCAACGCGGACGCGCTCAACGCGCACGTCAACGCGACGGTGTATGTCGGCAAGTACGAGGATCGGGCCGTCCCGATCGCCGACACCGACGCCGGCACTACGTTGTCGAACACGGCGCAGTTCGTGCCGGGGACCTACGATTTCATCGTCCAAGCGCCTGGTTACGGACTGACCCGGTTCACGAAGACGATCGCCTCGGCGCAGGCCACCGCGATCACCTTCCAGCTTCAGACGAACTGGGCCTCCGCCGCCAATGGAGCCGTCGCCTCAGGTGACGGGTCCGACCTCGGCAACCTGATCGACGACACCGAGAACAGCAACTGGACGGCGACCGGGCGCATGCCCTCCGTCGACGGGACGACGGTGACGGTCAAGCTCGGCGGCGGCGCGCACCAGATCTCGAGCGTTCGTGTCAGCGCGATGCTGAACCCGGGCCAGAACCGCTTCTCGGCGCTGCGCAAGTTCGAGCTCTGGGCGTGCAACTCGGCCACGGCCGACTGCTCGTCGGACGCCGGCTTCTCGAACGTCTACACGAGCGCGGACGACGCGTTCCCGGGGGCGAGGCCGCGACCCGTCTCGCCGGATCTGATCATCCGGACGTTCCAGCTGTCGGCCCCGGTGACGGCCACGCACCTCCGGCTCGTCGTCAAGACGAACCAGTGCACAGGCATTCCGGGCATTCAGACGGATGACGACAACGACCCCGCGAACGACTCCGGCTGCGTGACCGGCTCGGCGAGGGACAGCGAGGTCAGGGCGGCCGAGCTCGAGGCCTTCAGCCCGCCCACGGCCGATCTCTCGGTGACGAAGACGGGCCCGGCCACCCTCAAGGTGGGCAGCCTCGCGACGTACTCGATCACGGTCAAGAACGACGGACCGGCCGCCGCGAGTGGGGTGGTCGCGATCGACAAGCTGCCGTTCAAGGCGGAGTTCAGGTCGGTCAAGGCGAGCCAGGGCACCTGCACGAAGGCGACCGTGAACAACGTGACGAGTGTGACCTGCAAGCTCGGGAGCATGGCGAGCGGGTCCACCGCCACGATCACCATCGTCGCCAAGCTGAGGGTGACGGGGACGGCGACCAACACCGTCTCCGTCAGCGAGGCGTCCCCGGGCGACTCGAATTCATCCAATGACACGGCGACGTGGAACACGACGGTGACGCCGTAGGCACGGTCTGCTGATTGCTTTGAGCGGAGGCCGGCTTCACGCCGGCCTCCGCTGTCACGGCTGGTTTCGCGGATCGTCCCCGGACGCGTACGTGATCGCCTCGAGCAGGCGGCCCTCGGGATCGCGGAAGAACAGGCCGACGGCGATCTCGTGATCGCGCTCTTCGCTCTCGATCCCGGCCTGATCGAGCCGGTGCTTGATCTCCGCACGCTCCTCGGCCGAGACCCGCACGGCTGTGTGATCTCCGGGCCCTCGGCGCTCGTGGAAGGCGAAGCCCGTGTTGTCGACGTAGGCCATCACGGGGTGACCCTCGGCCTTGACCACGCGCGCGCCAAAGATCCGCTCGTAGAAGGCGGCCGTCGAATCGGGATCGTCCGTTTCGAAGGCGGCATGGTCGAGCCGTGGCATGCTCGCGACGATGAACCGCGCGGCTCTGATCGTCAACCCGTTCGCGAGCCGCGTCACCGAGGAACGGCTGGCTTCCGTCGAGCGCGAGCTACGCCGCAACGTCGAGCTGACGGTGCTCCTCACCGAGCAGGGCGGGCACGCGACCGAGCTCGCGCGGGGGCTGGAGCGGGAGGGGGCGCTCTACGTCTTCGGGGGCGACGGGCTCCTCAACGAGGTGCTGAACGGCGTCGAAGACGACGTCGTCGTCGGCGTGCTTCCGGGCGGGCACACGAACGTCCTCGCGCGGGCATTCGGCGTGCCGCTCGATCCGGTCGCCGCCGCCCGGGCGCTGATCTCCGCGCAGCCGCGCCGCATCTCGCTCGGCCGCGCGAACGGGAGGAGGTTCGCCTTCGCCGCCGGCATCGGCTTCGATGCGGAGCTCGTCCGCCGCGTCGACGAGCTGGGCCGCCGCAGCGACGGCCGCCGCCCGGGCGACCTCGCGTTCACGTGGGAAGCGGCCAAGCTGCTCGCCGGGCGGCGAGGGCGCTATGAGCCGGTGCTCGAGATCGAGGGCTTCGGCCGCGCGGCGTTCGCGCTCGTCGCCAACGGCTATCCGTACTCGTACGCCGGGAGCCGGCCCTTGCGGGTCGCGCCGGACGCGCGCTTCGAGCTCGGGCTTGATCTGGTGGCACCGCAGCGCCTTGTGCCCCGCGTGATCCCTCGTTTCATCGCCTACGCGTTCCGCGGCGGTGGGGAGCGGGCTGAGGATGTCTTCTACGGCCACGACCTCGATCGGATCGAGGTGCGCTGCGACGCACCGCTGCCGCTTCAGGTGGACGGTGAGGATCTCGGGGACGTCGACTCGGTCCTGTTCGAAGCCGAGCGGGACGCCGTCTCGATTCTCGCGCCGGACGCCGCTACGCTCCGGGCGTGACCGACCCGCGGACGCGGCTCATGCGCGGGCTGTTGCTCGCGGCGGCGGCCGTTGTGCTGGTCGCGCTCGTCGCTGTTGCGGCCGGCGGCTACCGGCTCGATGGATCCGGGTCCTCGCACGCGAACCCTTACGCGATCGACACGATCCTGACGATCGTGATCGCCCTCTACGTCATCGGGGCCGTCGCCGTCGTCCTCGCGATGTTCTGGAGCGGGCTCGAGCGTCGCCGCTACCAGCGCCCGCAGGCAACGCGTCAGCGGACCTGGAGGATGATCGCCGTTCTGCTCGCCGCTCTCGCGCTCTTCACGATCGCCGGCGAGCGCTACCACCTGCGCAGGCACATTCGTCCGCCTGCCGACAACCCCGCCGCCGCCAACACACCCCAGGGCAGGGGTGGAAAGGCCGGCCACCGAGCCGCTGCGCGGGAACCGCACGTGCGCCTGGCGCCGCTGCTCGCGGTTCTCGGCGCGGGCGGAATCGCCTTCGCCGCGTTCCTGCTCGCGGAGCGTCGGCGCAGGCGGCGGCTTCCGAGCGCCGGGTTGATTACCGAGACGCTCGCCGACGTGCTCGACGAGACCCTCGACGATCTCCGCGCCGAGTCGGATCCGCGGCGTGCGGTGATCGCGGCTTACGCGCGGATGGAGCGCTCGCTGGCCGCGCACGGCGTTCCCCGGCGTCGATTCGAGGCGCCGCACGAGTACCTAGGCCGGGTGCTCGGAGAACTGACCGGCGGCCGTCTGGCGGCCAGCCGGCTGACGACGCTGTTCGAGCGCGCCCGCTTCAGCCCGCATGAAATCGATGCGGACATGAAGGCGGCCGCGATCGAGGCGATCGAGAGGCTGCAGGCCGATCTGGCCGCCGTCGAGGCGGCGGAGGCTGCGTGAAGGGCAGAGTGATCCGAATCGGGGCAGGCGTCTCCTTCGCGACGGCGATCCTGCTCGCGGTCGTGATCGCGATCCCGAGCAGGAGAACGCTCTTCGTGGGGATCTACGTGCTCTTCCTCGGCGCGTTGGCGGTCCGCACGCTCGTCTCCTCCTTCCGGACGCTCGAGCCGGAGGCCTGGCTTCGGTCGCGCTTCGACCGCGCCCCGGAGGGCCCCGAGCGACCGCCGCCGATCGCGGAGCTCGAAAGGATCCACCGGCTGGTGGTGCTCGGAGGCGCGAACGAGTTCGACCTTCACTACCGCCTCCGCCCGCTGCTCCGGGAGCTCACGGGCGCCCGCCTTTACGGGCGCCACGCTGTCGATCTCGACCGGGACCCCGAGCGGGCGAGGCAGCTCCTGGGAGACGAGCTCTGGGAGCTCGTCTCGCCCGAGCGGGAAGTCGGCAGGCGCACCGCTCCTGGGCTGCCGGTCGCCGAGCTGGCGGGGCACATCGAACGGCTGGAGCGGCTTTGACGATCGAGCAGCTCGCTGCGAAGGCGGAGCA
This sequence comes from Actinomycetota bacterium, assembly GCA_005888315.1. GTDB lineage: Bacteria > Actinomycetota > Thermoleophilia > Gaiellales > Gaiellaceae > 13-2-20CM-68-14. Next base: position 73,901 of record VAWH01000020.1, on the reverse strand, counting down.
GATCCTGGCCGAGCTCGAACGCGCGATCGTCGGCAAGCGCGACGCGCTCGAGCTCGTCCTGCTCGGCGTACTCGCGGACGGACACGTCCTGATCGAGGATTTCCCGGGCCTGGCCAAGACGCTGATCGCGCGCTCGTTCGCGGAGGTGACCTCGATGCGTTTCACGCGCGTCCAGTTCACTCCCGATCTGATGCCTGGAGACGTCACCGGGTCGTCGATCTTCAACCAGCGAACCTCCGACTTCGAGTTCCGGCGAGGGCCGATCTTCACGAACGTCATGCTCGCCGACGAGATCAACCGGGCGCCGCCGAAGACGCAGGCGGCGCTTCTCGAGGCGATGCAGGAGCAGCAGGTGACGATCGAGGGGACGACGCACCCGCTCGAGCGGCCTTTCGTCGTGCTCGCGACGCAGAACCCGGTCGAGTACGAGGGGACCTATCCGCTCCCGGAGGCGCAGCTCGACCGGTTCCTGCTGCGGCTGCAGGTCGGCTACCCATCGCCCGACGACGAGTGGTCGATCCTCGAGCGACGGCTCGCCCGAGGCGAGGACGCGGTCCAGCTGAGTCCGGTCGTCGACCGGAAGACGCTGCTGGCGATGCAGGGCGCCGTCGAGGACGTGTACGTCGCGGAAAGCATCGGCCGCTACATCGTCGAGGTCGTCTCGGCGACACGGGCGAGTGCCCGGCTCCAGGTCGGAGCGAGCCCGCGCGGCTCGCTGGCGCTGCTCAAGCTCGCCCGCTGCCGGGCGGCGCTGCATGGTCGCGACTTTGCGACCCCGGACGATGTCAAGGCCGTCGCCGTGCCCGGGCTGGGGCACCGCCTCATGCTGAAGCCCGAACTGTGGGTCCAGCGGATCAGCGGCGACGACGTCGTTCGCGAGACGCTCGAGCAGGTGCCGACGCCCTCGGCCGAAGAGGCGCTCCAACTACCGGAATGAGATCAGCCGGCGCAGCGAGAGTCGAAGCCGGGCTGGCCGAGTGACGGACGGCAGTTCCGTCAGGTACGCAACGCCGAAGCTCGGCGGCTACGTGGGCCTGACCGCGCTCGGACTGCTGGCGTCGTTGATCTTTGCCCGTCCCGAGCTGGCGCTGATCGCCGTGCCCTTCGCGGTCCTGCTCGCCGTTGGCTTGTCGCTCGCGCGAGAGCCGGACACGCGCGTCCACGTCGAGATCGACCGCGCGCGCGTCCTCGAGGGCGACGAGGTCGTAGTCGAGGTCGAGCTCGACGCCCGCGATTACGCGCCGCGCCTCGAGCTCCTGGTCGAGGTTCCGCGCGGGCTCGAGCTGGTCGAGGGAAAGAATCCGGTCGCGCTGCGCCTCGACTCCGGCGAGGACCGTCTGCTCGAGCTTCGGCTCCGGTGCGCGAGCTGGGGCGCCTACCGCCTCGGCGAGGTCCATCTGCGGGCGAGCGACTCCGCGGGCCTGCTCGCCTGGGAGCGGACGCTCGATCGAGCGGCGGTGCTGCGCGTCTACCCGCGTCCGGAAGAGCTGCGAGAGCTCGTCGCGCCCCGCGAGACTCAGCTCTTCACCGGCAACCGCGTCTCGCGGCAGAAAGGCGAGGGGCTCGAGTTCGCCGATCTTCGCCCGTTCGGGGCAGGCGACCGGATCAGGCGGATCAACTGGCGCGCCAGCGCTCGCCGCGGCGACCTTTGGGTAAACGAGTTCCACGCCGAGCGAAACGCGGACGTGATCCTGTTTCTCGACAGCTTCGCGGACGCGCGGCGCGGCGGAACGGGGACGCTCGACCAGGCGATTCGGGCCGCCGCCTCCCTGAGCGAGCGCTACCTCGTCGACAAGGACCGCGTCGGTCTCATCAACTTCGGCGGCGTCCTCAACTGGCTTCGTCCCGGGACCGGGCTGCTGCAGCGCTACCGGATCGTCGAGGCGCTGCTGAACACGGAGATCACGCTCAGCTACGCCTGGAAGGAGATCGACGTACTTCCGCGCGGGACGCTGCCTCCAAAGGCGCTCGTGCTCGCCCTGACGCCGCTGCTGGACGACCGCGCGATCAGCGCGCTGCTCGACCTCCGAGCCCGCGGCTTCGACCTCGTCATCGTCGATGTCTCGCCGCTGCCCTTCGTCGAGCCGGAGCCGGGCGAAGCCGGGGAGCTCGCCTTTCGGCTCTGGAAGCTGCGACGGGAGGGGCGCCGGTCGGAGTACGAGCGGGCCGGAGCACCCGTGGTCGAATGGCGGGACGGCACCCCGCTGACCGCGATCCTGGAGGGGGTGAGCGCATCTCGCCGGCACCCGCACGCGCGCGCCTAGCGCCCGCGACGGGTTCCGTTCTGGCCGTCTCGGGTGTCGCGGTCTACGGGGCGCTCGAGGCCGACCGCTTCGGTCTGCTGGTGCTCGCGCTCGGCGCGGGAGCTGCGGCATTGCTCGCGTGCGGCCTCGCGCTCGCGACTCCGCCGGCGATCGTCGCGTCGCTCGCGGGGGTCGGGGCGTCGTGGTCTGTATCGGCGTGGACCCGCGGCTCGGGTGCGCCTGGCGGAACGGTTCTTGCGGCGGCCGCGATCTTCGTCGCGGCCGAGCTCGCCTACTGGTCGCTGGAGCAAGTCTCCGTCCCCGACGAGGGCGAGCTCGTCGCGCGGCGGGCCGCCGGACTCGCGCTACGCGGCGCCGCTGCGCTCGCGCTCGTCTCCTTCGCGCTCGCGGCGCTGGACCTGCACGCCGGCGGCGGCGTTCTGCTCGAGGCGGTAGGCGTTGCCGCGACGGTTGGCCTGCTCGCACTCGTTCTCGTGCTGGCGAAAGCGGGTCACCAGCAGCAATAGCGGTAGATTTCGCGGCCGATGGCCCAAACGCTACGCGTCCCAGGATCACACGACCTCCGGCGCGTGATCGGAGACGGCGAGGCGATTCCGGACGGGGAGGTGGAGGGGCTCGAGGAGCGGGACCTGCTCGAGCTCTACCGCTCGATGGTCTTGCTGCGAACCTACGACGAGCGGTCGGTCGTCTTCCATCGGCAGGGGCGGATCGGGACGTACGCGATCTTCTGGAACCACGAGGCGATGCAGGCTGGCTCGGCCTACGCGCTCGAGCGCGAGGACTGGATCTTCCCCAGCTACCGCGAGTCGGCGATTGGGCTCTTGCGCGGGATGCCCGTCTCGACCGTGCTCTCGTGGTGGCGGGGCCACCCCGCCGGCTGGTGGAACCCGCTCGACTACAACGTCGCCTCGATCTGCGTCCCGATCGGAACGCATGTGCCGCATGCCGCCGGCCTCGCGTGGGGCAAGAAGCTGCGCGGGGAGTCGTCCTGCGCCGTCGCATACTTCGGCGACGGCGCCACCTCCGAGGGCTCGTTCCACGAGGGCGCCAACTTCGCCGGGGTGATGCGCGCGCCCCTGATTCTCTTCTGCAACAACAACCAGTGGGCGATCTCGACGCCGCTGTCCGCTCAAACGGCCGCCGAGACGCTTGCCGACAAGGCGGTCGGGTACGGGATTCCGGGCGTTCGCGTCGACGGGTGCGACGTTTTGGCCGTGTTCGAGGCCACGCGTGACGCGGTCGCTCGGGCACGTGCCGGCGAGGGGCCGACCTTCATCGAAGCGGTGTCGTACCGGACAGCGCCGCACGCGACGGCGGACGACCCGCGCGCCTACATCGACCTCGAGCGGGTCGAGGAGGAGAAGCGGCGTGAGTGCCTGGGGCGGTACGAGGCCTACCTGCGCCGCGCCGGGGTGCTCAGCGACGAGCTCGCGGAGTCGACCCGGGCCGAGGCTGCGGAGGCGTTGCGCTCAGGGATCGCGGCGGCGGAGGAGGAACCGCCAGCAGATGTGGGGCTCGTGTTCGAGCATGCGTACGCGGCTCCGCCGGCCTCCTTCGCGGCCGAGCTCGCCGAGCTGCGGGAGCTGCTCGGTGAGTGAGCTGACGCTCGTCGAGGCGATCAACGACGCCTTCCATACCGAGCTCGCGCGCGACGACTCGGTGCTCGTGATGGGCGAGGACGTCGGCCGAGCGGGCGGCGTCTTCCGAGCGACGGCGGGCCTGCGCGACAAGTTCGGCGCCGAGCGGTGTGTCGACACGCCGCTCGCGGAGGCCGGGATCTTGGGGGCTGCGGTCGGTCTCTGTATGGCCGGCTGGCGGCCCGTCTGCGAGATGCAGTACGACGCCTTCTCGTATCCGTGCCTGGATCAGCTGATCACGCATGTCGGGAGGTACCGCTGGCGCACGCGCGGCGCGATGGACTTTCCGCTGGTCGTACGGATGCCGTACGGCGGCGGCGTCCGGGCGCCCGAGCTGCATGACGACTCGCCCGAGGCGTACTACGCGCACACGCCGGGGGTGAAGGTGGCGATTCCTTCGACGCCCGCTGATGCGAAGGGGCTGCTCGCCGCGGCGATCCGCGATCCCGACCCGGTGATCGTGCTCGAGCCGAAGCTCCACTACCGGACGATGCGCGGCGACGTGCCGGCGGGCGAGCACGTCGTGGCCTTGGGGCGAGCCCGCGTCGCGCGCGACGGCGACGACGCGACGATCGTCGCCTACGGCTCGATGGTGCCGGTCGCGGAAGCGGCGGCCGAGTTGTTGGCGGAAGAGGCCGCGGTCGAGGTGCTCGACATTCGCACCTTGAAGCCGCTGGACGAGGAGGCATTGCTGGAGTCGGTCGGGAAGACAGGCCGCGCCGTGATCGTGCAGGAGGCGCCGCGCACCGCCGGCTACGGGGCCGAGCTGGCGGCGATTCTCGCCGAGAAGGCGATGCTCGACCTGCGTGCCCCGGTGATCCGGGTCACCGGCTACGACGTGCCATATCCGTACTGGCAGATCGAGGACGCCTACATGCCGTCGGTCGAGCGCGTCGTCGCCGCGGTGCGGAAGACGCTCGAGTTCTAAGCGGCCCTTCGACGACGCCGCAGCGGAATCGGCCAGGCGAGCCGTGTCCTGTGGACGAAAAGTCACACTTTCGTTGCAGTTGCCATGTCCGCGCGCGCCAGTTCGCGGGGACAGTCCTCACGAACTGCCACAAACGCTCATGGCCCGTAAGGTCACGATGTGAGCGAGCGCCTTCGCCTCTGGCTCGAGCGCGGCGCCTCCGGGTATCACCTCCGCGACGCGGCGACGGGAGAGCCGGTCCGCTGGGAGGACCCACGGCTTCGGGTTGTCGCGGTAGCGGGCGTGAGCTTCCGGCCGGGCAACGTCGACGACGACTCGTTCGACCCGGGCCGCCCTCTCGCGCTCGTGCGCGAGCCCGAGAACAAGCACGATCCCAACGCCGTGGCGATTTGGAATGAGGAGCGGACGCTCCAGGCCGGCTACGTGCCACGCGAGGTGGCAGCCGACCTCCGCGGCGACGAGCAGGCCGTCTCGCTCTGGCGGGTCGAGGGCGGCCTCCGCGTGCTCGTAGTGCCCGCGAACGCCTGGGTAGGACTACCTCGGTAGATTCCGCGACCGTGGCCTACGAGTTCAAGCTGCCCGACCTCGGCGAGGGCTTGACCGAGGGCGAGATCGCGCGCTGGCTCGTCGCGGAGGGCCAGGAGATCGGCGAGGACGACCCCCTCGTCGAGATTCAGACGGACAAGACGACGGTCGAGATTCCGTCCCCGGCTGCCGGCAAGGTCGCTCGGATTCTCGTCCGCGAAGGCGACACGGTGGCCGTGGGCACGGTGCTCGTCGTGATCGGCGAGGACGGAACCTCACCCGACGACGAGCAGCCGCGCGCCGAGGAGGCGCCGCAGAACCAAACGGCGGCGTCCGATGCGGACGTGTCCTCAGGCGTGGCGCCAGGACACGACCCCAGTAGACAGCGTGCCCGCGCCACGCCCCTCGTGCGCCGCCTGGCCCAGGAGCTTGACGTCGACCTGGAGACCCTCGCCGGCAGCGGGCCGCAGGGTCGCGTGACCGAAGAGGACGTGCGAGCGGCGGCCGCGTCGGCGGGTCTGGCACCGGGGCACGCCCCGGAGGGACACCGCGAGCCGTTGCGCGGCGTCCGCAGGCTGATCGCCGAGCACATGGCCCGGGCGCACGCGGAGGTGCCGCCGGTGACCTGGGTCGAGGAGTGCGATTTCGGCGCACTCGACCTCAAGCTGCTCGTCCCGCTGATGCTCAGGGCCGTGGCCGAAGCGCTGAAAGAGGTGCCCGAGCTGAACGCGCGCCTCGAGGGGGACGAGATCGTCTACCTCGACCGCTACGACCTGGGCGTCGCCGTCCAGACGGAGCAGGGACTCGTGGTCCCGGTCGTCCGCGATTGCGACTCGCGCTCGGTCGACGAGCTCGCTCGTGACGTCGCCCGGCTGGCCGAGGCCGCCCGCGCCGGCAAGCTCAAGCCCGAGGAGCTCCGCGGCTCGACCTTCACCGTCACGAGCGCGGGCAAGCTCGGTGGCCTGCTGACGACGCCGATCGTCAACCACCCCGAGGTCGGGATCCTCAGCATCGGACGCATCGCGGAGCGACCAGTCGTCCGTGAGGGCGAGATCGTCGCGCGCCCGACCGGGACGGTCGCGGTCACCTTCGACCACCGCGTCGTCGACGGCGCGCGCGCAGCCGAGTTCGGCCTGGCCGTGATCGCTCGGATCGAGCGCGGAGTGGAGCTCGGCAGCCCATAGTCACCGCCGGGCTCCTGAGGGAGAACGGTCCCTCGCCGGTGATTTCGCGAGGGCAGGCCGATCGGTTTTCGAGCCGGACTCCAGCACTAGACTGGACCGCATGTGGGAGTGGTATCGCATCGGCGTCGCTGCCGGCATCGGCGCGGGTGCCGCGCTTGCCGCAGCCGGATGGCTGGCGAGAAGCCGGCCGGGCGCGCTCGTCGCGATCCTGATCGGCGCGGCGGTAGGAACCGCGGTCGGTTTCGCGCTCGACGACTGGAACGACGCCGTCGGCGGTGCGATCGGAGGCCTGCTCGGCGGGCTCGGCGGTGCTCCGCTCGCCGGCGGGACCCTGCGCCGGGGCGGCACCACGGCGGGCACCGGAATCCTGGTCGGCCTCGCAGGCCTCGGCGTCGCGGCTCTCGCACTCGTCCCGTTTCTCGGCTACCTGGAAGCGCTCGCGCTGCCCGCGCTCGCCGCCCGCGCGCGCCGCCGCGAGCCCGAGCGGTACGCAGGCCTGCGCACGCTCGCAAGGGACTAGTGCCCCATCCAGCAATACATGCCGGCTTCTGGCCCGCGATCACGCGGCGCCAGAGTCCACCCTCGCTCTTGCCAAGGCTGCCAGCCTTGGCCGCGAGCGAGTGCGGCCTCTGGCTTGGTGCTCGCGACCCAGAAACTCGGCGGCATTACTGGAAGGGGCACTAGTGGCCAAGAAGTTGATCCTGATCGTGATCGACGGCCTCACCCCGGCCGCCTTCGAGCGTGCGGCTGAGGACGACCGGACGCCCGCGCTGAAGTTCCTCGCCGAGAACGGCAATTACGGGCGCGGGATCTCGACGTTTCCCTCGCTGACGCCGGTCTGCCTGTCGTCGATCGCGACCGGCGCCCACCCCGACGTCCACCGGATTCCGCATCTCGTCTGGTACCACCGCGGCGAGCGCCGGATCGTCGAGTACGGGTCCTCGTTCGCGGCGGTCCGCGCGGCCGGCACGCGCCAGGCCCTTCTCGACGCGATCTTCAACATGAACGAGCAGCACCTCGGCGCCGAGGCGGTGACGGTGTTCGAGGCGCTCGAGGACGCGGGCTACACGACCGCGGCGATCAACTTCACCTGCTACCGGGGCCGCACGCGCCACGTTCCGGCGGTGGCGCCCGTCACCCGCCCGGCCTACGGGCCGAAGCGCTTCTTCTTCTTCAACCTGTTCGAGTCGGACGTGACCGGCGCGCCGCTCGCCGTCTTCGGTCGCTCGGTCGGGTCGGTCGACGCCTACGCCGCCGCGGTGGGGCGCTGGCTGGTGACGAGAGACGGCTTCGACTTCCTCGTGCATTACCTGCCGGACTACGACTTCGCCTCACATCTCGCCGGTCCGGGTGCGGCCGAGGAGGCGCTCCTGCGCAGCGACGCGGCGATCTGGGCCTTGGTCGAGGCCTCCGGCGGCCCAGACGAGTTCCTCGAGCGTTACGCGGTGCTCCTCTGCGCCGACCACGGCCAGACGCGAGTCGAGCGCGCCGTCCGGCTCGAGGATCGCTTTGCGGACGCGGGCGTGATCGTGACCGCCTCGAACCGCGCCGGCATGGTCTACCGCACCGACGCCACGCGCGCGGACACGCGCGAGCTGGCGGCGCGCCTCGATAGCGAGCAGGGTGCGGAAGCCGTGCTCTTTCTCGAAGGGAGCGAAGCGATCGCCCGTCGCGCCGGCGAAGAGCTCCGTTTCGCTCCGTCCGCTGCCGGCTGGGAGACGAGCGGCGATCCGGCTCTTCTGCCTCAGCCCGCCGCGCTCGAGCGGGCCTGGGCGGCGCTTCGCAACCCGAACGCGGGCGACCTACTCGTCTCCGCCGCCGACGGCGTCGAGTTCGCCGATCTCGCGGGCCGCAGCCACCTGGGCGGCGGCAGCCACGGCGCCCTCGCCGCGGCCGATTCCGAGGTGCCGATGCTCGCGGTCGGCCTCGCTGCGGCGCCGCGGAGCATTACCGATCTCGCGCCGCTTGCGCTCCAGCACTTCGGCGTCGAGCCGCCGGCCTACACCCGCCGCCTCGCGCATGCCGCCTGAGGACGAGCAAGCACACCGCCGCCACGCGATGGTTGCCGCCCAGCTCCGCGGCCGCGACATCGTCGACGAGCGCGTGTTGCGCGCGATGGAAGCCGTTCCCCGCGAGCGCTTCGTCGGCGAGCGACAGCAGAGGCGTGCCTACGACGACGCGGCCCTGCCGATCAGCGGGGGCCAGACGATCTCCCAGCCGTACATGGTTGCCCGCATCTGCGAGGCGCTGAGGCTGACCGGCGGCGAGCGGGTGCTCGACGTCGGCACCGGCTCCGGCTACCAGGCGGCCGTGCTCGCCGAGCTATCCGCCGAGGTCTACACGATCGAGCGAATCCCGGAGCTCGCCGAGCTGGCCCGTGAGCGCCTCGCCGCGGCCGGTTACGAGCGCGTCCACGTGCACGTCGGCGACGGAACGCTCGGCCTGCCCGAGCACGCTCCTTACGACGGGATCGCCGTCGCCGCGGCGGCGCCCGGGTTTCCGCAGACGCTCTACCAGCAGCTGAAGCCTCGCGGCAGGCTCGTCGTCCCGGTCGGCAGCGCCCGCGGCCAGCGGCTCGAGGTCGCCGTCAGGAGCCCGGAAGGACCCGCTTTGATCCATTCGGTCCCATGCCGCTTCGTCCCGCTCGTGGGCGCGGAGGGCTTCGAGCAGTAGCGCTGTCGACCGCGACGGATCGCTCGAAGGCGTCAGCCCGCGCTGATAGCCTCGCGCGCCGATGGCGCAGCGGCCGTCCGCCGTGCTCGCCGCGCGCGCCCGAGCGGGTCGCGCGCTGCGCCGATCCTCGAACTGGCTGCAGCTCGCGAAGTTCGCCGCCGTCGGTGCGACCGGCTATGTCGTCAATCTCGCCGTCTACACAGCCCTGCTGCGCGGGGCGGGCTGGCACTACGCCTACGCGGCGACGGTGTCTTTCCTGGTCGCAGTCACCAACAACTACCTCTGGAACCGCATCTGGACCTTCCGCGCGCAGCGCGGGCACGTCGCCCACCAGGGCCTACGCTTCTTCACGGTCGCGCTCATTGCCTACGGCGCGAACCTCGGCATCCTCAGCGCGTTGATCGCCCTGGGAATGAACAAGGTGGTGGCGCAGGCGATCGCGATCGTGCTCGTCACGCCGCTCAATTTCGTCGGTAACAAGCTCTGGAGCTTCAGGCGGTAGCGCGTCCACTACCCTGATTCCATGCGCCGGCTGGGAGTCGCCGCTCTTTGCGCGCTGCTGCTGGTTCCCGCCGCCGGGGCCGCGCCGAAGACGAAGCTGACGAAGGAGAAGGCGACCGCGATCTTCCTCGCGAATCCGAAGATCGCGGCCTGGCTGCGTCACTACCCGCCTAAGACGCGGACGACCGACGCCAGCTACAACGCCCAGTTCGGGAACTGGACGATCAAAGTCTGGACATCGGTCGACAAGGTCGGCGAGGTCGCGACCGGGCGGGTTCAGGACGCGACCGGCTCCGTCACGGAGGCCTGGACTGGCCCGCAGGTCGCCTGGAAGATGGCGCGCGGCTACAAGGGCGCGTTCGGCGGCAAGGAGATCAACAGCCTGCCCGTCTGGCTCGGTCTCTGCGCGGCCTTCCTGATCGGCCTCGCCGACTTCCGCCGGCCGCTCTCGGTGCGAAATCTCGACCTGCTCGTGCTCCTCTCCTTCAGCGTCTCGCTCTGGTACTTCAACAAAGGCCACGTCTTCACGAGCGTTCCGCTGGTCTATCCGGCGCTCATCTATCTGCTGGGGCGAATGGTCTGGAGCGTCCGGCGCGGTACCGGCCTCTCCGAGAGCCGGCCGGTCTGGCCCATCTGGCTGCTCGCCGCAGCGACAGTCTTCCTCGCCGGCTTCCGGATCGGGCTCAATGTTGAGAACTCGAACGTGATCGACGTCGGCTATTCGGGCGTCGTCGGCGCCCAGCGGATCACGCAAGGCGAGGCGCCCTACGGGAACTTCCCCGTGGAGGACAGCCTGAAGGCGTGCGGCCCCGCGGACGAGGACGGCGAGATCCGCGACCGGATCCAGACGAACGGGCGGTGCGAGTCGGCGAACCCGCAGGGAGACACGTACGGCCCGGTCGCCTACGAGGCCTATTTACCCGGCTACTGGTTCTTCGGCTGGAGCGGCAAGTGGGACGACTTACCGGCGGCGCATTTCGCGTCCGTCGTCTTCGACGTGCTGTGCATGCTCGGCCTGGCGCTGGTCGGGCTTCGCTTCGGCGGCTTCAGGCTGGCCGTGACGCTCGCGTTCGCCTGGGTCGCCTGGCCGTTCACCCAGTACGTGTCGAGCTCGAACACGAACGACGCGTTGCCGCCGCTCTTCCTGATCTGGGGCTTCTGGCTGGTGACCTCCGCGTTCGCCCGGGGCGTCTTCTCGGCGCTCGCCGGCTGGACGAAGTTCGCGCCGCTCCTGGTTGCGCCGCTGTGGGCCTCGTACCCGGATTCGCTCGCACGCCCGCGCGAGAAGGCGGTCTTCGTCGGCGCCTTTCTGGCGGCAACCGCGGCCGCTTTCTCGATCCTGCTGCTCGAGCCGAGCCCGCTGCATGCCGCCCATGTGTTCTACGACCGCACGATCAAGTTCCAGATCCCGCGAGACTCGCCCTTCTCGATCTGGGACTGGAAGCAGTACGGCGCCGGCTATCCCGATCTGCATCTCGTCCAGCGCGTCCTTCAGGTGCTGCTCGTGATCGGGGCCGTCGCGGTTTACTTCGTGCCCCGGCGGAAGACCGCTCGGCAGCTAGCCGCGCTGACGGCCGCGCTGCTGATCGGCTTCGAGCTCGTGCTGACACACTGGTTCTACCTCTACCTCCCGTGGTTCTTTCCCTTCGTCGCGCTCGTCGTCTTGACCGCCGAGCACGCGCCCGTTGCCGAAGAGGTTCCCGTCCCGCGTGAGCACGACCCAAGAGCGCTGGTCGCTGCCGGCTGAGCGCCGGGTGGCGCTGGCCGCCGCGCTCGGGGCGCTCGCGGTCTTCGGCGCTGCGTGGGCGCTGCTCCATCGCGGCTTCTACAGACGCGATCAGATCGTCGACACGCCCGTCTATCAGCGTTACGGCGACGAGATGCTCGACGGCAAGGTGCCGTACCTCGACTTCCGGGTCGAATATCCGCCGGCGGCGCTGCCGGTCTTCGTGCTGCCCGCGATCGGCGACGGGCACGACCAGCGGACGTACAAGCGGAACTTCGAGCGGTTGATGATCCTCTGCGGCCTGCTCGCGATCGCGGGCCTCGCCCTTGCGCTGTCTGCGCTGCGCGCGGAGCCCGAGCGTTTGCTGGCCGCGCTCGGCTTTGCGGCGCTGGCGCCGCTCGCGCTGGGCTCGGTGATCCTGACGCGGTTCGACCTCTGGCCGACGGCGCTGTTGATGCTCGGGCTTGCCGCCGTGCTCGCGGAGCGCAGGCGCACCGGCCTCGGTGTGCTGGGACTCGCGGCGTCGGCGAAGATCTTCCCGGTCGTCGTCGTGCCGACTGCGCTCACGTACGTCTGGCGGCGGTACGGGCGGCGGGAGGCGCTCGTCTGCGCGGGCTTGTTCGCGGGAGTGGCCGCTCTCTGCTTTCTCCCGTTCGTCCGACTCTCGCCGGGCGGCGTCTGGGAGAGCCTGCACCGGCAGGCCGACCGGCCGCTGCAGATCGAGAGCCTCGGCTCGAGCTTCCTGCTCGTCGCCCACCAGTTCGGCGCGTGGACGGTCCATCTCAACCTGAGCCACGGCTCGCAGAACCAGGGCGGCTCGCTCGCCGGAGCGCTGGCGGCGATCCAGACGGTCGTGCAGGCTCTCGTGCTGCTGGGCTTGTGGATCGCGTTCGCACGCGGTCCGGCGACGAAGGAGCGGCTCGTCCGCTACTCGGCCGCCGGCGTAGCGGCTTTCGTCGCCTTCGGCAAAGTGCTCTCGCCGCAGTTCCTCATCTGGCTGCTGCCGCTTGTACCCCTCGTCCGCGGGCGGCGGGGCCTGGCCGCCTCGGTGGTGCTCGCTGTCGCGCTTGTGCTGACACAGCTCTGGTTTCCCTACCGCTACTGGCGTCTGGCGCTGCACCAGGATGCGATCGCGTCGTGGCTCGTCTTCGCCCGCGACCTCGTTCTGATCCTCTTGGTCGTCGTGCTGGCTATGCCTCGACGCGAACCGGCTCGCACGACATAGCCTTTCCGTCAGCGGCGCACTCGATCACGACTCCCTCGAGCCGCACGCCGCCCTCGGCCGGTTTGAAGCGGACCGGCATCCCGGTCCGCATGCGCGCGATCGCGAGGTCGGCCTGAACACCGATCACCGAGTCGTGCGGTCCGGTCATGCCGGCGTCGCTGATCGTCGCCGTGCCGCCGGGGAGAACGCGCGCGTCGTTCGTCTGCACATGTGTGTGGGTGCCGATCACGGCAGTGACGCGGCCGTCGAGCCACCGCGCCAGCGCGACCTTCTCGCTGGTCGCTTCGGCGTGGAAGTCGACCAGTACGACCTGGGCGCGCTTGCGCGCCTCGTCGACGAGCCCGTCGACGACCTCGAACGGGCCGACCGCCGAGTGGATGAAGAGCTGCCCGAGCAGGTTGATGATCGCGACCGGAGTTCCGTCGGCGCCAGGGACGACCGTCAGTCCGCGGCCCGGCGACCCGGCGCTGACGTTCGCCGGCCTGACGACCCGCTCTGACTCGGCCAGGTACGGCCCGATCTCGGGGCGGCGCCAGACGTGGTTGCCGAGCGTGATCGCGTCGGCGCCGGCGGCGAGCAGCCGCGCGGCGATTCGCGGCGTTATGCCCGCGCCGTCAGCCGCGTTCTCTCCGTTGACGACGCAGAGATCCGCCTCGAGCTGTTCGCGGAGTCCGGGCAACTGTTCTTCGACCGCCCGGCGTCCCGGGACGCCGAAGACGTCGGCGACGAAGAGAATCTTCACCGGCGCCGGAGCTCGATTTGGATCGCCCGCCATTCGCCAAACCGGGATGAGACGGCTGCGGTGGCCAAGCCGCCCCAGCCCCTAGGACGGCATCGCAACCGACGCCTCAGGGGGTTGCCAAAGCGGCGGCCGGGCGAACTTCGATCTCGACGTGATTGCCCGCGTCCTGCGTGTAGCGGGCGAGGGCCTGCTCCTCGACTCGCGAGAAGTCGAGCAGGACGCCGAGCTTGGACGTCCCGGCGGCGACGCTCGAGCCGATCGTCAGAGACGGGTCGGGCCTGACATGTGTGATCGAGACGACGAACGACGGCGTGCCCGTCGGCTGGACGTCGATCTCGGAGCCGAAGCGCTCGCCGTTAACGATGTAAGGGGTCAGCCCGATCACGCTTCCGTCGACCGGCGAATAGACATCCGTGCCCGGCACGGCGCCGACGTCCAGCGCGGCCGTTCCCGGGCCTTCGCCGCCCGCGAGCTGGAACCAGCGAAAGCCATGGCCGCCGCCGCCGAAGACGCGCCTCGCGACCCGCGTCAAGGTGCCGGGGTTGGCCTGCGAGCCGAGCGGCTGCAGGGCGACCGCGCCGTCGCCGCTCGCGTGGTAGCCGAGCGCGGTCACGCGGGACTGGGCGATCGGGAGCTGGATGCGCAGCGCGCCCTCGAGCGCGACGACCTGGGGGCTCGGCGGCCCCGATGGAAGCAGGCGGTTCGCGGGCGCGGGCCCGATCCCGACGTGGCTCGTCGTCTTCTTGCCGGTGCCGAAGGCGGTCAGCAGCAGCGTGATCAGCGCGACGATCGCGAGCACGACAAGTCCGGCCACACGCCTGCGGCGGCGAACAGCTTGATGGTGGGCACGGCGATTCCGCGCGGCGAACGTGCGCCCTTCCTCCCTGGGCATCGGCGGCACGCTAACGGGTTGCCCCGCCACCCGCAAGGCGCCTCCATCGGGCGGACTTTGTGACAGCCGAAGCCGTGGTCTTTCCTGGGGTTCGTCCCAGAGTTCGTAACTGTCCAGCGCGAGCGCTCCGTCCTCTGCAAAAGACCAGTCCCAGGCAGGCGGGCGGAATCTGAGGCCGCGCGTATCATCATCGCGATGGCGACCGAGTCGCCCCCGAAGCTGCAGATCCCCCGCTGGATCCAGCTCGTCACGCTGCCGCTGCTGCTGCTTCTGATCTGGGCGGTCGCGGGCGCCGTTCGTCACGTCATCTTCCTCTTCCTCGTCGCCGGACTGATCGCGCTGCTGCTCAATCCGCTCGTCCGCGGGATCACGAGGTTCTGGATTCCTCGCGGACTCGGCGTTGCAACCGTCTACCTGCTCTTCGCGGGGCTCGTCGGCGCTGTGAGCATCGCGCTCGGGACGGTGGTGGTCGATCAGACGAGGTCGGCCTCACATCGGGTCGATGCCTACCTTACGACCGAGCACGGACAGCCTCCGCAGACTCATGCCGAGCGCGACATCGACCGCTTGCAGGTCTGGCTCAACCACCACGGACTGCGCCGAATCAAGATCCGCAAGCAGCTCAACGACTCCGTCGACAACATCCGCACGAAGGACGTCCAGAAATACACGACGAGGGTGATCGACTTCGTCGAGGGCGCGGCGATCGGGACGGTGAAGCTGCTGTTCAGCCTGGTACTCCTGCTCGTGATCTCCATCTACATGCTGCTCGACATGGAGCGGCTCTCCGGAGCGGTCAATCGCCGCTTCCCGCCGCCGCGCGGGTCGCCGCCGCTGCTTGTCCGGATCGAGCAGTCGCTCGCCGGCTACGTGAAAGGCCAAGCGCTCCTTTCGGCGATCATGGGCCTGAGCGCCGGCTTCGGTATCTGGCTGCTCGGGACGCTCGGGCTGGGGCCGGGCCTGACGAAGTACGCGGTCCTGTTCGGCGCCTGGGTCGCCTTCACGGAGCTGATCCCCTACCTCGGCCCTTGGCTCGGGGCCGTGCCGCCGTTCGTCTACGAGCTGATCGTGCATCCGATCTCGGCTCTCTGGGTCGCGCTGCTCTTCCTCTTCATCCACCAGATCGAAGGCCACGTCGTCGTCCCCAACGTGATGGGCACGGCGCTGCGGCTCCACCCGCTGCTCGTCATCTTCGGCTTGCTCGCGGGCGGCGAGATCTACGGGTTGCCGGGAGTCTTCGTGGCGCTGCCGCTGCTCGCGGCGGGCCGCGCGATCTGGGAGTTCTTCTCCGAGCGGATCGTGCTCGAGCCGTGGGGCGAGGCAGGCGCCGAGCCTCTGCCGGTTCCCGTCGAA
The DNA here is from genome assembly GCA_005888315.1 of Actinomycetota bacterium. Classification (GTDB taxonomy): domain Bacteria; phylum Actinomycetota; class Thermoleophilia; order Gaiellales; family Gaiellaceae; genus 13-2-20CM-68-14. The sequence continues at coordinate 58,251 of VAWH01000020.1, read as the reverse complement.
GTCGAGACCGCAGCACCGGAAGCCCCGACGGAGATCACTCCCTCCCGGGCCGCCAGGAGATGAACGGTCGTCCGCCGCTGCTCGCGGCCCGGGCGGCGGCGAGGCGCTTCGGCTCGCGGCTCGCCCTCGCACCGACCGATTTCGAGCTCGCGGACGGCGAGGCGGTCGCGCTCGTCGGCCCCAACGGGGCTGGCAAGTCGACCTTGCTGGCGCTGCTTGCGGGCGCCCTCGAGCCGTCGGCGGGCATCGTCGAGCGGCAGGCCGGGGCGAGCGTCGGCTGGGCGCCGCAGCGGCCCGCTCAGTACGGGCGGCTGTCGCCGCGCGAGAACCTCGAGCTGTTCGCGCGGCTCGGAGCAGAGGAGCGGCCGGAGCGATCGGCCGAGCGGCTGCTGGAGGAGTTCGAGCTGCCGAGGGACGGAGTCCTCGCGGGCGAGCTCTCGGTCGGCAACCGGCAACGCCTGAACCTCGCCATCGCGCTGCTCGGCGATCCGGACGCGCTGCTGCTCGACGAGCCCACGGCGGCGCTGGACCCCGAGCAGCGGCAGCGACTGTGGGAGCGCCTCGAGCTCCAGCGTGAGCGCGGCGTCGCGCTGCTCTTCGTCACCCAGCACGCCGACGAGCTCGAGCACCACGCCGAACGCGTCGTCGCGCTTCGCGACGGCGCGGTCGCCTTCGCGGGCCCAGTCGCGGAGTACGACGTTCTCGCACCGGCGAGATGAGCCGTGTCGGCCTGCTCCTGCGCAAGGACGCGCTGATCCTGCGCCGCTCGCCGCTCCTGCTCGGCCTCCTCCTCGCCTACCCGCTCCTGATCGCGCTGCTCGTCGGGCTCGTTGCCGGCTACGCGAACGCGAAGCCGCGCGTCGCACTGGTCGACGAGGACGGCCTGCCACGCTTCGTCGTCGTCGGCGGCCACCGCTTCGACGTCAACAGGACGATCAAGCGCGTCAGCAAGGACGTCAAGCTCGTCAGGCTCGGCCACAACGAGGCACAGCGGGAGCTCCGCTCGGGGAAGGTCGTAGCCGTACTCACGGTTCCACAGGGGTTCATCTCGACGCTGAAGGGAATGGTCTCGAGTCCGAAGCTCGAGGTGCAGACCGCTCGCGGGATCATTTCGTCGCGGGTGGACGAGCAGGTGCAGGCGCTCGTCTATGGATTGAACCGGCAGCTGCAGACGGCGTACATCGGCACCGACCTCGGTTACGTGCGGCTGATCCTGCACGGCGGGCGGGGCTCGTTCCTCGGCCGCGAGTTCACCGTGCTCGGCCTCGACGGCGCCGAGCTGCTCCTCCGCCGGGCGCCCGGCCCGCAAGCGCGCAAGCTGCGCGACTTCGTCGGCGACGCACGCCTCGCGCTCGCGCAGACCGGCAACGCACTGCGCGCGACCGCGCACCCGATCGAGATCCGCCGCGCCAAGAGCCGCGGCCGGACCTGGGCGCTCTCGGCCGACGTCCAGGCCTACGCGCTCGGCCTGACGATCAGCTTCCTCGCCCTCGTGCTCGCCGCCGGCTCCCTCGCCGCAGAGCGGGACGAGAACGTCGCCGGCCGCCTCGCGCGCGGGCTCGTCAGCCTCGGCGAGCTCGTCTGGGCCAAGGTGCTGCTCGCCGCGCTCGTCGCGCTCGCGCTCGGCCTGGGCGTCTCGCTCGTCTTCGGCGCGATCATCCAGATCGGGAACGTCACCGGCGGCGAGCCCTGGGCACGCGTCCCGCTGCTCGCGGTTGGCCTGCTGCTCGCCGGCGCGGCGCTCGGAGCGGTAGGAGCATTGCTCGGTGCCATCGCGCGGGAGGCGCGCACCGCCTCGCTCGTGGCCCTGCTCGTCGTCCTGCCGGTCGTCTTTCTCGGGCTCGTCCCGCAGGAGGTCGTTCCGGTCGCCGGCTGGATCAGCGACGGCCTGCCGTTCATCCACGCCGTCCGTTTCTTCAGCGCCGCGCTCTACGACGCGAGCCCCTGGGGACGACTCTTGCGTGAGGCGCTCTGGCTGGGCGGGCTGGGTGCGCTCTTCGGGCTGTTGGCGCGCCTGGGAACGCGTAGATTGCTCGCGTGAGTACGTTCCCCGCGACGAGGCTCCGGCGCCTGCGGCGGACCGGCCGATTGCGCTCGCTCGTGCGCGAGACGCGGCTCGATCTCGGCGACTTCGTGATGCCGCTCTTCGTCTGCCCGGGCGAGGGCGTCGTCCAGCCGCTCGCAGGCCTGCCCGGCATCGCCCAGCGCTCGGTCGATGCGCTCGTCGACGAGGCGGAGACGCTGGTCGGGCTGGGCGTCTCGGCGGTGTTGCTCTTCGGGATCCCTGAGGAGAAAGACGAGGGGGGCTCGGGGGCGTACGACGAAGACGGGATCGTCCAGCGCGCGCTCCGCGAGCTGCGGGCCGGCTTCCCCGAGCTCGTGCTCGCGACCGACGTTTGCCTCTGCGAATACACGTCGCACGGCCACTGCGGCGTCCTCCGCGGCGATGAGATCGACAACGACGCCTCGCTCGAGCTGCTGGCGCGAACGGCCGTCAGCCACGCCGGCGCCGGCGCCGACACGGTCTGCCCGAGCGACATGATGGACGGCCGCGTCGGCGCGATCCGAGCCGCGCTCGACGACGCCGATTTCGAGCAGATCCCGATCGTCTCCTACGCCGCGAAGTACGCGTCGGCGTTCTACGGCCCGTTCCGCGAGGCGGCCGAGTCCACCCCGGCGTTCGGCGACCGCCGGGGCTACCAGCTCGATCCCGCGAACGTGCGCGAGGCGCTGCGCGAGTGCGAGCTCGACGTCAACGAGGGAGCCGACGCGCTGATCGTCAAGCCGGCGCTGCCGTACCTCGATGTCCTGCGTGCCGTCCGCGAGCGGTTCGAGCTGCCGGTCGGCGCCTACAACGTCTCAGGCGAGTACGCGATGCTCAAGGCGGCGGCGCAGGCCGGGTGGCTGGACGAGCGCCAAGCAGCACTCGAGTCGCTGACCGCGATCAAGCGCGCCGGCGCCGACTTCATCGTCAGCTATTGGACGAAAGAGCTCGCCGAGTGGCTGTGACAGCGGGCCTGGGGCGGCGGGCTCGCGAGGTGATCCCGGGCGGCGTCAACTCGCCGGTGCGGGCGATGCGCGCCGTCGGCCTTGACGAGCCGCTCTTCGTCCGCCGCGGCGAGGGCGCGTGGATCGAGGACGAGGCCGGCCGCCGCTACGTCGACTGGGTGATGTCGTGGGGGCCGCTGATCTTCGGGCACGCGGATCCCGAGATCGTTGAGGCGGTGGTCGCGGCCGCGCGCGAGGGAACGACGTTCGGCGCCTCGACCGAGCGCGAGGTGGAGCTCGCCGAGGAGCTCGTCGATGCGGTGCCCTCGCTCGAGCTGGTCCGGCTCGTCTCCTCCGGCACGGAGGCGGCGATGAGCGCCGTTCGGCTCGCGCGGGCGGCGACCCGGCGTGACCGGATCCTCAAGTTCGCGGGCGGCTATCACGGTCACGCGGACGCCCTGCTCGCCGAATCAGGCTCGGGGCTCGCGACGCTCGGGATTCCGGCGACGCCGGGCGTCACGAGCGGCGCCGCCGAGGACACGATCGTCGTGCCCTACAACGACGTCGACGCCGCCGCAGCGGCGGTCGCGCGCTGGGGGGAGGGACTCGCCGCGATCGTCGTCGAGCCGGTGGCGGGGAACATGGGCGTCGTCCCGCCGCGGCCCGGCTTCCTCGAGGCGCTGCGCGATCTCTGCGACGCAAGCGGTGCGCTGCTCGTCTTCGACGAGGTGATCACGGGCTTCCGGGTCGCCCGGGGCGGCGCGCAGGAGCGCTTTGGCGTCATCCCCGACCTGACGCTGCTCGGCAAGATCGCCGGCGGCGGCCTGCCGCTGGCCGCGTTCGGGGGCCGCGGCGACGTGATGGAGCAGCTTGCCCCGAGCGGCGGCGTCTACCAGGCGGGCACGCTGAGCGGAAACCCGCTCGCCACCGCTGCCGCGCTCTCGGTGCTGCGCCGGCTGCGTGAGCCGGAGATCTACGAGGAGCTCGAGCAGCGCGGCGCCCGGCTCGAAGCGGGCCTGGCGCCGTTCGGCACGGTCCAGAGGGTCGGGGCGATGGCGACGCTGTTCATGCGCCAGGCGCCGGTGCGTAACCTCGCCGACGCGCAGGCGGCGAGTACCGAGCGTTACGCCGCCCTCTTCCGCCACCTGCTCGAGCGGGGCATCTACTTTCCGCCCTCGCAGTTCGAGGCGCTGTTTGTCTCCATGGCGCACGGCGAGGACGAGATCGAAGGGACGGTGCAGGCGGTTGCCGATTTCGACGATTGATCTGTGGGAGACGATTGCCTCTGAGGCCGAGTACGAGAGCAAGCTCTGGAGCGAGGCCCTCCGGCCCGACGAGGAGCGCGAGGGAGAGCCGGTTTTCTCGCCGCTCGGCGAGGAGCGCTACGCGCTCGGGCTCGAGACGATCTACGAGGGCTACCTCGTCCACTACGGGCGGCCACGGCTGTTCGAGCCGGCCGACGACGACACCGCGCTGCTGCTCGGGGACTACCTCTACGCGCATGGGCTCGTCCGGATCGCCGAGGTCGGCAGCGTCGAGGCGGTCGCCGACCTGGCCGAGCTGATCTCCCTGTGCGCGCAGCTCCGCGCCGACTCGGCGCCGGGCGACGGCGTCGCCTGGGCGGCGAGCGCGGCGCTGCTCGGGGCGGGCGAGCTCGACGAAGCCCGCCGCGCCCTGCGCGACCGCAGTGACGCGGCACCGCTCACGGCGCTCGCCGCCGCCCACGCCGGCGGGGCGCTCGAATTGGCGCTTGCCGCGCACGCCCGGAGACTTCGTTAGGGTCGCGGCCGCATGACGCTGCTCGCGCTCGCACCCCTCGCCGCGACGGCGGCCGAGGAAGGGAAGAAGGTGATCATCGCGATGCTGATCGTCGGCCTGATCTTCATCGGCGTGATCGCCCTCGGCGAGACGTCGCGCTGGTTGCGTCACCGCCGGCGGCACTAGCGACCGCTTCACATACTGCCCGTAGAGCGCGATGCTTTCGTCATGCGCGAGCTCCCGACCGGCACCGTCACCTTCCTCTTCACCGACATCGAGGGCTCGACGAAGCTGCTCCACGAGCTGGGTGACGCATACGTGGACGCACTGGCCGAGCACCGGCGCGTGTTGCGGGAGGCATTTGCGCGCCATGGCGGGGTCGAGGTCGACACACAGGGCGATTCGTTCTTCGCCGCCTTCGCCCGAGCGACGGATGCGCTTTCTGCAGCGGCCGAGGTGCAGCGGGCGCTGGAGCCGGGCCGCATCCGCGTCCGAATTGGGATTCACACCGGCGAACCCACGCTCACAGACGAGGGATACGTTGGCACGGACGTCCACAAAGGCGCCCGGATCGCCGCCGCCGGTCACGGCGGCCAGATTCTCGTCTCGCAAACGACCCGCGAGCTCGCGGACGAGGGCGGTCTTCGCGATCTCGGTGAACACCGGCTCAAGGACCTGACCGCCTCTGAGCGGATATTCCAGCTCGGGGACGGCGAGTTTCCGGCGCTCAAGACTCTCTACCAGACCAACCTGCCCGTGCAGCCGACGCCGTTCGTGGGCCGAGCCCGCGAGCTTGCAGAACTGGTCGAGCTCGTCCGCCACCATCGACTGGTAACGCTGACCGGCCCCGGTGGTTCCGGGAAGACGCGGCTCGCCCTGCAGGCCGCGGCAGAGGTCGCAGAGGACTTCGAGGGTGGCGTGTGGTTCGTGCCGCTGGCCGCGATCGACGATCCGGAACTCGTCGGGCCTGCGATCGCGGACACGCTCGGTATGCGCGACGAGGTCGAGCTTCATCAGCAAACCAAGCCGATGCTCCTCCTGCTCGACAACTTCGAGCAGCTGCTGGAGGCGGCTCCGCTGGTCCCACAATTCGCCCGCTCGAACGATGTTCGGGTCCTCGTCACGAGCCGGGAGCGCCTGACGCTTATCGGCGAGCAGGAGTACGCGGTCCCGGCGCTCCCCGTCGACGACGCGGTGTCGCTTTTCTCGTTGCGGGCGCAGGCGCTGAGCCGGGGGTTCGAGGCCGATCGCGACGTAGCCGAGATCTGCAGCAGACTTGACGGCCTCCCGCTCGCCATCGAGCTGGCCGCCGCGCGCGTAAAGGTCCTGACGCCGGCCCAAATCCTCGGTCGACTCGGGAGCAGGCTCGAGCTCCTGACGGGAGGGGCGCGCGACGCGCCTCAACGACAGCGGACGCTCCGCTCGACGATCGAATGGAGCCATGAGCTGCTCGACGAGGCCGAACGGGCGCAGTTCGCCCGCGTGGCGGTCTTTGCCGGCAGCTTCTCGCTCGAGGCAGCCGAAGCGATTGTCGAGGTCGACCTCGACCGCCTCTCGTCGCTCGTCGACAAGAGCTTGTTGAGGCAAACGGGCGAAGGCCGGTTCTTCATGCTCGAGACGATTCGAGAATTTGCGCGCGAACGCCTCGAGGAACTCGGCGAGGCCGAGCGCCTCCGCGCGCGCTTGGCCGAATGGACGCTTGCGCTCGCAGAGCGCGCCGAGCCGCAGCTCGAAGCCAGAGATCAAACGACCTGGCTCGATGCGCTCGAGCCCGAGCGCGACAACATCCGCACCGCGCTTAGCGCCTTCGCGGATCAGGGGCGAGACGATGACGCTCTCCGGCTGGCAACGGCGCTGTGGCGGCTGTGGTGGCATCGCGGGCCTACGGCCGAGGGCGCGCGCGCACTCGAGACGGCGCTTGCATCCGCTTCGGCGCAGGCGGTGCCCGATCGGATCAAGGCCCTCCGCGCGTTGGGGTACTTCGCCCATGCGAGGGGCGCCTGGGCGGAAGCGGCCGACTTCCACGAGCGCGCGGTCGGTCTGAGCCGAAGCGCCGGCGATTTGCGGGAGGAGGCGCTCGCGCTGCTGGGCCTGGGAGCAGATGAATCCGCACAGGACGATCTCGTCTCCGCCAAACGGCATGTGGAAGAGGCTGCTCGCCTTGCTTCGAACATCGCCGACGCCCGCCTCTCGGCGATAGCCGCCGCGACGCTTGGGGCCCTGGCCCTCCACGACCGGGACTACCCTCGCGCGCGGGCGCTCTTCGAGCGATCTCTCGTCGACGTGCGCGGCGAGGACTTCGCCACGGTCGTCAATCTCGGAAATCTTGCGCTGACGGCCCTGCGCCTCGGTGACATCGACGAGGCGGGGGCGAGGATCCGCGAGAACCTGGAGCTCGGCTTGCGTCTCCACGACCACCTCTCGACAGTCCATGCCCTGGAAGTCCTGGCTGCTGTGTTGAGAGCGCGCGGGCAGTCTGATCTCGCCGCCAGGGTGCTTGGAGCGAACGCAACCTTGCGGGAGGACGAAGCGCTGTCGCTTCAGGAACTCGAGGCCGAGCTCCACGAAGAGACCGAAGCGGCCTTACGCCAGGCTCTCGGCGAGCAACGCTTCGCCTCTGAGTTCGAAACCGGCGCCTCGACCGAGCTCGCAGAAGTCGTCGAGACGGCGGTCTCCCGCCTGGCTGAACGATGAGTGCGTCGAGCCACCTCCCGTCGGGGACCGTCACCTTCCTCTTCACCGACATCGAGGGCTCGACACGGCTGCTGCACGAGCTCGGAGACGCCTACGCGGACGCGCTTGCCGAGCATCGGCGTGTGCTGCGCGAGGCGTTCGCGCGCCACGGCGGCGTCGAGGTGGACACGCAGGGCGACGCGTTCTTTGTGGCCTTCGCGCGGGCCTCGGATGCGCTCGCCGCCGCGCGCGAGGCGCAGTCGGCGCTCGACGGTGAGATCCGGGTGCGGATGGGCGTGCACACGGGTGAGCCGCTGCTGACCCAGGAGGGCTATGTCGGTCTCGACGTCCATCGGGCCGCTCGGATCGCGGCCGCAGGCCACGGCGGCCAGGTCTTGGTTTCCCAGTCGACGCGCGATCTCACCGGCGCGCACGACCTGTACGACCTTGGGCACCATCGGCTCAGGGATCTGACCGAGGGGGAGCGGATCTACCAGATCGGTGATGCGACGTTTCCTCCGCTGAAGACGCTCGACCGGACGGAACTGCCGGTCACTGCGACGCCGCTCGTCGGACGGGCCCGTGAGCTTCGGGAGCTGACCGAGGCGCTCCGCGAGGGCAACCGGCTCGTGACCGTTACGGGAGCCGGCGGCAGTGGCAAGACGCGGCTCGCCGTTCAGGTCGCCGCCGAGCTGATCGACGATTTCGCTGACGGCGTCTTCTTCGTCCCCCTCGCCGGGGTGTCGGACCCGATCCTCGTCGAGCCGACCGTCGCCCGGGCCGCCGGCGTCCCTCGGGTCGCGGATCTTCGCGAGCTCGACATTCTCCTCGTGCTGGACAACCTCGAGCACCTCCTCGCGGCCGCAGGAACGTTGAGCGACCTGCTTGCGCAGGCGCCGAAGGTAAAGCTGCTCGTGACGAGCCGCGCACGACTGCGCGTATCTGCCGAGGTCGAATATCGACTCGAACCGCTGCCGGAGCCCGACGCCGTCGCGTTCTTTGTCGACCGCGCGCGCGCCGTTCGTCGAGATCTTCGAGCCGACGATGCCGTACGGGAGATCTGTCGACGACTCGACGGCCTGCCGTTGGCGCTGGAGCTCGCCGCCTCGCGCGTAAAGGTGCTCGACCCGCCGCTCCTCCTCGATCGGCTCGGCAGCCGGCTTCCCATGCTGACCGGTGGGTCTCGCGATGCGCCGGAGCGGCAGCAAACTTTGCGCGCGACGATCGAGTGGAGCTACGCGCTGCTCGAAAAAGAGCTGCAGACGCTGTTCCGACGCCTCTCTGTCTTCAGCGGGAGCTTCTCACTCGACGACGCCGAGCGGGCGGCGGCGGCCACGTTCGACGATGTCGCCGCGCTCATCGACTGGAGCCTGCTCAAGCCGATCGGGGAGGGCCGGTTCCTGATGCTCGAGACGATCCGAGAGTACGCGTACGAGCTCCTCGAGCGGTCTGACGAACACGGGCAGATCTCCGAGGCACATCTCGAGCTGTTTCTCGAGCTCGCGGAGGAAGCGGAACGTGAGCTCGTCGGTCCGGAACAGGTGCGGTGGTACGAGCGCTTGAACGTAGAGCAGGACAACCTACGCGCGGCGCTCGCGTTCGCGTGCGCGACGGGAGACGGCGAACGTGCGCTCCGGCTGGCGGGGTCGCTGTGGCGTTTCTGGTGGAACCGCGGCCAGCTCGACGAGGGGCAGCGCTGGTACGACGGTGCGTTCGCTCTGGGGAATCCCGTCTCGCCTCCGGCGCGGGCCCGTGCGCTCCTCGGCGCGTCCCACATGTCCGAGGCGCGCGGCGATCGCGAGCGGACGCGCGAGTTGTTGGAAGAAGCAGTCGAGATCTTCCGCAGTGCCGGAGACTCGTGGCGGCTTGCGATTGCTCTTGCCCATCTTGCGACCGCTCAGTCGAATCGGGCGGAGGAGCTTGCGCTCAACCAGCAAGCGCTGCAGGTTGCGCAGGCAGACGGTGACGAGCGAAACGTCGCGGTCATCCTGCACAACCGTGGCTACTTCATGGAGGAGGACGGGGACCTCGAGCAGGCCGCTGCGTTGTACGAAGACTCGCTCGCCCGCACTCGGTCGATCGGCGACACGTACGGAATCGGAACCACGCTCGACGCGCTCGGGTGGCTCGCACTCCAACGGGGCGATCCCGACGAAGCTGCGGCCGCAGTCCGTGAGAGCCTCGGCCTCCTCCGGTCGCTGCGGGACACGCGTTCGCTTGTGTATGCGCTGACGACCGCGGCGGCGATCGCCCTCGAACGGGGCCACCCGAGCATTGCCGGCCGACTCTGCGCTGCGGACGAGGCGCTGTGCAAACGTCACGGATTCAAGCTCGACCCGTCCGCCGCCCGCCTCCGTGCAGACACGACCGCGCAGGTCCGCGGCGTGCTGGGCGACGCATTCGACGACGAATGGGCGGCGGGCATGCGGCTCGACCTCGACGAAGCGGTCGAGCTTGCGCTCGAAGCGCTCGCCTAGACTGATCGCGATGGCGCCTCCCGCTGACTTGCGCGCGTGGATCGCGCTGCTGGAGCGCGAGGGCGAGCTCGTTCGCGTCACCGCCGAGGTCGATCCGCACCTGGAAGTCACCGAGATCACCGACCGCACGGTCAAGGCCGGCGGGCCGGCGCTGCTGTTCGAGCACCCCAAGGGCTCCAGCCATCCGCTGCTGATCAACCAGTTCGGCACCGAGCGGCGCATGTGCCTGGCGCTGGGGGTCGAGCGCCTCGACGACGTCGCCGCGAAGCTCGAGGACGTCCTGGAGATGCAGCCGCCGCAGGGGCTCGTCGACAAGGTGCGCGGGCTCAAGAAGCTGAAGTCAATCGCGGACTCGCTGCCGCAGACGGCCCGGCGGGGACCGTCGCAGGAGGTCGTCGTCACCGGCGACGACGTCGATCTCGGCCGCCTGCCGATCCAGACGTGCTGGCCGGGCGACGCCGGCGCCTTCATCACCCTGCCCGCAGTGATCACGAAGGATCCGCACACCGGGGTGCGCAACGTCGGCATGTACCGGATGCAGGTGCTCGATCGCAACACGACCGCGATGCACTGGCAGATCCACAAGGATGGTCGCGCCGACTACCTGGCCACCGAGGGCCGGATCGAGGTGGCCGCGGCGCTCGGGCTCGATCCGGTCACGACCTACACCGCGAGCGCGCCGCTGCCGAAGCACATCGACGAGCTGATGCTTGCCGGCTTCCTGCGCGGCGAGCCGGTCCAGCTCGTCAAGGGGAAGACGGTCGACCTCGAAGTGCCGGCCAACGCCGAGATCGTGCTCGAGGGCTACATCGAGAAGGACGAGTTGACGGCCGAGGGCCCGTTCGGCGACCACACCGGCTTCTACACCGCCGCCGAGCCGTTCCCGGTCTTCCACGTCACCGCCGTGACCATGCGAGAGGACGCGATCTATCCGTCGATCGTCGTCGGCAAGCCGCCGGCAGAGGATGCCTGGCTGGGCAAGGCGACCGAGCGGATCTTCTTGCCCGCGGTGAGGATGACCGTTCCCGAGATCGTCGACTACGACCTACCCATCGCGGGCGTCTTCCACAACTGCTGCATCGTCTCGATCCGCAAGGCCTTCCCGGGCCACGCCAAGAAGGTGATGCACGCGATCTGGGGGCTCGGGATGCTCAGCCTGACGAAGGCGGTCGTCGTCGTCGACGAGCACGTGGACGTGCACGACTACGAACAGGTTTTCTTCTACGTCGGCGCCAACGTCGACCCCGGCCGTGACGTCCTGATCAGCGAGGGCCCGCTCGACCATCTCGACCACGCTCCCACGCACCAGTTCTTCGGCGGCAAGCTCGGCATCGACGCGACCGCGAAGGGCCCGGACGAGGGCACGAGGCCGTGGCCCGAGGAGATCGAAATGAGCGACGAGATCCGCGAGCTCGTCGACCGCCGCTGGGAGGAATACGGGATCGGGGCAGAGACAGCTCAGAATGGTGCACGAAAGCGCCTTCGAACGCTTAATCTCTCCCGAGCCATGCGCAGGGAGTAACCAGGCCGCGAAAAGTGCAAAGCACTTTTCGCGGATGGGCCCTTGCGTCACCTGTTACGTCGTTGACGGGGGTGACGCAGAGGCGATTGAATCCGACCAGGTGAGCGGGAAAAGGGAGGCGCTCTAGGGTGGAGCCCCAGCAGGGCCAAGGCAAACCGCACCTTCCTCCTCCAAGCCTGTGGCCGGTCGGCTTCGCGATCGGCATCGTCTGCATCCTCGTCGGCCTGATTGTCAGCTGGGCCGCTGTCGCCGTCGGCGCCGGGATCACGGTCCTCTTCGGCTTCCTCTGGGTGCGTGACGTGACCGGCGACTACCGGCACCGCGACGTTGGCATAGAGCCCGCGGTGGGCGGCCCCGAGTCGGCCACCGAAGGCGCGCCGCCGGTGCCGGCCGACCGGGGCGAGGCGGCGATGCCTCCGCCGGAGCCGGGCGAGCGCTTCCCGCGCAGCGTCTTCCTCGAGGGGGCGACGCTCGGCCTCGGGAGCGTGATCGCCGGCATTGTCACCGTGCCCATTGTCGGCTTCTCGATCGCGCCGATCTTCCAGCACCAGCACCACGATGAGATCGACCTGGGCCCGATCGACAACTTCAAGGAAGGCGAGTTCGTGACCACGACCTTCCTGCGCGATCCGTCCGCAGGCGAAATCTCCCGCCGAACCGCCTACATCCGCAACAACGGCTTCGTCGGCAACCAGCCGAGCTTCACCGTGCTCTCGAACCGCTGCGCGCATCTCGGCTGCCCGGTGCAGCCGAACGGGCCGCTGTTCGAGCAGCGCAAGCTCGAGGAGAAGACGAAGGCCGGTGAGGTGACCTTGATCCCGACATTGCCGGCCGGCGGCTTCGGCTGCCCCTGCCACGGCGGCCAGTACGACCAGGAAGGCAACCGGACGGCCGGCCCGCCGGTCCGCGCCCTCGATCGCTACGAGTTCTACATCCGCAGCGGCCGCTTGACGCTCGGCAAGACGTACAGCGTCTCCAAGGTGGTCGGCACCGGCGCCAGCGCGAAGATCAAGAAGTACCGCCTCGCCGGGCCCGGCCAGCACGTCGACGGGATCGAGCAGTGGTTCTACCCGCTGCAGCCCCCAAGCTGATGCCCCGCAAGCGAAACCGCAAAGAGCAGATGCTGGCCGCGGCTCAGTACCCGCTGGACTGGCTGGAGGAACGCTCCGGCCTGATCGGGGGCGTCCGCTACTTCCTCTTCCGCAAGGTCCCCGGCGACTCGGGCTGGTGGCACACGCTCGGGTCGGCGACGTTGACCGCCTTCCTCGTCCAGCTCGGCACCGGCGTGATCCTCGCCATGTACTACCAGCCGGACCCGAACTCGGCGTACGAGTCCGTCCAGCACATCACGAACGACGTGACGCTCGGCTGGCTCGTCCGCGGCATGCACCGCTGGGGCGCGAGCATCTTCATCATCCTGATGTTCTTCCACATGGCCCGCGTCTTCCTGTTCGGCGCGTACAAGTACCCGCGCGAGCTGAACTGGATCGTCGGCGCGCTGCTGCTGCCGACGGCGCTGCTGGAGGGCTTCTCCGGCTACCTGCTGCCCTACGACCAGACCGCCTACTGGGCGACCGTGGTTGGGATCAACATCAACGGGACGGCGCCGTTTCTCGGCCCGTTTCTCGCGAGCTTCCTGCGCGGCGGTGCCGAGATCGGCCCCGACACCCTCGCCCGCTTCTACTCGCTGCACATGCTGCTCCTGCCGGGGGCGATCCTCGGCCTAATCGGTCTGCACCTCTACCTCGTCGTGCGCCTCGGCGTCTCCTCGCCGCCGTGGTCGGAAGAGGCGGCGGGCCGTGAGCGCGACGAGCCGCCGCCGGTTCCCGGCACCGGGCTAGTCAACCCGGCTCCGCGCGGCGTTACGAAGAGGCCGGACTGATGACTTCCCGTCGCCTGGAGGAGCGCCGGATCGCGTTCCAGCGCTACAAGGACGACGTCAAGCGCGAAGGGAAGCCCTTCTACCCGTACGCGATGTTCCACGACACGGTGATGAGCCTCGTCGTGGTGAGCGTGATCGTCGGCCTAGCCTTCGTCTGGCACTACACCGACCTGCTCGGCCCGTCCCTGGCGGCCAAGGCCGACCCCGGCACGACGAGCTTCGTGCCGCGGCCGGACTGGTACTTCTACTTCCTCTTCTACCTGCTGCGGATCTTCAAGTGGCCGAACTCGGTGATCCTCGGCACGGTCGGGATCCCGACGATCTTGCTGATCGTGCTGATCGCGATGCCCTTTATCGACCTGCGGGCCGAACGGCGGCTGCTGCGGCGTCCGATCGCGATCGTCGCCGCGGTGTTGGTAGCGCTCTCGATGGGCGTGCTCACCTACAAGGGCGCGACCGCGAAAGAACCGCTCGGCGCCGAGTTGAGAGCTGCGGTGCCGGGATGGGTCAAGCAAGAGAAACTGCCCTCGAACGCGGTTCCCGGAGCGAACCTCTTCGCGACCTCCGGCTGCCTCAACTGCCACACGTACCTCGGTTCCGGCGGTTCCCAGCTCGGCGCGCCGAACCTAAGCGCCGAGGGGGCGAAGAACAAGGGCATCACCTTCCAGATCTCCCATCTCAAGTGCCCGAGCTGCGTGAACAAGGGCTCGCCGATGCCGTCCTTCGCCGATTTCGGCGAAGCGAACCTGCGCAAGCTCGCGACCTTCCTCGAGGCCTCAAAAGGGCCCAAGTAGGGGGCTCGTGCGGATCTTCCTCGGGATAACCGGCGCCTCGGGCGCGCCGTACGCCGCACGCCTGGTTGAGGCGCTCGCGGCGGCCGACTGTGAGCTCGGGCTCTGTATCTCGCGCGCGGGCTACGAGGTGCTCGCGACCGAGCTCTACCGTGACGTCTCGCTGCCGCAGGACGAGATCGCGCAGCGGCTGATCGGCGGCGCGGATGGCGTCACCGTCTACTCCGAGCGCGACTGGAAGTCCCCGTACGCGAGCGGCTCCGCGAAGGTCGACGCTTACGTGATCTGCCCTTGCTCGATGGGGACGCTCGGCACGATCGCCTCCGGCGCGATGTCGAACCTGATCCACCGGGCCGCCAGCGTGGCGCTGAAGGAGGAGCGCCGTCTGATCGTCTGCCCGCGCGAGACGCCGCTGTCGCACATCCACCTGCGGAACATGCTCGAGCTCAAGCAGGCGGGTGCGACGATCCTCTTCCTGGCGCCCGGCTTCTACCACGGAGCGGAGACGGTCGACCAACTCGTCGACTTCATCGTCGCGCGGTGCCTCGACCAGCTCGGGATCGAGCACGAGGCCGCACGCTGGGGAAGCGACTGACGTGACCGTCGAGACCGGCAGGCTCGCGCCGGACGCGGTGCGGACGATGTTCGACCGGATCGCGCCGGTCTACGACGCGATGAACCGGACGATGACCGCCGGCCTCGACCGTCGCTGGCGCGCGGAGACCGCGCGGGCGGTCGTCTCGCCGGGAGACCGCGTGCTCGACGCCTGCTGCGGTACCGGCGACCTCGCCATCGCGGCGCAGCGCGCGGGCGGGCGCGTGACCGGCGTCGACTTTTCGCAGCGGATGCTCGAGCGCGCGCGAGCCAAGTCCGATGCGGTCGAGTGGATCGAGGGCGATGTGCTCGCGATGCCGTTCGCGGAGGCCTCCTTCGACGCCGCGACCGTCGGCTTCGGGGCCCGCAACCTCGACGACCTGGAAGGCGGCTTGCGCGAGCTGCGGCGCGTGCTGAAACCGGGCGCGCGCGTCGGCATCCTGGAGATCACACGCCCGCACGGCGTCCTCCGGCCGTTCTACAAGCTCTGGTTCGACGGGCTCGTTCCCTTGGCCGGGAAACTGCTCCCGGGCGGTTGCGCGTACACCTACCTGCCGGCGAGCGTCCGCCGGTTCCCCGAGGCGAAGGAGCTTTCCGAGCTGATGCAGGCTGCGGGCTTCGAGCAGGTGCGCTACCGCCTCTTCGCGGGCGGCATCGTCGCCCTGCATACGGGAACAGCCAGGTGATCCAATGAGCGCATTGACGGCGATCCACGAGACCGAGGGGCTCGACCGTTACCTCGACGAGATCGAGCAGCGGTTGCTCGAGGCGGTGCGCCGACACCCGGGCCTGGCCGCGACCGTCGGCGAGGAGGCGCTCGCTGCCGGCGGAAAACGCCTGCGTCCGCTGCTCGTCTTCCTGGCGGCACCGCCCGAGCGCGAGCCGCCCTGGGCCGTCGGCGTCTCCGTCGAGCTCGTGCACATGGCGACCCTCGTCCACGACGATTTGATCGACCGCGCCGGCTATCGGCGCGGGCACGCTTCGGCCTGGGCTCGTTTCGGGCCCGAGGCGGCGCGCGCCGCCGGCGACTATCTGTTCGCGCGTGCCTTCGCAGAGCTGGCCGCGACCGGAGACGAGCGCGCCGTCGCGGTCCTCGCGTCCGCCTGCCTCTCGCTCGCCCGTGGTGAGGCGCTCCAGCGCGCACAGACGCACGACCCAGAGACGTCCGTCGAGAGCTACCTCGAGCGCTGCGCGCTCAAGACCGGCAAGTTGTTCGAGGCCGCCTGCGTGCTCGGAGCCGGCGAGCGCGCGACTCCCGCGCTGGCCCGGTTCGGCCTCGCGCTCGGGATCGCGTTCCAGATCGCCGACGACATCCTCGACTGCACGGGCGAGACGATCGACACCGGCAAGATCGCTGGCACCGACCTTCGCGAGGGGACGCCGACGTTGCCGCTGCTGCTCGCGGCCCGCGAGGACCCGGTCGTCCACCGGGCGCTCGCGGGCGGCTCGCTCGACGGAGCGCTCGTCCGGGTCGCGGCTACCGGCGCGCTCGATCGCGCCCGGGCGGTGGCGCTCGAGTACGCCGAGCGCGCGCGCCGCTGCCTGAACGGCGAGCTCCACAGCGATGAGCTCGAGGCGCTCACCTACGCGGTCGTCGAGAGGCGCACGTGATCCGCCTGGGGCGAATCGGCTACGTGAACATGGCGCCGGTTTTCTACCGGCTCGATGCCGAGGTCGAGGAGCTCGTCGGTGTGCCGACGGAACTGAACCGCGCCCTCCTCGCAGGGGAATGCGACCTGGCGCCGATCTCGTCGATCGAGTACGCCCGCAACGCCGAGCGGCTGCGGATCCTGCCACGCCTCTGCGTGGGCTCCGAGGGCGCGGTCGACTCGATCCAGCTCGTCTCGCGGACACCGCTCGAGCACGTGCGGACGGTCGCCGTCACCCCCGAGAGCGCCACCTCGGTGGTACTGACGAAGGTGCTCCTGCCCGAGGCGGAGCACGTCCCGCTGGGCGAGGAAGCCGAGGCGACGTTGCTGATCGGCGACGCGGCCTTGAAGTCGGCCTTCGAGGACCCGACCCCGCACCACGACCTCGGCCGCCTGTGGCGTGAGCGAACCGGGCTGCCGATGGTCTTCGCGGTCTGGGCAGCGCCCGACGACGCGCCACCGGGCCTGGCCGAGTTGGAGGACGCGCTTGTCGCCTCGGTTCGGCTCGCTCGAGCGGAGCCCGAGCGCCTCGCACACGAGTCGAGCGAGCGATACGGCTATCCGCCCGGCTTCCTCGCCCGCTACTTCGAGAAGCTCCGCTACAGCTTCGGCCCGCGCGAGCGCGCCGGGCTGCTGACGTTCCTGGAGCTCGCCCGCGACGTGGGTGAGCTCGACGAGGTGCCGGAGCTGCGCTTCGTCGCGGCTCCCGCGCCCGTCTGAATCCTCAAAGCCGCGTCGCGTAGAGGCGCCGCCGCCCGACTCCCTTCAGCTCGATCTCGCCGCGGTCGGAGAACTCGAGGCCCGAGCCGGCGACGAGGTCGCTCGTCGTCGACGTGACGAGAATCTCGCCCGCGCCTGCTTGAGCGGCTACACGGGCAGCGACGTGGACGGCGATCCCGCGAGGCGCTTCGCCCGACGGCCGTTCTACCTCCCCCGTGTGGATGCCCGCCCGGATCTCCAATCCGAGCGAGCGCACCGCATTGCGGATGCCGACGGCGCAGCGAACAGCCCTCGCCGGCCCGTCGAAGAGAGCGAAGAAGCCGTCGCCGGCGGTGTCGATCTCCTCACCGGCGTACTGCTCGATCTCTCTCCGCACAAGCTCGTGGTGGCGACTGAGCAGCTCCGCCCAGGCATGGTCGCCGAGTGCCTGCGCTCGGCCGGTCGAATCGACGATGTCCGTGAACAGAGCGGTCGCGAGGACCCGGTTCTCGAGGCGCGTCGGCCGGACCCCCGTGAGGAATTCCTCGACCTCGTCGACGATGTCGTCCGGGTCCCACCAGGGAACGTGGGCTTCGCCGGGCAGCTCGACGAATTTGGCGTCGGGGATGTGCTCCGCCACGTAACGGCCTTCTTCGAGCTTCGAGTCGCGGTCGCCGCGGCGGTGGAGCACCAGCGTTTTCGGCTGGATGCTCGCCAGGACGTTGCGGACGTCGATCTGCGAATTCATCAGGACGAGCGCGCGTGCCGCGGCGGGACTGGCTGAAGCCCGTGCTCGAGCCATCCACCAGCGCGCGAGGCTCTCGTCCGCGCCCGGCACCATCCGGGTCATGTCCGCCTCGACGCCCCATTCGCGCTCGACGGCCTCCGCGTAGTTCTGGCGCTGCTCCCAGGTCTCGCACCATGGATAGTCCTGGTCCGGATCCATCCGCTTCGCGTACGTGCCGTAGAGGACGAGCGCCCTGACCCGTTGTGGGTACGTCGCCGCGAACAGCATCGACATCGGCCCGCCCTCCGAGTAGCCGAACAAAGCGGCCGACTCGCTTCCGGCCGCATCCATCACCGCGCGAACATCGTCCATCCGGGTCTCCAGGTCGGGAAGCCCGACGCTGCGATCGGACAGGCCCGTGCCGCGCTTGTCGAAGCGAATCAGTCGAGCAAATGCGCTCAGCCGCTCGAGCAGATGCGCGGAGGCGGGATGGTCCCAGTCGTTGTCGAGGTGCGAGACGAAACCCGGGACGAGGACAAGGTCGAACGGCCCGTCGCCGGTGACCTGGTAAGCGATGTTGACGTCGCCGCCCTTCGCGTAATGGATCGGAGCGTCCACGCCGAGCCGGGCCGTCCCGCCAGGGGTCGTGGTCGAGTGTCTAACCGGCTCGGCGGTCCCGAGTGTGCCTGGTTTTGCCGGCAATTTTTTTGGGCGCCTTACGGGTACCGCCGTCAGTGGCCTCGTCTGCATTGGCTATCGGCATTGTCGAGTCGGCCTCGTCGCGGTTGGAAAGTTGCGGTTCTGTTTCAGCTTGCGTCTTTGGTTCCAGTGCCTCGAGCAGGTCCGGCTGGTCGGGCTCTCGGTCAGCTGCCGCATCGGCCAGATCGACGAGCCTGCCGGCCAGACCGCGCATCTGCTCGAGCAGCTGACGACGCTGCTCCCAAACGCCGGCGGTGTCGGCCTGGAACTCGCGCATCCGCGCCTCCGTCTGATCTCGCAGAGAGGCGAGCTCGGCTTGGAGCTGCTGACGCCGCTCATCGGCTTCACCTCGCGCAAGCGTGACGATGTTCTCTGCCTCGAGGCGGGAGCGAACGAGGATGTCTTCGGCCACTGCCCGTGCGTTCGCGAGCACGGTCTCCGCCTCAGTTTTCGCGTCAGCGAGAAACTTCTCGCCCTCGGCCTTGGTGGCGTCCGCCTCAGCATTCGCGTTGACGAGCAACTCCGCCGCCTTTGCCTTGATGCCGTCCGCCTCGGTTTCCGCTTCGCGGCGCGAGCTCGTCGTGATTTCGTCCGCCGTTTCCCGCGCCCGCTCGAGCAAGCCGCTGACCTGTTGTTCGGTCTGTTCGAGCGCGTGCCTGACCGCTGCGCGCGGTGAGGAGCTCACCTTGATCTCGGCGATCAGGCGATTGACCCGTTTGATGTGTGCGTCGACGGCGCGTCGGTCGTAACCCCGGACCGCTCCAGGGAAGGAGACGTTCAGGATTTCCGCCGGCACGTAATGTCGAAGCTCCCCGAAAGCGTGCTCCTGCCCCTGCTCCGGCTCGCCCCCCTCCGGCTCGTCGCGCTGCGTCTTGTCATTGTCCATTGCTCGCCTCCGGCTGGGATTCGCTCTCCGGGCCGCCGGAAGAGCATTTACCGTCGCCCGATCATCCCCCGCGACGTCCCCTCGTGTCTAGGTGGAGTCGGGTGCCTCTTCGGCCCAGAAAGGACAGGGCCAGCAGCGCACTGTTTCACATCGCCGAGCCGGCGAGCAGGTTTGCTGATCAGCCGCGCGTCGCGAGCAATTGCACGGCTGCGCGGACGAGCGTCGCGTTGTCGGGTGCGAGCGTCCCGTCCGGCATCAAGGTGGTGTCCTCGATTCCCGTACGAATCCCGTGCCCTCGGCGGGCTCCTCGCTCTGAGACCACCCAGCTGGCGATCATGTCGCCGTGGTGCACCTGCTCGAGGGAGATGCCTGCGCGCGACAGCACGCCTTCGATCTCGGTCGCGTGAGCGACCGCTCTTTCGGGATCGGCGTCGAGCGGCTCGACGAGGACACGCGTACAGCGATTCACGATCCGCGACTCCACGAACGCCTCTGCGTCGGCGACTTCCAGCAGTCCCGCCTCGATGCCGACGCCTCGCTCGAGTAGGTGCTCGCAGAGCTCGACGACCCCCTCCTCGCCCTGATTCGCCGTTACGAGGTCCGGGAGCTCCGTCCACTCTGCGATCGCCGCGAGCCGCTGCTCCGGGTCGGGCTCGAGGTACGCAGCCGTCGTGCCCGAGATCGGCACCCTGGGAGAAGTCGCACGAACGGCACGAAGCATCGCGGCGCAAGGGGCCGCTTTCAGCGTCTCCTGCCCGTCGTCGTACGCGTGGATGTGGAGGACCTGTCCGCCCGCGTCCACCGAAGCCCTCGCCTCGCGCGCGATTTCCTCTGGCGTCCTGGGAACCGCGGGATGCTCGGCCGCGGTGCGGTGGCCGTTCAGCGCGACCTCGAGTAGCGGCACGTTCAGCTAGGCGCGGCCACCGCCGCGGGCCGCTCGGCCCGGCGGTACTCAACGGTGTAGCCGAGCGAGCGCGGGATCGCCAGCAGACCGTCCAGGTCGAGGTCGATCCGGGCGCCGGCCTTCTGCGTCACCTCGTCCTCGATCGGCAGGTCGAAATCGTCGGCGCCGTAGTCGAGGGCCCGGAACGCGTCCTCGTTCTGCGTCAGCACCGAGGTGCGAATGTGCGGGATGTTGTCGAGGAAGATCCGCGAGAGCGCGATGTGCCGCCAGTATTCACGCGGCGCGATCTCGCGGCCGCCGAACGCGGTTCCGTACGGCTTGTAGGTCCAGCAGAGGAACGAGAACAGGCCGCCGGTCTCGTCCTGGAAGTCGCGCGTCCGTTGCAGGTGCTCGAGGCGCTCGTCGAGCGTCTCGTCGAAGCCGATCACCATCGTCGCCGTCGTCTTCATGCCGCTCTCGACGATCGCGCGCTGCGCCTCGAAGTAGTCGCGGACGGTGTACTTCCACTTTGCGTGCCGCTTTCGGAAATCCTCGGTCAGGATCTCGCTGCCGCCGCCGGTAACCCAGTGCACGCCGGCGTCGCGGAGGCGCGCCGCCGCCTCGGAGTAGCTGAGCCCGGCGCGGTCGGCCAGAAAGACGAACTCGGCGATTGTCAGCGCGTAGAACTCGACCCGGTCGCCGTAGCGCTCGCGCACCGAGGCGAACAGGTCGCAGTAGTAATCGAGCGGCAGCCGCGGATTGAAGCCGCCGTTGAAGGCGACGAGGTCGCCTCCGAACTCGACCAGCTCGTCGATTTTCGCGAACACCTCCTCGCGCGAGAGGACGTAGCCGCCGTCCTGGTTCGGGAGCACGTAGAAGGCGCAGTAATCGCACTGCGCAACGCAGACGTTCGTGTAGTTGATGATCCGCATCACCATGTACGTGGCGCGGTCCGGCTCGTGCCAGCGAGCGCGCACCTCCTGCGCGAGCTCCTTCAGCTCGTCGTCGGAGGCCTCGTTCCAGAGCGCCCTCGCCTCGTCCACCGTGACGCGCCTCACGCAGGCACCAAGTCGAGCGTGTCCATGAACGAGCTGACCGAGAAGACGGCGTTGCCCGGACCGGCAGGCCCATAGCCGGGCGGCGGCCCGAGGCCGTGGCGTTCGAGCGCGCCTCGGTAGGCCTCGAGCAGGCGGACGTGGTACTCCAGCGGTGCGCCGTCCGGGTTGTCGTGTCCCAGCGGCGTCGTCGGCTCGGGGCACCAGGTCGTGAAGCGCGGGGTGATGCCGCGGCTCATGAAGTAGTCGAGGCCCTCCGTGGTGCTGGCGATCGCCTCGTCGACGGTCTCGAACCCGAACGGTCTGGCCATCTCGACGCCGGCGACGAAGTTCGGGATCACGTAGCGGGCGCCGAAGACCTCGGCCGCGTCGAAGATCCGCCGGTGCCACTCCTCGCGGCCGACGTAGCGCTGCTTGCCCGGGGAGATGAGCGAGAACAGCCGCTTGTCCCAGACCTCGTAGTTGGGGTGGTAGATCGTGATTCCGTAGTCCTTGTAGCGCTGCACGTCCTCGCGCGGCAGTGCCTGCGCGACGACCTTTCCGATCCACCGCTTCGGGAAGCGCTCCTCGATCGCCTGTGCGTAGCGGCCGTAGAAGTCGGCCTCGGCTAGCCCGTCGACGGCGCTCGTGATCGAGCCGCCGGTGAGCGTGTACGCCCTGCTCGCCTGCGCCTCGTCGTAGCGGTCGATCAGCGCCAGCGCCTCGAGCACGTCCTCCACCGGCTTGACGCCGGTGTAGGGGCGCCCTTCCCGCTTGTGCTGCCGCCAGTTGTGGTTGATGTCGCAGAAGCCGCATTCCTCGTGCGCGCCGAAGTACTGGCAGAGGCGCAACACGGTCAGGTAGATCAGGTACCCCCACTGGATCGTCGGCGCCGTCTCCATCACCGTCTTGCCGTTCGCGAGCGTGTGGCGGTAGTACTCGGGCATCGGCGGCAACGCCACGTCCGCGAGTTCATGTCCCTCGAGCGAGAGTCGCAGCGCCCCGCCGTCGCGCGCGACGCGGTACGGCGAGGCCGGGTTGACACGGACGGAGACGATCGTGCGGCGCAGCTCGTAAGGACCGCCGCTCAACGCCACCTCTTCCGGCGGCCGGCGCCTCGCCGCCTCGCCGAGCTCGGCCAGCGGTTTCTGGTCGAACGAGAAGATGAAGTACGACTTCGGCTTGATCTCACCGTCGAGGTTGTCGGTGAGCGCCGACTCGTCGAAGGCGAACCCCGTGCGCAGCAGATCCTCCTTCAGCACCGCCTCGCGCGGGATGTGCGGGAAGCGCGCCATCAGGTCCTCGAGGAGCCCCGTGCGCGTGGCGAGGGCGGCTTTGCTCACCTCACAAACCTAACGGTAGGCGCCGAGCTTCGCGGCGAGCCCGGAGACGCCGTCCGAGCCGTCGACTCGGATCCGCGGCAGCGTCAGCAGGCCGTCGCGGGGCGAGGCGGGCCCGAAGCCCTCGATCGTCGCTCCGAGGAAGCCGGCCGCACGAACGGCGGCGAGCACACGGGCGTCGTAGCGGCCCGAGGGGTAGCAGAAGAAGGCGACAGGGACGTGGAAGCGGCGCCGGATCCATACTCGCGAGCCGGCGATCTCGTGGCGGAGGGTGGTCGAGCCGAGCGTCGTCAGGTCGGGGTGGTTGATCGTGTGGGCGTCGATCTCCCAGCCCTGGCGGATCATCAGGCGGATCTGCGGCACCGTCAGCTTGCCGTCGAGCAGGTTGCGGACGGCGAGATTGAGGACGCCCGGCCAGTGGCGGTGAGCCAGCAGCGGCCGCACGTTCGTGTAGTCCTCGCGGTAGCCGTCGTCGAAGGTGAGCACGATCGGCCGCTGCGGAAGCGCGTACCCCCGCTTCCAGTAGTCGTAGACCCGCCGGAGCGAGACTGCGTGGTAGCCATGAGCGCGCAACCACGCGAGCTGTCCGGCGAAATCGGCACTTCGGACGTAGAGGTCCGGGAAGGGTGCGTCCGGCGGCGGCGTGCCGACCACGTGGTACATCAGGATCGGCACCGGCCGATTGTGCGGGTGGACGATCCACGGCTTGCTCGGCACGGCATCGATACGGGCCGTGTGGGTGATGATCGTTGCGGTCTCGCTCTGCCGCGCTTCCGCACTGCACCCAGTGAGCGCGACTGCGGCGAGCAGGACGGTGAGTTTCGCCACGATGGAATCTTGTCAGTAGCCGAATTCCGCTACCTTCCTGCGGGGTCAGTCTTGCTGCGCCGCCTTCTCATCGTCCTCTTGCTGGCGGGCGTTCTCGTGCCGCCTGCCGCTGCCTCGCCGCAAACGCTGATCCCGGGCCTCACCTACACGCGCAAGCTCCTCTTCACGCCGCATGGCGCGGTTGTCGTCCACGTGCTGGTGGCGCCGCGCCCGGGCGGGCTGTGGGCGCTCCGCCCCAGGCTCTCCGACGGCGCGATCGCGGGCCGCCAGCGCCTGACCGGGATCGAGCGCGAGGCCTCTGCGACGGCGACGGTCGCGGGCGTCAACGGCGACTTCTTCAACGCCGCGGACGGTCGGCCGGACGGGATCGTGATGCAGAACCGGGTGCTCGCATCCCTGCCGAACTCGGAACGGTCGAGTATCGGGATCGAGCCGACCGGGACGCTCGACGTCCGCCACGCAGCCTGGAACGCGTTCTGGCAGGGTCGCGGCCAGCGCCGGCCGCTGACGGGCTTGAACGAGCCGGCGAACCAGGGCGGGATCACGCTGTACACGCCGGCCTGGGGTGGCGCCACGCCCCCCGCGGCGGGCGCGACCGAGGCGGTCGTCTACCCCTTCCCGGTGCTGACGCCCGGCGTCGACCTGAGCGGCAACGTCGTCCAGTTCAGTCAGGGCGGCAACACGCCGATTCCGGCCGGCGGAGCGGTCCTGTCGGCGACCGGCGGCTCGGCCCAGAAGCTCGACGCCGAGGCGCCGCCCGGCGCGCGTGTCGTTATCCGCTACCTGCTCAGCTCCGGCTGGGCGGACGACGTCGACGCGATCGGCGGCGGGCCGCTGCTCGTCCGCAACGGCAAGGCCGTGTTCCGTGCTTTTGAGGACTTCTCCGCCATGGTGCTCGCACCGCGGCTCGCTCGCACCGCAGTCGGCCAGCGTCGCGACGGCTCGATCGTGCTCGTGGCCGCAGACGGCGGCCGGGTCGGCTACAGCGTCGGCCTCACGAACTACGAGCTGGCGCAGGAACTCGTCCGGCTCGGTTGCGTCACGGCCTCCGGCCTCGAGCCCGGCAACTCGACGACGATGGCCTTCGACGGCCAGCTGCTGAACCGGCCGTCGGATCCCGGCGGCGAGCGCGCGATCTCGGACGGTCTGCTCGTCAGCTACAGCGGGGTCTATGCGCCCGCGCCGTCCGACCCCGTGCTCTCGCCCAACGGCGACGGAGTCGGCGACCGCGAGCAGCTCAGCTACAAGCTCGTCCGCCCGTCGACCGTGACCGCCAAGATCGTCGGCGCCGACGGCGTCGCTCGCCTCACTCAGACCGCCCAGCAGGCGCCGGGCACGTACAAGTTCTCGGCTACCGGCACGAAAGCCGACGGGAAAGTCGACGTCGAGGGCCGGTGGCACTGGATCGTCACGGCCATCGACGATCTCGGCCGTCAGTCTTCCGCCGACCAGCCGTTCTGGGTGAACAACACACTCGGAAACCTGCGCGTGCCGCGGACCGCGCTCGTACGCGGCGGTCGGCGGTTCGTGATCGCCAGATTCACGCTCACGCATCCCGCGAAGGTGACGACGAGGGTCGAGAGCACAAACGGCGTCGTCGTCCGCAAGCTCGGCACCGCAACCGTCGGCGCCGGAAACGCGGGCATCAGGTGGAACGGCCGCGATCGGCGCGGCAACCTCATCTACGGCGGGCGCTACGTCCTTAGCGTCCGCGCCCAAAACCAGTACGGGCGGACCGAGCTGACGCAGACCTTCCTGGCGCACCGCTAGCCTCCGGCGGTAGGTGGTGCTCGCCTCTCTGACGAGCTCCGTGACGACGTTCGTCGGCGATCACGGGCTCTACGCGGTCTTTGTGCTGATGCTCGTGGCGGCCGTCTTCCCGACAGCCAGCGAGTTGGTGATGTTGTACGCCGGCGCGCTCGCCTCCGGGGCGTTCGCGACCGCCCACGTGACGGCGTTCGGCAATCGGATCGACACCCCGGCCTGGGCCTTTCTCGCCGTCGCGATCACCGGCGTCGTCGCGAACACGATCGGGGCCGTCGGCGGCTGGGCGATCGGGTCGTTGGGCGGACGGCCGTTCCTCGAGCGCCACGGTCGCTGGCTGCACGTCAACGCGGCGAAGCTCGAGCGCGCGGAGCGGAGGTTCCACGAACGCGGGGCGCTTGCGGTGCCGGTCGGCTTCGCGCTCCCGGTGGTGCGTTCGTTCGTGGCGATCCCCGCCGGAATCGTCCGGATCGAGTTGCGGCGGTTCCTCCCGCTGGCGCTGCTCGGCACGGCCGTCTTCTGCTTCGCCGTCGCCGGGATCGGCTGGGCGGTCGGCAGCTCGTACGAGCGAATCCACGGCGATCTCCGCTACGTGGACGCCGCGATCGTCGCCGCGCTCGTACTCGCAACCCTGGCCTTCGTCGTAATCAGGCGCAGACGGCGCTCGACTACACTGGCTCGCGGTGCCGGTCCCCCTCGTTGACGTGCGGGCGCAGTACGAGCGCCTGATCCCGCAGATTCTCGGCCGGTTCCAGGAAGTGCTCGAATCGGGCACGTTCATCCTGGGACCGAACGTGAAGGCCTTCGAAGAGGAGACGGCCGCCTACCTCGGCGTCCCGCAGACGATCGGCGTCGCCAACGGAACGGATGCGCTGGTGCTCGTGCTGGACGCGCTGGAGATCGGCGCCGGCGACGAGGTGATCTGCCCTTCGTTCACCTTCTACGCGACGGCGGAGGCGATCATGCGCACCGGCGCGACGCCGGTCTTCGCCGATATCGACCCGGTGACGCTGAACATCGACCCTGAGGACGTCGCCGCCAGGGTGACGGAGCGGACGCGGGCGATCATGCCCGTGCACCTGTTCGGGCGGCCCGCCGATCTCGAGCCGCTCACCGGGCTCGGTGTCCCGCTGATCGAAGACGCGGCGCAGGCTTTCGGCGCACGTGGAATCGCGACGACCGGCGTTGCCTCGACCTTCAGCTTCTTCCCGACGAAGAACCTGTTTGCGCTCGGCGACGGCGGCCTCGTCGCGGCCACCGACGAGGAGCTGGCGGACCGCGTACGGCTGCTCAGGTTCCACGGCTCGCGCGACAAACAGACCTTCACATACGTCGGCACGAACTCGCGGCTCGACGAGCTCCAGGCCGCGGTCCTGCGCCTGTTCCTCGGCGAGCTCGACGGCTGGAACCGGGCGCGCCGCGAGGCTGCCGCGCGTTACGCGGAGCTAGGGCTCGGCGAGTTCTGCGAGTTACCTGAGGACGAGCCCGGGCACGTCTACCACATGTACGTCGTCCGGACTCCGGAGCGGTTGCGCCTCGCCGAGGCGTTGTCGGCCGCCGGTATCGCCAACGCTTCCTACTACGTGACGCCGACGCACCTGCAGCCCGCCCTGGAGCGTGTAACCAGGGCGGAGCCGGTGATCCTGCCCGAGACCGAGCGCGCCTCGCGAGAGAACCTGGCGCTGCCGATGTGGGCGGGCATTCCCGCCGAGGTCCAGGAGCGCGTCGTCTCCGTGGTCCGAGAAGCTTCGACCGTGGGAGCGGCGTCTTGATTCCGATCAATCGGCACCGCATCTGGCAGGTGGTCGCCGACGGCGGGCTGATCGCCGCGGCCTGGTGGCTCGCCTTCGAGCTGCGCTTCGACCAGGGCGTACCCAGGTACTACAACACGCTCTTCACGAAGACGATCCTGATCATCGTCGCGATCAAGCTGCTCGTCTTCATCCTCTTCGGCTTCTACGACCGCTGGTGGCGCTACGTCTCGACGCGGGACATGTGGGGGGCCGCCCGCGGCGTCACCGTCGCCTCCCTCGTCGCCGACCTGACGATCTATTTCGCCTCGCCGGTGGCGGAGGTGCGCCTGCCACGCTCGATCGCGGTCATGGACTGGCTGCTCCTGATGGCGTTCGTCGCCGGCTCGCGGCTGATCGCGCGCTCGCTGTTCGAGCGGCCGACACCCGGCCGCCTCGTCGCGCGCGGCAAGGAGGTGCTCGTCGTCGGCGCGGGCGAGGCGGCGCGCGACACGATCCGCGAGATGCACCGCAACCCGCAGCTCGGCTACACGCCGATCGGGCTCGTCGACGATGATCCGCGCAAGAAGAACATCCGGATCCACGGCGTCCGCGTGCTCGGGGCGACCGTTGACCTGCCGCACCTGCTCCGCGACAACAAGCCCGACGAAGTGCTGATCGCCGTCCCGTCGGCCTCGGGTGAGTTCCGTCGCGCGGTCGTGACGGCGACGCGGGAGCAAGGGGTGCCGGTCAAGACGCTCCCGGGCCTGCACGAGCTGATCAGCGCGGACGTCGATCTCGCCGTTCAGATCCGGCCCGTGCAGGTCGAGGACGTGCTCGGTCGCGAGCCCGTCGACGTCGACCTCGACTCGGCGGCGCCGTACGTCGAGGGCCAGACGGTCCTCGTCACCGGTGCGGGGGGCTCCATCGGCTCGGAGCTCTGCCGCCAGCTGACTCGGCTCGGCCCGCAGCGCTTGATCCTCGTCGACCTCGGCGAGGGCGCTCTCTTCGAGATCGAGCGGGAGCTTGTCGACGAGCGCGGCTTCTCGGCCGCCGTCCCCGTGCTCGCAGACGTCGGCAACCCAACCAAGATGCGGCAGGTCTTCGAGCGCTATCAGCCCGGCGTCGTCTTCCACGCGGCCGCCTACAAGCATGTGCCGCTGATGGAGGCGAATCCGCTCGAGTCGGTGCGGAACAACGCGCTCGCGACGAAGGTGGTCGCCGATGCCGCCGTCGAGCACGGCGCCGCCCGCTTCGTGCTCGTCTCCACGGACAAGGCCGTCAATCCGAAGACGGTGATGGGCCAGTCGAAAGCGATCTGCGAGTGGGTCGTCGAGGCCTACGGCGCGCGCGAGGACATCTCGACCCGCTTCGTGGCAGTCCGCTTCGGCAACGTCCTCGGCTCGTCCGGCAGCGTCATCCCGATCTTCCGACGGCAGATCGAGAAGGGCGGCCCGGTCACCGTCACCCATCCCGAGATGACGCGCTTCTTCATGACGATTCCCGAGGCCGCCTCGCTCGTCATCCAGGCCGGCGCGATCGGCGGTGAGGGCCACGTCTTCGTCCTCGACATGGGCGAGCCGGTCAAGATCGTCGAGCTCGCCGAGCAGATGATCCGTCTCTCCGGCAAGCACGCCGGCGAGATCGGGATCGACTTCGTCGGCGCCCGGCCTGGCGAGAAGCTGCACGAGGAGCTCTGGGGGGAGAGCGAGACCGTCGTCGCCACCGCCCACCCGAAGATCCGCCGCGTCAGCGGCCCGGTGGTCGATGCCGTCTGGCTGGAGGAGGAGCTGACCGAGCTCGAGCGCCTGGTCGAGGCCGGCGAGACGCTCGAGGCCGTCTCGCGCTTGGCGACGATGTCGCGCGAGCCGCGGTACGCGGTTGTGCGCGAAGAAGACACAGTTTTGGAAGACACGCTGCACTAGGGCGCGAAGCGCTGCGGCGAGGAATAAGCGGAGCGTCAGAGCGGTAAGGAGGCCCCGTGCGTTTTCGGCGTGACGCTCCGCTCGACCCCGGGCAGGTCACCGACGTGCGCGGACGCGGTGTCGGTCCCGGCGGTTTCGCTCTCGGCGGCGGCGGCCTCGGCGGCGCTGCGCTGATCATCTACCTGCTGTTTACGCTGCTGTCCGGCGGCGGCGGTCTCGGTCAGCTCGCTCCGCTCGACGATCAGCAGGTCGGTCGGGGCGACACACCGGCAGAGGTCTCCACGGCGTGCCGCACCGGGGCTGACGCGAACAAGCGGGAGGATTGCCGCATCGTCGCGGTCGTCAACAGCGTCCAGAAGTTCTGGAACGGTGTCTTCCAGAGAAGCGGCCGGCAGTACCGGTACGTCGACACGGTCTTCTTCACCGATCAGGTCGATACGGGGTGCGGCCTCGCGACTTCGCAGGTCGGGCCCTTCTACTGCCCGCACGACCAACTGGTCTACATCGACCTCGGCTTCTTCGACGAGCTCTCGTCGCGATTCGGTGTCGAGAATTCCGCCTTCACCCAGGCTTACGTGATCGCTCACGAGTACGGCCACCACGTCCAGGACCAGCTCGGTGTTCTCGACCGGATCGGGAACGACCGCCAGGGCCCGGAGAGCCGCGCCGTTCGCTCCGAGCTCCAGGCGGACTGCTACGCCGGGGTCTGGGCCGCTCACGCGGTCGAAACCGGATTGGTCGAAGAGTTGACGCAGGCGGACATCAACCAGGGACTCGACGCCGCGAGCGCAATTGGCGACGACCGGATTCAGGAGCAGACGCAGGGCCAGATCGACAAGGAAAGCTGGACGCACGGCTCCTCGGAGCAGCGCCGCCGCTGGTTCTCGCGCGGGTTTGAGAACGGCCGCCCGGCGGCGTGCGACACGTTCTCCGGAGCAATTTAGGCGCACAATTTCCACGAACGCCGTCACCCGCCGGGGCTAGGGTGGCCCGGTGGACGCGGCGGCGATCTTCGACGGGCTGAATCCCGAGCAGCGGCGCGCGGTCGAGACCGTGCGCGGCCCTGTCTGCATCCTGGCGGGCGCGGGCTCGGGCAAGACGACCACGATCACGAGGCGGATCGCGCACCAGGTCGCGGCCGGCGCCTTCCCGGCCGAGCAGATCCTCGCCGTTACCTTCACGGACAAGGCGGCCCGTGAGATGCGCAGCCGGCTCGAAGAGCTCGGCGCCGGCGGCGTCCGGGCGCGAACGTTCCACTCCGCTGCATTCGCGCAGCTGCGGTGGTTTCGCGGCGAGCCGCCCGGCAAGATCCTCGCCTCGAAGGCGCTGATGCTGCGCCAGATCGGCAACACGCTGCCGATGCCGTACAAGTTCCGGCCCGCCGTCGATCTCGCGACGGAGGTCGAATGGGCCAAGAACCGGCGGCTGACCCCCGAGACCTATCGTCGGAGCTTGATCGGCCACGAGCCCCCGATCCCGGACGACCTGATGGCACGTGTCTTCCGCGAGTACGAGCGCCGCAAGGAGGCTTCGGGCGCGCTCGACTTCGAGGACCTGCTCGCGCTCGCGATCAAGCTGCTCGAGGACGAGCCCGAGGCGCTCGCGCAGGTTCGCGATCGCTACCGCGCCTTCACGGTCGACGAGTACCAGGACGTCAACCTGCTCCAGCAGACCCTGCTCGAGCTCTGGCTCGGCGACCGCGACGAGCTCTGCGCGGTCGGCGACGACTACCAGTCGATCTACGCGTTCACCGGGGCGACGCCCGACTACCTGCTGGCGCTGCCGAAGCGCTTCCCGCGCGCGACGGTCGTGCGGCTGGAGGCCAACTACCGCTCGACGCCGCAGGTGCTCGCGCTCGCCAACCGGCTTGTGCCGCGGCTGGGCGGCGCCGAGAAGCAACTGCGCGAGACACACCCCGCCGGCCCGGAACCGGAGCTGCGTGGCTTCGCCGACGGCGAGGCAGAGGGCAAGTTCGTGGTCGAACGGGTCCGCGAGCTACATGCGGCTGGGACGCCGCTCGAGGAGATGGCCGTGCTCATGCGGTTGAACGCGCGCTCGGTGGACTTCGAGGAAGCGTTCAGTGACGCGGAGATTCCCTTTCAGGGCGCAGCGCTCTTGACCCGAGACGCCGCGCGCCAGCTGCTCAAGGGGCTCGCAGGCTCGACGTCGCGCTCGGTCGCCTACGAGGTTCGGCGGCTCGCCCGCGAGCACGGCTGGACCGAGACGCCGCCGGAGGGGCTGGGAGAGCGCGAGCTGACGCGGCAGAGCGACCTCGCGCGGCTGATCCGGCTCGCCGAGGAGTTCGACGACGGCTCCCGCGACGTGGGCGCGTGGATCGCCATGCTGCGCGAGCGCTTCGACCATGGCGCCCAGGGCGGCGTCCACCTGCTGACACTGCATCGCGCAAAAGGGCTCGAATGGGACGCCGTCTTCCTGCCGCGGGTCGAGGAGCGCGAGCTCCCGTGCAAGCAGGCGCTCGGCGACAACGACGCGATTGCGGAGGAACGCCGGCTGCTCTACGTCGGAATCACGCGGGCCCGCAAGCACGTGGCGCTGACGTGGACGCGCCGGCCGAGCCGGTTCCTTGCCGAGCTCGGCGTCGAGACCCGGCGCGAGGCAGCGCCGCGCCGCTCCGAGGAAGAGCTACCGCCCACCTTCCGGACGCTGAAGCAGTGGCGGCTCGAGCGAGCGAAGGCCGACGAGGTACCGGCCTACGTGGTCTTCCACAACTCGACGCTCGAGCAGATCGCCGAGCGCGGGCCCCGCACGCTCTCGGAGCTGGCGGCCGTCCCGGGCGTCGGCCCGACGAAGCTCGAGCGCTACGGCGAGGAAGTTCTTGCCGCGCTGGCAGCGGCGTAACAGCAGCATCTTCCGCGCGTCTTCATAGAACGTGCGCTCGATGGCCACGTCGCTGATGCTGTGCGGAGCACCAGCTAGAAAGCCTTGCAGGGTTCCGCCGCTCTAAGCGGACAATCCGAGGTAGCTGCTCTTGTAGTCGGCTTGCAAGCGTAGGAGACTCGACGAACCGGCGTCTGTGTTGCTTTCTCCCCCACGGTGACGCAGCCGCAGCGTCTAGTTGGCCTTGCATGCAGACGCCGGTTTTCCCGTTGTCTTAGATAAGCTCCCCTTATGCATCTGCTTGCCATGCAAAGGAGAAGCTAGGGTCTGTACTGGGTTCGGCAAGTACATCATCCCCTAGTTGCTTATGGACACGCGTCAGCTCGCCGCCTTCTGCGAGGTGGTCGACCGAAAGAGCTTCTCGCAGGCGGCCGAGCGGCTCGGGGTGACGCAACCGGCCGTCAGCCTCCAGATTCGCTCGCTCGAGAAACGGCTCGGGACGAAGCTGCTTGACCGCTCCGGGCGCCGCGTCGAGCCGACGGAGGCAGGGCAGCGGCTCTACCGGGCGGCGCAACGGATGCTCTCCCTCGAGGGGCAACTGCTCGAAGAGCTCGCCGGCGACGATGGCGAGCTCCGCGGCGAGCTCGCGCTCGGCGCTTCGACCGGGCCCGGCGGCACCGTCGTCCCGGTGCTGCTCGGCGAGTTCCAGCGCGAGCACCCCGAGCTGAGTGTCGCGTTGTCGATCTCCGACACGAACCGCGTCATCGAGCAGGTGGCCGAGCGCGAGCTCGAGCTCGGGATTGTGGGCGCGGCGCCGCGCCACCGCGGTGTCGTCTTCGAGCCCTTCTTCCGCGACGAGGTGATCCTCGTCGTCCCGCCCGGCCACCCGTTCGCCGGCAAGCAGGTCTCGCTCGAAGAGCTCCGCAGCGAAACGCTGATCCTGATGCAGGAGGGCGCGGGTGTCCGGCAGGTGATCGAGGACGAGCTGCGCAGCAGCCCCGTACGGCTGCGCGATCTCGGCGTTCGCCTCGAGCTGGGGCTTCAGGAGTCGGTGAAGAGCGCGGTCGTCGCCGGCTTCGGCGTCACCTTCATCTCGCGCTCCGGTGTCGAGGCCGAGCTCGCGGCCGGCACGCTGGCGGCCGCCCGCGTCAAGGGGCTCGAGCCGGCCCGCGAGATCTCGCTTGTCCGCCCGGCAGGGCGCTCACCGACTCGCGCGGCCGAGGCGTTCGTCGCATTCGCTCGGGCGAAGCTCCCGGCGTGAGGCGTCGCTTGCGATGCCGTCAAAGAGGTCGCGCCGCCAAGGCATCGCTTGCGATGCCGCATGAAGGCCGTGCCGGCTTTGCCGGTGCGGCGGCCTGCTGCGCGGCGCGGCCGCTAAACCCCAGCCGCAAGGTCGCAATGGTGGGGGCTGAGGAGAAGGCGGCGGCGTGATCGTCCGCTGGGGCCTGCGGGAGCTTGCCAACGTCCTGAGTGACCTCGGGATCGAGCGGCCGTTCCTGATCGCGAGCAAGCGCTGGTGGGAGCTCGACCTGCCCGCGGTGGGACGCTGGAGCGAAGTGCCGAGCGACCGGATCGACGAGCTTGCCGCGGCCGCCGAGGGTGCGGACGGACTGCTGGCCGTCGGCGGTGGCAGCACGATCGACCTCGCGAAGGCTGTCTCGGTCGCAACGGGGCTGCCGGTCGTTTCGGTCCCGACGACGTATGCAGGTGCCGAATGGGCGACGAGCTTCGGAATCCGAGACCAAGAGCGCCGGATGCAGGGCGGGGGCTCGGGAGCGAACCTCGCCGGCATCGTCTACGACCCGGACCTGACCCTTGGCCTCCCGCTCGGGGTGACGGTCGGCACGGCAATGAACGCGCTCGCGCACTGCGCTGAGGCGCTGTACGTCAAAGGGCGTAGCCCGGAGGCCGACGCTCTCGCCCTCGAGGGGGCGCGAACGATCAACGAGGTGCTACCGCGGGTAGCCGCTTTCGGCCAGGACCGCCAGGCCCGGACGAAGCTGCTCGCAGGGGCGGACGTCGCCGGGCATGCGCTCGGGCTGGCGGGGTTGGGCCTGGGCCACGCGATGGCGCAGGCGGTTGGTGGCCGCTACGGCCTGCCGCACGGCGCCTTGAACGCGATTTGTCTCCCCGCCGCGCTGCGCTTCAACGAACCGGTGGTCGGCGAGGAGATCGCCCGCTTCGCGGAAGCCCTCGAGACGAACGACCCGGTGGCGCGGGTGGAAGAACTGGCGCGGCTCGGCGGCTTCGAGCGCCTGCGCACTCTCGGCGTGCCCGACGAAGACATCGACGAGCTGGGCTTCGCCGCGTCGCAGCGAGGTGGAGCAAAGGCGAACCCCCGGCCGGCGACGCCTGCCGAGGTTGCCGAGCTCCTACGTTCCGTCTGGTGAGACTAGTGACCGTCGAATGCGCTGGAAGCGATCATTGAGCTCCCTTCTTTGCTTCGGTCGCTTGTCGACGCACACGCGGCCGGGTGACGGCTCCCGGCCGCTTGCGCGCCCCTCTCGCCGCAGAAGCTCCGCGTCCGAACCGAGCTCTTCAGGCTGGCTGTGCCAACGGTCGGCACTTTGCGGTCTCCTCTCACGGTCTGCGGCTCTTCCTTGACTGACGGCGTGGCGATGTTCCCACCACCTGCTTAAGTTCCCCTTAAGGCGCTCGCTTGCGACGCCGACCTAAGGACGGCGGCCTTGCGCGGCGTCCGTTTCATCCCGGTCGGCGAGCTCTGCGGCGGGTCTGTCTTTCTGAAAACCTTTCTAAGAGCCCGGCTGAAGGAGGCGGGACAATCAAAATGCGGCTCGAGTACCGGATTCTCGGCCCGCTCGAGGTACGGCGCGGAACCGATGTCGTTCCGGTCGCGGGCGGCAACCAGCGCAAGGTGCTGCTGGCGCTCGCGCTCGAGCCGAACCGTTCGGTTTCCAGCGAGCAGTTGATCGACGCGCTCTGGGGCGAGCGCCCTCCGGCGCGGGCAAAGAACGCCCTCCAGGTGCACATCTCCGCGCTCCGCGATCTACTGGAGGTGGGCGCCGATCGCGGTGCTGTGCTCGCGACGACCCCGACGGGCTATCAGCTGAACGCGCCCGAGGAGACGATCGACAGCAGGCGCTTCGAACGGCTGGCCGCTGAAGGTCGCGCCGCTCTCTTCGCCGAAGACGCCGGGCTGGCCGCGCGGCTCCTCTCCGAAGCGATGGATCTCTGGCGCGGGCCTGCGCTCGTAGACGTCGTGTATGCCGAGTTCGCCGCGCACGAGGCTGCACGGTTGGAGGAGCTTCGCCTGAGCACCTTCGAGGACCTCGCGGATGCCGAGCTCGCAGGCGGAGGCCACGACCAGTTGATCCCCCGGCTCCAGGCCTTCGTCGCAGCCCAGCCGTTGCGGGAGCGCGCTCGGGCGCAGCTGATGCTGGCTCTCTACAGGGCCGGGCGCCAGTCGGATGCGCTCGGCGAGTACCGCGACATGCGCCGGACGCTGGTCGAGGAGATAGGAATCGAGCCCGGCCCCGCGCTCCAGGCGCTCGAGCGGGCGATCCTCGTGCAGGACGAGAGCCTCGCAGCAGCGAGCGCCGCCAAGCGCGGGGTCGAATTGCCCGCCGCGCCGACACCGCTGCTCGGGCGTGGGGGTGAACTGGCCGAGGCGATCGACCTGCTGCGATCCGGGCGCGCGCGGCTGCTGACGCTGACCGGGCCCGGCGGCATTGGCAAGACGAGGCTCGCGACGGAGATAGCACGTCGACTCGCGTCGGACGAGCGCCGCAGCGCCGTCTTCGTCGATCTCTCGCATCTTTCCGACCCCGGCCTGGTTGCCTCGACGATCGCGAACGCGCTTCGCCTCAGCACGGGCGGCCGCCCCGTCGAGGAGGCGCTCGCCGACTCTCTGGCGCATGAGCCGCCGCTGCTCGTGCTCGACAACTTCGAGCAGCTGACGGCGGCCGCGCCACTACTCGGGCGCTTGCTCGCGGCATCGCCCGAGTTGCAGCTGCTCGTCACGAGCCGGGCCGTCCTCCATCTAACGGGTGAGCATGAGTTCCCGGTCGGCCCCCTGGCTCTGCCCGAGGGGGACGGCGAGGACGCGGCGCGCGCGGCGCCTGCCGTCGCGCTCTTCGTCGCTCGCGCGCAGGCCGCGAAGCGCGACTTCGAGCTTTCGGCGGAGAACGTGGCCGACGTCGTCGCTCTCTGCGGCGCGCTCGATGCGCTGCCGCTGGCGATCGAGCTGGCTGCGGCCCGCGTGAAGATCCTCAGCCCCGGCGAGCTCCTGGCGCGCTTCGGCAACCGGCTCGAGCTGCCGGCCGCCGTCCAGGATGCGCCGGAACGACACCGCACTCTCCGCGCGGCGATCGACTCCAGCTACGAGCTGCTCGACGACGCCGAGCGGCGGCTGTTCGGGCGACTCTCCGTCTTCGTCGGTGGCTGGACGCTGGCGGCCGCCGAGTCCATCTGCGGCGGCGACGGAGCCGATGAGGTGCTTCCGGTGCTCGGCTCGCTGGCCGACAAGAGCCTGGTCGTCGATGCGGGCTCCCACGAGCGGCGCTTCACGATGCTGCAGATCGTCCGCGAATACGCGCTCGAACGCCTCGGAGCGGCCGGCGAGGAGAACGACCTCCGCACGCGCCACGCGACGTACTTCGCCGGCGTCGCCGAGGAGGGCGAGCCGGAGCTGAACGGACCGAGCCAGGACGTCTGGGCGGCGCGTCTGGACGCCGAGCGCGACAACTTCCGCGCTGCTCTCGCATTTGCCCTCGAGAGCGGCGACGGCCTGACCGCGCTACGGCTCGCCGGCGCGCTGCGGCGGCTCTGGCAGCTGCATGCCGACCTGAGCGAGGGCCGTGCAGGTCTCGAGGCCGCGCTAGCGGCCGCGCCCGACGCGCCGCTCGTCTCGCGGGCCAAGGCGCTGAACGGCCTCGGCGTCCTCGCCGCGGAGGACGGCGACATCGAAGCGGCCGAGCAGGCGTTCGCGGAGAGCCTGGAGGTCGCTCGCCGGCTCGACGACGATGCGCGCCGGATGGCGGTCCTGACGAATCTCGGCAACATTGCCTTCTTCCGTCAGGACTTCGATCGCGCGCGAGACCTCTACGAGGAGGGTCGCCGGCTGGCGGCCAAGCTCGGCTCGACCTTCAACGCCGCGACCGCTGCGCACGATCTCGGCCTGATCGAGCTCGCGCTCGGCGACGTCGACGCGGCGATCGAGCGGTGCGAAGAAGCGCTCGCGCTGGCGCGGGTCGGCGGGACGCCTCAGCTCGTCGCGGCGTGCCTTCGCTCCCTCGCCGCGGCAATCGTGATCCGCGGGGACCTCGGGCGGGCGCAGGAGCTGGTCGAGGAGAGCCTAGCGATCGTCCGGCGCCTGAACGAGCCCCGGGCGGTCGCCGAGTGCCTCGAGACGGCGGCCGGCATTGCGGCCGCCGGCGGCGACGGGGCCAGGGCGGCGGCGTTGTTCGGGGCTGCCAACGCCGTCCTCGAGGCGATCGGGACGACACCTACACCCGAGCGCCAGCCCTGGATCGAGGTGTACCAGCAGGCCGCGCGCCTCAGGCTCGAGCCCGGCCGATTCGAGGAGGAGCTCGCGCGCGGGGCAAGCCTGTCCCTCGATGACGCGATCCAACTGGTCACCTCGGGACAGGTCGTGGTGCCCTCTTAACACCGCTGGATAGTCGGTGTACCGCCGGGGCCGGCGTCGTAAAGAAGAGCGCCGTTTGAGGTGATCTGGAGACAGAAGGTAGTCGGCTCGGCGTGCAGGACCGTGACACCGGTGATGTCGGTGACAGTCGCGCCGACGAAGGTGCCCTGCTCCGCCTGGTAGGCGGCGAGCTCGCGCTCGGCCTGCATCGCGGCGGCGGTTGCGGCGACGGAGTTCGCCTGCTGGACGATCGGGTTTTGCTTCCGGGTCGCAGGCTTCGAGCCGCCGCCGTTCAGTTGGGATGAGAAGAGCATTCCCGTGATCGCGAGGGTGGCGACGAGCGAGACGAGTCCGAGGCCGCGGGTCATCCTCACGTGATCGGCTCGGCACGGAGAAGTCTTGACTGCAATAAGTCTGACTAATGTATGCGATTAGCAGGGCGCTGCTAGAATCCCGGCTCCATGGCTCCGCCCGTGTCTGTCGACGTGCTCGTGGTCGGAAGCGGCGCCTCTGGGCTTGCCGCGGCCGTCTCGGCGCACCGCGCCGGCGCCCGCGTCGCCCTCGCCGCGAAGAGCTCGCTGCAGTCGTGCAACTCGGCGAAGGCGCAGGGCGGCATCCAGGCCGCGTTCGGGGCGGACGACTCGCCCGAGCAGCACGCGGAGGACGTCTGGAAGAGCTCCCACGAGACGGCCGACCGGCGGCTCGCCGAGGTGCTGACCGGCGAGGCGCCCGGTGCGATTCACTGGCTCGAGGAGCTCGGGGTTGTCTTCACCCGCGAGAACGGCGGCTACCGCCTCGCAAAATGCGGCGGCGCCTCGCGCAAGCGGCTGCTCCAGGTGGGCGATCGCACCGGCCATGCGATCACGGCGGCGCTCCGCGACGCCGTCGAGGCTTCGTCCATCAAGACGTTCCCGAAGTCGCCCCTGAGCTCGCTCGAGCCGGCGGCGAACGGCTGGCGCGCGGTCTGCGGCGAGCACGTGATCGATGCAGGCGCCGTCGTCTTGGCCGCGGGCGGCCGCTGCTACCGGGAAGCCGAAGAGCGCGGCGAGCTTTCCACGAACCATCCCGGCGCGACCGGCGAGGTGACGCAGATCGCGCTCGACCTCGGCGCCGAGTCTCGCGACCTCGACGCGCTCCAGTACCACCCCAACGGCGGAGCCTGGCCGGCGAACATGCAGGGCTATTCGATCCCGGAGACGACGCGCGCTTACGGCGCGAAGCTTCTGAACGCCGAGCGCGAGGAGTTCACCGATCCGCTCGGCCCGCGCGACGAGGTCTCGCAGGCGATCTTCGACGAGGTCGCCGCCGGGCGGGGCGTCGAGACGGCTGACGGTCGGCCCGCGGTTTACCTCGACACGACTCGAATCCCGGAGGCCGACGCGGCCGTCTCGCTGCCCTACATGCTGCGCCGCTACCGTGCGGCTGGAGTCGACCCCCTGAAGGAGCCGATCCTGACCTATCCGGTCCTGCATTACCAGAACGGCGGGCTCGTGATCGACGAGCATGCCGAGACGACCCTCGAGGGGGTCTTCGCCTGCGGCGAGATCGCCGGCGGCACGCACGGCCGCAACCGGATGATGGGGAACTCCTTGCTCGAGTGCACGGTCTTCGGCCGGCGCGCCGGCCGCGCCGCCGCCGAGAAGGTGAAGGCGTGACGGAGATCCGCTTCGACGATCGCGTCGTGCTGGTCACGGGGGCGGGCCGCGGTCTCGGCGCTGCCTATGCGCGCGCGTTCGCGAGCCGCGGCGCCTCGCTCGTGGTGCATGACGCCGGAGTCGATCCGGACGGGACGGGTGGCGATCCGGCCGTGGCGGAGGCGGTCGCCGGCGAGATCGGAGGCTTTGCCTGTGTGGAGAACCTCGAGACCGAGGTGGGCTGCCGCCGCACGATCGAGTTTGCGCTCGAGCGCTTCGGGCGTCTCGACGTCGTCGTCCAGAACGCCGGGTTGGTCGTGTGGGAGGAGCTCGAGCAGGCCGAGCGGAGCTGGGAGCGACTCCGTCGCGTCAACGTCGATGCACCCTTCCACCTGACTCGGGCGGCGTGCGAACCGATGCGCAAGCAGGGCTACGGCCGCTTCGTCTTCACGACCTCGGGCCGCGCTATGTCAAAGGAGCGAACACGCCCGGGGCTGGCGGCCTACGCGGTCGGCAAGATGGCGCACTTCGCGTTGATGATCGTGACGGCCGCGGAAGGCGAGCCTCACGGGATCCTCGCCAACGCGATCGCTCCCGCTGCGAGGACGCGGATGCTGAGTCGGCCCGTCGAGCCAGGCGAGCTCGAGCCGGAGCAGGTCGCTCCGGGCGTGCTTTTCCTCGCTTCGGACCAGTGCACGTTCTCCGGCAAGGTGCTCGAGGCCGCAGGCGGCGAGTTCGACGTTGCGCGGTGGACGTCGAGTCCCGACATTGATTTCGGCCGCGATCCGGTCAGCCCGGAGACGATCGCTGCGGAATGGGCCAAGATCGAGGGACTCGAGGCGGCCGTATGAGCGCGGTCGAGGTCGATCTTCAGGGCGCCGTCGAGGATGCGGCAGCGCACCTCTACGTCTGGGCGCTGAAGGACATCCCCCAGGACCTGCGCGACGCTCTGGCTGCGGCGCGGGACCGCGAGACCTCGGTGCCGGGGCAGCGCGTCCTGAACACGATCGTCAAGAACGTCGCGATCGCGGACGAGCAGAACAATCTCGTCTGCCAGGACACGGGCATCGCGGTCTACACCTGCCGCGTGGGCGAGCACTTCCCTCTGCATCCGGCGCGGATCTACGCGGCGCTGAAGCACGGCACCGAGCGCGCGACGGTCGAGCATCCGCTGCGCTCGAACGCGGTGCACACGATCACGCGCGAGAACACGGGCCCGAACACGGGGCACCGGCTGCCGATCGTCCACTGGGAGTTCATCCCGGACTGGGACGGCCTCGACGTCAAGTGCGTGCCAAAGGGCTCCGGCTCCGAGAACATGTCGTTCCTGAAGATGTGCGTCCCCGCCGACGGCGTGAAGGGGATCAAGCAGTTCGTGCTCGAGTCGATCGTCGGCGCCGGCGGCAAGCCTTGCCCGCCCGGGATCGTCGGTGTCGGCATCGGCGGCTCGGCCGACTACGCGATGTACCTCGCGAAAGAGGCGATTGCGCGGCCGATCGGAACGCGGAACTCGGATCCGGTTGTCGCGCAACTCGAGGACGAGCTGTTCGAGCTGCTGAACGAAACCGGCATCGGCCCGATGGGCCTCGGCGGCGACGTCACCGTGCTCCAGTGCCACATCGAGCACGCGGACACGCACATGACCCTGAACCCGGTCGCCGTCAACTACCAGTGCTGGGCGGCGCGCCGCGCGAGCGCGCACGTCTCGCCAGACGGCGAAGTCGAGTACGACCGTGAGGCGTGATGCCTAGTTACAGACTGTTACTAACCTCGGCTCGGCCTGAGCAGCGGCTTCGCGTTGCCTCCACCGTCAACTCGGGACGTGTCGTTCCTTGTAACAGACTGTTACTGGGGAATTCGGGAGCGGCCTGATGGCCCAGCACGAGGTCACGTTCCCGATCACCGACGAGCGCGAGCTTCTCAAGCTTCGCGCCGGCGACGAGGTCGTCGTCCAGGGTCACATCATCGGGATCCGCGACCGGACGCAGATCCGGATCTTCGACCAGGGCGTCGAGCCGCCGATGGACCTGCGCGGCTCCTTCCTGCTCCACACGGCGCCCGGCGTCCGCAAGCGCGAGGACGGCGGCTACGACCCCGTCTGCATCGGCACGACCACCTCGGCGCGGATGGTCCGTTTCACCGAGCCGCTGGGCGCGCAGTACGGCGTGCGCGCGATCTGCGGCAAGGGCGGCTTCCCGGACGAGGCTATCGAGCCGATGCGCAAGCTCGGCATGGTCTATTTCGCGATCGTCGGCGGCGCGGCGGCGCTCGAGACGACGCAGATCGAGGAGATCGAGGAGGTCGCCTGGGAGGAGCTGATGCCCGAGTGCCTCTGGAAGTTCCGCGTCAAGGACTTCGGGCCGCTGACCGTCGGCATCGACGCGCACGGCAACTCGCTCTACCACGATGTGCAGTCCGCCGCCCAGGAGAAGCTGAAGGAGCTCTATGCCCGGCTTTGACCTCGGTCTCAACCGCGACGGCGGCCTCACCCACGTGCTCGACAAGGGGCTTGGCCCCCGGGCCTGGGAGGACGTGCTCGAGACGAGCGGCGCCTACATCGACATCGTCAAGCTGGGCTGGGGCACCGCCTTCGTCACCGAAGGTCTCGAGCGCAAGCTCGACATCCTGCGCGAGAAGCCGGTCGTCATCGGCGGCACCTTCTTCGAGGTCGTCTATGTCAAGGATCAGCTCGACGACTACAAGCGCTGGCTCGGCGAGCTAGGCATCACGCACGTCGAGATCTCGGACGGCACGATCGAGATCCCCCGCGAGCGCAAGCTCGAGCTGATCGAGGACTTCGCGCGCGACTTCACCGTGCTCTCCGAGGTCGGCTCGAAGGACTCGGACGTCGTCTTCGCGCCGTACGAATGGGTCGAGTGGATCAAGCAAGAGAAGGATGCCGGCGCCTGGAAGGTGATCACCGAGGCGCGCGAGAGCGGCACCGCCGGGGTCTTCCGTGCGTCCGGTGAGATGCGCACCGGACTCGTCGCCGAGATCGCGCACTCGATCGACTTCCACGACCTCGTCTGGGAAGCCCCGACGAAGGCGTCTCAGGCCTGGTTCATCAAGGAGTTCGGCCCCAACGTCAATCTCGGCAACATTCCGCCGGAGGAAGTGATCCCGCTCGAGACGCTGCGGCTCGGGCTACGCGGCGACACGTTGAAGGAGGTGCTGCTCGGTGGCGAGCGCGCCCCCACTGCCTGAGCTCGACTTCGAGGCCATGCCGGCCGAGGAGCTGCTCCGTTGGGGCTACGAGGACTTCGGCGACAAGCTCTGCCTCACGTGCTCGTGGCAGAAGCAGTCGTCCGTGCTCGTGCACATGGTCTCGGAGCTCGGTCTCGAGATTCCGGTGATCGAGCTCGACACGCAGCTCTTCTTCCGCGAGACCTACGAGACGCGCGACCGCCTGGTCGAGCGCTACGGGCTGACGCTCGAGAGCCCACAGGTGATCACGGTCGCCGAGCAGCACAAGCACGAGGGGCCGAATCTCTGGGAGACCGATCCCGACCGCTGCTGCCACATCCGCAAGGTCGAGCCCCTGCTCGAGGCGCTTGGGCCTTACGACGCCTGGATCTCTGGGATCCGCCGCGACCAGTCCCCGAGCCGCGCCGCGACGCCGAAGCTGCAGTGGTCGGAGCGGTACGGCGTCTGGAAGTTCCATCCGCTCGCCGACTGGGACGAGAAGCGCGTCTGGGCCTACATCCAGGTCAACGAGATTCCGTACAACCCGCTACACGAGTCCGGCTACCGCTCGATCGGCTGCATCCCCTGCACCCGGCCGACCGAGCCGGACGAGGAAGAGCGCGCAGGCCGCTGGGCCGGCTCCGACAAGCTCGAATGCGGCATCCACACCGACACGCTGTCCGGCGCGACCGGGTCCGTGGCCATGTCCCGGGACCAGGTCCCCGGACATGGCTCGGGACCGGGTCCCACCGGGCGAAAGGAGACGAATGGCTAAGGGATTCACGCTCTGGTTTACAGGGCTGAGCGGGGCAGGTAAGTCGACGATCGCCGAGCTGGTCGGCGCCGAGCTGGAGAAGAACGAGCACAAGGTCGAGTACCTGGACGGCGACGTCGTCCGCACGCATCTCTCGAAAGGGCTCGGCTTCTCGAAGGAAGACCGCGACACAAACATCGAGCGCATTGGCTGGGTCGCCTCGCGCCTCACGCGGCACGGCGCCGCCGTGCTGGTCTCCGCGATCTCTCCTTACGAGGAGACGCGTCGGCACGCCCGGCAGATGGTCGAGCAGCACGGCGAGTTCGTCGAGGTCTACGTCAAGGCCTCGGTCGACGAGTGCGCCCGCCGCGACGTCAAGGGCCTCTACGAGAAGGCGTTCAGCGGCGAGATCAAGGAATTCACGGGCGTCTCCGACCCTTACGAGGAGCCGACGAGCCCCGAGCTGGCGATCGACACCGAGTCCGAGTCGCCGCAGGAAAGCGCCGCCCGAGTGCTCGAGCTACTCGCCGAGCGCGAGCTTGCGAGCACGCAGGTGCCGGCATGACCGAGGTGGCGCTGGAGCACTCCCACCTGATCGCGCCGCACGGCGGCTACCTGGTCGACCGCACGGGGCCGCGGCCCGACAACGCCGACAGCCTGGAACAGGTTCCGCTGACCTCGCGCGAGCTCTCGGATCTCGACATGCTCGCGTGCGGCGCGCTCTCGCCGCTCGAGGGTTTTATGGGCCGTGACGACTACGAGCGGGTGCTCGAAGAGATGCGCCTGGCCAAAGGCCTGCCCTGGGCGCTGCCGGTCTGCCTCGCCGTCGACCACGAGCCCCAGGGCGACGAGGTCGCGCTGACCGACGAGGCGGGCAAGGCGTTCGCGGTGCTCGAGGTCGACGAGGTCTACGAGTACGACAAGGAGCGCGAGGCGCGGAATGCGTTTCGAACCACGGACGAGGTGCATCCCGGGGTCGCGAGGCTCTACGCGCAGAAGCCGCTCTACCTCGCCGGCAAGGTGACGGTCTTCGAGCGGGCGCAGGCGGCCTTCCCGGAGCTGGCGCTGGATCCCGCCGAGACCCGCGCGGCCTTCGCCGAGCGCGGCTGGAAGCGCGTGGTCGGATTCCAGACCCGCAACCCGATCCACCGCGCGCACGAGTATCCCGCTCGTCGGCGACACGAAGTCGGACGACGTGCCCGCGAAGACTCGCGTCGAGTGCTACCGCGTCCTGCTCGAGAACTACTACCCGCAGGGCCGCGTCGTCCTTT
Source organism: Actinomycetota bacterium (assembly GCA_005888315.1). GTDB lineage: Bacteria > Actinomycetota > Thermoleophilia > Gaiellales > Gaiellaceae > 13-2-20CM-68-14. The sequence continues at coordinate 14,117 of VAWH01000020.1, read as the reverse complement.
CGTCATTCCCGGCCGCGATGCGCTACGCCGGGCCGCGCGAGGCGATCTGGCACGCGATCTGCCGCAAGAACTACGGCTGCTCGCACTTCATCGTCGGCCGCGACCACGCCGGCGTCGGCGACTACTACGGCACCTACGACGCGCAGCTGATCTTCGACGAGTTCGAGCCGCACGAGCTCGACATCGAGCCGATGTTCTTCGAGCACGCCTTCTGGTGCAAGGTCTGCGCCCAGATGGCGACCCCCAAGACGTGCCCGCACGGCGGCGACGACCACGTCTTCCTTTCGGGGACGAAAGTGCGGGAGCTGCTCGCGAACGGCGAGCTGCCGCCGGTCGAGTTTTCGCGGCCGGAGGTCGCCGAGGTCCTGATCGAGGCCTACCGGAACTAGCCACCGATGACCTGGCAGTTCACGCTCACGGGACTGCTGATCGGCGGCCTCGTCGGCCTGACCGGGATGGGCGGAGGCTCGCTGCTGACGCCGATCCTGGTGATCCTGTTCGGGTTCAAGCCGACCTACGCGGTCGGCACCGACATCCTCCACGGCGCGATCTTCAAGTCCTTCGGCGCCGCCAGGCACCGCCGGCTCGGCACCGTCCACGCGCGGCTGACGTTCTGGATGTTCCTCGGCTCGGGGCCGATGTCGTTGATCGGCGTCTCGCTCGCGACCTGGCTGAAGCACCACTACGGGAACGGCGTCCAGTCGGTCGAGGCCTACGCGATCGGCGCCGCGCTGATCCTCGGCGGGATGGGTCTCGTCGCGAAGACGCTGGTCAAGGTCGGCGTCCAGCCGGACGACGCGCCCTTCCTGCTGACGCGCCGTGACCGCTGGATCGCGTTCGCGATCGGCGCCGTCTTCGGCTTCGTCGTCGGCCTGACCTCGGTCGGCAGCGGCACCTTCTTTGGGCTCGTGATGGTGCTCATCTATCCGCTGACGGTGGCGAAGATCGTCGGCACCGACATCTTTCATGCGGCGGCGCTGCTCTGGGTCGCCGGCGTCGGCCACCTCGTCGCCGGGAACGTCGACCTGCACGCAATGTTCTGGCTCCTGCTCGGCTCGGTTCCCGGTGTGCTGCTGACGAGCCAGCTGACGCTACGGCTCCCGGGTCAGGCGCTGCGGCTCGGGCTGGCCACGGTGCTGATGCTGAGCGGGGTCAAGCTCGTGAACCCGCCGGGCGCCGACTGGCTCGTGCTCGCTGGCTTCGTCGCCGGCGGAATCGTGTTCGCAGCCTGGGGCATCCACGAGCTGCGTGACCGCAGGCGCGACCAGCGCGGGCTGGTCACCGACCTGCCACTCTCCTAGAACTCCGGGCGGACGACAAGGTCGGCGAACGACGCCGACGACTTGCCGAACTCCCACCAGCCGCTGACGTAGGGCTTCACGAACGCCAGGCTGCGGCCGTAGACGAGCGGGATCAGCGCGACCTGGTCGGCGACCGCCATCCGGTCGGCCTCGTGGAAGAGCTCGAGCCGCTCCCGGTCGCTCCGCTCCTGCCGCGCCCGTTCGATCAGCTCGTCGAACGGCGCGTATGAGAAACCGCCCTCGTTCGTCTTCGAGTCGGACTGGAGCAGGAGGCGCAGGTAGTACTCGGGATCCGGATACCCGGGTAACCATCCACCCGTGTCGACCGGGCCGAGCTCCCAGGGGCCGAGCCGCCCTGCGTCCCGGATCGTCCACGTCCGGACGGTCACGTCCAGACCGAGGGTCTCGCGCCAGGAGCGCGCGATCGCAGAAATCATCGGCTCGAACTCGTCGAGCGCCTGAACCGACAGCTCGCCGTCCCTGAGACGGGACCGGGCGAGGTGGTCGCGGGCCCGTTCCGGGTCGAAGCGCAGCGCGATGTCGGGCGTGTGGCCCTGCAGCGCAGGCGGAACGAGCCCGCCCGTCGCGACGACGAGGTTGGCCGGGCAGACTGCCGTCAGCGCCTCGCGGTCGATCGCGTGGGCGAGGGCGCGGCGGAGGTCGACATTCGACGTGACCGGATGACGGTGGTCGAAGGTCAGGTAGAACGACCAGCCCGCCGCCCCGAGCTGCGTGTCCTCGTCCAGCGCCTCCACGACATCCGCGAGGCGCGGCGTATACCGGACAGGGATCGCGTCGAATTCATCGCGTTCGTATGACTCGAGCGCGTCGCGGAGGGAGCTCTGGGTGAACTCGACGCGGCGTACGTTGCCAGGCCGCGTTCCCGAGTAACTGTCCTGCCGCTCGAGCACCACGCGATCGGCTGCCGCCTCGACCCGCCGGAACGGGCCGCTCACGACCTGCAGCTCGGGGTCGGTCCAGCGCTCGCCGTGAGCCTCGATCGCGTGCCGCGGCTGAGGCGCTCCGTCAGGCCTGTTTATGACGCTCATGAAGTACGGCGCGGGAGCGACGAGCCGGAACTCGACGGTGCGGTCGTCGAGGGCTTGCACGCCGATGCGGTCGGAGTCCTGGTTTAGGCCGAGGTAGTAGTCCTGGCCGTTCTCAAGCACGAAGTAGATCGCGACCGAGGAACCGGGGCTCGTCGGGTTGAGCACTCGCTTGATCCCGAATTCCACGTCGTGAGCCGTCAGCGGCGTGCCGTCGGACCAGCGCAGGCCGTCGCGGAGATGGAAGACATAGCGGAGCCCATCCGGCGAGATCTCCCAACGGTTCGCCAGCAACGGGACGATCGTTCGCTCGGGCCAAGCCTCGACGAGACGGTCGAAGAGTTGCATGCAGAGCTGGATGTTTGGCCAGGCGATCGCGCTCTTGGGGTCGGGGTCGTTTGGAAGGAAGCTTGTCGCGATCCGCAGCGTCTCGGTCGCCTGCGTTGCGGGCGGCGGCGTCCAGAACTCGAACGCCCGCTGGTACGCCTCGTTGGCCTCCCCGAAGCGCAGCGAGGTGTGCAGCGCGAGCGCGAGCTTGAAGAGGACGAGTGCGATCTCCTGACGCTCGCCGCGCCGCTCGAGTAGCGGCAGCAGGCTGCGGTAGTGCTCGATCGCCTCGTCCAGCGCGTACTCCTGGCGCGCCTTGTCGCCGGCTCGGGCGAGGTAGTCGACCGCCTTGTCCTCGTTCTCGGCCGCGAGCCAGTGGTAGGCGAGGAGACCGAGCGCCTCTTCCTCGTCGCCCTCGGCCCGGCGGCGCTCTAGCCACTCCGCCGCGCGGCGATGCAGGCTCCGCCGTGAATCCGAGAGCATCGTCCGGTAGGCCGCTTCCTGGATCAGCGCGTGCTTGAAGCGGTACTCCGGCTGAGGCCAGCGGCGGCCCTCGCGGATCAGGTCGAGTCGCTGGAGCTCGTTGAGGGTCGTCCGGACGTTGCCGTCGCCGCCGAGCACGCCTTCGAGGAGCGGCAGGCCGAACCGGCGGCCGAGCGCCGAGGCCGCGGTGAGCACCTCGTGGGCCTCTGCAGGCAGGCGGTCGATCCGCGCGAGCAGGACCTTCTCGACCGTCGGCGGAATCTCGATCTCGACCGCGTGGTCGAATCGCCAGCCCCCGTTCTCGTGGGCGAGCGCGCCCGTGTCGGCGAGCGATCGGACCAGCTCCTCGAGGTAGAAGGGATTCCCTTCCGCCTGCTCGAGCAGGCGGCTCTCCAGCTCCTGAGGCAACGTCTCCTCGCCGACGAGTGCCAGCAGGAGCTCCCGCTGTGCATTGCCCGACAGCGGTTCGAGCGCGAGCTCGCTCGTCAGATGCGGGTATTCGCGCGCCGCGAGCTCGCGCAGGCGCCACGACGGATGGTCGCGCTCACTTCGCTGAGCGACCACGAGCAGGACCGCGGCCTCCTCGCCGATCGAGAGCAGACGCTCGGCGAGCTGAATCGAGGTCGGATCGGCCCAGTGGAGGTCCTCGAGGACGACCGCGACGGGCCGGTCCTGGGCGAGCCGGCGGAAGACCTCCTCGACAACCTCGAAAGTCCGGTACTGCAGCGCCTCCGGCGACAGCTCGGCGAGCCGCCCGGCAGCGTCCGCTTCGAGTGTCAGACCGAGCAGCGAGCCCAGATATGGATAGAGCTCTGCCGCCCGGTCCGAGAAGAGCGTTTCGACGCGGCGCCGAAGGGTGATTCGGACCCGCAACTCCGGCTCGTCGTGGCCGACGCCGAGCCACTCGCGCAGCAGGTCGCGAAACGGCCAGTACGGGAGCGATTCGCCGTAGGAGATGCAGCGGCCCTCGAGCCACAGGGGCGGCGCCGCGGCGGCCGTCTCAGAAACCTCGAAGACGCGGTGCAGCTCGTTCAGCAGCCGGCTCTTGCCGATGCCCGCCTCGCCCGTGACGAAGAGAAGGCCGCCCGAGCCGCCCAGCGTACGTTCGAGCGCAAGCTTGGCCAGGTCGAGCTCCCGCTCTCGGCCGACGAGGCGCGCCTGGACCCCTTCGAGCCCGCGGACCTTCTGCCCCTCCGCGAGCACACGCTCGACGGGCGTCGCCCGCACCGGCTCTGCCTTCCCTTTCAGCTCCAGCTCGACCGGCTCCGCCCACGCGAACAACGGCTCGGTCTGCCGCCGCGTCGAGTCGTCGACGAGCGCCGTCCCGGGCTTCGCCTTCGCCTGGAGTCGTGCGGCGGTGTTGACCGTGTCGCCGAAGGCGGCGTACTCGGCCCGGCTGCCGCCGCCGATCTCGCCGAGGACGACGGCGCCGGTCGTGACGCCGACCCGGACACCGAACCCGGAGATCCCCCAGCCCCGCTCGACCTCCGCGCCGTAGGCAGCGATCTCCTCGACGATCCGCAGCGCCGCTCTGAGCGCGCGTTCCGCATCGTCCTCGTAGGAAACAGGCGCGCCGAAGAAGGCTAGGACACCGTCTCCGGCGAGGTCCTTGACGTGGCCGCCGACCCGCTCCACCTCGGCGACGATTCGGGACACCGCCTCCCCGACGACGAGCTTGACCTCTTCTGGGTCGAGCTGCTCGCCGAGTGCGGTCGAGCCGGCGAGGTCGGCGAAGAGAACGGTGACGACCTTGCGCTCCTCGCGGAGATCGTGCGTCGGCGCCGCTGAGGTCGTGTCGCTCATCTGTCGCATTGTCGCCGCTTGGGCGGCGGGGCGGCATCTAAACTCGCCCCACTTTGTCGCGTCTCCTGCCGGCCGTGCTCGTCGTCGGGCTGCTCGGCGGCTCGGCCGCGGCCTTCGCCGTCACGGAGCGCCTCAAGCTGGATGTCGCCCGCTTCGGGCCGGCGCGCCAAGATCGTCTTCCGGCTGCGCAAGTCGGACCGTCTGTCGCTGGCGATCGTCGATTCGCAGGATCGCGTCGTCCGGGCGCTGATCGATTCGAGGGACGTTCCTGCGGGCCGCAAGACATACACCTGGGACGGTCGTAACGACGCGGGGGAGATCGTCCCGAACGGCCCTTACAAACCGCGCGTCCACCTCGCCGGCCAGCACCGGACGATCGTGCTCCCGAACCCGATTGCCGTCGACACGAAGCCGCCGCTGATCTCGCTGACGCGAACCAGCCTGGCGGAGGTCTCGCCGGACGGCGACACGCGGCACGACTACCTGACCGTGTTCTTCCACACGAGCGAGCCGGCCCGCGCGGTTCTCTACGCGAACGGGCGCCAGGTCGTGAAGCAGAAGTCGTTCAAGGCGGACTCCTTGAAATGGGGGCGAGGGAACGGCATGCCGACCAAGCCGGGTCTGTACCGTCTGCGGCTGGGGGCCATCGACCAAGCCGGAAATCTCGGCCCGCAGACCCGCGCCTTCACGGTCAGGGTCCGGTACGTCGAGCTCGGGCGGCGTGTGATTCGGGCGCGCGCAGGCGGCCTGATCTCCGTTCGCGTCACGACCGACTCGCACTTCTACTACTGGCGAATCGGCGCGCGCCATGGCCGCGTGCGCAGCCGACGGCTCGTGCTCGCCGCTGGCGCGCCGGGGCGGTACAGGCTCGTCGTCTCCGAGCGCGGCCACCGGGCCGCAGCGCTGGTCGTGGTCTCGCCATGACCGCCGAGCTCGCCCGCGCTGCGGGTCCCGTCGCCGCCGGCGGGATCGCGCTTCTGCTCCTGACCTCGCGCCGGGAGCTCCGCCTCGCGGGACTGACGGCGTGGGGAGCCGGCTGCGTGATGCTCGCCTACTACCTGGCGCCGCACGGCCACCGGCCGGTTCTCGCGGGGGTCGCGTTGGCCGGCCTCATCCTGGCGGCAGGCGGCGCCGCATTGCTCCAGCGCTGGCCCTGGCTGCTCGCCCTCGCCACGCTCGCGTGCGTGCCGGCGCGGATTCCGGTCAAGGTCGGCTCGACCGATGCCAACCTGTTGGTGCCGATATACGGCGTCGTGGCCGCCGCGGCGCTCGCGCTTGCGTGGCAGCTCTTGCGTGATCCTGGATCCGTCAGGAACCGAGAGCTCGGTCCGCTCTCGCTCCCGCTGGCGGCCTTCGTCCTCTGGAGCGGGCTCAGCCTCACCTGGAGCCAAGATCTGCGCCAGGGCGCGATCGAGCTGCTGGCCTTCTACCTGCCGTTCGCGCTGCTCGCAGTGGTCCTCGCTCGGCTTCCCTGGCGCCGCGAGTGGCTGGGGGCGCTCTGGGTGCAGCTGAGCGCGATGGCGGTCGCCTTCGCGATCTTCGGCCTCTACCAGTACGAGACCCGCGACATCTTCTGGAACCCGAAGGTGCGGGTCGGCAACGCGTACGCGCCGTTCTACCGGGTCAACTCCGCCTTCTGGGACCCGTCGATCTACGGCCGCTTCCTCGTCGTCGCGATCCTGGCAAGCCTCGTGCTCGTCCTTCACGGCGCGGCGCGTCGCATCGCCTTCGCCGCGACGGCCGTCGTGGTAGTCGCCTGGATCGGTCTCGTCCTGTCGTTCTCACAGTCGAGCTTCGTCGCGCTCGTCGTCGGCGTCGGCGTCGTCGCCTGGTTCGCGTGGGGGCGCAGGACGCTCGCGCTGCTCGGCGTGATCGCCGCCGTCGTCCTCGTCGCCGGGCTCGCGATGCCGAGCGTGCGCCACCATTCCCTGAATTCAGCCTCGGGAGGCCGCTTCAAGCTCGTGAAGAACGGCGTCGCGATCGCGGCGCATCACCCCGTGCAGGGGATCGGCATCGGCGGCTTCAAGCAGGCGTACGCGAAGCGAACGGGCCTGAAGGGCAAGGAGCCGAAGGCCGCGGCGTCCCACGACACGCCGGTGACGATCGCAGCCGAGAACGGCATCGTCGGGTTGGCGCTGTTCGGCTGGCTGCTGCTGACCGCCTTCATGCTCGCCTTCCGGCGAGTTGCGCCGGCCACCTTCGCCGGCCGTGTGTCGCTGATCCTCGGGGTCGTCCTCGCCGCGATCGGCGTCCACAGCCTCTTCTACAACGCGTTCTTCGAGGACCCGATGGCGTGGAGCGTCTTCGGGCTCGCCCCGCTGGCCGCGGCCGCCCTTGCCCGGGAGCGCGTCAGCGAGCCGGTGCCAAAAGCCTCCGTCCAGCAGCCAGCAGTCGTCGCCGCTCCGCAGGCAGGTAGAAGCCGAGCGGAAGCAAGATGAGCGGGTAGGCCGCGGCCAGAAGCACGGCGATCGAGAGCGGGACGTGCAACGCCTTACCGAAGGCGGTCAGTCCGATTGCCGTTCCGACCACGAGCGCGACCCGCCGCCACTGGTAGGGAACCGGGTAGACGCGCTGCGCGTGCACCGACATCAGCACGAACATCGAGCTGTAGGCCGCCGCCCCGGCGATCGCCGCGCCGATCATCCCGAAGCTCGGTACGAGCACGAGGTTGAGCGCGATGTCGAGCAGGGCCGCGATGCCGGTGACGACCCAGTTGAACTGGGTCTTCCGGGCGCGGCCGATGCCGATCGAGACGACGATGTAGCCGCCCAGTGCCGTCAACGCGAACGCCGTCAGCGGAACGACGCGCGCGCCCTCGTGGAACTCGGCTCGACCGGTCAGCAGCCGCACCAGCCAGGGCGCGAGCAGCCCAAGGATCAGGGCGAGCCATGAGAAGACGAACAGGAGGTAGGTCAGCACGAAGCCGTACGTCCGCTCCGCCTCGTCTTCGTCCTCGATCGAGTAGGCGAACGCCGGCCAGGCGAGCCGGAAGGCGGCGAGCAGAAGCAGCGCCGCGGAGGCGACCCGGACGCCGACCGAGTAGTGGCCGACCTCGGTCTGGCCCTTGAACTTGGCGATGAAGAAGCGGTCGCTGAAAGCCAGTGCCCAGAGCGCAAGCTGCGACGGGACGAGTGGCAGCCCGAACCGGTTCATCTCGCGGAAGAGGCGCCGGTCGAACTGCAGCCCGAGCTGGTAGCGGCGGTAGCCGAGCAGAACGAGGTAGACGGAGAGGGTGCCGATCCAGTTGCCGACGACCACCCCGAGTGCGCGCTCGTGGAAGTGGACGACAAGGACGACGGTCGCGCCGACCGTGACGAGCAGGTTGGCGAGCGTCGCGAAAGTGAAGAGAATCGGCCGCTCCTCGACGCGGAAAAGAGACGTCAGCTGCTCGTAGTTCATCTGCGCCCAGAGCCCGACGAAGGCGGCGCGAACCAGCCAGGCCTGGCCGTGCCCGAGCGAGAGCGCATCGGCGATGGGCTGCGCCGCGATCCAGCCTGCAGCGAGCCCGAGCGTCGCGCTGCCCATCGTGAACCAGAACGACGTCCGCACGACGCGGACGCGGTGCTCCAGCTCTGGAGAGTCGAAGTAGTAGCGGAAGAAGGCGCTCGAGATCCCGAGCCGCAGAACGACGACGAGCACCGCGCTGAGCGCCGTGAGCGTCTCGACGCGCCCGTAGTCGCGGCCGTGCAGGTAGCTGGTGTACAGCGGCAGCAGCAGCACGGAGAGGACGCGGGAGATCAGGCCGCCGAGCCCGTAGATCAGGGACTGGGAAAGCAGGCGCTTGATCTGCTGCGCTAGCACCTACTCGAGGCGTCGCTTGCGATGCCGCTTAAGAGCCTGGGGCGGCTTTGCCGCCGCAGCCGCTTCACCCGGTGTCGCCGAACAGATTTCGTTCCGGATCGCGTGCACTCCTCAGAGTTGAGAGTAGATGGCAAGTAGGCGGTCGGCCATCGTGTCGGCGTCGTGAACCCGCTCGACGTAGGCGCGGCCGGCGGCTCCTCGCGCGAGGCGCTCGTCGTCCGAGGCTGCAAGCGCCCTCAGGTCTTCGGTGAGGCTCTCCTTCGTTGTCCGCACGATCGGAAGGTCGACGCCGAAGGCTTCGGCCGTCCGTGCGGCTGCTTGCTCGTGGATGTAGCCGGCGACCGGCTTGCCATAGGCCATTGCCTCGATCGCAAACAGCCCATACCAACCCGAGTTGAGCTGGTCGACGACGATGTCGGCCTCCGCCAGCCGGGGGCCGACCTCGTCGTGGCGGACGTTCTCGATCACGTCGAGCTCTAGGCCGAGCTCTCCGCAGGCGGCGACGACCAGCTCGGTTCCCTTCCGCCGACGTGAGAGGGCGGCATGGGCGACGCGGAGCGGCCCGACCGTGCGCGGTGGCACGGGGTCGATCGTGCTGAGGTCGACGCCAGGTGGCACGACGTCGGCTTCCGGGATCCAGCGGACAGCGTCGTAGGAACCGATGATCTGGGCATCGGCCAGACGACCGTAGGCGAGCTCCTCCGGGGACTTCCCGCGGATGTCCGAACCGACGAAATGGAAGACAGATTTCCTGCGCGCCGCCTTCAGGATCGGGAACTGCGCGCGCTTTGGCACCAGCGTCAGCCCGAAGTAGAAGTGGAAGACGTCGGTGGTCGGAAGGAGCCTCGCTAGCGTGCGAAACTGCGCGGCCTGGCGCCGCCAGGCAGGCCCGCTCGGCAGCCGCAGGTTCTCGTCTGCCTCAGGGTGCTCCGGTCGGGTGTTGAAGACAACGAGCCGCGCGTCGACGCCTTTGCGCCGCAGCGCCTGGACGTTCGTCCAGCCGATGCCTGCGAAGTTGACCGGGCAGTGAACTACTCGGAGTCCCATTCGACCTGGTCGAAGTACCGGAGCGCCTTGCGCGTCGGGCGGACGCGGGCGGCGTAGGCGGCCAGCTCGTCGTCGCCGAGCTCTCCGAGTGCGTGCTTGAGCCCGAGGTAAGGCAGGTTCAGGTCGTCCTGGTAGACGACGGTCGAGATCCGCGGGTTGATCTCGATCACGGCGTCGCCGACGAGCTGGATGTTGAAGAAGTGGCCGAGCTCGAGCTCGCCGGCGATCTTGGCGGCGACGTCCATCAACCCGGAGTCGTCGAGGGTCTGGAAGTACATGGCCAGCCCGGCACGCATCTCCTCACGCGTCTTCGGGTGCCCGAGCAGGATCCGGCCGCCGCCGGCGATGCCGTCGATCGTTCGCTCAGGCCCGCGAACGAGCTCCATCACGAGCGCTTCGGTCTCGTCATTACTGAGCAACTCGACGAGCTCCTCCAGCCGCAGAGCCTCCGCGACGCCTGGGCGGTTTTCGAACAGCTGCCGCCGGCGGTCGGCGGAGGCCGAGACGATGCGAAAGCCGCGCGAACCCGAGGAGATGAGCGGCTTGAAGGCGACGTCGTCGTCCGGGTACCCGAGCTCCCGCGCCGCGGCGTCGACCGCGGCGGCGCCGGAGACGCGACGCCACGCGGGCCCGCGGACGCCGATCGCGTCGAGCAGCGCGTACGTCTCCGCCTTGTCGTTCGAGCGGCGTACGGCTTCCGGGCCGGCGACGAGCACCGCCGTCTCGCCGAACCGCTGCTTGTCCTCGGCGAGCGGCAGCAGCTCGAAGGACGACTGCGGCAGGACGGCGTCGACCCGCTCGAGCCCGCAGATCTCGACGAGCGCGTCGGTGAAGCCGGGGTCGCTCCCCGGCGGAACGAGGTGGAAGGCGTCGCAGAAGTGGCGGCCGATCGCCAGCTCGGACATGTCGGTGCCGACGAGACGCACTTCGCGCTCGCCGTTCTCGCGCAGCGCCCGGATCAATGCAGGGCAGCCCGGGACCCCCGACGCCGTCAGGAGAATCGTCAGCGGCCTCATGTCAAGTCGATTCGGTCTTCGGCCAGCCGAGCGAGATCGCGCTCGCGCTCGGCGTCGAGCATCGCGAGCATCGTCTCCCGCATCGTCGCGCCCGGGTAGGCCCAGATCTCCGGATGTGTGAGCAGCTGCAGCCACTCGAACCGCCCCGCGGCGAGCTCTTCGTGGGGGCAGCCGCTCCGCCAGTGCTGGTTGGAGTCGGAGCGGTAGTGGTCGGGGTCGAAGTAGGGAGCCTGCATCGCGTTGACCGCGCCGTCGAGCGGCTCCCGCATGAACTCGGGATCCGGGTTGTGCCAGGCGACGACGGGGTCGAAGCGCTCGTCGAGGTCGAGCTGCGGATGGACGGCGTGGAGCCCGACACGGTGGCCGAGCTCGCGCAGGCGGGCGAGCGCACGCTCGCCCTCGGGTGAGGCGAGGTTGTAGAAGACGCTGCGGGTCATCAGAAAGTAGGTCGCCGTCGCGCCGGCCTCGGCTTCGAGCCCGGCGAGCGTGAGCGCGGCATCGAGCGAGAGGTCGACGTCGTGGCGCAGCAGCAGATCGCCGGCCGCGGGCTCGCGGTCGAAGAGCGCGAAGCGGTAGCCGCCCGTCTTGGCCGCCGCGAGGAGCTCGCGATAGTGGTCGAGGTCGAAACCGCATTTCATCGGCGATGCCTCCCCCAAGGCCATGTCTCGCGACCGGGTCCCGGGACATGCCCCCGGACCAGGTCCCCGGACCTGTCCCGGGACCCGGTCGCTCCGGTAAGTGCCTTCACTCGACGACCACGTCCAGCAGCGTCGCCGCCGCCTCGGCGCGCTCCAGGGCTTCGATGTTCGTGTCGCCGACCGCGATCACATACCCTCGCCGATCGCCGTCGAGGCGCACGGGCCGGATCGTCTCGCCCTGTTCTAGGAAGACGTCCGCCTGGACGACGCCCGGAAACGCCAGCACTTTGTCGAGCGGGCCGACACTCCTGACCTTGCCCGTCGGCAGGGGGCCGGGCTGCGCGGTCAGGAACCTGATCGCGAGCGGCTTCTGGAACCGCGGCGTCACCAGCTCGTCCGGCACGTCGAGGCCGAGCGCCTGCAGCAACGCGATCTCGACCAGGTCGACGCCGACCGCGTGCAGCGCGAGGTCGGCCATCTGGCCGCCCGGGATCCGCGCCGCGCATTCGACGAGGTAGGCGTGATCGTCGCCGGCGACGATCAGCTGCGGAAACGCAATTCCGTCCTCGAGCCCGAGCGCGTGCACTGCCGAGGCGGCAACCTGCTCGGCTTCCGCGAGCGGGTCCGCGAACAGCCGTGACGGGTAGACGTGGATCCAGCCGACCCCGAAGCCGATCCCGGGCGGCCGCAGCCGGTCCGACAGCGTCAGCGGCGTCACGCGCCCGCCGCGCGCGATCGCGAGCCCGTTCAGCTCAATGCCCTCGTGGTAGCTCTCGATGATCGCCTCTTCGGTCGGCGACTCGGTCAGTGCCGCGTGCAGGTGCGCCTCGAGATCGTCGATTGAATCGAGCATGAAGACGCCGCGCTGGCCGCCGGAGTCCGCCGGTTTGAGCACCGCCGGGAAGCCGACGGTCTCGGCAGCCGCATACGCCTCGTGCAGGGACCTCACCGCCGCGAAGCGCGGCTGGGGCACACCCGCTTCGGCGAGCCGGCGCCGCATCGCCACCTTGTGGGTCATCAGATGCGCGGTCTCCGTGCCGATACCCGGTAGCCCGAGCGCCTCCGCGACGGCCGCGACGACCGGGACAGCGCGGTCGGCCGACACCGTCAAGACGCCGTCGACCGCGTGGCGACGGCCCACTTCCGTGACCGCAGCGACGTCCGTGAAGTCGACCATTTCACCGACGTTGGCCTCGCCGAGCCCGAGTGCGTTCGGATTGCGGTCGACCGCGACCACCCGCAGCCCCAGCTCGCGGGCCCGCCGGATCGCGCGCCGCTGGTGCCGGCCCGCGCCGACGAAGAGCACCGTCCCCTCCATATCGGCGGACGATGCTAATGGCAGCGGCCTCGCCGCTAGACTCGCCGCCGTGGCGCTTTCCGGGAAGCGCATCCTCTTGACCGGCGGGGCGGGGTTCATCGGCTCGGCGCTCGCGCGACGCCTGGTCGAGGCCAACGAGGTCGTGCTGCTCGACAACCTGCACCGCGACGCGCTGTCCGGCAGCGAGCTCGCCGAGCACCCAAACCTCAGCTTCGTGCAGGGCGACGTCCTCGACGCCGAGGCGCTGCACGAGGCCGCCGCCGGCGCGACCCACATCGTCCACCTGGCCGCAATCGCAGGCGTCGATACCGTCCGCGAGAGCCCGGTGAGGACGATGCGGGTGAACGTGATCGGCACTCACAACGTGCTCGAGGCGGCGCTCGCGACCCGCGGCTCGGTCGAGCGGTTGGTCGAGATCTCGACCAGCGAGATCTTCGGCACGCACGCGTACAACGTCGCCGAGGGCCACGTCTCCACAATCGGCTCGGTCGGTGAGACGCGCTGGACGTACGCCGTCTCGAAGCTCGCGGGCGAGCACATGGCGCATGCCTACCGCGAGGAGCACGGCATCCCGGTCGTCACCGTCCGCCCGTTCAACGTCTTCGGGCCCGGTCAGATCGGCGGGGGCGCAATCCGGGCGTTCATCGAGGCGGCGCTCGCGGGACGCGACCTGACGATCCACGGCGACGGCTCGCAGATTCGCGCCTGGTGCTACGTCGATGACATGGTCAACGCGCTCCTGCTCTGCCTGGAGAAGGACGAGGCCGTCGGCCAGAGCTTCAACATCGGCAACGCGCGCTCCGCGGTGACGATTTTCGACCTCGCCCAGCGGGTGAAGCGGCTGACGGAGACGCCGGGCGAGATCGTCTTCCAGCCGCTGCACTACGCCGACGTCGAGCTGCGGATCCCGAACGTCGAGAAGGCGCGCGAGGTGCTCGGCTTCGAGGCGAAGGTCGACCTCGACGAGGGCCTGGCGCGGACGATTGCGTGGTACAGGGAACAGACGCCGGCGTTGACTTGATCCGGCTCGCCTGGCCCGACGTCGGGGCCGCGGAGGCGGAGGCGGTGGCCGAGGTGCTCGCGAGCGGGCAGCTGACGATGGGCCCGAAGGTCGAGGAGTTCGAGCGGGGGCTGGCTGCGGCCTGCGGCGCCGAGCACGCTGTCGTCGTCTCCTCGGGTACCGCTGCGCTCCACCTGGCCGTCCTTGCGCTTGGAATCGGTCCCGGGGACGAGGTGCTCGTCCCCGCCTACACCTTCCCGGCGACGGCGAACGTCGTCGCCCTCGCCGGCGCGAAGCCGGTGCTCGTCGACGTCGACCCCGAGACGATGAACCTCGA
>VAWH01000042.1:8297-14142 GCA_005888315.1 Actinomycetota bacterium | reverse complement strand
CGACCGCGAGAAGCTCCAGGAGCGCCTGGCCAAGCTCGCGGGCGGCGTGGCCGTCGTCAAGGTCGGCGCCGCGACCGAGACCGAGATGAAGGAGAAGAAGCACCGCGTCGAGGACGCGCTGCAGGCCACGCGGGCGGCGCTCGAGGAGGGCATCGTTCCGGGCGGCGGCGTCGCGCTGGTCAACGCGGTCGAGGCGATCAAGCTCGACTCGATCGACGACGCCGACGAGCGGACGGGCGCCGCGATCATCGTCCGCGCGCTCGAGGAGCCGCTCCGCCAACTCGCCTACAACGCGGGGCTCGAGGGCTCTGTCGTCGTCAACAACGTCCGCAGGGCCGCCAAGGGCCAGGGCCTGAACGTCGACACGAATGAAGTCGAAGACTTGGCGAAGGCGGGGATCATCGACCCGACGATGGTGACGCGCTCGGCGCTGCAGAACGCGGCGTCGATCGCCAAGAACATCCTCATGACCGAGGCGGTCGTCGCCGAGCCACCCGAGCAGGCCGGAGCCGGCATGGGCGGCGGCATGGGGGACATGGGCGGAATGATGTAAGGCATGCCTAAGCGGTCGGGTCAGCGAGAAGGCCGGCAAGAGTGCCGGCCTTCTGCGTGTTTCAGACGAGCAGGCGCTCTTTGCATTAGCGGGTCGCACCGGGACGGTCAAGAATCTCGCTGAACTAAGGTCGATCGGGCCTGAATCACCGAGCGCCGCCCTCGACCACGCGTGCCCGGAGGCGCTCAAACGCGTCAAACGTGACCGTTCGCGCGCATGGCGTGCCCCCACCGGTGCACCCACGCGAGCGAGAAAACGCCGATTAGCAGGGCTGTTCGAATCCAGGCGGGCCCATTCCCTTCGGAAGGCCGCTCGCGCTCCCGCACGGGTACGACGAGTTCTGAAAGGGATCAACCCTTTTTTGCGGTTTGGTTTGCACCGGCGGTCGCCGTGGGTAAGCGAAGATCGCCAACCATTTCAGGAAGGGAGCAGGTATGGCTACGAAGATCGCTGAAGTGATGACGGACCGCCCGCGCGCTGTGACGCCGCAGACGTCGGTTCGCGAGGCGGCCCGATTGATGGAAGAGGAAGACGTCGGTTCGCTTCCGGTCGTCGACGAGGGTGTCCGGTTGGTCGGAATCGTCACCGACCGTGACGTCGCACTCCGCGTCGTCGGGGGCGGCCTCGATCCGGAGGGCACGCGCGTTTCCGAGGTTGCCTCGACTGACGTCGTCACGCTCACGCCTGACCACGACCTCGACGAAGCGCTGGGGCTGATGGCGCGCGCGCAGGTGCGACGACTGCCGATCGTCGCCCGCGAGAACGAGCTAGTCGGGATGCTCGCACAAGCCGACATCGCACGCGCCGGCAAGGACAAGACGACCGGCGAGGTGATCGAGGCCATCTCCCAGCCGCCGGCCGGCCCGAGGGTCGCCGGTCCCGACACCGGCGGCGGCTCGACCGTCAGGGTGGGCGACGAGCCGGTTCCACAGCAGCATACGGCGCGCGACCAGGACTGATCCAAAAAAGTCCGGAGAGAGGCGCGAGCGCCTCTCTCCGCTGATTCGGGCCGCGCAGGCCGGAGGGCGTGGGCGCGCGCGTAATGGCTAAGCGGCTAGAACCCGAGCACCGAACGAACGCGGCTCAGAGCCGCCTGGCGAAGCTCCATCAGCCCGTCAAGTAGCCTCGGAGAGCTGTGCGGCCCGTCATCGGCATTACGACCTACATCACGACCGCGCGGTTCGGATTCACCGGCGGGGAGTGGGAGCTCGAGTCGGCGCTCGTGCCGGCCGCCTACGTGCGGGCCGTCCAAGGAGCCGGCGGGCGCCCATTCCTGATCCCGCCCGCCGAGGAGGCCGTCGACGAGACGCTCGACGCGCTCGACGGCCTGCTTTTCTCGGGCGGCTCGGATCTCGACCCGGAGACGTACGGCCAAGACCCGCACCCCGAGACCAAAGGCGTCGTGCCGGAGCGAGACCGGGCGGAGCTCGCCTTGCTCGAGGCGGCGCTCGAGCGAGACCTGCCGGTGCTCGCGGTCTGCCGCGGCAGCCAGGTCCTGAACGTCGCCCGCGGCGGCGATCTCCATCAGCACCTCCCCGAGCTCGTCGGGCACGACGACCACAAGCACACGCCGGGCGAGTTCAGCGATCACGACGTGGAGCTCGTGGCGGAGACCCGGCTACAGCGCCTGCTGGGTGAGCGGGCCCCGGTCAAGTCGCACCACCACCAGGGCTTCAATCGGCTCGGCGAGGGTCTTGTCGAGGCCGCGTACGCGGAAGACGGGACGATCGAGGCGGTCGAGGACCCCTCGCGGCGCTTCGCGCTCGGCGTCCTCTGGCATCCCGAGGCGGGCGAGGATCTGAAGCTGTTCGAGGAGCTCGTCCGCGAGGCCCGCGACTACCGGGCTAGCCGTTTGCCGCTGGACTCAGCGGCGGCACATCCGGCGTAGGCGAGACCGGCGGGAGCGGCGCGCCCGGAGGGCGAAGCAGAGGGTGGGCGGGCGGAGCCGGTTCGGTGACCGGGCTCAGCGGCGGCAGGGAAGCGGGAGGGGCCACCGGCTCCTCGGCGACCGGGCTCAGCGGCGGCAGGGAAGCGGGAGGAGCCACCGGCTCCTCCGCGACCGGCGCCGGGGACGCGGCCTGCGCCGCGGCGGTTGCGACCGCCTCCGCGACGGCCGACGAGACGCGGCGCTCGATCTCGAGCTGGAAGATCGCGCTCTGGGCCTGGACGCGGTAGCGGAACGCACGTCCTTCGCCGATCACATAGCCGACGAGGATCCCGACGAGGGCGCCGACGATGATCGTCGCGACACCGAATCCCGCCGGCACGCCCCAGACCGACCGAAGCGGCGTCAGCGGCACGGCGCCGACGAAGACGCCGAAGATGCCGCCGCCCACCGCGCAGCCGACGCGAACCGTGTCCGCCTTGCGCAGGAGTTGGTCGGCGAAGCGCTCAATGATCTTCGGGTCGTAGCCAGCCGCAGGGGACACCTCTCAGTGATCGGCCGCCGACACCTCGACCTTGAGAACCAGCATGGTTGAATAGGGCATGCGGCTGCGGCGGAAATCCGAGGCCCCGGCGCCGGTGCGCCGCATCCTCGTCGGCACGGACCGCTCGGAGACGGCGACACGCGCAGTACGCTGGGCGGCCCAGATGGCGGAGCGCTACGAGGCCGAGCTGATCATCTGCCAATCGGTACGTGACGGGATGGACAAGGCCGCGACGCAGCGGGAGCTCGCCGAGTACGCCGCCGAGGTCGTCGGGCCCGACGCCCGTACGCTCGCAGCACAGGGAAACGATCCCGCGCGTGTGATGACCGACGTCGCGAAGGAGGAGGACGTCGACGTGATCGTCGTCGGCAGCGTGGGCATGAGCGGCCGCAAGGAGTTCCTGCTCGAGAACGTCCCGAACCGCGTCTCGCACAACGCGCATTGCACGGTCGTCATCGTCCAGACGCATCTCGACGGAGGTAAGCGATGACCCAGGCTGAGGTCGAAGGCAGTCTCCTCGGCCGAGCGGCCCGCGTCGCCTCCGTGTTCGCGAAGTACGGCCTGCGGGAGACCCGCGGCGGAGCCGACCCGATCGAGATCCGAGCGCGCCGGCTGCGCGACGCCCTCGAAGAGCTCGGGCCGACCTTTGCGAAGCTCGGGCAGATCCTCTCGACCCGGCCCGACCTGCTGCCGCCCGAGTTCATCATCGAGCTCTCGTCGCTGCAGGACGACGTCGCGCCGCTGACGGAGGCGGAGGTGGTGCAAGTAATGGAGGAGGAGCTCGGCGTCCCCTGGGAAGACGTGTTCGCCTCGATCGACTCCGAGCCGCTCGCCGCGGGGACGATCGGGCAGGTGCACAAGGCGACCCTCGAGAGCGGCGAGCGCGTGGTCGTCAAGGTGCAGCGGCCCGGCGCCCGGGACGAGATCATGCGCGACCTCGGCTTGCTGCGCCTCTTCGCCGAGAAAACCGAGAGCCGCGAGGCGCTGCGCCGGATCGTCGACCTGCCGGCGGTCGTAGAGCACCTTTCGGAGTCACTCCAGCGCGAGCTCGATTTCGAGCAGGAGGCCGCGAACATCGACCAGATGCGCGCCGTGCTCGAGCCGTTCTCGCGGCTCGACGCGCCCGGCGTCCATCATCGGTTCACGACGCAGCGGCTGCTCGTGATGGAGCTGATCCCGGGCGGGCCGGTGCGCGAGGCCCCGCAGGGCCCCGAGCGCAAGGAGGCTGCCGGACAGCTGCTCGAGGCGTTCTACCGGCAGATTCTCACCGACGGGTTCTTCCATGCCGACCCGCACCCGGGGAACATGCTCTGGTCGGACGGGACGATCTACTTCCTCGACCTCGGCATGGTCGGCGAGGTCGCGCCGGACGTCCGCGAGCGCGTGTTGTTGCTCCTACTCGCGTTCTGGCAGGAGGACGTCCCTTTCCTGGCCGAGATCCTGCTCTTGCTCGCGCCCGAGCTCCCGGAGAAGCTCGATCTCGATGCCTTCCGCAACGAGATCGGCGAGCTATTGGCCGAGTATCGGCACAAGTCGCTGTCCGAGATCCAACTCGGGCCGATCATGCAGGGCCTGACCGAGATCGCCAGCCGCCACGGCGTGCGCCTGCCGGCGGCCCTGGCGCTCGTCGGCAAGGCGCTCGCGCAGATGCAGTTGACCGCGGCCGAACTCGATCCCGAGCTTGATCCCTTCTCGGTCGTCGGCGGCTTCGTCGCCAAGAACCTGCTCACACGCGTGCGAACGAGCGCCGACCCGAAGCGGATCTTCTATGAGTTTCAGAAGCTCGAGCTGCGGGCGAACGCGCTCGTTGAGGCAATCGAGCGGATCGCGGGTGCTCGCCCCGGCGCTCGGATGCAGGTCGACGTCAAGGGAACGACCCCGCTCGAAGACACGATCCGCCGGGCGGCGCGGGCGCTCTCGCTGGCAATCGCGGCCGGCTCGTGCCTAGTTGCCGCAGGGTCGACCGCGGCGGCGCACGTGCAGTCGTGGATTCCAGTCACGCTCGGCGTCGTGGGCGGGGTACTCACGATCCTCCTGTTGGTCGGCCTGCGCAGGCGGGACTGAGGTGTTCGACCACGTCACGGTCCGCGCCTCGGACCGCGAGGCTTCCGTGCGCTTCTACGACACGGTGCTCCAGACGCTGGGGATCGCCAGGGACCACACGGACGACCAGTACCCGCAGTGGGGCGACTTCTCAGTTGCTCAGGCGACGGGAGAGAAGCCCGTGACTCGGCGGTTGCACGTGGCGTTCGTGGCACCGTCGCGCGAGGACGTGGACCAGTTCTGGCGGGTCGGAACCGAGGCCGGCTACCGCGACGACGGCGCGCCCGGCCTGCGCCCGCAGTATTCACCCGAGTACTACGGCTCGTTCCTGCTCGACCCAGACGGCAACAGCGCCGAGGCGGTTCACCACGAGGAGCGCCGCCGCGGCCCGATCGACCATCTCTGGATCCGCGTGGCCGACCTCGACGCATCGCGCCGCTTCTACGAGACGGTGGCGCCGTTCACGGGCTTTCCGCTGCGGGGCGAGGGACCGGACCGCCGCGGGTTCGTCGGCGAGAGCGGTTCCTTCTCGGTCGTCTTGGGCACCCCGACGGAATATCTGCACGTCGCGTTCCCGGCGGCGGACAACACAACCGTGGAGGCGTTCCACCGCACGGCACTCGCGGCGGGTTACACCGACAACGGCGCCCCCGGCGAGCGTCCGATCTACCACGCCGGCTACTACAGCGCTTTTGTCCTCGACCCCGACGGCAACAACGTCGAGGTCGTCAACCACAACCGGTAGCGAGGCTGGGCCAAATGGCCCAGGTGCGCGACCGCCAAAACCGGTGTCCGACACCTGGTTCTGTCAAGCCCGAAG
>VAWH01000042.1:0-8148 GCA_005888315.1 Actinomycetota bacterium | reverse complement strand
GGCCGAGCGTAGCGGAGCCCTGTCCGCCCAGCGGACCAGCGGAGGGGGTCTGGGGGAACCGGGAGGTCCCCCCAGCAACGCCCCCGGCTCACTCGTACTGCAGCGCCTCGAGTACGTTCAGGCGCGAGGCCCGCCGCGCCGGGGCGATCGCGGCCAGGACGCCCGCGATCATCGCGGCGACCGTAAAGATCACGAGCGACGCGACCGGCAGCGAGAACGTGACGCCGTACTTGCCGACCGCGTGCGTAACGGCGGCGGCCAGCATGATCCCGAGCGGCAACCCGAGCGCCGCGCCGATCAGCGCGGTGATCACGCTCTCGTGGCGAACCATCCGCCGCACCTGCCGCCGCGTCATCCCGACCGCGCGCAGCATCCCCAGCTCTCGCGTTCGCTCGAAGACCGAGAGCACGAGCGTGTTCACCATCCCGAACAGGCTCACGATCACGCTCAGCGCGAGCAGGACGTAGAGCAGGTTCAGCATCGTGTTGATGAAGGACGACTGAGCCTTCACGTACTCGGCGTGCGTCTGCGCCTTGGCGTCCGGGAACGCCGCCAGCGCCTTGTCGAGACCGGCCTGCGTCGGCGAGCCGTCGATCAACGTCAGCGAGTTCGACGGTCGTACGAACGTCCGGTCGAAGGCCGCTCGCGAGATGACGACCCCGCCGAGCACTTCCATCACCTGCGGCGGCTGGAAGATCCCGGCCACGGTTAGCCGCAGGGGCTTCCCGGCCGGAGAGCGCAGCGTGAAGCCGTGGCCCACGGCGAGGTGGTGCTTCTTGGCGAAGCCCTGCTTCACGATCGCGCCGTGCCCGTCGAGGCCGGCCAGGGTCGCGTTCGATCCCTGCTTCCAGTCGAAGTGGTAGACGCGCGCGATCGTCGCCGGGTCGACCCCGTTGACGTTGACGTCCGCCTTGCCGATCCTGCCGCGGTCGGAGCGGATGTCGGAGGCGAGGGTGACGCCCGTCGCGCTCCGAGCCGCGCGGCCGGCGCCGGCCGGGAACGCCGACCAGCCGTTCTGTGAGGTGACGACCCAGTCGGCGGTCACCTGCTTGTCGACCGCGCGGTCGATCGACCCACGCACGCCCTTGCCGAGCACGGCCACGAACGACACGAGGGCGAGCCCGATCATCAGCGCAGCGGCGGTTGACGCGGTGCGGGCGGAGTTGCGGGTTGCGTTGTCGGTCGCGAGCCGGCCGGCGGCGCCGCCGAAGCGCCTCGCCGGGATCCCGACAACGGCTGCCAGGGCGGTAACGAGCACGGGCGCGAAGCCGGCGACGCCGAGCAGGCCGAGCAGCGTCCCGCCGGCGAGCGCGAGCAGGGACTTGCCGGAGCCGAGATGACCCCCGAGCGTCGCGTAGGCGATCAGCGCCGACGCGATCCCGAAAAGAACGACGCCCGCGAGCGGCCCGAGCCGCTTCTTCCGCTGGATCACCGCTCCCTCGCGGACGGCGGCGATTGGCGGCACGCGGGTCGCCCGCAGCGCGGGCACAAAGCCGGCGAGCACCGTCACGAGCACGCCGAGGAGCAGCGAGATCACGAACGTGCGCGTGGCGTACACGGACGACGCCTCCGGCAAAGACAGCCCGAGCGCGCCGAACAGCGAGCCCAGGCCCCTCGCGAGCCCGAAGCCCGCGAAGAGGCCGATCACCGACGCACCGAGTCCGATCGCGAACGACTCGAACACGACCGAGCGGAGCACCTGACGCCTCGAGGCCCCGAGCGTCCGCAGCGTCGCGAGCTCGCGCGTCCGCTGCGCGACCGTGATCGAGAGCGTGTTGAAGATCACGAAGGCGCCGACGAAGAGGGCGATTCCGCCGAAGCCGAGCAGGAACGCGCGGATAAAGGTGATGAAGCTCGCGACGCCCTGCTTGTCGTCGTTCGCCTGCTCCTTGGCCGTTCGCACTTGCGCGGTCGCCGGCACCTCTTGCTTCAGCTCCGAGAGGAGCTTCTCGGAGGACACGCCCGGCTTCGCCGCGACCGAGATCGCTGAGTAGCCCCGCAGCCCGAGCAGTCGCTGCGCGGTCGGGATCGAGAAGACCGCGATTGTGGCACCGCCGAGAGAGTTGACGTTGCCGTAGGTCGCCGTGCCGACGATCCGGAACCGTTCCTTCGGCCCGTGCGCGGCGACGCCGACCATGTCGCCGATCGCGAAGTGATGCTTCTTCGCCGTCTCGGCGTCGATCACGACCTGGTGTGCCCCCTTCGCCCAGTGGCCATCCTGCAGCTTCAGCGGGTTGAAGCGCGGCTGCGAGGTGTCGATGCCGAAGCCGAAGGTTGGATTGCCGTTCGACTGGATCGCCTTGCCGTCGCGGTCGAGCAGGGTCGCGTGCGTCGAGTCGCCGTTCAGGTCGAGCAGCGCGCCCGAGGCCGCCTCGACGTCGCGCATCCGCTTGATCCGCTCGAGCAGCTCCTTCGAGACCGTCGCGTTCCCTCCGTTCGAGTAGTCGACGAGCTTCTTGCCGCTCACGACCGCGTCGGTGTGGCTGTACGAGCTGGTGAAGATCGTGTCGAAAGCCTTCGAGATCGTGTCGGTGAGGACGAGGCTGCCGCTCACCATCGCGACGCCGAGCACGATCGCCAGCGCCGTCAGCACCGCGCGGACGCGGCGGGCGAGCAGCCCCTTGAGAGCGACGCCGGTCATTGTCCTGCCACCTCCTGGATCGCGTCGATCACCTGTGCCTGTGAGGGGCGGGCAAGCGACTTGGCGATCTCGCCGTCGGCGAGGAAGAGCACACGGTCAGCGATCGTCGCTGCGACCGCGTCGTGCGTGACCATCACGGTCGTCTGGCCGAGCTCGTCAACCGAGCGGCGCACGAGCTGGAGGATCTCGCCGCTCGTGGCCGAGTCGAGATTCCCGGTCGGCTCGTCGGCGAAGAGGACGGTCGGCCGCGAGACGAGCGCCCTGGCGATCGCCACGCGCTGTTGCTGGCCGCCCGAGAGCTCAGCGGGGCGGTGCTTCCGTCGGGCGCCGAGATCCACGCTCTCGAGCAGTTGCTCGAGCCATTCGCGTTCGGGCTTGCGGCCGGCGATCGTCAAGGGGAGGACGATGTTCTCCTCAGCCGTCAGCATCGGGAGCAGGTTGAAGAACTGGAAGACGAAGCCGATGTGCTTGCGACGCAGCTTCGTCAGCTCGTTGTCCTTCAGCTTGGTGATGTCGATCCCGGCGATCTCGACGTTGCCGCTCGTCGGCTGGTCGAGGCCGGCCAGGATGTGCATGAGCGTCGACTTGCCGGAGCCCGAAGGCCCCATCACTGCGGTCAGCTGCCCGGGGGGCACCTCGAGCGAGACGCCGCGGAGGGCGTCGACGGCGGTGTCGCCCTCGCCGTAGCGGCGCGCGACCTCGTGCGCGGCGAGGGCCGGCGGGCTGTGGTCGATCAGGACGCGCTCGTCGGTGAGCGCGGCTGCTGCTGCAGCTGCATTCATGGTGACTCCTTGGGTCGCAGGTTTCATCGCACCCCACGCTAGGGGCGCGCGTTCTGTAGGTCGTCGGCCGCCGGCCCGATTTCTACTCGTCCGAGCGGATGATCTTGAAGTCGTCCTCCCGGACGACGACACTCTGGCGGCGGTGGTCTACCTTCAAGACATGACGAGGCGCATCGCCAACATCGCCCGCCGGGCGTGGCCGCTGATCAGTCGTTTCGGCTTCGACGCTTTCGTGCTGCTGGGCATGCTCGAAGCCTCGCTCGAGCTCGCTTTCGGCCGTGAGCACAACAAAGACGCCCCGACCGGATCGCTTTGGGTGCTCGTCCCGCTGACCCTGGTGCTCTTCCTGCCGCTGTTCGCGCGACGGCGGTTCCCCTTCGGAGCACCCGCGGCGCTCTTCATCTACGCCGCCGCGATCTCGTTCTTCGAGGGGCGCCTCGTGACCTTCCCGTTCGCCATCTTCCTGGCGGTTCTCACCTGCTCGTTCCTGTTCGGCATGCTGCCCGAACGGCGACAGGCGGTGTCCGGCCTGGGGATCGGGATCGGAGCCGCTGCGATCGTCACCCACAACCACCCAACCCAGGGCGCCGGCGACTTCCTGTTCATCGGCGTCCTCTTCACGATCGTCTGGCTCGCCGGGAATGCGCTGGGCGCGAAGCTGAGTCAGTACAAGCGGGCAGAAGAACGCGCCGAGCGACTCGAGCGCGAACGCGAGGAACGGGCGCGAGCCGCCGTCGCCGAGGAGCGGGCGCGGATCGCGCGCGAGCTGCACGACGTGGTCGGCCACAGCGTCAGCGTGATGACCGTGCAGGCCTCAGGGGTGCGGCGGCTGCTGCGGCCCGAGCAGGAGCGCGAGCGCGAAGCCCTGCTCGTCGTGGAGCAAACCGGCCGCGAGGCGCTCGCGGAGATGCGACGGCTGGTCGATGTGCTGCGGCGGCCCGAGGAGGCGCCGGCGCTCGCCCCGCAGCCGAGCCTCAAGCATCTGGACAAGCTGGTCGAGCAGGTGCGAGAGTCGTCCGGCCTCGACGTCGACCTCAAGGTTGAGGGCGAGGCCGCGGACCTTCCGGCGAGCGTCGATCTGGCCGGGTACCGGCTGGTGCAGGAGGCGCTGACGAACACGCTCAAGCACGCTGAGGCTCAGCGAGCGGAGGTGCTCGTTCGCTACACCAACGGCGAGGTGGAGGTCGTCGTCGCAGACGACGGGAACGGCACGGGCGGGGGAGACGGCGGAGGTCATGGACTGGTCGGCCTTCGCGAGCGCATCGCCGTCGCCGGCGGGGAGCTCGACGCCGGCCCGCGGACAGGCGGTGGTTTCCAGGTCCGCGCGCGCATCCCCGTGAACGGCAAGTGATGCCCCAGCTCCCGACCGGCACCGTCACCTTTCTCTTCTCGGACGTCGAGGGCTCGACCGAGCTGGTGCGGAAGCTCCGAGACGGGTACGCGGACGTGATGGCCGACCACGAGCGGTTGCTCCGCTCCGCCTTTCAGAAAACCGGAGGCCACGAGATCAACACGCAGGGCGACTCGTTCTTCGTCGCCTTCCGGAAGCCGAAGGATGCGGTTGGCGCCGCCGTGAAGGCGCAGCGCGCCGTCGCCCGCCATCCATGGCCCGAGGAGGGAGAGCTGCGGGTCCGGATCGGGATCCATACAGGGGAGGCGACGGTCGCGGGAGACCAGTACGTGGGGCTCGCGGTCCACCGGGCGGCGCGCATCTGCGCGGCAGCCCACGGGGGACAGGTGCTCCTTTCTCAGACGACCCAGGCCCTGCTCGAGGACGAGGAGGAGCTCGGCGAGCTCGACTTCAGCGATCTCGGGCCGCGGACCCTGAAGGACTTCGACCGCCCGGTGCGGATCTACCAGCTGCTCGCCCCGGATCTGCCGGCCGAGTTCCCCGAGCTTCGTTCCGAGGACGACGCGCGCGCGCGCGGCTCGGCGCAGCTCGCGGACCGTCACGAGGTGGCCGACGCCGAGGAGGCCGCAGCCGTCCAGCGAGCCGCCGGCCGGGTGCGCGTGCTGATCGTCGACGACCAGGCTCTCGTGCGCACCGGCTTCCGCATGATTCTCGATGCCGAGGAGGACATGGACGTCGTCGGCGAGGCCGCGAACGGCAAGGAGGCGCTCACGGAGGCCGGCCGGCTGAGGCCGGACGTCGTCCTGATGGACGTGCGGATGCCCGAGCTGGACGGGATCGAGGCAACGAGGCGCCTGCTTGCCGGCGACGACATCGACTCGAAGGTCGTGATGCTGACCACCTTCGACATGGACGAGTACGTCTACGAGGCCCTGCGCGCGGGCGCGAGCGGCTTCCTGCTCAAGGACGCGCCCCCCGAGCAGCTCGTCGCCGGTATCCGCGCGGTCTGCTCGGGTGACGCCCTGCTCGCGCCTTCGGTGACGCGGCGGGTGATCGAGGAGTTCGTCCGCCATCCGCCCGACGCCGTCCGGACGGCTCCGCGGGAGATCGACGAGCTGACGCCGCGGGAATCCGAGGTACTGAAGTTGATCGCGCGGGGTCTCTCGAACGCCGAGATCGCGCAGACCCTTGTCGTCAGCGAGACGACGGTGAAGACGCACGTCGCGCGCGTGTTGATGAAGATGAACCTTCGAGATCGGGTCCAAGCCGTCGTGATGGCCTATGAGTCCGGCCTCGTTCAACCCGGCGACGTCGGCGAGGTGCCCTCGGCTCCCTAGGTCACGGCCGCAGACCGTAGGTCCAGGCACAGTGTGGGCACGATGCTGCGCCTCGAGCGCCACCCGTTCGGGCCGCGGGTCTATCTCCTCCACCGCAGGATCCACGAGTACCACCTCGGGCTCGCGATCCTCGTGGCACTGGCCGCCGGTTCCTTCCTCGACGACGTGGACCTCGGTCTGACGACGATCCTGGCGGCGCTGGCCGGGGTCTGGCTCGTCGCGAAGGACTGGCGGGATCTCGTCCCGTCGAAGCGCGACTCGGCGATGTGGCAGCTCGGCCTGCACCGGCGGGCCGCGCCGTTGCGAGGGCTGAGGCGGTACGACTCCCTCCCGCTGCTTGCGGCACTGTGGGCGCTGGCGGCCGGGATCGTCAACCTGGTCTCGGCCGCGACGCCCAACTCCGGCTGGCGGCATCGCGTGCTACTGCGCGTCGAGTCGCTCGACGAGATCCGCATCTTCCACGCCCTCGCATTGCCGGCTTCTGCGGGGCTGATCGTGACGGCGTTCTACCTCTACCGCCGCCGTCGCGGAGCGCTCCATGTCGCGGTCGGGCTGCTGCTGGCGCTCGGGGTGCTCAATCTCGCCAAAGGCCTTGATTTCGAGGAGGCGGTGTGGAGCTTCGCCGCGGCCGGACTGCTCTGGTGGGGTCGCGCCGCGTTCCACGTCCGGCACGATCCCGCCGGTCTCCGCTCCGCGTTCTACCGCGTTCCCGCCGTCGTGGCCGCGACGACGATTCTGATCGTCGGCTCGGTCTGGATCGCGGCACCGAGCGGCGCGCGGGCCGGGGCGATCCTCCGGACTGCAGGCGACGCCCTGCTCTGGCAGCCGGGCCCGATCGCCTTCCACGACGAGATGGGCCGGCTGCCGCTGGCCGTCGGGCTGCTGGCGCTCGCCGCTCTGCTCGCGTGCGCGTACCTGATCTTCAGGCCGCTCGCCGCGCCGCGCAGCCTTCCCGACGCCGAGGCTCGGCAGGCGGCGAGGCAGCTCGTCCGCCGGCACGGCATGGACACCCTCGCGTTCTTCAAGCTCCGCCGGGACAAGCAGTACCTGTTCGACCGGGACCGAAGCGCCTTTCTCGGCTACCGGATCGAGAACGGCGTCCTGCTCTGCTCAGGCGATCCGGTCGGGCCGCCCGCTGCCCTGCCGGGGCTCGTCTCCGAGGCGGTTGCGTACGCCGAGCGCCGAGGGCTGAGGCTCGCCGCGTGCGGCGTCAGCGAAGAGTTGGTCCCGCTCTGGCGCCAGGCGGGCCTGCGCGCGCTCTACGTCGGCGACGAGGCGGTGGTCGAGACCGGTTGCTTCTCGCTCGAAGGCCGCGCGATCCGCAAGGTGCGCCAGTCCGTGGCCCGGTTGGAGAAGTGCGGCTACTCGGCGGAACTGGCCGAACTGTCGGCCCTCGACGAGCGCACGCTCTGCGAGCTCGAGGGAGTGGCGGAGCGCTGGCGCGCCGGGGCGGCCGAACGCGGCTTCTCGATGGCGATGGACTCGCTCCGCACCGAACGGGAAGCCGGCGGCGTCGTGCTGTTGGGGCGTGACGCCGACGGAAGGATCCGCGGCTTCATCCACCTCGTCCCCTCGTACGGGCGCCCGGCGATGTCGCTCTCGTCGATGCGGCGCGACCGGGAGACGCCGAACGGGATGATGGAGTTCCTCGTCGTTCGTGCGATCGAGGCGCTGCGAGAGCGCGGGATCGAGGAGATCTCGCTCAACTTCGCCGCTTTCGCGCGCGTCATGCACGGCCCGCGCGGCTGGCTGGAGATGCTCCTGGGACGAATCGTCGCGCTCGGCAATCCTTTCTTCCAGATCGAGAGCCTTTACCGCTTCAACGCGAAGTTCTTCCCACGCTGGGAGCCTCGCTACCTGCTCTACGAGGGAACGCTCGGGCTGCCTCGCGCGGGGCTCGCGGTCATGCGGGCCGAGGGCCAGCTGCCGAAGCCGCGGCGGCGCGGGTCGGCCGAGGGCGAGAGCTGAGCTCGGAGCTCGCAGCCGAGCGGAGCCTCCTTCGGCTCCGGCATTGGGGGTTCGTGATCATGGGGGGAG
>VAWH01000077.1 GCA_005888315.1 Actinomycetota bacterium | reverse complement strand
CGTGGCGACCTCGCGGACGAGCTGCGCGCCCTGGTTCTCGAAGACGTCCTCGACCTCGATCTCACGAGCGATCGTGACGCCGTCGTTGGTGATCGTCGGCGCGCCGAACTTCTTGTCGAGCACGACGTAGCGCCCCTTCGGGCCAAGGGTGACCTTGACCGCGTCGGCGAGGATGTTGACGCCGCGCTCGAGCGAGCGCCGCGCGTCCTCGTTGAACTTCAACTCCTTGTGAGCCATTCAGTTTCCTCCCTTGCTTCTTAGGCGGCGGCGCCGGCCGGCTCACGCGTCCCGATCACCTTCGCGAGCACATCCGATGACCTCGGTGCCGCCGTACTTCGAAAAGATGATCTCGTCGCCCTCGGCAACGTCCATGGGAACGATGTTCCCCTCGTCGTTGCGGCTGCCGGGGCCAACCGCGAGGACGCGGCCGCGCTGCGGCTTCTCCTTCGCGGTGTCGGGCAGGACGATCCCACTGACCGTCTGCTCCTCCTCTTCGAGGACCTCGACGATCAGACGATCTCCCAGCGGCTGTAGATCCATGCAGATGCCTCCTTGCTACGACTTTGTGACACCTCTTGGCACTCTCACTAGTGGAGTGCCAGGCGAGTTTATAGGGCGGGAAGCGGGCTGCGCAAGCGGCGGCATGGATCCCGGTGGGCAGTGTGTTACAAACAAAGGGATGAAGCGGGAATTCTCTGCCGGTGGCGTCCTCGTCCGGAGGCTGAAAGGCGAATGGATGCTCGCCGCGATCCGCCCGGCAGGCAAGAAACCGGGCCTCTGGGCACTGCCGAAGGGGAACATCGGCCCCGGCGAGGACCCGCGCGCGACGGCCGTCCGCGAGGTGATCGAGGAGACCGGCGCGCATGGGCGACTGGTCGAGAAGCTCGGCGACGTCCGCTACACGTACACGTGGGCGGGCGAGCGGATCTTCAAGATCGTCAGTTTCTTCCTGCTCCGATACACGAGCGGCCGACTCGGCGAGCTGCCGCCGGAGACCGCACACGAGGTCGACGAGGTGCGCTGGCTGGCGCTCGAGGAGGCGCCGAAGTTGCTCGCCTACGGCGGCGAGCGCGAGATGGCGGAGAAAGCCCTAGCTTCCGTTCGTTCCGGGGTCGTATGATGCGCCGGCTTTCGCCGACGTGACCGCAGCCATGTACGCCCTTAACTTCTACTCGCCGATGGTGGCTGACCAGCTGCGCTCAGGCCGCAAGACCGCGACGATCCGGCTCGGCGACAAGTCCGGCAAGTACAAGAAGGGCATGATCGTCCAAGTCCTTGCGGGTGCGCGCTACAGCCCACGGGAGAAGGTCTTCGAGGCGGTGGTCGACAAGGTCGAGGTGAAAACGCTGGCCGACCTCTCACCGCGCGAGATCGAGCACGACAACCCGGAAATCCGCCGCACCGAGGAGATGGCGACCTTTCTCGGCCAGCTCTACAACCGTGAGGTGACGAGCGAGGACACCGTCACGGTGATCCGCTTCTCGCAGATCAAGACCTGAGCGGTGCGCCTGCGGCCCGCCGCCACGCATCTCGGAGCGGCTCCCGGCGAAAGCCGAACAGGAGCACGGCGACCAAGAGAAGGACCGCCTCGTCGAACGGCCCCGGCACCGGCAGCAGGCCAACGGCCGCGAGCCAGCGAAGCGGTCGCGGGATCCGCCCGTCGCGCGCAAGAATCCTGACGGCGCGAATCAGGCGGCGCATCATTTTCCTGCCCGGCGGATCGGAACGCCGAACTGCTCGCGCGGCCGCAACTGGGCGCCGCAGGCCTCGCACTCGACCGCGAAGGCGGAGCTGAACCGCGCGTCGCAGCCGGGACACCGCGCGCGAAACTCGCCGCCGCACTGCCGGCAGGTAGCCGGCAGCTCGTCCTCGAACTCGTCGAAGTAGCGCTGGACGAACCCGCAGTACATGCAGAACGCAACCCAGTCTCCGAGGGTCTTCCGCCGCTCCTCGCGCAGCCATTCCGATGCCTTGCTCATGTGCGAAGCCCCAGTCGGTTGCTGGCGAAGCCGGGCTTCGCCCGGCGGGAGCCGCAGCCACCGGGAGCGATGGCACGAGAAAAAGGAGGGGGCTCATGGGGGAAGCCCGGCTTCCCCCATGCTGAGTCGCCTAGCGTCTTGCGGCGCTCCTCGCGCAACCAATCGGCTCCTTTTCCCATCAGCGGTTCTGCAGTGTGTCGAGCCCGATCGCGAGCGCGATCGCCAGCCGGCGGTCGACGCGACGGTCGCTGTCGCCCGACAGGTCGAGGACGTAGCGGTCGCGCAGCTGGAACTTTCGGTTCAGGTGGCCAATCGCGCGGCCGTTGCTCAGCAGATCGAAGTTGTAGGGAATCGGGATCCACTCGCCGTAGGGGACGAAGTCGATCACGCGCCGGGCGATCGCCAGCGGCAGGCTCCGCTCCTGCGCGATCGCGACTTCGTGGTCGTCGGCGTCGGTCACGCGCCAGGTCGAACGGATCAGTGACTTGAGCTGGTGGTGGAGGACTCCGATCGGCCCGCCGTCCGCCGCTGTCACGTCGTAGCGCGCGCCGCCAGTGTCGAAAACGGAGCGCGCCTTGATCCGAAAGAGCTCTTGCTTCTCCTGCTCGTCGCCGTAGAAACGGATGTCTTCCTTCACCGCGAGCTTCTTCTGGCGCACGAAAGCGATCGGCCCGCCTGCCGGAGTCTCGCCGATCGCGAGCGGGGTCACGCGATAGAGGTTCGCGACCGGCCGGATCAGCTGGTCGACGAGGAAGCGGTCGTGGCTGAAAGCGTCGGAGACCATGGGGGCGATCGTAACCACGATCGTTAGAGTTCACGCGCATGGCGATCCGTGAAGCAGAGCCGGTCGGCTCGCTGAGAGAGGTCAAGGAGGCCGGCCTCGACCGCGAGGACCTGCTCGGCATCTACCGCAATATGGTGATCACGCGCGGGATCGAGGAGCGCGGCCACATCCTCTACAAGCAGGGGAAGATCCCCGGCTCGTTCTACACGGGGCGCGGCAACGAGGCTTCGGCGGTCGGGGTCGCGACGGCGATGGGGCCGGAGGACGTCGGCACGCCGTTGCACCGTGACATGGGCGTCCACGTGACGCGCGGGGTCGAGCCTTGGCGGATCTTCGCGCAGTACATGGGCCGCTCCGATGGACCGACGCGCGGGCGCGACGGCAACGTCCACATGGCTGACTCGAACCTCGGCATGATCGCAATGGTCAGCCACCTGCCGGCGATGCTGCCGGTCGCGGTCGGCTGCGCCCTGGCGTTTCGCATCCGCGGCGAGAACCGCGTCGCCGTCGGCTGGTACGGCGAGGGCGCCTCCGCGCGCGGCGACGCGCACGAGGCGATGAACTTCGCCGGCGTCCGCCAGCTGCCGGTCGTCTTCATCTGCGACAACAACCAGTGGGCGTACTCGACGCCGACTCACCTCGAGTACGCGTGCGACCACCTCGCCGACCGCGCCCAGGCCTATGGGTTCGACGGAGTCGTCGTCGACGGCACCGACGTGCTCGCCGTCTACCGCGAAGCGAAGCGGGCGATCGAGAAGGCGCGGGGAGGCGGCGGGCCGACGCTGATCGAGTCGCTTACGCTGCGGATGGAGGGCCACGCCGTTCACGACGACGCCTTCTACGTCCCCAAGGAGATGTTCGAGGAGTGGGCAAAGAGCGACCCGATCGAGCGCTATCGGACCTGGCTGCAGGCGCATGCCGAACTGGCCGGCGAGGAGGAGGACGAGATCTCGGCAGGGGTCAAGAAGCTGTTGAACGACGCGCTCTCTCGCGCCGAGGAGTCGCCGCTGCCCGAGCCGGCCAAGCTCGCCGACGGCGTCTTCGCCTCGCCTGAGGACCTCGACACACCTCATCACAAATAAATGGTTCCCCCGGCAACAATCAGTGCGCCTCTCGCCCGCGATTTGCGGCGCGCTGCGGCGTCCTCAGTCGCCCCCGTGCTGATAGCACGAGGGCTCCCTGCGTCCTTGCATCGCTTGCAACTCGCGACCGAGAGACGCGAGATCGTCGCCGGAGGAGCCATTGGCTGAGAAGACGTATCTGCAGGCGATCTCGGACGGCCTCCGCGAGGAGATGCGCCGCGACAAGCGCGTCTTCGTGATCGGCGAGGACGTCGGCGTCTACGGCGGCGCCTTCAAGGTGACGCTCGGCTTTCAGGAGGAGTTCGGCGCCTGGCGTGTGATCGATGCGCCGCTCTCCGAGACGGCAATCGTCGGCGGCTGCACCGGCGCGGCGATCATGGGCATGCGCCCCGTCGCCGAGATGCAGTTCGCCGATTTCATCTCCTGCGCGTGGGACCAGCTCGTCACCGTCGCCGCGAAGCAGCGCTGGCGAGCCGGCACGCCGGTGCCGATCACGATTCGCCTACCGTCCGGCGGCGGCTTCTCCGGCGGCCCGTTCCACTCCCAGAACCCGGAGAGCTCGTTCGCCCACATCCCGGGCTTGAAGGTGATTTGCCCGGCCACACCCGAGGACGCAAAAGGGCTGTTGGCCAGCGCGATCCAGGATCCGAATCCGTGCCTCTATTTCGAGCACAAGCACCTCTATCGGCGGATCAAGGCCGAGGTCCCCGACGAGCGCTACGAAACCCCATTCGGCAAGGCGCGCGTCCACCAGGCGGGCGACGACCTCAGCGTGATCACCTGGGGCGCAATGGTCTACACCGCCGAGGAGGCCGCGCAGCAACTCGACGGCGACGGCGTCTCTGTCGAGATCCTCGACCTCCGCACGCTGGTGCCCTGGGACAAGCAGGCGGTGCTCGAGTCCGTCCGGAAGACCTCGAAGGTACTCGTCCTGCACGAGGACACGCACACGGGCGGCTTCGGCGGCGAGATCGCGGCGACGATCGCCGAAGAAGCGTTCGAGGACCTTGACGCGCCGGTGAAACGAATCACCGCGCCCGATACGCCCGTGCCGTTCTCGCCTCCGCTCGAGAAGGCGTTCATCCCACAGGTCGAGGACGTCGTCGCAGGGCTGCGCGACCTGTCTGAGTACTAGGAGCTGGCATGGCTACCGAAACCGCCGTCGACGTCGTGATGCCGCAGATGGGCGTCTCCGTCTCCGAGGGGACGATCACGAAGTGGCTGAAGCAGGAGGGCGAGCAGGTGGAGGCCGACGAGTCGCTGCTCGAGATCTCGACCGACAAGGTCGATACGGAGGTTCCTTCGCCCGCGTCCGGGACGCTGACGCAGATCCTCGTCCAGGAAGGCGAGACGGTCGAGGTCGGGACGAAGCTGGCGCAGATCGGCGGCGCCCCCGCAGGGAACGGCCAGGCGCAGCCCGCGCCTCCCGAGCCTGCGACGGCGCCGGCGGCTGCGGAGGCAGAGGCCGCCTCCGGCGCCGAGGGCGAGACGCCAACCGCGGCGCAGGTCGAAGAAGCAAGGCCGGCCGAGCCCGAGCCCGAGCCGGCACCGACCCCGGTCGCGCCCGCTGAGACCGCGCCGGCCGGCGACGGCGCCACGGACGGCAAGAGCTTCGTCTCCCCGGTCGTGGCCCGAATCGCCTCCGAGCACGGCGTCGATCCCGGCCAGGTGCAAGGCACCGGCCGCGGTGGCCGCGTGACCAAGAAGGACATCCTCGCTTTCATCGAGCAAGGCGCCCCCGCGGCGGCTCCTGCCGCCTCGGAAGCTCCCGCTGCTCCGGCTCCTCCGCCCCCCGAGGCTCCTGCAGCGCCCCCGCCGCCGAAGCCTGTGGCTCCAGCTCCTCAGCCGGTCGCCGCCGAGGCCGGCGAGCAGATGGAGCCGATGACGGCCATGCGCCGCGGCATCGCCGAGCACATGCGCCGCTCGCTCGACACCTCCGCTCATGTGACGAGCGCGATCGAGGTCGACATGTCCAAGGTCGTCGCGATCCGCAAGAAGCTGAAGAAGGAGTACGAGGCGGCGTACGGCGTCAATCCGACCTACCTCTCCTTCGTCGCGCGCGCGACCGTCGAGACGCTGCGCGAGTATCCGTGGATCAACGGCGAGATCCGCGGCGAGCAGATCGTGACCCGGAACTACGTCAACCTCGGCTTCGCGGTCGAGCTCGCCGACGGCAAGGGGTTGATCGTGCCGGTGCTGAAACACGCCGAGGGCCTCAACCTGCTCGGGGTCGCCCGCGGTGTCGCCGATATTGCCCAGCGCGCCCGCGACAAGAAGCTGACTCCAGACGAGGTCCAGGGCGGCACCTTCACGATCACGAACCCCGGCGGCTACGGCACCTTCCACGGAACGCCGGTGATCAGCCAGCCGCAG
The DNA here is from genome assembly GCA_005888315.1 of Actinomycetota bacterium. Taxonomy (GTDB): domain Bacteria; phylum Actinomycetota; class Thermoleophilia; order Gaiellales; family Gaiellaceae; genus 13-2-20CM-68-14. The sequence continues at coordinate 2,037 of VAWH01000077.1, read as the reverse complement.
GCCGCCATCCTCGGCACCTACGCGGTCGTCAAGCGCCCTTGGGTGATCCAGGACGACCGCGGCGAGGACGTGATCGCGATCCGGCCGATCATGAACCTGACGCTGACGTACGACCACCGGCTCGTCGACGGTGCGCTGGCGGGCCGCTTCCTGCGCGACCTGCGCGAAAAGCTCCAGACCTGGGACGAATCGGCTTACTGACGTAGCCTTCACGGGGGAACCCGGTTTCCCCCGTGTGCCCCCCCGTTGAGTTGCACAAGTGCAGCGAGGCCGGCAAAGCCGGCCTCTCTTGGGGCGCCGGTACGCTGCGAACATGGCTAGGCAGGCGCACGTCGCGCAACTTCGGCAGGTGCGATATCGCGAGGCGTGGGATCTACAGAGTGCAGTCGCCGCCGCGGTCTTGGGCGGAGACTTGCCAGACACGGTGCTCATGCTCGAGCACCCGCCCGTCATCACGCTCGGCCGGCGCACGGAACCGGGCGAGCTCCACCTTCCTCCGGGCGCGAAGATCGAGATCGTCGAGACGGACCGCGGGGGGAAGTCGACCTACCACGGACCGGGGCAGCTCGTCTGTTATCCGATCTTCGACCTCACACGGCACGGGCAGGACGTCAAGAAGTACTGCCGCGATCTCGAGGAGGCGCTGATCCGCACGCTGGCGCCGTTCGGGCTCGCGGCGAAGCGGATCGAGGGGCTGACCGGCATCTGGTTGGAACGGCCGCCGCGGAAGATCGCGTCAATCGGGATCCACATCTCGAAATGGGTCACGACCCACGGCTACGCGCTCAACGTGGATATCGACCCGGCGCCGTTTACCGAGTGGATCACCGCCTGTGGGATCGAGGACGCCCAGTTCACGACGATCGCCCGCGAGCTCAGCCGGCCGGTCCCGGTCGACGAAGTCCGGCCTCGCGCGGTCACTGCGCTCGCCGAGATCTTCGATCTCGAATTCGACGAACTGCCTGAGGCTGCCGCTGCCGACCTTCAGCCGCGACCGCTGCACGACCGCTCAGCTCAGCCCGCGGCCGCTTCCAAGTAACAGACTGTCACTTGGCGTGCGAGCTGCCGCCACGGTGGGGGTCGCAACTACACTCGGGCACGTGGAGAAGTCGCTTCCGGTAGCCGAGCGGCCGCGGCGGCCCGAGTGGATGAAGGTACGGGCGCCGAGCGCGAACTCGCGCTACTTCGACGTCAAGAAGCTGATTCACGGCCAGTCGCTGCACACGATCTGCGAGGAGGCGCGCTGCCCGAACATCGCCGAGTGCTGGGGCAGGGGGACGGCCACGTTCCAGATCCTCGGCGACACCTGCACCCGCGCCTGTCGCTACTGCTACGTCCACTCCGGCAAGCCTGAGCATCCGCCCGACCCGCTCGAGCCGCTGCGGCTCGCGAAGGCCGCGGCCGAGATGAACCTCAAGCACGTCGTCGTCACCTCGGTCGACCGCGACGACGTCCCCGACCGGGGCGCCGGCCACTACGCGGCGACGATCCGCGCGCTGAAGGCGAAGCTGCCGAAGGCGTCGGTCGAGGTCCTGACCCCGGACTTCCTCGGCGTCGAGGAAGAGGCGCTGCGCACGGTGCTCGCGGCGCGTCCGGAGGTCTTCAACCACAACATCGAAACCGTCCGCCGCCTTCACGCCCGGATGCGCGGCGCCAAGGCGAGCTACGACAAGGCTCTCTGGCTACTCGCGCGCGCGAGGGAGCTCGCCGACTACCCGGTGCTCACGAAGTCGGGGATCATCGTTGGCCTCGGGGAGACGAACGACGAGGTCGTGGAGACGATGCGCGACCTCCGCGAGCACAGGGTCGACGTCGTCACGATCGGCCAGTACCTGCAGCCCTCGACGAGGCACGCGCAGATCGACCGCTGGGTCCACCCGGACGAGTTCCGCTGGTTCCGCGAGCAGGGCGAGGCTCTGGGCTTCGGCTCCGTCTTCTCCGGTCCGCTGGTGCGCAGCAGCTACCGCGCCGACGAGCAGCGTCACGCGGCCGAGACCGGCCGGGGCGCTGTCGCATACTGAGCCGCCGGACGCGGAG
>VAWH01000076.1 GCA_005888315.1 Actinomycetota bacterium | reverse complement strand
GGCAGGTCGCGCACCCAGGTGTCGAGGTAGATAACCCTCGCGTCGTCGTTCGGCTGGCGGAACTTGACGTGGCCGAAACCGTTGTCGCCGGCGACGTCGTGAAGGATGACTTGGAGGTTGAAGGGAGGCGTCTCTGGACCCCACGGCGGCCCGGCACTCGCGCCGGACGAGCCGGCCAGCAGCGCGGCGATGCCGCAGGCCAGAAGGACGAGCAAACGCATGTGTTCCTCCTTTGCTGGGCTTGGGGAGCCCGCCGAGCAACCCCGACGGTGCCGTCATCTCTGGCGAGCGATCGGTCTTGGCCACGCTCGCGTTTCCCTCAGACTGCCCGGGCCTGGCGATTGAGTCGATACGACGTTCGTCGTATCTTTCGGTACATGGAAGCGCTGCCCCACCGTGACGTCGCGCGGCTTCTCGCGTTCGTCCACGACGCGGCAGAGCTGGAAAGCCGTCTTCCGGTCCCGCCAGAGTTCGTTGCGCGACTCAGCGAGTTCGTGCCTGCGGCCGAGATCGTCACGTACTGCGAGCTCGACTGGGAGGGGCGTCGCGTCGCCTACGAAGCCGACCAGCTTGCGTGGGCGCGCGATCCCGATGTCGAGGACGCGTACTGGGAGCTCAAGCACCAGCACGCAGTGTGCGAATATTTCGCCCGCACCGGTGACTTTCGGCCGCGGCGTATGTCGGACCTTCTGCCGCCCCGCGAGTGGCGCTCGCGCGAGCTCTACAACGTGGTCTTCCGCCCGTACCAGTACGAGCTCGAGGTAAGGATCCCGTCGTCGCGCGCCGGTTACACCCGAACGTTCCTGTTCCACGCGCAGAAGCGCGACTTCGGGGAGCGCGATCGGCTTGTGCTCGAGCTCCTCCGACCCCACCTCGAGCGCATCGTCGACCGGTCCGGGCGGCGCACCACACCGGAGGGCGACCTGCCGCTCACGCGACGCGAGCTCGAGATCCTCGAGTGGGTCGAGCGCGGCAAGATGAACGCCGAGATCGCAGAGATCCTCTGGCTGTCGCCGAGCACCGTGCGCAAGCACCTCGAGAACGCCTACGGGAAGCTCGGCGTGCATACACGCACGGCCGCCGTCGCGCGGCTGCGCGGCCACTAGGCCCCGTTACTCGGCGCGCAGCGAGCGGTCGAAGAAGCCGATCACGCGGCGGTCGTACTCCTTCGGCCGGGCCGAGAGACCATGCGTGTGGGACGTCGCGATCTTCCAGATCTGCTTCGCCCCGTGCTTCGCCTTGTAGTAGTCGGGGTTGTTGTCCTCGCCGCCGGCGCCTCGCTCGGCGTAGATGAAGAAGACCGGCGTCGGCCCGATTTCGCCGGCCAGGCGCTTCAGGTTCGGCGGCGGCGGCTGATTCGAGAACAGCGCCATTCCGGCGGTCATCACCCCGGAGAACACGATCTCCGGCACCTTCGCGAGGCGCATGTGAACGGTGTCCTCTCGAACTGAGCGCGATCCCGCCCCGTCGGAGACGACCGCTTTCAGGTCTCGCGTCTCGGCGGCGGTCTGCAAAAGAGCCTCGCCGCCGACGGAGAGCCCGAGCCCGCCGATGCGGTTCGCATCGACATCCGGGCGTCCCCGCAAGAACGCGAGGGCGCCCTTGAGGTCTCGGTCGAAGCCCCAGCCGAGCGCATTCGGGTCGCCCTCGCTCTCGCCCTCTCCCCTGCGGTCGAAGACGAGCACGCCGTACCCGTGCCGGACGAGCATCCGCGCGTGCTTCTGCGTCCCCTTCCTGCCCGGAAACACGATCACGGTGGCGCCGTTCCTCGACGGTACGAACCAACCCTTGAGCCTGAGTCCGTCGCTGGCGTCGAACGCGACGGCCGTGTACTGCGCCCCGAGACTCCCCTGCGCCGTCTCCGTCCGAGCAATATGGGTGAACCCGTACGAGAGCGCTAGGGGGAAGAGGACAAAGGATCCGACGAGCACGCTCGCGGTGGCGAGCAGCACCCGACGGGTGTAGCGCCAGGCGATCGCGTCATCTCGCCGTCGGGTCCGCCAGAGCGTCGCGGCCCCGACAGCGACGAGCAACAGGCCCCCCGCAACCGCGAGGAGGCCCGTGTAGTCGTCCGCGGAAAGGCCTTCCTTGGGCCCGTAGTAGGCAGCCTCGCTACCGCCGATGACGATCCCGAGGACGCCGAGCACAACGGCGAGCGTCGCGCGTAAGCCGGGTCGCAAGCGGTGGTACAGCATCGCGGTCCCGATCAGCACCGCAAGCGGAACGAGGCCGCTGAGCAGATGATCGACCGCTGCCGTCCCGGGCTCGCGCTGGAGAAAGCTGTCGTCGAAGACGTGCAGCGAGACGACGCCGAGCCCGACGACGGCGAGCTTCGTCTCGAGGGCCGCGGCCCTGGCGAGCTCGAGCGGCCGCTTGCGGCTCTCCTCGGAAATTGAAGCTGAAGTCGTTGCTTCGGCCTGGCTCATCTCTCGGCCCTTCGGAGCTCGGGGTCAAGGGTGAAACTCGCAGCTGCGGCCCGAGCCGACAAGAGGGCTTACCTGCGAGCGGGGGGACGGGTTTCTGGTGGCTTCGCGGCCGCGGTTGCAGGCGACTGCCTGTCCCGCCCTGCGGCTCGCTTTCTCGGTTGTGCGGCGCTATCGTGGTCGCGAGCGCATCCTTTCATCCGCGTCCGCGTCCCCCAGTCGGCGGTCGTGCCTGAAGGGTTCCGTCTACGCAACTCGCGGTTCAGAACGGAGCCGGAATGACCCTGTCCGCGGCAGTCGAAGCACCCGACGGGCGAGTTTTCTCTCGCCAGCCGCAGCTGTGGCTCGTCGCCGCGATCGCCGCCGCGGGCTGCGCCGCGCCCGCCCGCTCGGTCGCGCTTGCCTTGACGAGCAACGATGTCGATCTCGTGCAGGCGGGCCTGCTGGACTGGATCACCGTCCCGTACATCCTCGCCGGCTTGATCGCATGGTGGCGCCGGCCGGAAAGCCGCCTGGGGCTGCTGATGATCGCGGGCGGCGTCGCCAGCGGCCTCTCGGCTCTTCAGCTGACGCACGTGGACGTGCTCTACACGATCGGAGCCGCCTTCGACATCCTGCCCGCCGCGCTCTTCCTGCACGTCTTTCTCGCCTTCCCCGAGGGCCGGCTGAGGTCCCGATTCGAGCGCGTGCTCGTCGGCGCCGCGTACACGGGCGCGATCGGCCTCCAGCTGGTGAAGCTGTCGCTCGGCGCCTTTGGCCCGAGAAGCCTGCTGGAGGTTTCCGCGCGGCCCGCCCTCGCGTCGGCGGCGCAGCACGTCCAGCTTCTCTCGCTGAGTGCGATCTGCGTCGTCGGGATCGGCGTCCTCGCGGCTCGGCGGCGGCGTGCAGGCCGGCATCGCAGGCGTTCGCTGGCGCTCCTGATCGACCTGTTCGCGGTCGGCCTCGTCTTGATCGCGGCGCTCTTCGTGGACGGGAACTTCCAGGGCCCGTGGTTCCAGCCGCTGCAGCGGACGACGCTGGCCGTGATCGGGCTCTCGCCGATCGTCTTCCTGCTCGGCCTCCTCGACGCGCGCCTCGCCCGGTCGGCCGTCGGCGAGCTCGTCATCGAGCTGCGGGCCGATCCGGAGGCGCATGACCTCCGGGATGCGCTGGCGCGCGCGCTGCACGATCCGTCGCTAACGCTCGCCTACTGGCTCCCTGACTTCGAGACCTACGTCGACCTGGAAGGGCGGCCACTGGCGCTACCGAAGAATCCCGCCCGCGCGTCAACGGTGCTCGACCGAGACGGCCGCCAGGTCGCCGCGCTGATCCATGACAGCGAGCTCGTCGAAGAGCGGGAGCTCCTCGACGCGGTCGGAGCCGCGGCGGGGATCGCGCTCGAGAACGGGAGGCTGCAGGCAGACCTCCGAGCCCGCGTCGAGGAGCTCAAGGGCTCCCGTACGCGCGTGATCGAGGCCGGCCAGAAAGAGCGCCAGCGCCTCGAGCGGAACCTGCACGACGGCGCCCAGCAGAGGCTGATCGCACTCTCGCTTCGGCTTAGCCTTTTGGAGCAGAGGCTGGTCGAGCAGCCCGATGCGAGGGCGCAGCTCGACAGCGCTCGGCACGAGATCGCCCTCTCGCTGGAGGAGCTTCGGGCTGTGGCGCGCGGCATTCACCCCGCCGTGCTGACCGCGCACGGACTTGCGGTTGCGCTCGAATCGCTCGCCGCTGCCGCCTCTCTGCCGGTGAGGCTCACGGTCGAGATCGACCGGCGCCTGCCCGAGCATGTGGAGGTCGCGGCGTACTACGTCGTCTCGGAGAGCCTGGCGAACGTCGCCAAGCACGCGCAGGCAACCCATGCGAGCGTCGAGGTCGCCGAGCATGCGAACAGCCTCGTCGTCGAGGTCCTCGACGACGGCGTCGGCGGGGCGGACACCGAACGCGGCTCCGGTCTCCGCGGTCTCGCCGACCGCGTCGAGGCGCTCGGAGGCCGACTCAAGGTCTGGACGCCGCAGGGCGGCGGGACCCGGGTTCAGGCGGCGATCCCGTGCGCGTAGCGATCGCCGAGGACAGCGTCCTCCTGCGCGAGGGCCTCGCGCGGCTCCTCGACGACGCGGGTTTCGACGTCGTCGCCCAATGCGAGAACGCCGACGATCTGCTGCTCAAAGTGCGCAGCTACTCACCCGACGTCGCGATCGTCGACATCCGTCTGCCGCCGACCCACAACGACGAAGGCCTGCGCGCCGCGCTCGAGATTCGCGCCAAGCATCCCGGCGTCAGCGTCCTTGTCCTGTCCCAGTACGTCGAGCTCGGGCTGGCGCTGAAGCTCCTCGCCGACTCGGCCGAGGGCGTCGGCTACCTGCTCAAAGATCGAATCAGCGACGTCGACGATTTCGTCCTGGCCGTCCGCCGCGTGGCGGACGGGGGGTCGGCGCTCGACCCGATCATCGTTTCGACGCTCCTCTCCCGGCAGCGTCCTGACGATCCACTCGCGCGGTTGACGCCGCGGGAGCGGGAGGTGCTCGAGCTGATGGCCGCCGGAAGCTCGAACCAGGGAATCGCGGACAAGCTGGTGATCACGCTACGCGCGGTCGAGAAGTACGTCTCGAGCATCTTTGGCAAGCTCGGGCTGCCTTCGACAGGCGGCGAGTCACGCCGCGTGCTCGCCGTCCTCGCTTTTCTCCGTTCGTAGCAAGACGCCAGAAACCCGCCCCTGCAACCGACAGGTCTTCCGGCTTTCGCGCGCCCGCCGTCGGTGCGAGGTTGAGCTCACCCACGGAGAGCGAGAGGAGCCGAGATGAAAACGCGTGTGATCCAGGACGAGCCGCAGCCGGCCGGCCGCAAGACGCCGGTCGACCTGGCGTCCGCTCAGATGCAGCGGGCGATGAACATCGCAGGCAGGATGGGCGCGTGGAGCGCGGCCCACTGGAAAACGGCCGTCTTCGGCTGGCTCGCCTGCGTCGTCGTTCTCTTCGGCTTCGGTGGACAGATCATCGGCCTGAAGCAGATCGACCAGAACGACGCCGGCGTCGGACAGTCGCACAGAGCCGATCAGATCTTGAAGAAAGCCTTCCCGGAGCGGGCTCCGCAGACCGAGTTCGTGCTGATCGAGGGCAAGGGGCAGACGGTCAACAGCCCGGCCTTTCGGGCCACCGTCGGCGACGTCATCGGTTCGGTCAAGTCGAACCCGGCGATCAAGAGCCTCAACTCTCCCTACGGGAGCAGCAACAAGACCCTGATCAGCGACGACCGGCACGCGGCGATCGTCAAGTGGGAAATGCGGGGCGACGCCGACGAGGCCCAGAAGAACGTCGACGCGGTGTCGGCGGCGACGGAGAAGGTCGCGAAGAGACATCCGGGGTTCTACGTGGGCCACGCGGGAGTAAGCTCCAACAAGGCGCTCGACAAGATGTTCCTGGACCAGCTCAAGCTGGCCGGTGAGCGGTCGATCCCGATCACGATCGTTGTCCTGCTGCTCGTGCTGGGCAGCCTGGTCGCGGTCGGAATCCCGATTCTCCTGGCGTTGTCGGGCGTGCTCGCAACGATCGGGGTCGTGGCGTTCACGAGCCATCTCGTGCCGGCCGACTCGAACGTCAACGCGGTGATCCTGTTGATCGGCCTCGCCGTCGGCGTCGACTACTCGCTCTTCTACATCAAGCGCTGGCGCGAGGAGCGGGCCGTCGGCAAGGAGTCATCGGCGGCTCTGGCCGCCGCGGCGGCGACCTCCGGACGCTCCGTGCTTATCTCCGGCTTCACGGTTCTGATCGCGATGGCGGGCCTGTTCTTCGCCGGCGACAAGACCTACCTCTCGTTCGGGATCGCGACGATGATCGTCGTCGGCGTCGCCATGCTCGGCTCGCTGACGGTTCTGCCCGCCCTGCTTTCGAAGCTCGGCCCGCGCGTGGACAAGGGCCGCATCCCGTTCGTTCACCGGTTCCGGAACGACGCGGGCGGTAGCCGACTGTGGAAGGCAATCTTGACGCCGGTCCTGAAGCATCCACTCGCCGCCATTGCTGTGGCGGGCGGCTTACTGCTGGCCGTCGCGCTGCCCGCGGTTCACCTCCACACCACCCAGAGCGGGTTCGAGGCGCTGCCGAAGAACGCGCCGACCGTCAAGACGATCCAGCGCCTGCAGAACGACTTCTCGAACGGGAACGTCGCGCCCGCGATCGTCGCCGTCGAGGCGAACACCGACTCGCCCGCTACGCAACAGGCTATCGCGGCGCTGAAGAAGCAAGCGCTCGCGAGCGGTCAGGTGAAGCAGCCGATCGACGTCGAGATCAGCGCCTCGCACCAGGTCGCCCGGGTGACGATCCCGCTCGTCGGAAAAGGCAACGACACGAAATCCAACAACGCGCTGGCCGTGCTGCGGAAGGAGGTGCTGCCGGCCACGATCGGGAGGGTTCCAGAGGCGACGTACTCGGTCACCGGCAACACCGCCCAGTCGGTCGACCAGAACGCGCTGCTGAAGAGCAAAGCGCCGATCGTGTTCGGGTTCGTGCTGATCTTCGCGTTCGGCCTGCTCCTCGTCTCCTTCCGCTCGATCGTGATCGCGGTGAAGGCGATCCTGCTCAACCTGCTTTCCGTCGGCGCCGCCTACGGCGTCCTGATCGCGATCTTCCAGTGGGGTTGGGGCGAGAACCTGCTGAACTTCCAGTCGAACGGGGGCATCGCATACTGGCTGCCGATCTTCCTGTTCGTAATCCTCTTCGGCCTCTCCATGGACTACCACGTCTTCATCCTCAGCCGCGTCCGCGAGGCCTACGACCGCGGTCTCTCGACCGAGGACGCCGTGGAGCATGGGATCGCTTCGACCGCCGGAGTCGTCACGAGCGCGGCGTTCGTCATGGTCGGCGTCTTCTTCGTTTTCGCCCTGATGCCGATTCTCGACATGAAGGAGATGGGCATCGGGTTGGCCGCCGCGGTGCTGATCGATGCCACGATCATCCGAGCGGTGCTACTGCCTGCGTCGATGAAGCTGCTCGGCGACTGGAACTGGTACCTGCCGAGCTGGCTCGAGTGGCTGCCGCGGCTGGAACATGCTCCCGACAGCCGCGATCGGAGCGAGCGAATCGACGCACCGCCCGTTCCGGTGCCGTAGGGACAGCGTGCGGTGGCGGTCTCCGAAAGGGGGCCGCCACGCCGCTGAGCCGGCATTTGTGCGTCTCCCCCTCGTCCGAGTGGCAGCGCACTGCCGAGGAGGTCTCGGCGGTGCGACACCCACTGCGCTGGATACGCGTTTAGAGAAAAGCGTCGAAGGTATCCAACGGCAACGTGAGCCAAAAAAAAGGGGGATCTTCCAACATGCCCGATGAAAACGTAGGCGAGGTTATCGACGAGGCCGAATCGGAAGTCGGAAGCCAGAACGGCCAATCGCTCCTTTCCGCCTTGAAAGGCAAAGACGTCCTGCTCCCGGCTGCTGCCACGGCGGCGGCGGCCGCCGTGGCCGGATTGGCCGTCAAGAAGGGGCCGGACCTGATGAAATCGCTCAGCTCAGAAGCAGGCGAGGAGGCAGAAGAACTCGGGCGCAAAGGCGCCGAGGGTGCGAAGCAACAGCTCACCGGCGGCGGCGCCGGGCTCGCGGGCAAGGCCGCCTCGAAGCTGCTCGGCGGAGGCGGTGGCGGCGGACAGAGT
>VAWH01000115.1:2088-4182 GCA_005888315.1 Actinomycetota bacterium | reverse complement strand
GGCGAGGGAGGCGAGATGCAGGCCGAGGGAACACAGTCCCTTTACGAGCGGCTCGGAGGTGCCTACGCGATCGCCGTCGTCGTGGACGACTTTATCGACCGGATCATGGTCGACCCGCGGCTGAATGCAAACCCGCGAGTCGACGAGGCGCACCACCGCGTCTCGGCCCAGGGATTCAAGTATTACGTCACCGAGATGGTGTGCTGGGCGGCGGGCGGGCCGCAGACCTACTCGGGGCGCTCGATGGTCGACACGCACCGCGAGCTGCTCATCTCCGGCGAGGAGTGGGACGCGTTCATGGACGATTTCCACCAGTCGCTCGCAAAGTTCAACGTGCCCGAGCGCGAGAGCACCGAGCTTGTCGCGATCGTCGAGAGCACGAAGGACGACATCGTGAGCTCGGCGGCCGCCGCATAGCCCGGTCTTAGGGATCCGAAATCCGCGTGCGCGCGAGGGGCCGCCCGGGCGTTCGGTTCGCCGCTCGGCCCCAGGACCTAACGCATCCCGCCAAAGTGTGGATCAGCCGGGACCTCGTCCTGTACAAGGAGTACAGGTCGGATTTTGGTTCATCGAGTCCTTCCCGACTTCAGCCTTCCTGGGCTACTGCGGGATCAGACCCCTGGCCCTCCAGGGAAGTTCCGCAATCGAGATCGGATGGCACGTCAAGATGTTGGAACCGAGGAATCGCCACGGAGGCTGCGACGGCGGCCCGAGACCCGGCCTTCAGACGCTTTGCGATCGCGCGGCTGGTAGCGATCGTCCATCCCGAACACATCCCGTCTCGTCGTGTTGCCGAGAACATCGGGATGCACGATGAGAAGACCACGATCCTTGACGACTACCTCGCCGTGATCTACACGATTGAACGTTCCTCGACGCGGCCCGGCCGCCGAGCTGCTTTCGAGGTAAAGCAGTGCGACACCTCGTCTCCTCCGCTCTGTCTACCTGGCGCCGTGGACGCGCTTCGCGCCAGCAGCAGAGCTAGTCGAGCTCTTCGACCGCGGCTACCTACTCGGGACTGTGTGCCGAGCCATGAGCTGGGACCGCATCCTAGAACCGCAAGTTGCACCCGTCCGTGCCGAATGCGGCAGGAATGCGGCGGTCTGGCTCGACATCTTCCGCCAGGGCATCGAGGACGGTGTGAGGCTCGGTGCGTAGGAACTCACCGCCAGGTTCAGCAAGGCGTTCGCGCAGGGTTCCGCGAGTCGAGTTCGCGCGTCGTAGGCGTGGAACCAGGCCGTAGAACCGTGCAACGAAGAGCCGTCGGAGGATAGAGCCGAGGTCCGCAGTCGAATTCGGCGTTACCCGTGGGTGCTGCGCCGCGGTGAGGAGACAGCGCTCAAGCGCCTCGTCGTCGAGCACCTGAACACGGGCGGCGGTGACTGGTGCGGCGTCCCCGCCGCCGAGCTGCACCACTACCGACTCATGCACGACCACGACGGCTACTACGACGTCATCTGCACCGGCCTCGGCATTTCCGAGTACCCGTCCGAAGTCGCCGACGAGGATGTCGATCCGCGGCCGCCGTTTCCCTCGCAGCGCATGAAAACTGTAGGTGCCTGATCCTGGCGCGGGCGAGAACGTCGCGTCTGGGTCCGCAGTGTTCTTCTAGTTCACCCAGCTGCCCCACTTCGTTGATCCAGCCGCCTTGAAGCGGTATTGGACATCGAAGACGTAGCCGTTCAGCTTGCCAGCGGCCCAGATGGAGGGATGGCTGATCACGACCGGGACCAGCACCGATCCGATCATCGTGTCGCCCCGGCGGGGTCGGGTCGTCCGCATAGCGCGCGAGCAGCGAGACGACCTCCGCGTCGACGGGGTCCAAATACCCGTACAGCAGCGGCACCAACTCCTTGCGCGACGCTTTCAGGCTTCCGTGCTAGTCGCTCTTAAGGGCTGATGATTTGGGCTTCTGGCGAATCGCTGGAGTTACGCTTTGCTGCCGCGACCAGCCCGAAAGAGCCTGTGCAGGCGACGGACGTACTCGCGAGTGTCAGCCTTCAACACGAGACGCTTGTCGTCGGGGGCCGGATTTGGGCAGATCCCCGATCGTCTCACGTACCGGTTCACCGAGGTTCGGCGTCTGCGGCAGTA
>VAWH01000115.1:0-2024 GCA_005888315.1 Actinomycetota bacterium | reverse complement strand
GCGCGACACCGAATGTCGTCTTTTCCAGCGACTTCCGAGTCATGGTAAAGGAGGGGGTCTCCGGTTCGAGTCCGGAAGAGGGCTCTAAAATCCCCGCAAAAACAGATTTTCTTGTTGTCTAGATTGGTACAACAGAGTACCTCCCGGGTACGGAGGGACTCGACGTGGTGGCCGCGGCCGGCAGCACTGTGCGCAGCCAAGTCCGGGTCGCACCAAGGTCGCACGGGCGTGTCAAACGCGCCGACGCGCGACTACGAGCGACACGCACAAACCCGCACCGCTACACGCAAACCCGCATGAATCGACCCCCTCCGCTTTTTTGGAACTGTTCTGACTTCTTGGAACTCGCCTTACGAGTCCGGTCTCATCGAAATCGGAGTCGTCGAACACGAGCACATCTCAAGTGAGAGGAGATTCGCCGAGGCGACGCCTCTAAGCAGGGGGATGGTAGATGGCAAGATCTCCTGAGAAACGAAGTGCAACAGGGGCAGGGCAGCGGTGTGCTAGCGGTACGGCTGCACGATGATGGCTTGAAGGTTGAGGAGATCGAGACGCCGTCGCCGGGTCCCGGCGAGGTGCTGGTGCGCGTGCATGCGGCAGCGATTACGCGTGACGAGCTGGAGTGGCCGGTCGATCGACTGCCGGCGATTCCCTCTTACGAGCTTTCGGGCGTTGTCGTCGGCAGCGGTGACGAGGTATATGCGCTCACGCCTTTCGATCGCGACGGCGTGGCTGCCGAGTACGCCGTCGTCCCAGCCGATGTGCTAGCACCGAAGCCCTTGCGGCTGAGCCACGTCGAGGCGGCAGCTCTGCCGATGGGCGGGCTGACTGCCTGGCAAGCACTGTTTGCGCACGGGCGACTCGCGCGAGGCGAGCGGGTGCTGATCACGGGCGCCTCGGGCGGGGTTGGGCACATCGCGGTCCAGCTTGCGCGCCACGCCGGCGCAACGGTCGTCGAGAGCGGGCCGGTCGATCTGGTCTTCGACACCCGTGGAGGCGAGGTCCCCGCCGGCGAGCGCGTGGTCACGATTGCAGAGGAGACGCCGGGCGCGATCTACTTCATCGTCGAACCCAACCACGAGCAACTGCTGGAGTTGAGAACGCTCGTGGACGCAGGCGAGCTTCGCGCGGAGGTCGACTCGGTCTTTCCGCTCACGGAGGCCCGGGCGGCGTTCGAGCGAGTCGCGACCCGCGGGAAGCGTGGCAAGGTCGTGCTTGAGGTTGGCGCTGACTAGCCGGCCGGTGCGGCCGTGACCTCTGCCGTGGATGCATCGAACTGCGAACGTCCACCGTGACGCCGCGGGGCCAGCGAGTGGCCGGGGTCAAAGCACTTGGCGAGCCCGTCCAGATCTTCGAGGTCGACGAGCCGCCGACACCTGCCGCTGACGAGGTCCTCATCGACGTCGTTGCCGCCGGCATCGGCAACTGGGACGAGCTTGTCAGGATCGGCAGCTGGCAGATCGGCGGCCCGGCTCCGATGGCGCTCGGGACGGAGGCGGCCGGGACGGTCGCGGCGGTCGGCTCCGGCGTGGCCGGGCTGCGCGAGGGCGACGAGGTGATGACACATCCGCTGCCGCTCCGGCGTCACGGGACGTGGGCGGGGAGGGTGCTCGCGCCGGCGGCGACCGTCGCGGCCCGGCCGCCAGAGGCGACATGGGAAGCCGGCGGAGCGTTTCCCATTCCGGCGCTCACCGCGGCTCAGGCGCTCGACGAGGCTCTCGGGATCGAGAGCGGCGGCTGGGTCGTCGTCAACGGAGCCGGCGGAGTCACGGGTGGCCTGCTCGTCCAGCTCGCCGCGGCTCGGGGCGCCCGCGTGATCGCGACCGCGAGCGCGAAGAAGGCCGAGCGCATTCGCGACTACGGCGCGTCGGAGGTGCTCGACTACCACGGCGACTGGCCTGCGCTCGTTCGCGAAATCACCGGCGGCGGCGCGCCCAAGGCCGTCAACGCTGCCCGCGGGCAGGCGGCCACCACTTTGAAGGCGGTTGCTGACGGCGGCCGCCTCGCCACGATCACGGGCGACC
>VAWH01000116.1:3289-3719 GCA_005888315.1 Actinomycetota bacterium | reverse complement strand
CACCCTCCCCGACATCGTGGCGCAGGCGGAGCGTCTGCGGGCGCTCGGCGTCCGCTTGATCGTCGTCGCCGAGGGCACGCGCACGCCGACCCGCATCCCGGTGCGCGACGAGCGGGGTGCGCTCCAGTCATGGCAGCGCGACGAGGCCGGCAGCGTGATTCAGACGTGGCGCCGCGACGACATCCTCGGCGCCGTCGCGGACGCGGCGCAGGGCGCGATCGTGGCCGCGGAGCTGCCGGACCAGGCGGGCGCGGTGCGCGATCTCGTCGCCGCGTACAAGCGGGCCCGGGCCAGTGAATCGCACACCGAGCGAGGCCGGCCGCGGGCCTGGGTGCCGGTGCTGCTCGCCGTGCTGGTGCTGGTGGGGCAGGCGGCGTCACGCCGCACGGCCGCGCTGATCGCGATCGCCCTGTGCTGCGCCGCGCCGCGC
>VAWH01000116.1:0-3276 GCA_005888315.1 Actinomycetota bacterium | reverse complement strand
TCGGCCGGCGCACAGGACTCGACGCGGCCGCGCAGCGCGGCCGAGAAAGCGTGGGATCGCGGCGATGTGACGCGCGCCCGCGCGGCGTACCTGGCCGAGCTCACCCACCGTCGCCAGGATGACACTGCTTGGTACAATGCCGGCACCGCCGCGCTGGCCGGCGGAGACTTGGAGACCGCGCAGCAGGCGCTGGCGCGCGCCGCCGCGTCGCTCGAGCCCGATATCCGGTTCCGCGCCTTGTACAACCTCGGCTTGCTGGCGTTGCGGGTGGCCGGCGCCGACACCGTAAACCGTGACGCGCACCTGGCCGAGGCCGAGCGCGCTTATCGCGAAGCCTTGCTACTCAACCCCCATCATCTCCCCGCCAAGTGGAACCTGGAGCTGGCGGTGCGGCGGCGCGGCGGCGGCAGCTCCCGGAACACGCCGCCCTCCGGAGGGGGCGGCGGCGGCGCGCCGCCACAGAGCGGGCAGGGGGGGAGTAGCGCGCCCAGCACTCCCGCGGCCGGAGCGTTGAGCCAGGCTCAGGCCGAACAGATTCTCCGCTCGATCGGACAGCAGGAGGTGCAGACCCGGCGCGATCGCGCGGGCCGGCAGCGTCGCGTCGTAGAGCCGGGAGTGAAGGACTGGTGACGAGCGCCCTCTGGGTGCTCATGGTCCTGCAAGGCCCGGCGCTGCTGTTGGAAGCGCGCGTCGACCGCAGTCGCCTCCCGGCGGGCGAACAGCTGACCCTGACGGTCCGCGCACGCTCGCGCACGGCCGAGCCGGTGGGCCTCACGCTGCCGGCCCTCACGGGCTTCACCATCGTCGGCTCCCGGGAGATCACCGAAGTGTCGCTCGACGGCACGGTGGGACAGTTGCGCACGACCACGCGGGAGCTGCGGCTGCGGACCGAGCGGGCGGGGACGCTCGTCATCGGCGCGGTGCGGGCCCGCCAGGGCGCGCGCGCGGTGGCGACGGAGCCGATCACGATCGTCGTGGACAGCGCGGCCCTGGGCCCGGCCGCGGCACTCAGCCCCCGGGCGCGCGGGCTGCTCGCCGTGGCACCGCCCCCGGCGCGAAGCGATCGCGTCGCGCTGTCCGTGATCCTTCCCTCCGACCGTGATCGCCGCGGCGTGGTTCCCGCGCGAGCTTCGCACGCGCCTGCGGCGTATGCCGATTCTGACGATGCAGACCCCGGAAGGTGTGTGGTCGTATCCCGGAGCCTCACCCAGCGAGCCGGCTGCGTCGCGGCTCGTGCGGGGTGGCTGGATGGACCTGTTCGTGGCCCACCAGATCGTGTTCCCGCTCGCCGTGGGGCGCGTGACCATCCCCCCGGCCACGGTGGAGTACGCGGTGCCGGTGAGTTTCTCGTTCTTCAGCCGTGAGGAGCGCTACTCTTTGAGGAGCGACTCGGTGCTCGTCAGCGTGCTGCCGCTCCCCGTGGCCGGCCGGACCGCCGATGCCCCACGCCTGGTGGCCCACGGACTCACGCTCGATCTCGCCATCGAGCCGGCCGAGGCCCGCGTCGGGGAGCCGTTGGACGTGAACGTCACCGTGTCGGGGATTGGTAACGTAGCGCTGTGGCCGGAGCCTGCGATCCACTGGCCCGCGGGCTTCCGCACCTATCCGGGAGAGGCGACGGTGCGGGTCGAGTCGCAGGGCGGTCAGATCGGAGGAAGCAAAACGTTCCATTACCTCGCGGTGCCCGACTCGGCCGGTGCCTTTCCAATCCCTGAGGTGCGCTATCCCTATTACGACGTCGCCGCAGGCGACGCCGCGGTGGCGCGCGCCGCGCCGCGCTCGCTCGCCGTGGGGCAGGGCGCCGAGCCGCGGGCCGCGCGCCCGCTCCCGCCGCTCGATCGCTCCACCCGCGAGGCGTGGACCACAGCGCTCGCCACGGGGCTCATGCCGTGGGGCTGGTTGGCACTGCTCGTCGCCCCGCCGGTCGTCGCGTGGTTGTGGCGGCGGCGGGCGGCGTCCGACCCGGACCTGGCGCCGGACGCCGAGCCCGAGGCCACCCCGCTCTCACGCCTGGGGCGCCTGGAGCACGCCTTTCAGGCCGTGCTGGTCAGCCACGTACCGGATCCCGAGGCGCGCGACGGCGACGGGCTCGCCCGGGCGCTGCGCGCGGGAGGCGTGGAGAGCGCCGTCGCCGATCACGTGATGCGGCTGCGCGACCGGCTGCGCGCGGCGCGCTACGGCCCGCGCGGGCTGGGCGACGCGGCCGAGCTGGCCGCGGAGCTCGCACAGGTGCTCAAGGTGCTGGACGCGGACCCCGCCGGCGGGCGGGGTCGGCGCTGGCTGGTGGCGGTGTGCTGCGGGGCGCTGGTCGGGGCCGCCGGGTCCCCCGGGTGCGCGGCGGCGCAGGCGCCGGGCGCCGAAGCGCTGTACGACATCGGGGCGCTGCGGGCCGCCGCCGATTCCTTCGCGGCTCGCGCCGCGGCGCGGCCGGGGGTGGCGGCGCACTGGTACAACCTCGGCGCCACGCTGTATCGCGCCGGGGCGGACGGCAAGGCCGCCGCGGCCTGGGCGATCGCCGCGCGGCTGACCCCGCGGGCGCCGCTGGTGCGCCGCGCTCGGCGGTTCCTGCCACCCCCCGACGCAGCGAGCGAGCCGCTGCTCGCGACGGGCCTCGCCACGCCGGGCGAGTGGGAGCTCGCGGCAGCGGCCGGATGGCTGGCCTTGTGGCTGGCCGTGGCGGCGCGCCGCCGCGGCATCGTACTGATCCTGCTGGGGCTCGTCACCGCGGCGTGCGGCGGGATGGCCGCGCGCGAGGGGTGGCACCGAGCCCGGCCCGTCGCGGTGATCGCGAGCGCGGGCACGCCGGTGCGGGTGGCCCCGTACGGCGCGGCGAGCGCCGCCATCACGCTCGACGCCGGCGCGGCCCTCTATGTCGAGCGCCACGCCGGCGCCTGGCTCCGCGTGGAGCGGCAGGACGGCGTGCGTGGCTGGGTGCTGGCGGCCGAAGTCGTGCCGCTGTGATGGCCAAGATCGCGGTCCTGGCCCCCCAGGTCGCCGACCAGATCGCGGCAGGCGAGGTGGTCGAGCGGCCGGCCTCGGTCGTCAAGGAGCTGGTCGAGAACGCGCTCGATGCCGGCGCGGGCGCGATCCGCGTGGCGATCGAAAACGGCGGCAAGACGCTCATCCGGGTGAGCGACGACGGCGCGGGGATGAGTCGCGAGGATGCGGAGCTGGCGCTGGCGCGCCACGCCACCAGCAAGATCCGCGATCCGGCGGACTTGATCGGCGTGGCGACGTTCGGGTTCCGGGGTGAGGCGCTTCCCGCGATCGCGTCGG
>VAWH01000003.1 GCA_005888315.1 Actinomycetota bacterium | reverse complement strand
GCCCAGAAGACTGCGAGCTTGCCCGCGGACGGATGGGCGAGGTACGTCAGGTACAACCCGAACGCCAACAGGCTCGTACAGACCGTGATCATGTGGAACACGGCCGCGAACTCGTCCGTCGTCGAGTGGTCCGTGCGCTCCTCGTCGCGCTCGTAGAGGCCGTAGAGCTTCGCGACGACGACCCAGACGGGGAGCGTCAGCACGAACAGGATGAATTCCGTACCCGTTGCGACGCGGTCAGGGGCCGGAGTGGCAACGGCCGAGACGAGCTCGGCAAGCAGGAAGGCCCCTGTCAGCCCGACGACGTCGGCCAGGAGAAGCATGCGCCGGACGAGCCAGCCGCGCCTCCGCACGATCGCGGTGCGCCGGCGGTGGTCGAGAATCTCCATCGTGCGCTCGTCGATCGACGGGGTTATTTCGTCGTAGAGCTGCGCGCTCTGCAGCAACGCTGTCCGCTCGGTCGCGTTCACGATCTGATCGTGTCTCGGCCGTAGATCGACCCGGCGATGGCGTTCCGAATCGACTCGGCGCTCGTGCCCGTTGATGCCTGCCACTCGCGGTTCCGGAGCACTCTGATCTTTACCTCGCGCAGACAGATCTCCACGAGCGGGAGATCCTGGTTCTCTGCCCAGCCGCGAATCTGCGCCGACTCGATCGGGTCGTCGACCACGACGGCGTCGGGCCGCACGGACCGCAGGAGGCCGACGACGTCATCGCGACGGCCCGGAAACGTCCGCACCTCCGCGATGTCGTCCAGCGCGGAAGCGATGGCTTCGCACAGCAGCGGCACGCTGTAGACCACCGCCACCAGCGGTTGCCGCCTGCCCGTGCTGCTCATTGCAGTGGGCCTACCCCCGCCAGGTCGGCATTCGCTGCTCGATAGAACTCTCCGGCCTCGCGCCGCGAGCGGAGCTCGAGCTTCCCGAGGATGTTCTGCACGTGGCGCTTGACGGTGAACTCGGAGATCGTCAGCTCGGATGCGATCTGCCGGTTGCGCGCTCCTTGGGCGAGGTGCTCGAGGATCTCGCATTCGCGCGACGACAAAGCGAACAGACGGTCGCGCGTTCCCTCGCGGTCGCTGAGTCGATGAACGGCCTCGATCATCAGCGTCGCGAGATCTCGCGAAAGGGCGGCTTCTCCACGCGCGACACCACGAACCGACCGGATGAGACCTTCCGGTGCGATGTCCTTGCGTAGATAGCCGTTTGCGCCCGCGCGCACCGCGCCGAGCACGCTCTCCGGCGTGGGCTCGAAGCTCCAGGCGATCGTGTGCGCGGTGCAGTGCTCGTTCAGCCACTGCACCGCTGCGACGCCACCGACGGGCGGAAGCTCTAGGTCGATCAGGGCGATGTCGGGACACCGCGTCGCAACGACGTTCTGCACGGCAGACAGATCACCGGCTTCGACCACCACGAAGTCACTCTCCCGCCTGAGCAGGTTGCGGACGCCCGCGCGGAAAATTGCGAACGGATCAGCAACGAGAACCTTCGTCCTGCTCATTAGACGCGCTCCCTCTCGCGCCGTTCGGAGTGCTCGTAGTAGTACGCGCCCTGCCCGTATCCGTAGCCGTCCTCGCTTTCCGCACCGGCGAGGACGAAGCCCAGCTTCTCGGCGGGGCTCGCGTCGAGCACGCGCCGCAGCTCGTTCAACATGGGTCGCCGGACGATGTTCATCCGACAGACGACCAGAACCGCGTCGACGCGCCTGCTCAGCGCCATCGCATCGCCCACCTGAAGGGCGGGCGGTGTGTCGAGGAGGACGGTGTCGAACCTCTTCCCGAGCTCTTCGAGGACGCGCGCGACCGTGGCCGTGCCGACGAACTCACCGGGATTCGGCGGGATCGGGCCCGCCCCGATCACCACGAGCTCGTCGTCTCGGATGCGATAACCGTTCCCGTTCTCGCGCGGACCGGCGCCATTCGTGTTCCCATTGCGCCCGGTGAACGCCATCGGAGCCAGAACATCCGCGAGCTCGGCCTGGCGGAGCGCGATCTGCGTGAGCCCCGGCCGCCCGCCAAGATCGAAGAAGCGATCGAGCGCCGGACGTCTGAGATCGAGGTCGACGAGCGCCACACGTTGCCCAGCCCGCGCGAGCGCGATCGCAAGGTTGACGCTGGTCGTCGACTTGCCCTCTCGCTCGAGCGCGCTCGTCACGAGAATCGTGCGAGGCTCGTGCGATAAGCGCACGAACTCGAGGTTCGTGCGGAACAACCGAAAGATCTCTGCCTGAGAACCATTCGGATCAGCGAGCATGACCGGCTTGTCATGCTTGCGGAGCCTTCGCGGAGGCTCTGGAATGCGCGCGAGCAGCGGCAAGCCGAGACGTTCCTCGATCTCCTCGGCGGACCGAACCCTGGTGTCGAGCGCTTCCCGGAGGAACGCGAGCGCGACGCCCAGGACGATGCCGAGGACGAGACCGAGGATGCCGTTTCGGACTGGGCGAGGCTGAACCTTCGTGGCGGTGTCTGCGGATTTGACCGGCACCGCGTTGCGGGTCAACAGCGCGATGATCTGGTCCAGCTGATCACGTTTTCGCGTGAGCGCTTGATAGGCGTCCGAGGTTCGCGCATGCGCGGCCGCCATCTCCGCCAGCTGTGCATTCGCACGACGCTTGGCGCTCACGTACGGGGCAGTGTCAAGCTGCGCCCGGTAGTGCGAAAAAGCCCGTGCGTAAGCCGTCGCCAGCCGGCGCGCGACTGCGGGGTCATGATCCTCAGCCGAGAGCTCGAGCAGATCGGCGTTCGTTTTTGCCGTGGCGCTGGAGTGGCTCAGGAAATCGTCGACCGACCGCCTCAGCCCCGCAAGCGTGAGCGCCTGGCGAGCGACGTCCGGTACGCGGGCGAGGTCGGCCTGCGTCTGCGCACGACGGTCAGCATCCAGCGTCAGTGTCGGATCGTTGATGCCATTGAGCTGGTTCGCGACGTTCTGCGTTGCCAAAAGCACCTCGGCGCTCCCGCGGTACATCGTGCGCTGATGGAGCGAAAGCGCGACGGCCACCAGCGGCACCAGCACGACTGCCTGCGCGATGATCCACTTTCGACGCCGCGCCACGCGTAGGTAGTCGCGTAGCGTGGTCGCACGCGTCGATCCTGCGTGGCCGTCGGAAACGGCCGATGTTCCCCCCATCCCTGACATGACCCTTTCCCCCTGGGTCCTTGCTTCCCCTGTCGAAGTGGGGCATGGTGCCCGAAATCGGACACGGCCGCAATGGTTCTTTACGTTGGCTGCTGCTGCGCCAGGCCAGAAACGACGTGAGCGTCGCGCGCCTTTTGACAAGATGAAGCGGGTTTTGGAACCACGAAAGTTGGTTCTCGGGCCGCTTCGCCTGCCTCTCGAGTCAGCAGCAGGAATCCGATCCGGCTTTCGAACCGTAAGACTCCCTCAAGCGCTAGCAGACAACCAAGGGAGGTGGTCTCGGTGACCACACTTCATGAGCAGGATGCTCGGCGCGGTGGATTGGGCTCGTGGAGCCGCATGCGCTGGCTCGTCGTTACCGGCCTCATCCTCGCAGCGATCGTCGTCGCGGTAGTCCTTCTCGTCGTCTTCACAGGCGGTGGCGGCGGTGGCGGCGGTGGCGGCGGCTACTAACGCCGGCTGAACGGAGGAGGGCGGTTTCCGTCGCAGGGCCGCCCTCTTCGTCGCCGACGCTTCGAGTGACCGCGAAATTTGACGGCTGCGTCGGTGCGTTCGTGAGCTCGACGATCCGGTTCCAGCCTCCGCACGTGCACCCCTAGGATCTGGAGATGACGCCCGGCGAGCGATGGCTCGCGGCGACGTGGCCGTTCGTGCGCAGCGGCCTGCCCACGCCGCCTGCACGAGTCGTGGACCTCGGCTGCGGTCCGCTCGGCGGTTTCGTTCCGATGCTGCGCGCCGGCGGCTACGACGCCGTCGGCATCGACCCGCAGGCACCCGAGGAAGCGCACTACCAGCGAATCGAGTTCGAGCGTGCCGACCTTCCGCAGCAAGTCGACGCCGTCATCGCCTCCACCTCACTTCACCACGTCGCCGATCCAGCCCAGGTCATCGACCGCATGACCGGCACGCTTATCGGCGGCGGCGCTGTCGTCGTTGTCGAGTGGGCCTGGGAAAAATTCGACGAGCAAACAGCGGAGTGGTGCTTCAAGCGGCTCGGCGCGGACGACGAATCAGGATGGCTCCATCGGCGGCGGCACGAATGGCTCGCTTCAGGCGACCAGTGGCAGAACTACTTGCGCGATTGGGCGGAGCGCGAAGGGCTTCATACCGGCGAGGTGCTACTCCGCCTGTTGGACGAGCGGCTCGAGCGCCAGCTTCTAGCGCACGGGCCCTACTTCTTCCCCGATCTCGCCGCCACGACGGAGGCCGACGAGCAGTCCGCGATCGACGCCGGAGATATTCGACCGACCCGCATCGATTACGTCGGAACGGCACCCTGACCGTCGGCGATCGAACGAGCGCGTGTCCGCGTTCTTGCTCGGCGTCAGTCGGGGTACTCGTCCTTCCGCCACGTGCGGGGCTCGGCCGATGGGGGCTTTGGCGCTCGGTCGAGCAGGAAGCTGAAATAAGGCGCGACGAACGGGTCGGGCGCCGACACGGTGTAGGTGTGGTAGACGGTCCCGTTCTCGCGCGCGAAGGCGATCCAGCTCGGATTCTCGCGCAGCCCATCCTTGAGCTCGGCCCCGACCTGGCCTGACCACTCCTCGAGCCAGTCGGGCGGGCTGGTGAGCATGTCCTGGACTTCGGGAATCTGCTGCGCCTGCTCCTCGGTGAGCGCAAGCCCGAAGTCGAAGGCGAAGTCGGTGTTGAAGGTTGAGACGTAGGGGAATTGCCAGCCCATCCGCCGCTTGTAGGCGGTCAACCGCTCGATCGGCGCCCGCGAGAAGCAGAGCAGCGTCACATCGCGGTGGTTCAGGTGGACGAGCGAGCCGTCGAGCCCGTCGCCCAGGTTGGTGCAGCCGGGACAGGCACCGTTCGTGTAGTCGGGCCCGAACATGATGTTGTAGGCGAGCAGCTGCGAGCGTCCGTCGAAGAGCTCGGCGAGAGTCTTCTTGCCGTCCTCGGTGTCGAACTCGTACTCCTTCTCGACCGGGACCCACGGGAGATCGCGCCGCTTGCACTTGATCTCCTCGTTTCGCTCCGCCTGCTCGGACTCGAGCTTGGCGAGCTCGTCCCTGGCCGCCTGCCATTCCTCACGGGTTCCGATCTTGTGTTCAGGCATCTCATCTCCTTCCGTTGGACTTGAACAACCCCGCGCGAACGGATCCGATTGTCGGACGCTAGGGGATCACGAAACAAGACCCGCGGCGACCCGGAAACTCATCGCAACGATCCTCGAACCGCAGCTTGCGCTCACGGCTACCCAGTAGTGGGCGGCTCCCGTGCGAGCTCCCCGCAGTCGCGGGCCCGGGCCGGGCCGCGCTTGTAGCCGTCTCGCGACGATGACTTTTCGCCGTCCGGCACGTCTAGAGGTGAGCGGGGACCTCGCACGGCGCGGCGACCACCCTCGAGGGCTGGCCGCGCCGACACGACGAATACGAGAGGAGTGCCATGAACCTTCCCCCGGTCGTCTCAGAGACGGAATGGCAGGCAGCGCGAGAGGCGCTCCTTGCTGAGGAAAAGGAAGGCACCCGTGGACGGGACGCGCTCGCCGCCAAGCGTCGCAGGCTGCCGATGGTCCGGATCGACAAGGGCTATGTCTTCGACGGGCCGGAGAGCAATGCGAGCCTGCTCGACATGTTCGAGGGGCGCAGGCAGCTGCTCCTCTACCACTTCATGTTCGGGCCGAACCAGGACGCGGGCTGCGACGGCTGCTCTATGTTCGTCGACCAGATCGGCCACCTCGCCCACCTGTACGCCCGCGACACCTCCTTTGCGCTCGTGTCCCGCGCGCCGATTACGAAGATCGAGGCGTACCGAAAGCGGATGGGTTGGACCGTCCCGTGGTACTCGTCGTTGGAGAGCGAGTTCAACGTCGACTTCGGCGTCGGGCCGGAAACGCCGCAGCCGGACGTCTACCAGGACGGCGAGACATTCGGCCTCAGCGTCTTCCTGCGCGACGGCGACAGCGTCTTTCGCACGTACTTCACCACAGCCCGTGGCGTCGAAGCCCTCGGCAGCCTTTGGACCTTCCTCGACCTGACACCGCTCGGTCGCCAGGAGGAGTGGGAGGACTCGCCCAGCGGGTACCCGCAGACGAAGCCGTACGAGTGGTGGCGCCGCCACGACGAATACGAGGGCATGTAAGCGCAGACTGAGTCGGCTGAGGTCCGGTCTCTCGTGCCGATCGAGGAACGCCGCGCTGAGTCATTTAGTCCGGCTTAACTTGCCGGCCCCGAGCAGTAACCCATGCGCGCCTCAGTGATGAAAAAAATGAAAACTGTCCGCCTGGGAGCGGCCTCACGAAGTAGCGGAGACAGGTCTTGAACGTGGACGTCGATCGATCGAACTGGATCGTCGCAGGTGAGTGAGTTAGATGTTGTCTGGTCGCCTCCAAACCGAAACCTTGCCCGACTATTCGAGGGCCTTCGGCGACTTCAACGGCCGCGTCTGGCTGAACACAGCGCATCAAGGACCGCTGCCGTTGCTCGCCATCGAGGCGGCGGAGCGAGCGCTCGCCGCGAAGGCCTCGCCGAACCTCATTGCCGACGAGGACTTCGTCGAGGTGCCGCACCGGTTGCGCCGGCTGCTTGGACGGGTGATCGGGGCGCGGGCCGAGGAGATCATCCTCGGCAACAGCGCCTCCTGGGGTTTGCAGGTGCTCGCCAACGGCCTCCCCTGGCGCGAAGGCGATGAGATCCTCGTCCTCGCCGACGAGTTTCCAGCCACGATCTTCCCCTGGCTCCTAACCGAGCGTCGCGGGGTCACAGTACGTCAGCTGGAGCTTGGCGAGCCGGTGTTGAGCGCGGAGCGCTTGGAGCAGGAGCTTTCAGCAAGGACGCGCGTTGTCGCCGTCAACTGGGTCCGATCGCTAACCGGCCATGTCGTCCACCTCGCCGGACTGCAACAGGTCTGCGACCACTTCGGTGTGCACCTGGTCGCCAACGTGACACAGGGACTCGGCGCTCTGCCGCTCGATGTCGCGACGACACCGCTTGCCGCAATCTCCTGCTCGGGCTTCAAGTGGCTCTGCGGTCCCTACGCCACCGGCTTCGCCTGGATCCGACCCGACGTGCTGGCGACGATGGAACCTGTACAGGGCTACTGGCTGGCGTTACCCGATGGCGTCGAGCTCGACCTCAACGTCGAGGGCGAGCATCGCCTGCGGGACGATCTCGGCGCTCGAGCCTACGACGTCTTCGGCACGGCGAACTTCCTCAACTTCGTTCCATGGGCGGCGGCGCTCGAGTACTTGCTCGCCCAGGGGATCGAGGCGATAGCCGCACATGACCAAGCGCTGGTCGAGCGCTTGCTCGCCGCATTGGATGGCAGCCCCTACCACTTGGTCAGCCCCCGCGAGGCCGGCGAGCGCGCAGCCATAGTCGTCGTCAGCGCCGGCGACTCATCGCGAAACGAGCAGATCCAGCGCCAGCTCGATGCCGCCGGAATCGACGTCGCGCTGCGCGCCGGCAATATCCGCCTCTCTCCCCACCTCTACAACACCTTCACTGAGGTCGATTTGGCCTCGGCAACGTTGCTCAGAGCGAGTTCAACAGGGGTGGCGCGCTAGCCGTCAGTGTCTGTCGCGACCAAGGGGCTCGCGGGCAGAATGTCAGGCATGGCCGAGCACCAGTCGGCGCGTGTGCTGGTGGAAAGCCCGCTCGTCAGGGTCTTCGACGTGATTTGTCGCGCGCCCCGCTCGGGCTACGGCGTGATGGAGTCCAATTCAACCGAGTGGTCTCAGATCGGCCTGCCCCGGCGTGGTGTTTTCGTCGTCGAACGCTGCGGAGAACCGGTCGTCGTCGACACCAACACAGCGCTGCTTCTCGGGCTCGAGGACGAATACCGTGTCAGGCATCCGACCAACGACGGCGACGAGGGCACCGTCATCGCTGTCGCGCCTCATCTGCTCGAGGACGTCCTCGGCGGACTCGGAGGACGGGCAGCCAGCCTGCGCCCGGGCGACCGGCTGGCGGTCTGCCTCGTGACGCGCGCCCTGAACGAACAAGACCCCGATCAACTCGAAGCGGAAGAGGCGACCCTGTCGTTGCTGGCCTCGCTCTCGCATGCGTTGTCGCATCCCATGAGCGAGAACGGCTGCCGCCTCGGCCCCGCGCAACGGCTGCGCGTCGAACAGACGCGGGCGCTGCTTGCCAGCTCGCCGGAGACGCGCTGGGATCTGAGCGGCCTCGGCCGAGCCCTCCGCTGCTCGCCGTTCCACCTCGCCCGTCAGTTCCGGGCGGCGACCGGCGAGACGATCTCCCGATACGTCCTCCGGCTGCGCTTGGCCGTCGCGGTCGAGCGACTGGCCGACGGCGAGCGCAACATCGCCGCGTTGGCGCTCGCGACGGGCTTCTCGCACCACAGCCACTTCAGCGCCCGCTTCCGCCGCGAGTTTGGGCTCACGCCGAGCCACGCCCGCGACATCCTGACCAAGAGCAAGCTCGACGAGCTACGGACGGGCGTCGCGGCAGCGAACTAGCCTGGAGCAGCTTTCTCGGGACGGGCCTCCGAAGCGGCGGCTGCCGCAGCTCTGTTCAGCGACGTGTGCAAGATCGTGATAGCTGAGGGCGCGCGCTCGACCATACGCTCGGACCGCCGTGGCGACCGAGATCGTCGAGCGACCACAAAGGGGTCTTGTCGGGTAGGCACGCCCTCTGGCTGAACGGAGACTTCCTCAGGCTCTGGGCAGGGGAGACTATCTCGCTCTTCGGAACGCAGGTGACCGTGCTCGCGCTGCCGTTGGTCGCTGTCATCACCCTGCGCGCTTCGGCGGCTCAGGTGGGGCTGTTGAACGCGTGCCGCTACGCGCCCTTCGTCGTCGTCACTCTCTTCGCCGGAGTCGTCGTCGATCGCGTGCGCCGGCGGCCGACGATGATCGTCGTCAACCTCGGCCGTGGGGCGCTGATCGCGCTGATCCCTCTGACGGCCCTTCTGGGCCTGCTCCGGATCGAGTACCTCTATCTCGTCGCCTTCGCCGTCGGCATCCTGACCGTCTTCTTCGACCTCGCCTACCAGGCCTACCTTCCCTCGATCGTCGCGGCCGAGCAACTCACCGGGGCTAACGGCCGACTCGTGGCGAGTGCCTCGGCCGCCGAGCTCGGCGGTCCCGGCATCGGCGGTCTGCTCGTCCAGGCTCTGACCGCGCCGTACGCGCTGCTCGCCGACGCGCTTTCCTTCCTCGCCTCCACCTCCTCGCTGCTCAGGATCGAGCACCGCGAGCCCGAGCCACACGGCGAGCGACGGCCGCCGATCGGGAGCTCGATCCGTGACGGCTTCCGGTTCACGTTTAGCAATCCGTATCTGCGCGCGATCGCCGGAGAGGCCGCGACCTTCAACCTTTTCGAGCAAACGATCCTGACCGTTTTCGTCGTGTACGCCATTCGCCGGCTGCACTTCTCGCCCGGCCTGCTCGGCTTGGTGCTCTCACTCGGCGGCGGCGGGGCTCTACTCGGAGCGCTGATCGCCGGCAGGATCGACCGTCGCTTTGGGCTCGGCCGGACGATCGTCGGCTCAATGGTCATCGCCTGCCTGACACCGCTCCTGATAGCCGCCCCAACCGGTCGAGGAGCAGCAACGCTGATCGCCCTCGGCGCGATCTTCTTCGTCGGGGGCTGCGCCGTCGCTGTCTCGAACGTGCTCGTGGTCACCCTGCGCCAGACCGTCACGCCGAGCTCGATGCTCGGTCGCATGAATGCGAGCTACCGCTTCTTCACCTACGGCGCGATCCCCCTCGGCGCGCTCCTTGGAGGCGGCGTGGCCGGCGTGATCGGTCTCCGCGCAACGGATTTTCCTCTCGCCTGTCGCCTATCTGGCAGCACTACCGGCTGGCCCCGACGGGTCCCCGGCAAGATCGTGACAGCGAAAATCGCGACGCGACGTCAAGCGCCGCATTTGCCGACCTCAGGGGCGCAGTAGTTCGTCCCGGTCAAGGTCTCCTCGATGACGCCGTGTCTCAGGGGCAGCGTCCAGGTCTCGCCGATGTGCGGTGCCGGGTGTCCGGGAGAGTAGACGCTGTGATCGCGGACGCGGACAGCGGTGACGGTCGCGGTGGCTTTCGCAACCCGGGTCGAACCGCGCGGTCGTGAGAGCCGGAACTGGAGGTCGATGACACGGTCGCAACAGCCAGAGTTGAGGGCCTCGCTCGCGCGGCCATCACGCGTGATCCGCAGCCCGCGGTCGTGCCCCCACCAGTAGCCGGCGAAGGTGGCCAGGGTCGCCGCATCGCTATCGGGATTTGCCGGCCCGTCGAGCTTTTTCACACCGGCGATGATCGCAGCGGAGAGAGCCACGAGAATCAGCGCTCCGCCGGCCCAGCCCAGCATGTTCCGCCGCGTCAGCATCAGCGGTTCCAGTCCGGGCCCCAGACTGAGCCGCGGATGATGAAGATCGGCCGTCCGTCGCCGATACGGACGATCGAGATCGTGATCTTTTCGTCACCGCCGGCACCGAGAGCGAGACGCCCGTCGCGCGAGACCTTGTCGACGTAGTACCTCTCCCGGCTGTGGCGTGGGACGTTCGCGGAGTGGAGCATGAGCCGCCGCAGTTGTCGCGTACGCGGGTTCAGGATCGCTGCCTCGTTGCCCCATTCAGTGCGAACGCCGACAAGGAGGTCACCGCTCCCGAACCAGGCGACGGGCTGCAGGCCGTAGAAGCCCTGCCGCGAGAGCGCCCGCGGCGCGCGCGCGACGATCGCACGCCGATGCGAGCCGTCCGCGAGCACGGTCCAGATCCCCGGCGCGAAGCAATCGTAGAAGCGCAGCCGCCGCGGCATACGCAGGAACGCGATGCGGCGGGGCCCCCAGACCGGGAAGGCGCTGCGGCCGTCGCGGCTCAGCCGCGTCGGGCTCCCACCATCGACATCGGCGACATAGAGGTCGCTGCGCGCGCCGCAGATCCCTTCGACCGACTCGCGCGGAGCGCGCGCGTAGACGAGCCAACGGCCGTCTGGGGAGAGACCGAAGCCGTAGAAGGCGCCGTGGGCAAGGACTCGGACGCCGCCCGAGTCGACGTCGACGACGGCGAGCTTGGCGACGCCGGCGACGAGTCGCTTCCCGTCCGGCGACCAGGCCTGCGGGTTGAGGACTGCAGAGGTCAAGTGATGGTCGCGCTTGCCGTCGCTTGAGACGAGGTGAATGCCGTCGGTACGGCCGATCGCGACGGTGCGGCCGTCAGGCGAGACGACGGGCGTAAGGCCGCGCACGAGACGGCGGGCATGACCGCCGTCGGCGTCGGCGATCCAGACGACGGCGTTCTCCGGCGCCGTCCCGCGGACGAAGACCAGGTGGCGCTCAACTTTCCCGCGGCCGCTTCCGCAGCCTGCGAGGAGGCAGAGGAGGCAGGCGCCGCTGGCGGTTCGCTTCATGCTCCAGCTTTTTCCCGTTTCGGGTCGAACCTAGTTGCCAGCTCGGCCAGGCTCGCCAGGACGAGGTCGGGTGCGTAGTCAGCCCGGCACAGGTCGGCCTCTGTCGAAGTTCCGGTGAGGACGAGGATCGCGTCAAGCCCGGAGCGCTTGGCGCCGGCGATATCGGAGGCGAGGTTGTCCCCGACGACTGCGACCCGTTTGCACTCCGGCAGCGCCTCCCGGGCCAGCTCGAACATGAACGGCTCCGGCTTGCCGACAACGGTGGCCGTGATGCCTGCCGCGGTCTCGACCGCGGCGAGGATCGCCCCGGTTGCCGGCTCAGGTCCGTCGGCGGTCGGGACGACGCGGTCGCGGCCGGCCGCATAAAGCTGCGCGCCGTTCGCGAGCGCCCTCGTGGCGGCGCGCAACTCCGCGAAGTCGAAGCCCTCGTGGCCGCCGACGACGACGACTCTGGCGGTCCGTGCCGCCGCTGCGGGAACGAGCTCGAAGCCCGCATGGGCGAGCTCCCGCTGGAACGACGGCGAGCCGATGACAAAAGCGGGGCAGCCGCTCAACTCGGCCCGGCCGGCGAGGAAGCGGGCCGTCGCGGCGGCCGAGGTCATCACGTCGGCTGCACCCGCCGGGACGCCGATCGCCGTCAGCCGAGCCGCCTGCTCGGCACGCGAGCTCGACGGGTCGTTCGTCAGGAAGAGCAGGCGCACGCCATGCGCCCGCAAGGCCGCGATTGCCTCGACCGCCCCCTCGATCGGCTCGCCACCTAGCCAGACAACGCCGTCGAGATCGACGATCAGCCCGTCATAGTCCGGCCGCGGCTTGGAGCTTTCGGCGGCGCTCGCCCGGGAGGGCCGGGGCCCGAGGCTGCTCACCGGCGACCGCTCCTAGCGGCTCTCCGTCGCCAAGCGCAGGCCGAGCCCGATCAGAACCACGCCGCTCGCTGCCTCGAACAGGCGGCGCACCCGGCCGCGGCTGAGGAGGTCGCCGGCCTTGGCGACGGCGAAGGCGTAGCCGGTGAGCCAGCCCAGGGTCATCATCGAGAACAGGAGCCCGAGTGCGAGGAGGACGGCGAAGGCCCCGCGCCCTTGGGGAGCGAACTGCGGCAGGAGCGCCGGGAAGAAGGCGATCATCTTCGGGTTGGTGAGATTGCTGACCAGCCCCTGGCGCAGCGCGACAGACGGCGCGAGCGCAGCCGTCGGAGCCGTGGGTGAGACCCTCGGAGCCTCTCCGCCATGCCTCGCCGCCGCGCGCAGCGCTTGAGCGCCAAGGAAGACGAGGTAGGCGGCGCCGGCGTACCTGACGCCGCGGAAGACAGGCTCCGACGCGACCAGGAGCGCGGCGATGCCGGCGCTGGTCGCGATCGTCCACGTCGCTTGACCGGCCGCCACGCCGACGCCGGTGAGGACGCCGCCGCGCCGCCCGCCGAGGAGGGTGTTGCGAATCGTCAGCGCCGTGTCCGGGCCCGGCGTGACGATGACGACCACCGCGACGATGAGGAAGGCGGCGAGGCTCGCCATCAGCCGCCCGCCTCGCGCCGTGCCCGCTCGGGACGCCAGAGCGGCGAGATCAGAGCGGCGCAGCGCTCGAGCAGGCGCTCGTCCGCCTCGCCGAACGCCTGCGGCCGCTCGCTCTCGACGTCGATCAGACCGACGGGGGCGTCTGCGGAGGAGACCGGGACGACGATCTCCGAGCGCGTCGTCGTGTGTGTCGTCAGGTACCGCGGGTCTGCGGCGACATCGCCGACTACGACGGACCGGCGCGCCATGACGGCCGCTCCGCACAGTCCTTCGGCGCGCGGGAAACGGGGGTACGCCGGCGGTCCGGGCCCGTCCCAGCCGACGATCGAGATCTCGTCCGCTCCCACGTCGTAGACGCCGACCCAGCGGTAGCCGCCGAAAGCGCGGATGGCCGCGGCGACGCGAGCGGCACGCCGCGTGCGCGCGCCGGCGCCGGCGCTCGCCTCGACGAGCTCGCGCGTCAGCTCGGATGCGTTCACCTCGACAACTCCTCGTCGCGAGGTTGGCCTCGTCTACGCGACCGCCGAAAGTCGGTCGCATAAGCCGGCACGGCGACCCCGGCCGGGACGCGCTCCTCGGTCTCCGGCGGGCCGGCGGTCAGCCGTAGCGGAATCACACCCGCCCAGATCGGCAGGTCGACGTCGGCGTCGAAGTCCTTGGGCGGGCCCGTGCGCGCCTTCGCCGACGCCTCGTTGATCGCCAGCGCCAGCACCGTCGTCGCGGCGAGCTCCTCGTCCTTCGGGCCCCGTGCCTCGCGCGTGCGGCCGGGGCACACGTGCTCGACGACCGCCTCCAGCGCGTTCAGCTTCTCGGCGCGATCCTCGACCATTCGAGCGCGACCGAGGACGACTGCCGAGCGGTAGTTGAGCGAATGGTTGTAGACCGAGCGGGCGAGGACGACGCCGTCGACGAGTGTCACGGTCACGCAGACATCGACACCGGTGCCGAGCTCACGAAGCATGCGGCTGGCCGGCGAGCCGTGCAGGTAGAGCAAATTCCCGACTCGTACGTGGATGGTCGGGATCACGAACGGCTGCGCGTCGACAACGAATCCGACATGGCAATGGAGCGCCTCGTCGAGGATGGCATCGATCGCCTCGCGCTCGTAGAGGCCCCGCTCGGGATGGCGGCGCACGCGGCTGCGCTTGGACAGCTCAGCCACCGCGCACTTCGCGGCTTTGTACTAGCACATTATACATAAGGTGCTAATCTAATATGCCATGCGCGGCCAGGTCGTGCGACATCGCTCCATCGGTCCGCCTCGTGCCTCGCTCTAGCCTGCGGCACCGAGTCGTCGGGAGCACCGCTCGCAGCATTGGGTCGAGCATCGAGGCTGCGATCCGTGACGGAGAGCTGGCGCCGGGGGCGCGACTGCCGACGATCCGCGAGCTCGCAACCGAGCTCGGCGTCAGCCCGATGACCGTCGGCACGGCCTATCGCGAGCTTCGCCGCCGGGGGCTCCTCAGCGCTGCCGGGCGGCGCGGCACCCGTGTCAGCGAGGGCCCGCCGCTGCCGGTCAGCGCGGCGCCGCTGGTCCCGACCGGCGTACGCGACCTGACGACCGGCAACCCGGACCCAGAGCTTCTCCCCTCGCTGGCCTCAGCGCTGGGACGCCTCGATCCCC
This sequence comes from Actinomycetota bacterium, assembly GCA_005888315.1. Classification (GTDB taxonomy): domain Bacteria; phylum Actinomycetota; class Thermoleophilia; order Gaiellales; family Gaiellaceae; genus 13-2-20CM-68-14. The sequence goes on along the minus strand of VAWH01000003.1, from coordinate 35,480 downwards.
GTCCGCGCGCTCACCCACTCACGAACAAGCTCGACCGGCTCGTCGCGCTCGCGGAGGCTCACCTCGCCGCCGACGGCATCCCCACGCCGGCGCTGGCGGTCGTCGCCGGCGCACTCGACGGAGTCGAGCGCGCGCTCGCTGCCCAGCTCGTACCCGGCGACGGGGTCGCAGTCGAAGACCCGAGCTTCGTCCGCGTCCTCGACCTGCTCCGGGCGCTCGGACTGGTTCCGATCCCGGTCGCCGTCGACGACGACGGACCGCAACCGAACGCGCTCGAGCAGGCGCTTGCCGCCGGCGCCGGTGCCTTCATTCTGACGCCGCGCTGGCAGAACCCCTTCGGCGCCCGCCTGACCGCTGAGCGCGCCGGCGACCTTCGCCAGGTCCTCGACAAGTTCGAGGACGTGCTGCTGATCGAGGACGACCATGCGGGCCTGATCGCGCGCGAGCCGGTTCACACGCTCGCTCCGGAGCGTCGCCGCTGGGCGACCGTTCGCTCAGCCTCCAAGGCGTTCGGCGCGGACTTCCGGCTCGCGGTCATGACCGGCGACCCCGTCACGATCGCCCGGGCCGAGGGCCGCCAGCTGCTCGGCACCGGCTGGGTCAGCCACGTCCTGCAAGAACTCGTCGCCAACCTGTGGGAGGACGAGACCGTGCGGAAGCAGCTCGAGCAGACTGCCAACGTCTATGCCGCGCGACGCCGGCGCCTCCTCGACGCCCTCGCCGGTCGAGGCATCGCAGCTCACGGCGCGTCGGGCCTCAATGTCTGGATCGGAGTCGCCGAGGAGGCAGCGACCGTCGGCGCTCTGCTGCAGCGCGGCTGGGCCGTTGTCGCCGGCGAGCGCTGGCGGCTCCGCGCCGAGCCGGCGATTCGGATCACGACCTCGACCCTGCTCGAGGACGAGGCCGACGCCGTCGCCGCTGACCTGGCCGACGTCCTCGCGCGTCGACCGGGCGCCTACGCGTCCTGAACGCACTCGTCCTGATCCGGACGCAGTCGCCCCGGCATCGTCGAGCGCCTACGTTCCGTTCTCACAATTTCCTCCATCCGAAGGCGTTTCCGTCGCGCAAGACGCGCCCAAACCCTCTCGGGAGATGCCCCGCGGCGACAACCACCTCTTCGGATGCCAGCTCCTCGAGCAAGGACAAGCGTGTCCTCGCCGCGACAGCGGCGTCGACCTCATACACGTAGGCCAGGTTCGGATCGTGCAGCTGGAGCGGATGGACGGCAACGTCGCCGAGGATCACAGCTTCCGCCTCGCCGCCGGCGACGCGCACGCTCATGTGACCCGGCGTGTGACCTGGAGTCGGAAGCATCACGATCCCTGGAGCCGTACCCGCCTCATGCAGCTCGATCAGCTCGAGCACGCCGGCGCGCTCCAGGGGTGCGAGCTTCTCTTCGAACACAACTCGTGACTCCTCTCGCGCCTCGAAGAAGACCCAATCGCTCGCCGAAGCGACGTAGCGGGCGCGAGAGAAGTAGGGCCGCCCGTCGGCAGCGGCCCAACCGATGTGGTCGACATGCAGATGGGTAAGGAGGACGATCTCGACCGCGTCGGGCGAGACCCCAGCCGCCTCGAGCTCGGAGGGGAGCCAACCTTGCCGCGCAGGTAGGAAGTCACCCGGCTTCGGCCCGAGGCCGGCGTCGATCAAGACGACACCGGATTCGGATCTGACGAGGAAGGCACGAAACGGCAACACCCAGGCCGCACCTGCGTACAGCTCGCTGTAGCGATTGCGGCCGAAGGACTCGAGCTCGTCGCTGCTGCCGGGGAAGCCGTCGCGGTAGCTCGTGAAGGAGCCCTGCGCGTCGGTCAAGGCAGTGAGAACGGCTCCGCCGAGGTCAACTGAGGTGCCGCTCTGCCGCCGCCGCTCATCCATAGCGCGCCGCCGCGAGCATAAGCACTGGCCCACGCGTAGCCGCAGTGGCAATTCCGGGGTCTCTCTAGCCGGTGATCCCGTCGCGGCCGCGGACGGGCCCTTCGATGACCCGATAGGCGAGTGCGGTCGCCAAGGCAATCGCCACGAGCGTCAGCCAGAGCGCGCTGCTGCCGACGCTCAGTGCGGCGGCGCCTAGCGTCGGGGCGATTGCCTCCGAGATGCCCCAAGCCATCTGGTGCAACGCCGCGTAGCGACCGCGCAGGTCAAGGGGCGCGAGCGCGGCGGGGAGCGCATCGGCGGTCGGCGCGTAGAAGGCCTCGCCGAGGCCGAGCAGGAGAACGCCGGCGACAAGAGCGGCGTAGGCGAGTGCGACGGCCAGCGGGGCGAGCAGGAAGGCGGCGCAGCCGATTGCCCAGATGGCGGCGGCGATCTCGAGGTTGCGCAGCCGGCGCCGTCCTCGCACCAGGCGCGCACCGAAGAGGAGCCCGACTGTGGCCGTCGCGGTCAAGAGCGCGCCCAACGCCCCCGGCAGCCAGGTCGGCAGCTTCAGGCGGTCGAGGATGAAGACCGGAAGGACGATGACCGGCGCGATCATGAGGAGCGTCGCCAGCACGTTCAATCCGGCCAAGGCGACGTTCACGCGGTCGGCCAACACGGGCCGATAGCCGCGACGCGGTTGTTGCGGCTCGTCCTCGGTAGACACAGCCGGGGCACGACGGACGCGCGCGGCGGCGAGGACGAGCGCGAGGGCGACGACGAAGCTGAGGCCGTTGGCGAGCACGAGCAGGCGCAGGCCGGTGTGCAGGCCCGCAACGAAGAAGACGCCCGAGAGGCCCTGGCCGGAGACGATGCCGACGTAGCGCGCGCCGCGCAGGCGGCCGAACCACTTCTCGAGCTCGGCTGCACCGGCGATGCCGGCGACGAGCGGCGTGAACGCCGCCCAGAAGGTACGCATGTTTGCGCTCAGAAAGAACGCACCAACGCCGTACCCCCAGCCGTTCGTCCAGAACAGCAAGGAGAGGCAGCCGGCGAGCCCGAGCAGGTTGGCGGCAGCCACTACTCGTGGGGCTCCGATGCGATCGACGACGGCGCCCGCGAGCGGACCGATGCCGATCCCTGCCGCGGCGGCGACCGAGAGGACGACACCGGCCGTCGTGAGCGACAGGTGCGCGATCTCCAGCGCGTAGACCAGCTCGAACGGATTCAGCAGGCCCCCGCCGAGCGTGTCGACGAACATCGCGCCGATCAGCAGCCTGCGGCCGTCGCCGTTCATAGCCTTGTGCCAATATAGGCGTTCTCCGATGTTGGTGCTACGATCGCCGCATGGCCGAGGATCGTCTCGTCCGCCAACTGAAGGCGCTCGCCCACCCGACCCGCCTCGGGATGCTGCAGCGGCTCGCGCTCGAGCCCGAGATCTGCGCCTGTGACCTCGGCGAAGCGTTCGCCGTCAGCCAACCGACCGTTTCAGAGCACCTGCGCGTCCTCCGCGAGGCCGGGTTGGTCACAACACGCCGGCGAGGCACGACCATCTGCTACTCGGCGGTGCCCGAGGCGCTGTCCGAGCTCGCGACGGTGGTCGCCGCGTTGCACCCGCGCGAGACGGCCGAGGCTGCGTAACGCCGTCCCGCACGCTCGTTTTCGGCGTCCATGACGACGAGCTTCGTCACCCGCTCTGGGTAGTCGAGCGCCAGCCGGTGCGCAACGTGGGCGCCGCGGTCGTGGCCAACCACTGCGAACTGCTCGTGGCCCAGTCGTCGCATGAGCTCGGCGCAGTCCGCCGCCATCGCGCGTTTCGAGTACGGGGCGTGGTCGGCTGTCGTCTCGGGCTTCGACGATTCGCCGTAGCCGCGCAGGTCGGGGCAAACCACGGTGAACCTTCCGGCGAGCAGCGGCGCGACGCGATGCCACGTCGCATGCGTGCGCGGGTGACCATGGAGCAGGAGGATTGGCGGGCCGGCTCCGCCGTGGCGCACCCGCAGCTCAGCCTCGCCGACGTCGATCCGCTCGAGCGCGAAGCCGTCGAACATGGCCCGAAGCCAAGCACAGACGGCGACGGACGCCTGTGGGGGGGCATTCCCCTAAGGAGCTACTCCTGATTCAGCAGCGCGAGCAACTCGTGGCGGACCAACCCGTTCGAGCTGGCGACCAGCGCGCGCCTGGCGACTCACATTTATGGCTGCTCAAGCGAGGGTCGAGGCGCTACGGGGTGTTCCCCGCCGGGTGCGCTCACGCGTTCGTCGAGCTTCGCGCGTAATCGCGCTCGTGCACGGTGGAGCCTGACGCGGACGAGCGGGGCGGGGCGGCCGACAACAATCCCTATCTCTGCCGGCGTAAGTCCCTCCCAGCCGCTCAGCATCAGAAGTTCGCGGTCGGCAGGCGCTAGCTCGCGGAGGGCTGCCGCGACCTCGCCGGCCGCTATGCCGCTTTGGGCGGATGGGTCATGGCTCACCAGACTGCGTTCCAGGGCTACGGCAAGGTCGGCGGCCGTTCTTGCTCGTCGTCGCTGGTTCGCCAGCAGCCTCCGCGCCACACCGAAGAGCCAGAGGCGAGCGCCCTCATCCGCTGGAACGTGCCGCATTCGACGCCACGCGACGAGGTAGACCTCGCTGAGCAGATCAGCGGCATCGTCTGTGCTGCCGGTGCGGCGCATGAGGTACGCAAGCAGTGACTGCCGCGTCTCGCGATAGATCGTTTCGAAGCGGTCGTGGTCGGAAGCCTGACCCTGGCCCGCGCGGGTCACTTGGGCGAGCCCAGGTCGGCGAGACCGGTGCAGTTCACTGCGTACCAGCGTTGAAGGTCGGGCGGCCACGATGCGTCGCCGCGAGCTTCGTTTCGTGCCAGGGCGACGTACTTCGGCCACCAGGTGTCGGACTTCTTGACTGCTTCCGACGAGGCGACTTGCAGCAACCCCGATGCGCCAACAGCCTGCGCCGATGCATCGCTGCTCGCGTGTGCCTTCAGCCAGTAACCGCGCCACGCGCACAGTGAGAAGAAGCCGATCGTGCCCTTGATCCCAGCGGCCTGAACCGTGTTGGGGACGCCGTTCGCGTCAGGCTTCATCGTCGGCGCGTTCAGGTAGCGGCTGATGTAGGCCTGGCGGCTGTAACCGGGTGGGAATGGGATGTCGCGAACGAGCTTGCGCACCAGCGGTGGAAAGTCCGGCGCATCCGTGCGTAGAAACTCGCTCGTGTCGTTCTCTGTCCCCGCGACTTTCGGAAAGAAGCCGGTGTGGGTTGTGACCATGGCGCCGGCGGCGACGGCAGCGACGACGAGCGCAACCGCCGCGAAGGTGACCGCGGTCGCAAGGCGGCGACCGTGCCGCACGCCGGGTGTCTGTCGCCTTGCGACGATTCGCTCGCCGAGGCGATCGAGGGCTGCGGCAAGCTCCGTCGATTCGAGTGCGGCCGGCAAGACCGGGTTCGCGGACGCCAACAGCTCGTCGATCGGCTGCGAGCCACGGTGCCTGACGAAATATGACTTCGGTTTGTGTCTCATACCTGGCTCATGTCGCGAGGCAGCTCATCGTTACAACTGCCCGTGAGCGGCTCAGGTCGTGTGACGACGCGCGCTGATTTGTGACGTGCGCGCCGCGGTGGCGACGTAGATCACCATCGCGAGCCCGACGGCGACTTCGGTCATCCAGACTGAGCGGAACCTGATCGCCTGGCCGGCATAGACGCGCGCCACGGGCTCGAGACAGACGGCGCCTGCCGCGGCGAGGGCACCGAGCCAAGCGCGGTCGATGCGCCACCTGTTTCCGAACCACCCGAACAGCGGACCGGTGATGAGGCCGCCGACGACGACGCGACTCTCGCTCCGGACGAAGGCGGCGGCCGAGTGCGCGGTGAGATGGGCGTTCTCGACCGGGCTGAGCGTCATCAGTCCGTACGCCACGAGGGCGGCTGCCGTGCATGCGAAGCCGAGAAGCGCCGCCCGCTTCGGCTCTCGCTGCGTCCAACCGGCGAGAAACGCGAGAACGAGCCATGGCGCGGAGAGCAGGCTGACATCGGTCGCCCACGGATGGCCGGACAGGCTTCCAAGGTATTGGTCAGTGCCGCCGAACACGACGGCGAGCGCCAGCGCGACCGCGACCGCGACGACGTACATGAGCAAAGGCTAGCGGGGGCGACGGCGCCTTCCTCCGAGCGCTTCAGCGCTCAGCTGAAGGTCGGTCTGCCGTCGCCGGTGCGCGGGCCGCCCCGGTTCCCTCCTGCGGCGGCATCTGGCGCAGCGCCGGCGAAGCCGTGGAGAGCAGAGCGATGCCGATGGTGTAGGCCGCAATGATTCCCAAAGTGGAGCGGCCGCCGAGACCGTCGAGGAGAAAGCCGGTCGCCAGCATCGCGAACGGCCGCGCTCCGAACGACAGCAGCGCCTCGACGGCGTGCACGCGGCCCTGCAGGCGGTCGGGCGTGACGCGGATGCGGAAGCCGACCACCGCGCCGTTCCAGGCCGGCGCGAGGAAGAGAGCAGCGCCGGCGATCGTGCCGAGAAGGAACGGGTTGGTCGTCAGGACGAGGAGCGAGACGAGCACGCCCCAGTACCAGACCGACCCGACCACCAGCACCGGCGTCTTGATGGTGCGCAGCAGTGGACCACTCGCGGCCGAGCCGGCGACGCCGCCGAGCCCGAACAGCGCCAGCATCGCCCCCACCTCGCCGCCGGACGCGCCGTGCTTGCGCGCGACGACGATGAGCGCGAGCGCCGCCGCGCTCCAGGTCACGTTCGTGCCCATCGCCTGGAGCGCCGTCGCGCGGAGGAACGGAATGCGCCAGATGAAGGCGACGCCCTCGCCGACCTCCTGGCGCAGACGCGTCCGCTTTTCGACCGGCTCGGGCGCGAGCGGCGTCCGCAAGGCGAGAACGGTGACTAGCGAAACGAGGTACGAGGCAGCGTCGACCGCGAACGGAGCGAGCCGCGCGACGCCGAACAGCAGGCCGCCGAGCGGCGGACCGGCGACGCCCGCGGTGTTCTCCCGCGCGTCGTTCCGAGCGACCGCGGCCGAGATCTGCGCCGGCGGCACGATCCGGCTCAACGCGGCCGTCTCGGCAGGCGCGAACAGGATCGTCAGCGTCCGCTCCACGAACGCGACGATGACGAGCTGCCAGTAGACGAGTTGTCCGAGAGCCAGCGCGACCGCGACGCTGGCGAGCGCAGCTGCGCGCAGCGCGTCGCAGACGGCCATCGTCCATTTGCGATGCCAGCGATCGACGAGGGCGCCGGCCGGCAACTGGAAGACGACGTACGGCAGCCAGCTGGCGAAGCTGACGATGCCTGCTTTCGCCGCCGAGCCGGTCAGCGCGAGCACGAGCAACGGGTAGGCGACCCAGGACGAGCTCGAACCGATCAGCGAGAAGGTCTGACCGATCCAGAGCAGGGTGTAGTCGCGGTAGCCGAACAGACTCGTCGTGCCGCGCCTCATGCTCACGCTTTACCCCGACTGCGGCACATGAGAGACCGCGGCTGCGGGTCTCGCCTTCGTGCCGTCGCCCTTACCAAATTAGGCTCCACTGGAGCGAGAGGAGGAACGGTGAAAGTGGCGCGTCTGGATCAGATTCCGGGATTCAACATCGATCGGGTGGCCGCTGCGGCGGGCGACGACCCTGAGGTTCTGCGCCTGGAGAACCTCGACACGGACATCCCGCCGCCGGCCGAGGCCATGGAGGCGACCCGCGTAGCGATCGGCGAGGACGAGGCGAACAGTTGGCTGCCGTTCACCGGCCGCGACGACCTGAAGGAGGCGGTGGCCGCCTACATCGAGCGCCGCGGCGGGCCGCGCTATGACGGGCGCCGCGAGATCGTGATTACGAGCGGCGAGGGCGACGGGATGCTCGACGCGCTCTTCTGCCTCACGGATCCCGGCGACGAGGTCGTCCTCACCGACCCGACCTATGCGGGCATGGTCAATCGGGTGCGGCTCGTCGGCGCCGTCCCGCGTCTCGTCCCGCTCCACGTTGCCGATGGCGAGTGGCGGCTCGACCTCGACGTTCTGCGGGCCACCGTGAACGAGCGAACGCGCGTCCTTTTCATCAGCAGCCCGTCGCTGCCGACCGGGTGGGTCGCCGGCGACGAGGAATGGGAGGCCGTTGCCTCGATCTGCCGCGAGCGCGACGTGTGGCTCCTGTACCTGGCGTGGTTCGAAGGCGTGCTCTTCGACGGCCGCCCGGTCCGGCATCCGGCTTCGCTTACGGACATGCGCGATCGAACGGTCATCGTGGGGGGCGTGTCGCTCGAGCAGCGGATGATCGCCTGGCGGATCGGTTGGGTCGTCGCTCCGGGTGAGATTGTCAACGACGTTTCGCGCGTCCAGATCTACAACGGTCTGGTCCCGAGCGGGTTCGCTCAAATCGGAACGCGCGTTGCCCTCGGCTTGGGCGACGACCACTTGCACGCTGCAAACGCCGAGTGCCAGCGGCGACGCGACGAGACGCTCCGACAGCTCGACGATCTGCCGGCGGTGCGTCCGGCAGGCACCTGGTCGCTGCTGCTCGACGTCGCCGCCCTCGGCCACGACTGCGTCGACGTGTCCGACCTACTGCTCGAGCAGAAGGTCGCCGCCACACCGATGCGCGGTTGGGGCGGCGAGATTGCCGATCGCCACGTCCGCTTCGTCTTCAGCAACGAGCCCGTCGAGAGGCTGGCGTTGCTCGGCGAACGAGTCCGCGCAGCTCTCGCTGCGGCCCACCGGGCCTGACTTCTGCAGGCCGCCTCCTACGTGACAGGCTGGACGTGCGAGGCGAGCTCTCCGTCGAGCAGAGCGTGCACGGCGAAACCGGGCGGCTCGGCGACAGTCTCGATCTCCTGGGGGTTGAAGTTCAGGCGCGTCTGGATGTAGGTGCTCGGGACCACGAGGACTGCCCGCCCGGCCAGTTCCGCCGTCATCGTTCGGTGCATATGGCCGGCTACAACCCGCCGCACCTGCGGGTGACGATCCAGAACAGCACCGAGCGCACGCCGGTCGGTCGCCGGCAGGCCGAGCTCATCCCAGGCCGCGATTCCGGTAGAGACGGGCGGATGGTGGAGCGCGATCAGCGTCACTCGATCCGGAGCGCCTGTCAGCTCAGCATCGAGCCAACTCAGCCGGTCGGCATCCAGTTCGCCCCGATCCTCCCCCGGTCGCGTGCTGTCCAGGACAACGAGCCGCAGCGGCCCGAGCTCCACCGCGTACTGGACCGGCGTTCCCACTGCGCCCGGCAATTCGAAATTCCGCCGGAGCGCGTCACGGTCGTCATGGTTTCCGGGTAGGACATAGGCAGGGGCACCGAGCTGCCCGAGCAATTCGTGCACGAGCTCGTACTCGGCATCGGCGGCGTTGTCGGCGAGATCGCCTGACATCAAGACCGCATCCGGAGCGTCCGGCAGACGACGCACCGACTCCACCGCGGCCCTCAGGCCCGCCACGGGGTCGCCGTCAGCCCACGTCGCCCCGATGTGGGGATCGCTCAGCTGGACGAGCAGGAAGGGTCTTGCCATGCGCCGGCCGAGTATCGCCAAGCGCGTAGGGTTTCGCCTCCGTCAGAGCACCAACGGGGGTGAGCAAGATGCCGAAGGGCAACGTGGGAACGCGCGAAGAGTGGATCGCCGCCCGCGAGGAGCTCCTGCATCGCGAGAAGGAGCACACGCGAATGGGCGACGAGCTCGCGCGGCAACGGCGGGAGTTGCCGTGGGTCCCGGTCGACAAGGAGTACCGGTTCGAAACGGACGAGGGCACACGAACGTTGCCCGAGCTCTTCGAGGGCCGCTCACAGCTCCTCGTCTACCACTTCATGTTCGGACCGGCATACGAGGCCGGCTGCCCGACCTGCTCGTCGAGCGCCGACGCCGTCAACGGCGTGCTGCCGCACCTGCACGCGCGTGAAGCGACGATGCTCTACGTCTCCCGCGCGCCGCTCGCGAAGCTCCAGGCATACAAGCGACGGCTGGGCTGGAGCTTTCCGTGGGTCTCGTCGGGCGGAAGCGACTTCAACTTCGACTTCGGCGTCTCGCAGACCGACGAACAGGTGCGCGAGCGCATGGGCCCGATGCTCGAGCAGCCGCCGCCGATCCTTCGCCAGCATGCAGAAGCGACCGGAACAGACGTGGCCGGCTACCTATCGGAAGGCCCAGGCTTCAGCGCCTTCGTTCTCGACGACGGAGTCGTCTACCACACGTACTCGACCGGCGCCCGCGGCCTCGAGTTCCTGATGGCGTACTACCCGATCCTCGACCGGGCGCCGAAGGGGCGCGACGAGGATGATTCGTCCCAGATGTGGATCAGGCGCCACGACGAGTACTAGTGTCGAGCGTGATCGAGGCGTCGGTAGAGCCGCGGTATCGCGAATACCTCCCGCCGGAGCCGGTTGCGCAACACGTCGTCTGCACCTGGGTTGGTCGCCCGCGCACCGGCGACGTCTACGCCGACACCGTCTTTCCCGACGGCTGCACCGACATCGTCTGGGACGGTCGCGATCTGGTCGTCGCCGGCCCGGACACGGCGCCGGTCAAGCTCTCCCGCGACACCAAGACCACGTTTGTCGGAATCCGTTTCCGGCCCGGAGCCGGACCAGCCTTGCTTGGCACGCCGGCCGCCGCGATCGTCGACTCGCGCGTGCTGCTCGCCGACTTGTGGGGCGTCGATGCCGGCGAGCTCGCTGAGCGCCTGAGCGCGCGCTGCACCGAGCCCGAGGCACGTGCGGCCCTCGTCCACGCCGTGCATCGCGGCCTCGAGTCCGGGGCTCCGCGCGACGAGCGCATGGCGGCTTTGGTCGAGATCCTCTCGACCCCACGCCCGGCGTCACTCACTCTGATCGCCGAACGGCTCGCCCTCAGCGAGCGCCAGCTGCACCGGCGTTGCCTGACCGCGTTCGGCTACGGCGCGAAGACGCTTCAGCGCATCCTTCGCTTCCAGACCTTTCTGGCGGCCGCCCGCACGCACCCCACTAGCGGTCTTGCCCGCCTAGCCGCCGCCTGCGGCTTCGCAGATCAAGCGCATCTCAGCCGCGAGTGCATTCGCCTCGGTGACCGGACGCCGCGCGAGCTACTCGGCTCCGCCGACGACGTCCGATTCGTTCAAGACAAGCCCTCGCTCGTCCTTTAGCGTCGCCGGACGATGAAGCAGCACCTGAGCGTGGTCACCCTCGGCGTCAGAGATCTCGCGCGCGCGAAGCAGTTCTACAGCGACGGTCTCGGCTGGACTGTCAGCGCCGAGGAAGGCAGGTGGGTCTTGTTCAAGCTCGGCGACGGGTCGGCCGCGCTTGCTCTCTACCCATGGGACGCGCTGGCCGACGACGCCGGCGTGGCCGCAGCGGGCGACGGCTTCCGTGGCGTCACGCTCTCGTACGTCGTCCGCTCCGAGAATCGCGTCGACGCAGTTCTCGCCGAGGCCGAACGCGCCGGCGGCGCCATCGTGAAACCCGCGCAACCGACGGATTGGGGCGGCTACGGCGGGTACTTCGCCGATCCCGACGGCTATCTCTGGGAGGTCGCCAGCGGCGCCACCAAACTACCCTTCGCCGAATAGCCGCTGGTACCAGCGACTCGCCGAGAGGGTGGCTTGACGATCGAGATCGACACTCCGTCGGGACGGGCACGCGTCCATCTGCACGCGGCCGAGGAGCCACGCGCGGCGCTCGCCCTCGGCCACGGGGCCGGTGGCGGGGTTGAGGCGCCGGATCTCGTCGCCGCCACCGAGGCGGCCCGTTCGCAGGCCGTCAGCGTCGCGCTGGTCGAGCAGCCTTACCGCGTCGCCGGCCGCCGATCCCCGGCACGCGCCCCGCAGCTCGACGCCGCCTGGACCGCGGTCATCGACGGCCTGCGAGCGAACGAGCTGGACGGCGACCTCCCGCTGATCGTCGGCGGCCGCTCACTAGGCGCCCGCGTCGCCTGCCGCACGGCGGAGGAGACCGGCGCGGTGGCGGTCCTCTGCCTCGCGTTCCCGCTCGAACCGCCGCGACGCGCCGGCAGGCCGCCGCAAAGCCGCCTACCCGAGCTCGAAGCGGTGATGCTGCCCATGCTCGTCGTCCAGGGCGAGCGCGATCCGTTCGGCATTCCGCCACCCAGCCCGTCTCGTGAGGTCGTGACGGTGCCCGGCGACCACGGCCTCAAGGCAGACCTCGAGGCCGTGGCCGCGGCGGTGCGAGCTTGGCTTCCCGGCGTTGTTGTCAAGCGGCGGCGGTGAGCCGCGGCGAACTCCTACGGATCGCGCTCGCGCAGGTGCCGGCGCCCGCGCGCACGTCCCGGGCGTGTCTAACTCGTCATGCGAGTAGCGACGTCGTACCTCGCGACGGAGGTGCGCCGGCCTGGGGTCTCGTCCGCGGGCATCGCGCTCAGGATCTCGTCGCCCTTGCGGTAGTCCTCCTCCGACTCGAAGAAGACGATCACGAGGGACTTCTCGGCCTCGGGGTCGTGCAGGACGACGAGCTCCGACTGCGGGAATCCCTCCGGCGGCTCCCCTTCACGCATCTCGCGGTCCATCTCCTGCATCCGGTCCTTGCTGACCCCTTCGAACGTGACAACGCGTGCGAGCGCCATACGACCTCCTTGTCGATTGTGGCAACCCTACGCCCGCCGGCGGCCCGTTGTCGGCTGGCTGGAGCGAGGGCGCTCGCGAGCAGGCCTGATACCGACGCCCGATCGGCGCAGCTCGAGCGCGTCGGCGGACCTCAGCCGCCCTCGGCCATCTCCTTCTCAGGGTGCGGGATCGGTGCGGCCGCCCGGGAAGCCGGCTCCTCGAGCAGGCTGAGCACGCGCATGCCGTGCACGTAGACGATGGCGCCACCCAGCCAGCCGCCGAGGGTGAGCAGGCCGAAGCCGATCAGCGTCAGCACGAACGCGCCCGCGCTCACGTCTCCGTGCGTGTAGCTGGCGTGACCGAAGATGGCAGCGAGTCCGAAGAAGACGGTCGCACTGACCATCGCCAGCATGTGCGTCGTGGCGGTCTTCCAGATCGGGCTGCCCCAGGTGAGCGTCAACCAATCCGCGAAGCCCGTCAGGGCCGTGAAGACGGTGGTGATCAGGCCGACAACGAGTGCGATCCACCAGCCGTAAGCGCCGGCCGCGCTGGTGATTCCAACCACGTCGATGAAGGCCGCGATCGTGGCGAAGGTATAGATCCCGATCGTGGCATCGGTCAGTGGTGGATGAATCGGATGTCCGGGTAGACCACGCCAGAGGTAGCTCAGCTTCACGGTTGCCTCCTCGATTGCGATGGGTACGGGATCTCTAACCACGGTTACCGCGTTTCTAGAAAATGATGCATCGGCTTGACGCGATCGGTGATCGCAAGCTCCGGGAGATCCTTCTCTTCGCGCGTGCGCAACCGTTGCCCGTGACCGCCGACGAGGTCGCCGCCGCCCGGCGGATCCACCGCAACGTCGCCCGCGGCCGGCTCGAGCGGCTGGCGGAGGCCGGCTTTTTGGTCCGTTCGTTCGAGCGGCGGACCGGACGCAGAGGGCCCGGTGCGGGGCGGCCCGCCAAGACGTATCGGGTCGCTCCCGAGCTGTCCGGGATCGAATTCCCCGAACGGCGCTACGAGCAGTTGATCGACCTCCTCGTCGGCACCCTGCCGGAACGCGGGCGCAGCGAGCGCCTGCACGAGACCGGGGTAGGTTTCGGCCGCGAGCTCGCCCGCGAGGCGCGGCTTCGTCCGGCCAAATCGTTTCGCGCCGCGCTCGAACGCGTTTGCACCGCGCTCGGCAGGCTTGGCTTCCAGGCCTCCGTGGCCGAGGTGACAGGTCAGCGAGCGGTGATCACGACGCCGACCTGCCCGCTCCGCCCGCTCGTCCGCGCACGGCCGAGACTTGCCGGGCTCGACCGGGGCATGTGGATCGCCCTCGTTGCCCAGGCCCTAACCGGCGGCCGCCTCGACCAGCTCGCCTGCGAGACGCGCGACTGCCAGGGTGATCACGCGGATTGCCGTGTCCTGCTGACACTGGGCGTTCGCGATGCTTGATAAATACAGCCTCGAGGTATAAACCGCCCGGCCCGAGCGGGCGTATTGCTCGCAACCACAATCCAAAGGAGGCGTGATGAAGTGGGCTGCGCTGATCACCTGGGTGCTCACCGCGGGCGGCGGCTTCGTGCTGCTTTCGATCTGGCTGATGCGGGGCGGGATGCGGCAGCAGCAAGAGGCCGGCAACCGGATCCGGCCGCCCTTGATCCTGAGCCACTTCCTGCTTGCCGCAGCCGGGCTGGTCATCTGGATCATCTACTTGATCGCGGACAAGGATGCTCTTGCCTGGATCGCGTTCGCCATCCTCGCGGTCGTCGCCGCGCTCGGCTGGACGATGTTCGCGATCTGGCTGCGGCGCCGGCAGGCGAGGACCGGCGTGGCCGAGACTGCGGCGCCCGGCGCCCCCGCGGAGCAGCATTTTCCGGTCTCGATCGTGGGGCTGCACGGGGTGCTCGCCGTGACGACCGTCGTGCTCGTGCTGCTGACGGCTCTCGGAGTCGGGGGTTCCTAGCCACCGTCCTCGGTGAACCACGGGCGAATTGACGGCTACGCGCCGATCGCCGACTACGGCGCCGTCGGCGACGGGCGCACCGTCGCGTTGATCGCGCGCGACGGTGCGATCGATTGGCTGTGCGTGCCCGATCTCGACTCAGCGAGCGTCTTCGGCGCGTTGCTCGACAGCGAGCGCGGCGGCCGCTTCGTCCTCGAGCCGGAAGCAGGATACGAGACGACGCGCCGTTATCTGCCCGGCACGAACGTGCTCGAGACGACCTTCACGACGGCCGCAGGCGTCGTCCGCGTGACCGATGCGATGACGCTTCCCGCAGCGGGTCTCAGCCCCTACCGGGAGCTCGTCCGCAGGATCGACGGGCTCGCGGGCGAGGTTCCGATGCGGTGGCGGGTGGAATCACGATTCGGCTACGCCTCCGCCGACACGCGGATCGAGCACCGCGCCGGCGTACCGGTCGCGACCGCGGGCCGCGATGCCCTCGCCGTCTGCTCGTTCGGAGCCGGCGAGGCGACGACGAGTGACGGCGCCATCGCCGGCCGCTTCAGCACGCGAACGGGCGGAGCCGAGCTGCTTGTCCTCAGCGCCGCACACCAGGAACCGCTTGTCCTCCCCGCCCGCCGAGAGGTCGAGGCTCGCCTCGAGGCGACGAGAGGCGCGTGGCGCCGTTGGAGCGACGGGCGCAAGTACGCCGGCCCCTGGCCGGACGCCGTCCTGCGCAGCGCCCTGGCCCTGAAACTCCTCGTCTACGCCCCGTCGGGCGCGATTGCAGCAGCCGCCACGACCTCGCTCCCGGAGGAAATCGGCGCCGACCGCAACTGGGACTACCGCTACTCGTGGCCTCGGGACTCGGCGTTCACGCTCGAAGCTCTACTGGCACTCGGATGCGCTCCCGAGGCGTACGCGTTCTTCTCGTGGCTGCTGCACGCCTCGCAACTGACGCACCCGCGCCTACAGGTCCTCTACCGCCTCGACGGGCGGCCCGAGGCCGAGGAAAGGTCGCTGTCGCTCACCGGCTACCGCAGGTCGCACCCCGCCCGCGTCGGCAACGGCGCGGCCGGGCAGACCCAGCTGGACGTCTACGGCGAGGTGCTAGGTGCTGCCGCCAAATTCGCCGACTTCTCAGGCGGACTCGATCGCGACCAAGGACGCCGGCTGGCCGAGATCGCCGACCACATCTGTGGGATCTGGGAGCAGCCGGACGCGGGAATCTGGGAGCTCCGCGGCGAGCCGCGGCATTTCACGCAGTCCAAGATGATGTGCGCGGTTGCTCTCCGGCGGGCCTGCGAGCTCGCCGAACGCGGGCTCCTGCCACGCAAGCACGTCGAGCGATGGCGCGACGAGGAAGCGCGCATCAGGGCCTTCGTCGACACGCGCTGCTACTCGCAACGCAAGGGCAGCTATGTCCGGAGCGCCGGCGAAGAAGAGCTCGACTCCGCCCTGCTCCTCGCCGTGCTTGCCGAATACGACGAGCCCGACTCATCGCACATGCTCGGCACTGTCGACGCCGTGCGCCGGGAGCTCGCCCGCGGTCCGCTCGTCTACCGCTGGGCCGACGAGCCCGGCGCCTTCCTGACCTGCTCTTTCTGGCTTGCGGAGGCCTTCGCCCGGCAGGGACGGCTCGAGCAGGCCGCCGCCCTGATGGACGAGCTCGTCGGACTCGCCAATGACGTCGGCCTCTACGCCGAGGAGTTCCACGCCGAGACCGGAGAGTTCCTCGGCAACTTCCCGCAGGGCCTGACGCACCTGGCGCTGATCAACGCGGCGGTGGCCTACACGCGTGCGAGCGAGCGGTGATCTGGGGAGCGATCGTCGGGGGGCTTGCCGGCACGGTGGTGCTGACGACCATCCTGCGCGCGGCCAGCGAGCTGGGTGTGACTCGCATGGACATCCCTTTCCTGCTCGGCACCGCCGTGACGGCCGACCGCGTTCACGCCAAGGCGATCGGGTACGCCCTCCACTTCGTCTTCGGCCTGATCTTCGCCCTGGCCTACTACGCGATCTTTCGAGTCATCGGCCGAAGCGGCTTCCTCCTCGGCGCCGGCTTCGGGCTCGTCCATGCCCTCTTTGCCGGTAGCGCGCTGGTCAACATCCTCCTGCCGGTCGTGCACCCGCGGATGGGCACGACGTTCGACGCAGCCGGCTCGGCGCCGCTGCTCGAACCGCCGGGCTTCCTGCTCGTCAACTACGGCCGGCAGACGCTGCTGGCGACGCTGCTCGCGCACGTCGCCTACGGCGCGATCGTCGGCGGCTTCGTCTCGCTCGCCGGCTGAGTCAGCCGTCGCTCACTGCTCGTACCGCTCGACGACCTCCGGGTCGCGGACGTGGGCGGCACCCGGGTCGCGACCTGCCTCGCGGAGCGCACGGCGTTGCCGGAGCAGGTCCCAGCACTGGTCGAGCCCGACCTTGATCGACTCGAGCCGCCGGTGCTCGCTCTCGCTCAGACCGCCCTCGGCGCCGCGGTCGTACAGCTGCTGCTCCTCGCCGACCAGTTGCTCAATGCGCTTGTGGATCTCGGCGTCGTCCATCTCAGCCCTCCGGTTTCGCTCGCTTTGGGGAGTCGACGCACACGACCCGGGCCGGCTCGTCGCCCAAGACTTCGTAGCCGTGCGCAACTCCCGCCGGCGTCACGATCACGTCGCCCGGGGCCGCGTCGAGCGTCTGATCCTCGACCGTCCACCGCATTCGGCCCGAGCGCATGACGATGACGTGGTCCTGCGGAGGATCGTGGGTGTGCATCTCTTTGACCTGGCCGACCGGATGCGTCACGAGGTGGACCTCGACGTGGTCGAGCCACATCCCTTCGTCCTCGTCCGTCGGCCGGGCGAAGCGGCTGTAGTCGGTCTTGTCGGTGATCTTGACCATTACGCCTGCTGGTGCGCCTCGACGAACCAGAGGTGCTTGTCGGTCGCGCGAGAGACCTCGATGAACAGATCGGCCGTGTCCTGGTCGTCGAGCTCGAGCGCAGCCTCGATGGCGGCGCGCGCCGAGGCGCCGTACACACCGAGGCGGTCGGCGATCGCGGCGACGGTGTCCATGCCCGCGACGGCGTCCGCGGGGTACTCGTCGAGTGTCGAGGCTGCGGCCGCCATCCGAGCGGTGCCGAGCGCGAGCCCGCCGAGAGCGGTCGCCCGCTCGGCGATCGTGTCGACGTACTCGAGCACGCTCTCGGCGATCGTGTCGTAGAGCTCGTGCAGCTGGATGAAGTCGCTGCCCTTGACGTTCCAGTGCGCCTGCTTGAGCTGCGAGTAGAGGTCGAACGTGTCGGCGAGGCGCGCGTTCAGGAGCTCGACGAGCTCGTCGCGCGAGGAATCGACGATGTCGATGCGCGTGGAGAAGGTGCGGTGCGTCTGCGTGGCCATGGTGACCTCCCGGCTGGTTGGATCCCGCATCGTCGCACGCGGAGCCCGGCCCGCGGAGCGGCCCGGAAGGACGCGATTTGGCGGCTGCTCAGCCGGCGCCGGGAACGAAGAGGTGGATCGCGAGTCCGACCACGCTCATCGCAGCGATCGCAAAGCAGATCGACGTCAGGAAAGCCGTCGCCATCACGTAGGCATGGGTGTTTGGATCGAGTCTCATGGCCGCAGAGATCGAGGACTCACTATGGTCGACGCAGGGCGGCCTGTCGACCCCTCGGGCGAATCCCCTTTGCTACTTTCGCGTTGTATGAATGTGGCACCCCAAGCGATCCTCTGTCCGCACTGCAAGAAGACGTTCGACGGCGAGCTGATCGCCGAGGGCTCGCGGCACGAGGGCTTCAAGTGTCCGCACTGCCGCCTGTTCGTGCCCGCCGAGCGTGCGAACGGCGGCGACGGCACGTCTTCGTAGCGGTCTTCGTAACGTCTTCGTAGTCACTCGTTCAAGGGCCGAGGCGTTCGCTTGCGACGCCGATCTGGAAGTCGTGCCGGCTTTGCCGGTGCGACCGTCTAAACACGGCGCACGGAGAACAGGCGCTGGAAGCGCGTCACTCGTTCAAGGGATGCCGGGGTCTTGCCGATGAGCCCTGCGTGGCGATCGATTTCAGCGCCCCGCGGACCGAGGAGCTGCGGCTGCCGCTCGGGCTCGCCCGCATCTCGGCGGTCCCGGCAAGGCTCGTGCTCGCGGGCATCGTCGGCGCCAGCTTCTTGAGTCGGCTCCTGGCAGCCCTCGCCCATGCGACGCCGCTCTACTTTCCCGACGAGTACATCTACGCGTCGATCTCGCGGTCACTCGCCGAGCACGGCCGGCCGCTGATCAGGGGCGGACCGGCGCACTTCCCGGCAGTGCTCGAACCGCTCGCTGCCGCGCCCTTCTGGCTCTTCCACGATCCGACGCTCGCCTACCGGCTGACGCAGGCCGAGAACGCGTTGGCGATGTCGCTGGCGGCCGTTCCGGTCTACCTTCTGGCACGTCGCCTCGGGGTCGGCTCCGGTCTCGCGCTCGCGGCGGCGGCGCTTGCCGTTGTTTCGCCGGATCTCTTCTTCGCCTCCTTCGTCCTCGCCGATCCGCTCGCCTACCCGCTCGTGCTGACGACGCTCTACGCGGCCGTGTGCGCGCTCTCGCGGCCGAGCCGCCGCGCGCAAGTGGCGTTCATCGTGCTCGCCGGCCTGACGGCGATGACACGCGTCCAGTACGCATTGCTGCCGATCGTTTTCGTTGTAGGCGCACTCGCCGTCGAGCGTGGATCGATCCGTAGCGCGCTGCGCAGCTTTCGGCTGACCTGGGGGGTCTTCGCGGCGCCGGTTGCCGCGCTGGTCATGCTCGGCCCGAGCCGTGTCCTCGGCTACTACAACAGCGTAATCGACCTGCACGTCCAACCGGGCGCGATCGCCCACTGGATCGCAACTGACTCGATGCTGCTCGTCTACTGCGCGGGCTGGGTGCTCGTGCCCGGCGCGGTGATCGGCTTTGGCTACGCGCTGGCCCGTCCTCGCTCGCGTGAGGAGGCGGCGTTCGGCGGCATCACGGCGGGGTTGCTGCTGATCCTCTTCGCCGAGACGTCGCTGTACGCATCAAACGGGTCGCCGCGGTTCCAGGAGCGCTATTTCATGGCCCTGCTGCCGCTCGTCCTGCCCTGGTTCGGGCTCTACCTGAACCGCGGCCGACCGGCTCGGCTCCCGCTCGCCTTGCTCGCGGTCGCCCTGCTCGCGGTTTCCGCACGGGTCCCGCTCGCACCGTATAGCGTCGGCGACAACAAACAGGACTCGCCGTTCCTGCTCGGCGTCTTCCGGCTCGAGCACGCCATCGGAGCCGCGAATGGATCCCTCGCGATCGCAATCGCGGCCGCGATCTTGTCGGTACTTGCAGTTGGGATCGCCTGGCGAGCCAGGCTCGCGATGCTCGCACTGCCTCTCTCGCTCGTGATCGCGGTCGCCGCGTCCGCCGGTTCGGCCTCAGTCGACCGCCACGTAGCCGACTCCGTCCGCAGGGCTCTCCTCCCTCCCGACGCGCGCTGGCTCGACCACTCCGGACTCCGCCACGTACTGCTGATCCAGACGCCTGCGACGCCGCACGCGGGCGCGCACGAGCAGCTGTTCTGGAACCGTTCGGTCGACGAGGTTCTCTTCTACGAGCAGGCGACGCCGATCGACGCATTCGGCTACAAGCACGTCACAAATGGATCCGACGGCCGCTTCCTGCTCGGGAGGCATACCGTGCGGGCCCCGCTGGCGATCTCGGAATTCGCGGTGCGGATGCGCCTCCGCGGAGCTGAACCTGCAGGACGGGGCGGAGGCTACGAACTCTGGCGGCCGCTGGGAACGCCTCGAGCGGCTCTCTTCGTCGGTGGGCTCTACCACGACGGGTGGCTCGCGCAGGCAGGCCACCTGATTCTGTGGCCCGACCACGGTCGCTTCGTACGCGGAACGCTCCGGTGGCGATTGTCGCTGCCGATCAAAACGAAGCCGACGGCGCTGCGCTTCGACGCTCCGAACATGGACCGGCAGCTCGTCATCACGCCCGGCAGCTCGCGAACGGTCGTGCTGCCTGTAAACGGCCGCGGACCCTGGCGATTGACTTTCCGGACGAAGCGGCCTGGCTATCTCGCCGACGGGCGAGCGATCTCGGTCAAGGCCGACACTCCCGTCTTCACCGCCGCAGGGTAGACCAGCTCGGACGACGCGCGGCCGGTTGCGGGCGGAGCCGGATTCACTCCGGCGGAGCCGAACTTAGAGACGGAAAAGCGCCGCGAAGGAGGGGACTCACGGGGGAACCATGGGTTCCCCCGTGCTCCTAGACGCAGTCCTTGAGCCCCTGCGCCTCGGGCAGCGACTCGAGCTTCTTCAGGGTGTTGTTCTCGATCTGGCGGATTCGCTCGCGGGTGACCCCGAAGGCCTTGCCGACCTCCTCGAGCGTGCACGGCTGGCCGCCGGTGAGGCCGAACCGCAGCTCGATTACCTTGCGCTCGCGCTCGGGCAGCGACAAGAGAGCATGCTCGATGTCCTCGCGGCGGAGCGACAGGGAGGCGTGCTCGTCCGGAGTCTCGATCTGGTCGTCCTCGACGAAGTCGCCGAGCTCGGAGTCCTCCTCCTCGCCGATCGGCTTCTCGAGCGAGACCGGATGCTGGGCCATCCGTAGGATCTCCCGCACCTCGCCGGTCGTCATCTCGAGCTCCTCGGCGATCTCGTCGGGCCGCGGCTCGCGCCCGAGCCGCTGGACGAGCTGGCGCTCGATGTGCACGACCTTGTTCAGCTTCTCGACCATGTGGACGGGGATCCGGATCGTCCGCGCCTTGTCGGCGATCGCCCTCGTGACCGCCTGCCGAATCCACCAGGTCGCATAGGTCGAGAACTTGTAGCCCTTGCGATAGTCAAACTTCTCGACGGCGCGAATCAGGCCGAGCGAGCCCTCCTGGATCAGGTCGAGGAAGCTCAGGCCGCGCCCGAGGTACGACTTCGCGATCGAGACGACGAGGCGGAGGTTCGCCTCGATCATCTGCGTCTTCGCCGACATCTCGCCGCGCTCGATCCGCTTCGCCAAGTAGACCTCCTGGTCGGCGGTCAGCAGCGGCACCTTGCCGATCTCGCGCAGATAGAGGCGCAGCGAGTCGAGCGAGGGCTCGACGGTTAGGTCGAGCTTCGGGGTCTTGACCTCTTCTTCGGCGAGGTTCGGCTGTTCGTGTGGGGGATGCTTGTGCGTCTCGCCTTCGACGAGCTCGACGCCGTGATCGATCAGATAGGTGTAGAAGTCTTCGACCTGATCCTTGCTGAGCTCGACGTCGTCGAGCCCGGTGGCGATCTCGTCGTAGTTGAGGACTCCCTTCTCGAGCCCTTCCTGGACGAGCTTCTGGAGCTCTTCTACCTCGGGGAGCGAGATCTCGACGGTGAGCATAGACCTCCGCTTTCTCGTGCTGGTTGGCTGGGGGCTAGACCTACTCAGACACGTGAAGAGGCCGGTCTGTCGCACTGTCCCCGACTCTCCCGCGTGGCGGGGATGTTAGCGGGGAAGAACGCAGTTTGGGAGAAATTTTTCTACGGCTGGGCGGCGAGCTCGCCGACCTCTTCGCCACGGCTGTTTCGGAGCGCCACGCGCGCGAAGCCTGGGCCGAGCTCGTGCCCGAGCCGGGCGAGAAATGATGCGATTGCCGGACGCAGCGCCCGGTAGCCGCCGTCCTGCGTCTTCAGCGCGATGCCGAGCCCGTCCGGCCCGGCCGCGCAGAAGAGGGCTTCCGCGCCGCCCTTCGCGATCCAACCGGGCAGCCCTCGCATCAGCTCCGTGTCAGGCTGACCGGCGCCGCCGATCAGTTGCGGGTGTGCACGCATCGCGGCCGCGACACGCCCGCCTCTCTCACGGCTCTCGAGCCGCGAGAACATGAAGGCAACCCGCTCCAGCGGGAGGGCGAAGCAGACGACACCGCAGCCGTCGACGCCCGTCTCGAGCTCTCCGGGCTCCACATCCGACGCGGCGGCGATCTCCGCAAGGATCTCGTCCTGAAGCCGGTGGCCGGCCAGCCGATAACCCTCGGTCGGCCAGCCTTGCGCGCGGCAGGTCGCGAGCATGCCGGCGTGCTTGCCCGAGCAGTTGTGGTAAATCGGCTGCGGCGGTCGGCCTACTTGGAGACCGACCTCGAGGTCGTTCTCGGTCGCGGGCGCTTTCGCGAGCAGCCGCCTGACCGCCTCGATCTGCTCGGGTTCGGCTCGATGGGAAGCCGATGCGATCGCGATATCCACGTCGTCGAGGTCGTCCCTGGAGCGAACCAGCGGGAGTGCCTGGAACGGCTTGGCCGAGGAGCGAAGCGAGGTGAGGAGAGCCGGGTCGCCCGCCTCGGCGACGACCGCGCCCTTCTGCACCGCAACGGCGTGTACGAGGTGCAGGGACTCGACGAACGAGCCACGGCTCACGGCTACGCTGATCGGGTCCATGAGGCGCGAAGCGTAAGTGCCTGAGCTCCCCGAGATGGAGGCGTGGCGGCGCGCCTTGGACGAGCCCGTGCGTGCCTTCCCGATCGAGAAGGCCGGTCCGGCGCACATCGCGACGCTGAAGACCTTCGAGCCGCCGCTGTCCGCCCTCGAGGGGCGGCGCCTCGCCGGAGCGGAGCGGCGGGGCAAGCGGCTCTTGTTCCCGACCGAAGACGGGGAGCTCGTCCTGCTCGTGCACCTGATGACGGCCGGGCGGCTTCGCTACTTGAGCGCGGGCGAGAAGGGCCCCAAGACGCCGGCTTTCCGGCTTCGGTTCGAGGGCGGCGCGGAGCTCGTGCTGACGGAGGCGGGCTCGAAGAAGCGCGCCGGCGTCTGGCTGCTGACGCCCGACGCCGTCGAGCAGGAGCTCGCCCACCTCGGGCCAGAGGCGCTTGGCCTCGGCACGGAGGCGCTCGGCGAGATCTGCGCGTCCGAGTCTCGGCGGCTCCACTCGCTGCTCCGCGACCAGCGTGCGATCGCCGGCATCGGCCGCGCCTGGGCGAACGAGATCCTCCATCACGCGAAGCTGTCTCCTTTTGCCTTGTCCCGGGACCTGGTCCCGGGACAGGTCCAGCAGCTCGCCGACGCGATCGACGCCGAGCTCTCGCGCGGTCTCGAGCTGCGCGAGCGCGGCGCCGGCGACAAGCGCGTCTACCGCGTACACCACAAGCTCGGCGAGCCCTGCTACGTGTGCGGCGCGCCGATCGCGCGCGTCGACTACGAGGAGCACACGGTCTACTACTGCCCCGACTGCCAGACGGGCGGACGTGTCCTCAAGGACCGGCGCCTGTCCAGGCTTCTGAGATGAGCGAGATCATGCAGGCCCTCTACCGGGGGGACGAGGACGCCGCGCGCCGGCTCGCGAAAGACGCAGACCTCGACGTGTTCGAGGCTACCTCGCTCGGCAAGGTCGACCGGCTGCGGGAGCTACTCGGCTCCGAGCCGGCTCTGGCGCAGGCGCGTTCCGACGATGACTTCACGCCTCTCCACTACGCGGCCTTCTTCGACGGTCCCGAGGCCGCCCGACTGCTGATCGAACACGGGGCCGACGTGAACGCCTTTGCCGACAACGAGCTCGGCGTCCACCCGCTCAACAGCGCCGCGGCGGCCGGCGCGCGCGAAATCGCCGCGATCCTGCTCGAGCACGGAGCGGATCCCAACGCGCCGACCCGGAGCGGTTTCAGCCCGCTCGATGCCGCGCTGGAGAACGACGACCAAGAACTCGCCTCGCTCCTCCGCTCGCATGGCGCGCGGGACGAACCTTCAGACCGGACTTAGTAACAGTCTGTTAGTTGGAGGAGTTCGCGCAACGGAGCCGCTTGCCGTGCCTTTGGGTGTCACTTCGAGCCGTGTTGAGCTTTGCAACAGACTGTTACTTGAGCTTGACGTGCGCGCGCGTCACCTCGGCGGGGGAACGGCAGCCGAGGTGGGTCAGGCCGAGCTCGATTTCAGCACGGAGAAGCTCCAGCACTTCCCGGACGCCTTGCTCGCCGCCGACGGCCAGGCCCCAGACCGCGGCGCGTCCGACGAGCGCGGCTCGAGCGCCTAGGGCGAGCGCCTTCAGGACGTCCGTGCCGCGGCGGACGCCGCCGTCCAGCAGCACTTCGACGCGGTCGTCCACCGCTTCGACGACCTCGGGCAGCGCATCGAGCGACGCGGCGACGCCGTCGAGCTGGCGGCCACCGTGGTTGGAGACGATCACGCCCTCGGCGCCGTGCTCCGCCGCGAGCAGCGCGTCGTCGGCCGAGAGAATCCCTTTCAGCAGGACGGGCAGCGGGCAGTGCGCGCGCAGCCACTCGAGATCGCGCCACGTCAGCGTGGGGTCGACGATCTGGCCGAGAGCGGCATGGAAGTCCTGGCGCTGCAGCGAATCCGAGATGTTCGGCGTTGCGAGATCGTCCGGGAGCGTGAACGCCGCGCGCAGGTCGCGCTCACGGCGCCCGGCGGCGGGAAAGTCGACCGTGAAGACGACGGCTTTGAAGCCCGCCTCGACAACGCGCGCGAGCAGGTCGGCGGTGAAGCCGCGGTCGCTCGACCAATAGAGCTGAAACCAGAGCCGGGCGCCCGGCGCGGCGGCTGCGAGCTCGCCCGGGGTGACGCTCGAGAGCGTCGACTGGCACATGACCGTCCCTGCAGCCGCCGCGGCACGGGCGGTCGCGAGCTCGCCGTCAGGATGCGCGAGCCGCTGGAACGCGGTCGGCGCGACCAGCAGCGGCATCGAGGCGCGACTTCCGAGCACGGTCGTCTCCGTCCGCACCTCGCTGACGTCGACGAGCACGCGCGGGCGCAACTGCCAGCGCGAGAAGGCCTCGACGTTGTCGGAAAGCGTGCGCTCGTCGCCCGCGCCCCCGGCGAAGTAACCGAACGCGCCGGGGTCGAGCAAACGCTCGGCCTCGCGCTCGTAGTCGCCGACGTTGAAGGAGCTCACTCGGGCAGCCGCACGTGGAGCGTCTCGCCGGCGAGTTCGACGGAGCCGCCGAGCGCGCGGACGAGCAAGACCGCCACGGCTGCGCCGAGGTCGCGAAGGTCCTCGCCGAGGACGACCGGCGCAGACGCCGGCGTGATCGGCGCGATCGTCAGCTCCGGGCCGGTCGCCGTGACCTCGACGAGCTCGACGCCGCCGTGGCGGAGCGCGCACTGCGCCAGCGCGCTGACGGCGCGCTTCGTGGCGTCGAGGTCGACCCGTACCGTTCCACCCTCCCCGCTGACGCGAACGCGGTCCTCGCCGAGTGCAGCCGCCGCGGCATTCGCGAGCTCGAGGGTGTCGACCTCGCGCAGGCTCGGCTCGTACCGCCCCGCTTCGATACGCGCCGCAAGCCCCAGCTCGTCGAGCAACTCGACCATCTGCTCCGAGGCGGCCTCGATGATGCCGAGGTAGCGCGAGGCCGGCTCCTCCAGCTCTTCCATCCGGATCAGCGTCTTCGCGAAGCCGCTGACGGTTGCGAGCGGGGTCCGCAGGTCGTGAGCGGCGAGGGAGACGAGCGTGGGGAAGCTGGACTTTTCGGTCACTTCGGTACCGTTGCTTCGCGATGAGCGACGGAGTTCATTTTCTTCAGGATCTACAGGCTTCGCCCCCGGACGTGCAAATTGGGCTCTCGCGCGCCGGCGTCAGCGGCGTCCGCAAGGCGATCCGGATCCGCTATGGCGAGAACGAGAAGCTGATCGCCGCGGACATCGATTGCACCGTCGATCTCGATCCGACGCAGAAGGGCGTGCACATGTCGCGCTTCCCTGAGCTGTTCGAGGAGGCGATCGAGGAGGTCGTGATCGAGGAAGCGCTCCTGGTCGAGCAGCTCGCCGCCCGCATCGCCGCGGAGATCGTCGAACGCCAGCGCGCGCTGCGCGCCGAGGTCGAGATCGTCGCCCAGTATCCGTTCGAGCGGCGGACGCCCGTGACCGGTCTCCGGACCCAGGAGCTCGTTTCGCTGATCGGGCTCGCGGCCGCCTCGGAGCGGGCAACTCGCCGGATCGTCGGCGTCGAGGCGACGGGAATCAACGCCTGCCCCTGCGCGCAGGGGCTCGTCCGGGAGAGCTCGCGTGAGCGGCTCGAGGCCGCCGGTTTCGAGGATGACGAGATCGAGCGGATCCTCGAGCTCGTTCCGCTCGCGACCCACAACCAGCGGGGGCGGGGAACGCTCTACGTCGGCTCCGAGGAGCCGATCAACGCCGAGCAGCTCGTCCAGATCGTCGAGAACTCGATGAGCGCCCCGGTTTACGGGTTGCTCAAGCGGCCGGACGAGCTCCACGTCGTCGAGCAGGCGCACGCGCACGCGCGCTTCGTCGAGGACTCGGTGCGGCTGGCGCTGCGGGGGACACTCGAGACGTACGCGCTCGCCGACGCGGACTTCCTCTTCTCGCGGCAGGTCAACTTCGAGACGATCCACGACCACGACGTGATCGCCGAGCGGTTCGGCACCGCTGGCGAGCTGCGCGCGGAGCTCGAAGACGGGCGCGCGCTCTCGCGCCACACCGAGCTGCGCGAGTGGCTAGCCGGCTAGCCGGCTCCTGAGCTGCATCTTCGTCTCGGTTCCCGAACGCAGCCGCTTGATGTTCGACCGGTGCAGGACGAGCGCTTGAGTCAAACCGTTATCTGGTACCGGCCGACCCAGTCGTTGACGACGGCCCAGTCGAGGTTCGCGAAGAAGGCGTCGATGTACGAGCCGCGGTCGGTCTGGAAGTCGAGGAAATAGGCATGCTCGTAGACGTCCAGGGCGACGAGCGGGGTCGCGTTCCAGATCGGGAACGTGTTCTGGGTGTCGCCGACGTAGTTGAAGAGGCGGGCCTCGTCCCAGTCGTACGCGGTCCACGCCCAACCGCGCCCCGACATCCCGCTCGCCTTCAGGTCGCGGGCCCAGTCTTCGATAGAACCGAAGTCGCGCTCGATCAGCCGGACGATCGGCCCGCTCGGGGCACCCCCGTCCCCGCCCAGGTGGTCGAAGTAGATCTCGTGGTTCTTGATCCCGCCGATCGCGAACGAGAGCTCGACCTTGAGGGCGCGAACCTCCGAGTAGACCTGGTTGGCCGCGCCCAGATCGACGGAACCGAGTTTCTCCAGGATCTCGTTCCGCTTGTTCACGTAGCCCTCGTAGAGCCGGTAGTGCGCCTCGACGCTCTCGCGCGAGATGCCGTCCAGCTCGAGCAGCTCGGCCTTCAGCGGCCGGGGGGTGATCTCCTGGTGGTTGAAGGCGAGCGTCGCCACGTCGACTCCTTTCGTCCGGACCGGCGCGAGCATAGCCCGCGCCGTCTCAGAACGATGTAGCCTCGAACCAGACGAGACGAAGGAGGGAGAGATGGCATTCGAAGTTCCTCCGCTGCCGTACGACTACGCGGCGCTCGAGCCGCACATCGACGAGCAGACTATGCGCCTGCACCACGACAAGCACCATCAGGCTTACGTGGACAAGGCGAACGCAGCGCTGGAGGGGACCCAGGAGCACGACGCCTCGGTCGAGCACGTCCTGACGATCCTGGACGAGCTACCCGAGGACAAGCGGACGGCTGTCCGCAACAACGCCGGGGGCCACGCGAACCACTCGCTCTTTTGGGAGATCATGAGCCCGGACGGCGGCGGGGAGCCCGAGGGCCCGCTCGCCGAGGCGATCGACGACACGTTCGGGAGCCTCGACGAGCTGAAGAAGGCTGTCAACGACGGCGGCGTCAACCGGTTCGGCTCCGGCTGGACGTGGCTCGTCCACGACGGCACCGGCCTGTCCGTCTACTCCCTGCCAAACCAGGACTCGCCGATCATGCAGTCGGACGAGCCACTGCTCGGGATCGATGTCTGGGAGCACGCGTACTACCTCAAGTACCAGAACCGCCGCCCGGACTACCTCGAGGCGTGGTGGAACGTCGTCAACTGGCAGGCGGTCGCAGAGCGCTTCGCGCGCGCGACCGGCAAGGTCGGCGCGACGACCGGCTGAGCAGGAAGGGCCGCCGGGGCGGCAGACGCCCCGGCGGCCTCGCTTTGTCGGGCTAGCTACGCGCGGTATTGCTCTTCGTGCCGTGGTAGCACGTAGCAGCTTGGGTCGCCGGCAGGACGGCGCGAATGCGCAGCCCGAGCGGCATCTTGATCCTGAACGTGGCCGAGCTGACCTCGGTCGGCTTCGCCCCGGGCGTGACGGTCGTAAACGTGACCTTCTTCAGGCTGACCCACTTCGTCCTTCGGAGCCGCTGGAAGACGACGTACTTGCCGACGAACGACTGAGCCGCGGTCGCCGAGACGCTGAACTTATTGCGAGCAAGCTTCTTCAGCTTCAGAACCGGGGCAACCTGCACGGCCGCCGTCGGGCTCGTCACCTTCCGCTGCTTGGCCTGGTAGTTCGTGTTGATCGTCGGCTTCGCGGCGTACGTGAAGGCGCCACCGGTGGTTGTCGTCACGGTCGCTACCTTCTTGAACGCCGGCTGGCCGCACTCCTGGCCCTGGATGTCGATGCGCTGACCGCTCGCCTGCGTCGAGAGCACCCCGGAAAGCGTCGTCGAGCCACCGTAGACAACGAGGCTGGGCGAGGCTTTCAAGGTCAACGTCGCCGGAGCGGCTGCGACCGGCGCGGCGCAGAGCGCGGCCAGGCACGCAACCAAAATCAGCTTCTTCATGGACGGAAACCCCCTTTGTCTTTCTCTAGCGAGTAAGGGGATGCCCTTGGGAACGAAAAATTAGCCCTGCCTAAACGGAAAATTACGCTGCGCTTACGCAAAATTACGCCATGGTATGACTCGCAGATGCGCGCGCTCGTGACGGGAGGCACAGGCCGGATCGGCTCAGCGGTCGCAGATCGGCTGCGAGTGGCCGGTTGGTCGGTTCTTGCAGCAGGCCGGGCCGACGGCGATGTCGCTCGACCCGACCAGGCGCGAGCGCTCGTCAAGCGGGGTGTCTCCGAGCTCGGGGGCCTCGACCTCCTCGTCAACGCCGCGGCGGAGGGCTTCGCTCCGAAGAGCGCCCTCGAGCTCAGCGACGCGGACTGGGAACTCGCCTTCGGCGCAACCGCGAAGGGCAGCTTCTTCGTCACGCAAGCCGCGGCGCCGCACCTGCGCGAGGCGCGCGGGACGGTCGTGATGATCGAGGACGTCGCCGCCTACCAAGCCTGGCCGGCCTTCGCCGCCCACTGCGCGGCCAAGGCCGCGCAGGCGATGTTGACGCGCGTCTTCGCGCGGGCGCTCGCGCCCGAGGTGCGCGTCTGCGGAATCGCCCCGGGTGCGGTGGCCGTCTCTCCCGAGCAGGAAGAGCGGCGAGCCGCGGAGACGCTGCTCGGCCGGATCGGTAGGCCCGAGGACGTCGCCGAGGCGGTCGTCTTTCTGACCGGCGCGAGCTTCGTCACGGGCGCCTCGCTCGTCGTCGACGGCGGACGTCTGCTCCAATCCGGAGCAGCATGAGCGCCCGTAGAGACAAAAACATGGAGCTTGCTCTCGATCTCCCTGCCCGGTCGACCGGGCGCGAACGGCAGCCGCCCGCAGCCGAGCAATGCAGCGACGGCGAGCTGCTGCATCGAATCGCGGCCGGCGATCGCGAGGCGTTCGACGTCCTCTACCGGCGCTTCGTGCGCCCCGTCTTCGCGCTCGCGCTGCGCCGCCTCGGCGACCGCGGCCGGGCCGAGGACGCAACTCAGGAGACGTTCGCCTCGGTCTGGCGCTCGGCTGCGAGCTATCGGCCCGAACGCGGAGCGGGAGCACCCTGGCTCTATGCCGTCGCGAGGAACGCGATCGTCGACCGCACGCGGGCGCGCTCCGAGCCGCCGATCGAGGCACCCGACGAGCCCTCCTCCGAGCTCGGCCCGCCGGAGGAAGCGGAGCGTTCCTGGCTGGCCTGGCGCGTCCACCGGGCGCTGCAGGAGCTGCCCGATCACGAGCGCCCCCTGCTCGAGCTCGCGTACTGGAGCGGGCTCTCGCAATCCGAGATCGCCGAGTTCCTGAACATCCCGCTCGGCACCGTCAAGACGCGAACCCGTAGCGCGCTCGGCCGGCTGGCCGACGCACTCGAGGAGCTGGAATGACCCGCGAGCCCGATTTCAACGAGCTCGTCGGTGCCGACCTGCCTCCCGAGGAGGAGGCGCGCCTGCGCCGCGCCCACGAGCTCCTGGTCGCCGCCGGGCCTGTACCGGAGCTGCCGCCCGGGCTCGAGGAGCCGAACGCGGGCGAGCGCCGCTCGCGGCTGAACGAGAACGTCTACCAACTGCTGCCGCGCCGCCGCGTGGGTGCCGCGCTCGGGCTCGCGGCGGCCATCGCCCTGATCGCCTTCGTCGGCGG
The DNA here is from genome assembly GCA_005888315.1 of Actinomycetota bacterium. Classification (GTDB taxonomy): domain Bacteria; phylum Actinomycetota; class Thermoleophilia; order Gaiellales; family Gaiellaceae; genus 13-2-20CM-68-14. Next base: position 5,053 of record VAWH01000003.1, on the reverse strand, counting down.
CTACATCGCCGGCTTCCGCCACGATGGGTTCACCGCGCGCTACTCGGTGCCGATGCGTTCGGCGACCGGCAGCCCGGCTTCGGCCGAGATCACGATCGGGACTCGCGACTCGCACGGCAACTGGCCGCTGCGCCTCGAGGTCAGGGGACTGCCGAAGCTGAAGCACGGCGGCTACTACGAGATGTATCTCACTCGCGGCAAGCAGCGTTTGACGTGCGGCACGTTCACCACCGGCGGGCAGAAAACGGTGAAGGTGCGGCTGAATGCGCCCTACGACCTCAAGCGGAGCGTCGGCTGGATCGTCACGAAGGAGCTCCCCGGCCGAGCGGCGCCGGGGCCGACCGTGCTGACGACTTAGGGCGCGACCCGGTCGTTCGCGACGAACGCCGCGTGCGTGACTGGCATCTTCTCGGCGAGGAAGCGCTCGCAGGCGTCGGCGTAGCGACGGATCTCGCGCTGCGCGGTCTCGGCCGCCCGCAGCGAGACGAAGTTCATCAGCGAGCGGGCGTTGACCGTCCAGTAGAACTCGGTGTAGGCGCCCATCGGCATCACGAGCCGCGCCAACTCGCGTGCGACGCCCTGCTCGACGAGACCGGTGTAGGTCGCGTAAGCGGCGTCGTAGACCGCCTGTAGCTCCTCCCGGGCTTGCTCGGCCAGTTCGGGCTCGACTGGCTCGAAGGAGTACGCGCCGGGCTTGCCGACCTGGGAGCGCACATCCTCCGGCTCCGGCACGTAAAACTGGTCGCTCGCTTTCGCGTAGCGCATCGAGAACTCGTTGAACGAGCCGACGCGGTGACGGAACCATTCCCGGGCGACAAAAAGCGGTGCGCGGACGTGGAAACGGAAGGCGTTGTGCTCGAAGGGCGTCCCGTGCCGATCTCGCATCAGGAACCGGATCAGCCCTTCGTCGGACTCGTCCATCTCCGTCTTGTGGCGGGCAAAGCTGACACGCGCGCCGTTGACGACCGAGAGGTCGCTCGCCATGGCGTCGTCGAGTCGAACGAAGCCGTGATCGAGGACGCGAATCGTGTTCTCGGTTATCACTTCGGCCATGGTCGCCACGCCGGCGAGTGTAACCGGGGGGTATGTCGGCACCTCCGGCTTCTCCTATCCGTCCTGGCGCGGCGGCTTCTACCCCGAGAAGGCGAAGCCGGCCGAGTTCCTGAGCTTCTTCTCCGAGCGGCTGCCATCGGTCGAGCTGAACACCACCTTCTACGGGCTGCCCGCCGAGGAGCAGTTCCGCGGCTGGGCGGCGGCGACCCCGAGCGAGTTCCGCTTCGCGGTCAAGATGAGCCGCCGGATCACGCATGCCGGCCGGCTCGAGCTGATCCCCACCTTCTGCGAGCACGTGCGGCTGCTGGGTGACCGTCTCGGGCCGGTGCTCGTCCAGTTCCCACCGACGCGGACGCGCGACGACGGCCTGCTGCGGCTGCTCGTCGACTCCCTCGACCCTGAGCTCGAGTTCGCGTTCGAGTTCCGGCACGAGTCGTGGGCCGGCGCCGAAGTGCCGCTGCGGATCAACTCCTTCCACGGCGAGGCGCCCTTCCGTTACTTCCGGCTGCGCGAGCCGCCCTATGACGACGAAACCCTGCGCGGCTGGGCCCGCCGCTTCCGGCCTCTGCTCGAGCAAGGAACGCGGCTCTACTGTTACTTCAAACACGAGGACGAGCCGACGGCGCCGCTGTACGCGCAGCGTCTGCTGGAGCTACTCGGCTAGTCGATACGCACCGCTCTCGACGATCTCGGCGATCTGCGCCGCCGCGAAACGAACCTCCTCGTCTGTGTTGAAGAAATGTGGCCCGAGCCGGATGCCCACCTCGGGCCGGAAGTCGCAGACGATCTCGCGGGCGTCGAGCTCGCGGTACACAGCCTCGGGCTCGGGCGTGCGGACGACCACGGTGCCGCCGCGGCGGGCCGGGTCACGCGGGCTCACGACCTCGAGTCCGGCGCGCTCGAGCAGCTCGACGAGCAGCGCCGTCTGGCGCATCGAGTGCTCGCGGATCCGCTCGACGCCGACCTCCTCGACGAGCTCGTAGCCCGCGCTCGCCGCGTAGAGAGCGGGGACGTTCGGCGTCCCCGTCAGGAATCGCGCAGCCCCCGCGGCGTAGTCGTGCTCCGGCTCGAAGGCGAACGGCCGCGCATGGGCCTGCCAGCCGGTGAAGGTGGGCTCCAGCCCCTCGGCGAGCTCGGGGCGGACGTAGAGCCACCCCGCGCCGGGCCCGCCGCAGAGCCATTTGACGCTGCCGCCGACGACGAAATCGACGCCGAGCCGGCTCACGTCCAGCGGCACGGAGCCGACCGACTGGTAGGCGTCGAGCGCGACCAGGGCGCCGACCTCGTGCGCCCGCCGGACGATCGCGTCCGCAGCCTGGATCTCACCGGTCTTGAAGAGCACGTGGCTGACGGGAACGAGCAGCGTCCGCTCGTCGATCGCCTCGAGCACGGCGTCGCCGTCAGGGACGATCTCGACCTCGGCGCCCCGCCGCCGCTGGGCCTGGTAGAGGTACCGGACCGAGGGAAACTCGCCCTCGCCGTAGACGATCCGATTGCGCGGCGGCTCGAACTCGAAGCACGAGAGCACGATCGCCTGCGCGACAGCGACATTCTGGTGCATGACCGTCGATCTCGGTGGAGCACCGATGATCCGGCCGAGCTGGTCCCCCAACGTCATCGACGTGTCCCACCAGCCCTCGGCCCAGGCGCGGGCGTAGCGACGCAGGTTCTCCTCGGCGCCGACCGGCATCGCCCCCAGCGAGTGGTTGATCAGGTAGGTCGTGTGCTCGAGGATCGGAAAGCGGTCGCGATAGCTCTCCAGCGGCGGCACGACTAGCGCGCCACGCGTTCAGCGACAGTCGGTGTCGGTGCGGGCCTTGCAGGTGGCTTTGAGTCGACGAGCACGGCCGCGGCAAGCAGGATTGCCATTCCGACCGCGCTCTCGCCGGCGAGGCTGCGCGGCAGCCGCGAAAGAATCGGCCCGCCGCTGCCTTGCTCGAGCGCGGGGCGCGCCACGAAGTGGTGCACCGCGCCCCAGGTGAGGGCGAGCGCGACGAGGCCGAGCTTGACCAGCAGCACGCGGCCGTAACCGGCGGTCCAGAGGTCGCTGAGCTGCGGGAGGCGGACGATGCTCAGGTAGAGACCCGCGCCGAGCACCACCGCGATCAGCCCCGAAGCGAGGCGCGAGAACCGCAGGAAGGCCGTCCGCCTCAACTCCGGCGCCTTCGGCCAGACGACGAAGGCAAGTTGGATCAGCCCGCCGATCCAGAGCGCGGCGGCCGAGAGATGGGCCCAGTCCGCGAGCTCGGAGCGCCACGAGGAGCCTGCATCCACGGCGGAGTGACCCGACAGCGAGAGGCCCGAGGCGAAGCCGAGCCCGAGTACGAGCGCAGGCCAGAGCAGGAACCGGCGATCGGTCAGCCAGGCGAGGAAGACGAACGCGGCGACGAGCGCGTAGCCGAGCGTCATGGCGATGAAGGCCTCGCCGAAACGGGTTCCCCCGGCGATCGACGAGAGGTCGCCGTAGAGCAGCCGCCCGAAGGGCAGCTGCAGCGCGTCCTCTGCCCGCAGCATGAACGCGAGAATCCCGACCTCGAGCGTCGCGACGACCCCCGCGCCGGCGACGAGGAAGAACCGCCGCTCCGCGGCCGCGGGCAGCTCCTCCCGCCCGAGGAGCAACCTGAACCCGAGCCCGCCGAGCAGCAGCGCGAGCGAGAGGAAGTACGCCCAGCGGACGACGTGCTCGGTGGTCGTCGGCCCAGAGGCGCCGTACGCCTCGGTCGGCGGCGGCGCCTTCACCCCGACGCCGAAGGTGAATACGCCCGAGACGACGTGGCCGTCCTCGGAGAGAACGTGCCAGCGAACGGTGTAGGCCCCGCGCGGCAGGTGCTTCAGCGGAACGCGGACCGTGGGCCCGTGCGCACGCGCCGCGCCCGACAAGATCTTGCCGAACTCGCTTCTGACCTCGATCGCGTTCGGCTCCGCCTGGACCGCCTGGTCGAAGCGCAGGACGACTTCCCGGACCGGCGCGTGCAGCCGCTGCCGGTAGGTGGGCGAGGTCGAGTCGAGGTTCGCGTGCGCGAAGGCCGTAGCCGGGAACGCGAGCGCCACCAGCGCAACGACCGCTAACCGCCTCATCGGTGCTGGGCTCCGGCGAGCGGCGAGAGGTGCCCGAAGATCGGCGCGGTGTCGCGGTCGGAGAAGAGGAAGACGGAGGTGACGACGAAGATGAGCGCGAAGCCGGTACGCACCACCGCCGCACCGGGCCGAAAAGCGCGGGCAAGCGGGAAGGCCGCGCCGATCACGAACGTCCAGCCGATCGCGTGGTGGAGAAACGCGGCCCTGGCGTAGAGCCAGCCGTTCTGCTCGTGGAGGAGGATCGCCGCCGCCGAGACGAGAAAGGCACCGGCGGTCGTCAGCGACCAGTACGGACTGTGCAGCTTCCCGCGGGCCAGCCCGAGTTCCGCCGCCCCCGCCAGCATCATCGCCTGGGCCCAGGAGCCGTGCGCGAGCATGTGGATCGTCGAGTTGGTGTATCACGGGCCACATCAGCACGCCCATTAGGAACAGGAACGAGGGCCAGAGATACGCGCGCCAGGCCCGCCGCCGCCAGACCTCGCCGCCGACGAGGGCCTCCGCGAGCAGCAGCAGGCCGATGATCAGGAAGCCGGTGGCGAACCACCAGTGGACGAATTCAGCCTTCGGGAGCATCCTCCACCTCTTCGAGGTCTTCGAGCAGCGACGGCGCGAGGAACAGCGCGAAGCCGAGCCCGACCAGCACCACGTAGAGCGGCGGCTCGGAGAGCAGCCACCAGAACCCCTGGCCGTGGGGATGCAGGACCGTCAGCCGGTAGGGCTGCAGGAAGGCCCAGGCGACACCGCCGAGCATCGTCAGTGGGCCGATCAGATTGACGGCTGCCGCGCGCAGCGACCTTCGGCGTAGTTGCGCGACCGCCTCGGTTGCGAAGTGAGACTCCATGTTCCTCCCGCAAGTTCGACGTCATGACGAGCCCGCGAGCGGCCGGCGCGCGCGGGCTATGCGAAGACGGGAGGCGGGCGG
>VAWH01000002.1:5956-33609 GCA_005888315.1 Actinomycetota bacterium | reverse complement strand
ATAACGTCGGCGCTCGGCTACGATCTCCTCACGACGCTTGCCCTCGAGGTAGCGCCACTCCTGGACGAAGACGGTCGCAACGTCGAGCTGATCGGCGACCACCTGCAAGTGCGAGCGAAGCGCGAGCCGAATCTTCTCCGTGACCGGTGCGTCGTCGGGGATCACATCGAGCCCGGCATGAAAGGCGCGCGCGCCTTCGGCCATGGTCTCGTAGAGCAGGTCCTGTTTCGAGCTGATGTGCGCGTAGAGGGAGCCCTTCTGAACGCCCATCGCCTCGGCGAGGTCGCCGATCGAGGTGCCGTGGTAGCCCTTCTCGGCAAAGAGGCGCGCGGCCTGGCGGGTCAGCTCGTTTCGTCTCGTGCTCACCTGGGGTACCCTAACGATCGTTAGGGTCGAGCAAAGGAGCGTGGTGGAAGCGAGAGAGCAAGAGTTCCTCACGTACGTCCAGGAGGGCGGCCAGGTCGAGACCGACGACTGGCTGCCGGATGAGTACCGGGCCAAGCTGATCAAGTTCATCGAGATGCACGGCAACTCGGAGCTGATGGGCGTCCTGCCCGAGCGCGAGTGGATCCTGCGCGCGCCGACGTTGCAGCGGAAGCTGGCGCTGACCGCGAAGGTGCAGGACGAAGTCGGCCACTCGCAGCTGATCTACCGCGTCGTCGAAGACCTCGGCAAGCCGCGGGAGCAGTGCCTGGACGACCTGATCTCCGGCAGGTCGAAGTTCCACAACGTCTTCCACTACCCGACCAAGACCTGGGGCGACGTCGGCGTGATCGCGTGGCTCGTGGACGCGGCGGCGATCATCAGCCAGAAGGCGTTGCTCAAGTGCTCGTATGCGCCCTACGCGCGGATCATGAAGAAGATCTGCTGGGAGGAGTCGTTCCACATCCTCCACGGCCGCGACGTCGTCCTCACGATGATGCTCGGCACCGACGACGCGAGCTCGTCCAGGAGGCATTGAACCGCTGGTGGGGACCACTGATGCAGTTCCATGGCAACCCGATCTCGCGCGACGACGATCCGATGTACGTCTGGCGGATCAAGTCGCAGGGCAACGAGGAGGCGCGGCAGCAGTTCCTCGACGGCTACGTGCCGCAGATCTGGGAGCTCGGTCTGACCGTCCCCGATCCCGAGCTGCGCAAGCGCGACGATGGAGTCTGGGAGTACACCGAGCCCGACTGGGACGAGCTGAAGCACGTCGTCACCGGCCACGGCCCGAAGACCGCGGAGCGGCTCGAGCTGCGGCGGACGACGCGCGAGGAGAACGCCTGGGTGCGGCGAGCCGTCCTCGCCGAGGCGGCTTGATCTACGAGGTTTTCCGGCAAGAGCGCAAGGGGCAGGCGTTCGCGCACGCCGGCTCGGTCGAGGCTCCCAACGAGGAGTTCGCCGAGGCCTACGCGCGCGAGCAGTACGGACGCCGCGGCGAGTCGACCGCGCTCTGGATCGCGCCGCGGGAGGCTCTGCACGAGATCGAGGACTTCGTCGACGAGCTGGGGCGCAATTACCACCGCGTCGACGGCTATCCGCTCAAGGAAAAACTAGGGAGAGCCCGTGAACGCGCAGAAGCTGCTCGAGCTCGCTGACGACGAGCTGATCCTCGGCTGGCGCAACTCGGAGTGGACCGGGATCGCGCCGCTGCTCGAGGAGGACGTCGCGTTTTCTTCGATCGCCCAGAACGAGATCGGACACGCGCGCGCCTGGTACGAGCTCGCGGCGCGCGAGCTCGGCACCACCGCCGACGAGCTCGCCTTTGACCGGCAACCCGACGAGTACCGCTGCTCGACGCTCGTCCAGCTCCGGCTCGTGCCGGACTGGGCACGGACGATCGCCCGCCACTGCGTCTACGAGCGCTCCGACCAGGCACGGATCGAGGCGCTCAAGCAGTCCGAGGACGCCGAGGTCGCCGGCCTGGCGGCGAAGATCGACCGCGAAGAGGCGTACCACCGCATGCACGCGGAGATGTGGTCCGAGCGTCTCAAGGACGAGCCGCGCTTCTCGGCGGCGCTCGAGGAGCTGGAGCCGCTGTTCGACGTCCGGGACGAGCACGTGCCGGAGTTCGCGGCGCTGTGGGAGGAGATGACGATGGTGCGGCGCTCGGTCGCGGGGGCGACGTGGTAACCGAGCAACAGGTATGGGACGCGCTCGCGGAGATCCCGGATCCCGAGATCCCGGTGATCTCGCTCGTCGACCTCGGCGTGATCCGCTCGGTGGACGTGTCTCGGGACCAGGTCCGGGTGGAGTTCACGCCGACCTTCCTCGGCTGCCCCGCGCTCGAGGTGATGCGGGACGCGATGGCAGAGCGGATCGCGGCTCTCGGCGTCCAGCCCGACGTTCAGGTGATCTCGGACGACTCGTGGTCGACCGACCGGATCACCCCCGCCGGGCGCGAGAAGCTGCGCGCCAGTGGCTTCGCGCCGCCTGCTCTGCGCGAGCTGGGCGGGCCGAAGCTCGTCCAGCTTCAATCGAACGCGTTCCGCTGTCCGTACTGCGGTTCGCAGGACACGGCGCTCGAGAATATTTTCGGGCCGACGCCCTGCCGCTCAGTGCGCTATTGCCGGAGCTGCAGACAGCCGTTCGAGCAGTTTAAGACGATCTGACCGGCCCGCGGCCTCACGGACAGTCTCGAACGGCGACTCGTTCGGGCAGCCGGCCTGGCGGAGCGGTTACTCGCTGACCGAGATGTTGAAGCTCGGGTAGCGCCCTGTCAGCAGCGAGGTGTAGGCGGCGGTCTGCTGCTCGTAGCGAAGCGCGAAGGCGGCGAAGTTCCGCAACCCCTCCGGCACCCGGCCGAGGACGAGGGCGACGAACCAACTGAAGACTGCGAGCGCGCGGTTCAGGTAGCCCATGATTCCCGAGACGATGAAGGCGGGGATCGCGAGGATCACCCGGAACGCGACGGTCCAGCGGTTCTGCGGCTGCGGCGGATCGACGTCGAGGTCGATCGGGTAACCCGGCTGGCCCCCGAAGCCCGGGAACGGGTCCGCGATCAGCAGCACGTACGAGTAAACGTGAGTCTGGTAACGCAGGTAAGTGGCGATGAAGTTATGGAGCCCTTCGGGCGACTGCCCCTTGACCAGTGTCGCGAACCAGTTCGCGATCACCGCCAGGACGTTCACGACCGACCAGAGCGCGAACCAGATTATGTGCGGGATCGCGAGGATCAGCCGGAAGAAGACCGTCAACCGATTTCGCTGCAGGTCGTCGTTGACGACCAGCCGGACCGGGTGCCGTGCTTGCGCTGTCGCCTCGCCTGCCTGTTCCACGCGACGATCCTAGAGCACGATCAGCGTCCGTGGAAGTCCGGATGCCGCTTTTCGAGAAAGGCGGTGACGCCCTCGCGAAAGTCCTCCGTCTTCGTGGCCGCGGCCTGAAGCTGCGCTTCCCACTCGAGCTGATCGTCCAGCGTCGCGGTTGGCGTGCGGTCGAGCAGGCGCTTCGTCATCCCGATCGCGCGGGTCGGCAGGGCCGCGAGCTCGCCCGCGACCTCCGCGGCGCGTGCCGCGAGCCTGTCGGCGTCGACGACCTCGGAGACGACTCCCCATTGCTGAGCTTCGGCTGCAGTCAAACGCCGGCCAGAGCAGAGCCACTCGAAGGCGCGTGCCTGGCCGACGAGCCGCGCGACGAAGAACGTGCCGCCCGAGTCCGGGACGAGGCCGATGTTGACGAAGGCAGGCACGAAGGTGGCCTGGTCGGAGGCGATCCGCAGGTCGCAAGCGCACGCGAGCGAGAGGCCCGCCCCGGCGGCGGCGCCGTTGACGGCGGCGATCACCGGCTTCTCGAGCGCGCGGATCGCCTTGATGTTCGGGTGGTAGGTGCTTCGCAGTCGCGAGCCGATGTCCCCAGCCGATTCTCTGAACTCGGTCAGGTCCTGCCCGACGCAGAAGCCGCGGCCGGCACCTGTGATCACAACCGCGCGGACGTCGTCGGCGCGCGCGTCCTTGAGCGCCGCCGCCAGTGCTTTGTGCGTCGCCGCGTTGAGCGCGTTGAGGACGTCGGGACGATTCAGCGTGACAGTGAGGACCGCGCCGTCGCGCGACGTCTCGACCTCGGCCATGCGCGCGAGCCTAAAGGACTTCGCGAGCCCGTTCGCCGTTGCTAGCTTGGCTCGATGGCGGAGCTGACCTTCATCGGGTCTACCTACAACACGCCGGATGAGGACGAGGCGCTCGACGCCTACTCCCGGGCGGTCACCGCGGTCGCCGAGCGGCTGACGCCGTCGGTCGCGAACCTGCGGGTCTCGCGGCGCGTCCGTGGCGGCCGCCGTCTGGACGGCGGGGGCAGCGCCGTCGTGATCACGCCCGACGGCTTCACGCTGACCTCGGCGCACGTGATCGAGCGCACCGACGGCGGGCGCGCCTCGTTCGTCGACGGCCGCGAGCTCGCCTTCGAGGTCGTCGGCTCGGATCCGATGTCCGACCTGGCGCTGCTGCGGGTCGACGCCCGCGACCTGCAGCCGGCCGAGCTCGGCGAAGCCGAGCGCCTGCGGGTCGGGCAACTCGTCGTCGCGATCGGAAACCCGCATGGTTTCGCCGGCTCGGTGACGGCAGGCGTCGTCTCCGCGCTCGGCCGCTCGCTGCCCACACGCGGCGGGCGAGTCGTCGACAACGTGATCCAGACCGACGCCGCGCTCAATCCCGGCAACTCCGGCGGCGCGCTGGCGGACGGCCGCGGTCGCGTGATCGGGGTCAACACCGCCGTCGCCGGCGTCGGGCTCGGCCTCGCCGTGCCGATCAACCAGGCGACCCGGACGATCGTCGGCGCGCTGATGACCGAAGGCCGCTTTCGCCGTGCCTACCTCGGCATCGCGGGCGGAACGAGGCCGCTGCCGCCGCGAGTCGCGTCGAGGCTCCAGCGCGCGAGCGGCGTCGAGGTGGTCGAGGTCGTCGACGGCAGCCCAGCGGCGCAGGCGGGTCTCCGGCCGGAAGACCTGATCGTCGAGCTGAACGGCGTTCCCGTTCAGACGGTCGACGACATCCAGCGGCTGATGGTCGGCGAGCTGATCGGCGCCCAGGTGCACGCGCGCGTGCTCCGCGAGGGCTCCGAGCGCGAGCTCGACCTCGTCCCGGTCGAGCTCGTCGGCTGAGGCGTTCGCTCGCGACGCCGACCTAAAGGCCAATCCCGCCGAGAGCAGAGGCCGGCGTCGTCCCGGTCGAGCTCGTCGGCTAGCTCGTTCGCCGGCAGCCGTCGGACGCAACCGCTACTTTCCCGCGTAACAGTTCTTGCCAGCGGGAACTCGATAACCGGGATGGGATGAAAAAGCGCATCTTCACGATCGGTTTTGCGGCGGTCCTGCTCGTCCTCGCGGCGGGCGCGGGCGCCCTGTACGCCTACGACTCGTCGCGGTCGGACGTGATCGCGCGGGGCGTCACCGCCGGCGGGGTCGACGTCGGCGGGCTCAGCGCGGCGCGCGCCCGCGACGTCCTGCGGCGCAGCCTCGGCCCGAAGCTCGATCAGGGCGTCTTCCTCAGGTGGCACGTCCACGGCTGGAAGCTGCGGGCGGCCGACATCGACGCGCGACTCGCCGTACAGCGAATGGTGCGCGAGGCCCTTCGGCGCAGCCGCAGGGGAAGCTTTCTGGGCCGCGCGGTTCGAGACCTCCGCGGAGACAAGGTGCGCGCGTCGGTGCCGTTGCGCGTCGCACACTCGCGGACGAAGCTCTACGCGTTCATCGACTCGGTCGCGAAACGGATCGACCGGCCGGCGGTCAGTGCGACGATCAACCCGAACGGCTACGCCCTCAACGTGACGCCCTCGCACACCGGGTTGGCGGTTCAGAAAAAGTTCCTCGCGGTGCGGATCCTGCGCCAGCTACGCGATCCGAGCTCGCCTCACTTCGCCTTCGTCCCGACCAGGGTCCTGCGGCCGCACCTCAGTCTTGCGCGGCTGACCTACAAGTACCAGACCTTCATCACGATCGATCGCGCCGATTTCAGGCTTCGGCTCTGGAAGAACCTTCAGCTGGTTCACACGTACACGATTGCGGTCGGCCGCCAGGGACTGGAGACGCCCGCGGGGCTCTACGAGATCAACGACCGCCAGGTGAACCCTTCCTGGCACGTCCCGAACAGCTCCTGGGCGGGCGATCTGGCTGGCAGGGTGATCCCGCCGGGGCCCGACGACCCGATCAAGGCGCGCTGGCTCGGCTTCTACAACGGCGCCGGCATCCACGGCACCGAGGAGGTTTCGTCCCTCGGCACCGCGGCCTCGCACGGCTGCATCCGGATGTCGATTCCCGACGTGGAACAGCTCTATCCGCAGGTGCCGCTGCACACGCCCATCTACGTCGGCTAGGAGGGACTGTCCCCGAACGGGGACTGTCCCTAAAACGGCAGCGAACCTCGGAACGGTTTTAGGGACAGTCCCTGCGGGGGTAGTCCCTACCGGCCCTTGAAGTCCGGCTCGCGCTTCTCGGTGAAGGCGGTCAGGCCCTCCTTCGCGTCCTCCGACGCGAACGCGAGGTAGAGCGCCCGGCGTTCGGCCTCGAGGCCCGCCTGCAGGGTTGTTTCGTAGGCGCGGTTGACGGACTCCTTCGCGAGCCTCGTTGCGACCGGCCCCTTCGCGGCGATTTCGCGGGCGACCCGCTTCGCCTCCTCGAGCCACGCCTCGCGGGCGACGACGCGCGAGACGAGGCCGGCGGCCAGCGCTTCCTGCGCCGCCAGGCGGCGACCGCTCAGGATCACGTCCATGGCCAGCGCCTTGCCGACCGCGCGCGTCAGCCGCTGTGTGCCGCCCGCGCCCGGAATGATCCCGAGGGTCGTCTCGGGCTGGCCGAACTGCGCTGTCTCGGAGGCGACGATCAGGTCGCACGACATCGCGAGCTCGCAGCCGCCGCCGAGACAGAAGCCGGACACCGCGGCGACGAGGGGCGACCAGAGCGAGCGAATTGCGTCCCACCGCTCGACCCGGCGCTGGTAGTAGAGGTCGATTGCCGAGAAGCGCGCGAGCTCGCCGATGTCGGCGCCTGCAGCAAATGCCCGCTCGCTGCCGCCGAGGACGATGCAGCGGATCGCCTCGTCGCGGTCGAGCTCGGTCAGTGTCGAGACGAGCTCGTCCATCAGCTCGTCCGAGAGTGCATTCAGCGCCTCGGGCCTGTTGAGCAGAACGACCGCGACCGCGTCGTCCCGCTCAACGAGGACTAGTCCTTGCCCTTCGCCAGGAATGCCTGGATCGCCTCCTTCGCCTCGTCGCCGAGCATCGACATGGCCAGCCAGTCGCGGGCGTGGCCGACCGTCTCGTGCCAGGAGATGTCCCGCCACCAGTTCAGCTGCTGCTTCGTGTAGCGGAGCGTCTGCGGCAGCTTCACGGCGAGCCGCTCGACGTAGTAGTCGACCGCCGCGTCGAGCTCCGCGGGCGGGACCGCGCGGTTGATCAGGCCCCACTCCTCGGCCTGCTTCGCGGGGATCTCGTCGCAGAGCAGCAGGATCTCCCGCGCGCGACGGTCGCCGACGAAGATCGGCAGCCACTGCGTCGCACCGCCGGCCGGCACCGAGCCGTGCTCGGGGCCGACGTGCCGGATGAAGGCGTCGTCGACCATCACCGCCAGGTCGCACGCCATCTGCAGCTCGTTGCCGCCGCCGACAGCGATCCCGTTCACCCGCGCGACCGTCGGCTTGCCGATCTCCCGCAGCCGGTCGTGCATGTCCTTGAAGGCGCCGAACCACTTCCAGTACTCGCGTGGGTTGTCGAGCAGGTCGGCGCCCCAGGCCTTGAGATCGGCGCCGACGCAGAACGCGCGCCCGGTGCCGGTGACGACGATGGCCTTGATCTCGTCGTCCCAGCTCGCGTCCTCACAGGCCCGCGCGAGCTCACGCAGCATCCGGAAGTCGAAGGCGTTCAACACCTCGGGCCGGTTGAGCGTGATCGTCGCCCGCGGCGGCGCCTTCTCGTAGACGATCCGCTCGAACCCGAGCTCGTCGGGCGAGACTGGCCGCGGCGCGTCGGGCTCGGTCACGGGCGCGAGACTAACTCAGGCCTTTAGCATCGCGCCGATGTCGGGAGGAAACACGCTCCCGGTAACGCTGAGCCTCGTCGCCGGCGTTGCCGGCACCGTGCAGATCGCGGTCATGGGACGCCTCGGCGATCGGATCGGAGTCGTCGCCGCGTTCGCATTCGCGGCGGTCGTCACTGCCGCCATCGGCCTCCTCGTGCTGCTCGCTGTCCGGCGCTCGCTCGCCGGCTTTGGCCACGCGGTCGACCAGCCGGCCTGGATGTGGCTCGGCGGGCTGATGGGGGCGATCGTGGTCCTGACGATCACGTATGCCGGCCCGCGGATCGGGCCGACGGCGACAGTCGCCGTCTTCCTCGTCGGCCAGTTCGCGGCCGCGGTAGTCGTCGACCGCTACGGGCTGTTCGGCCTCGACCGAATCGCGGTCGGTTGGCCGCGCATCGCCGGCCTCGCGCTGCTCGCGGTCGGAACGGCGCTCGTGCTCAAGCGCTAGTTCGTTTGGACGAAGTAGACGTGGAAGGGAATCCCCTGCGTCTGACCGTCCTCGACGGCGGCGGCCATCTCCTGGCTGTTGATGCCGCGGTCGAAGCTCTCCCGGTCCGGAAACTCGAACTCGGCGTACTGCTCACGGTCGGGCTTGCCGGCCGGGCCGCCGAAGATCCGGCCCGCTCTGAACGTCACGCCGGGCACCTGCTTGCAGAGCTCTCCGTGGCGCGCATACCAGTCGGGATCGGGCGCCTGCTCCCACAGGACCACTGCCTTGTACATCGGCTCTCCTTCGCTCGAGGTCGCCCGAGCCTAACGGGATGGGATCGCGGGTAGCGCTCGTTGTCACCATGGTGAGCCACAAGGCGAAGGTCTGGATCGCCCTCTGGACGGTTTACATCGTCTGGGGCTCGACCTACCTCGGCATCGAGCTCGCCGGCGAGACGATGCCGCCGTTCTTCGGAGCGGGCATGCGCTTCCTGATCGCCGGACTGCTGATGCTCGGAATCGTCGCCTGGCGCCGCGGGGCCGGCGCGCTGCGCCTTACCCGAGCCGAGGCCGCCACCTCGCTGCTGATCGGGATCCTGCTCCCCGGCGCCAACTCGCTGCTCTTCCTGGCCGAGCGGCAGGTGCCGATCGGGCTGACGTCGCTGATCATCGCGTCGATCCCGCTTTGGGTCCTGCTGTTGCGCTTCGCCGCGCGCGAGCGGCCCGATCTCGTTTCGGTCGCCGGCCTGCTGCTCGGCTTCGTCGGAATCGCCGTGCTGGTCCAGCCCGGCGGCGGCTCGGGATCCCTCGGCTATCTGCTGCTGACCGTCCTCGCCGCGTTGATGTGGGCTATCGGCTCCTTCTTCTCCCCAAGGATGCCGGTGCCGCGCGACGCCTTCGCCGCGACTGCGTACGAGATGCTGGCAGGCGGCGCCGTGATCACGGCCGTGGCGCTGGTCGCGTACAGCCCGGACCAGCTCAACCCGGCCCACTACTCCGCGCGCTCGCTCTTCGGCCTCGCCTACCTGATTGTGTTCGGCTCGCTCCTGGGCTACAGCGCCTACGCGTGGCTGCTGGCGAACGCCCCGATCGGGCAGGTCTCGACGTATGCCTACGTCAACCCGGTGATTGCGATCGCGCTCGGGGCGATCGTGCTCGGTGAGTCGATCACCTGGCGGATCGTCGGCGGCGCGCTGCTGATCATCGCCGCGGTCGCGATCGTCGTCCGGCGGGAGTCCCGGCAGGCGGCGCCGGTCGTCGCGTTACGAGAGCCCGACGATGTCGTCGGGCCGGACCGGGACCCGGTTGAGGTCGCGACCGGTCGCGTCGCGGAGCGCTGAGACAATCGCGGCGGTCGAGACGACCGTGGGCGGCTCGCCGACGCCCTTGACTCCGTACGGAGCGTCCGGCTCGGGCTCCTCGACCAGCTCCGCCACGACCGGCGGCATGTCGAGCGTGGTCGGGATCAGGTAGTCGGTGAAGCTCGCGTTCGCGATGAGGCCGTCCCGGGTCTGAATCTCCTCCATCAGCGCCAGCCCCAAGCCTTGCGCGGTGCCGCCTTCGATCTGGCCGTAGACGGCTTGCGGGTTGACCGCCTTGCCGACGTCCTGGGCGGTGCCGATCCAGACGACGCGGGTGAGGCCGAGCTCGACGTCGACCTCGGCGACGACGCGCATCGCGGCGCAGATATAGGCGACATGGGCGCCGTCGCCGGTGACCTGGCCGGTCTCGGGGTCGAGCGGCGTCGTCGGCCGATGGTGGTAGACGCGTTCGACGTCGATCGTCTCGGCGGGCTTCAGCTCACCGCCGCGGCGCGCCAGCTCCTCTCTGGCGGCGCGCGCCGCGAGCTGGACGGCGCCTGCCGCCATCCAGGTCATCCGGGACGCCGACGCCGAGCCGGCGGAGCCGACCGAGCTCGTCGTCGCCGAGCCGAGCACGACGTCGTCGAGCTCGAGCTCGGTGCGCGCGGTCTGCAGGATCACGTTGACGACGCCCTGACCGACCTCCGCGGCGGCGCAGTCGACCTCGGCCTCCAGGCCGTTTCCGGTCCCGGTCAGCCGGACGCGCGCCGCGGTCGAGTCGTCGAAGCCCTCCGAGTAGCAGACGTTCTTGAAGCCGACCGCGAAGCCGACGCCGCGTTTGACGCCCTGGCCGCGGGTCGTGTTGCCGGAGCCGCCTGGGAGCCGTAAAGGGTCGCGGGGCAGCTCTTCGGGCTCGGGCATGGGGAGGGCCGCGGCGCGGCGGATCACCTCGGCGGCCGGGAACGAGCCCGTGATCTTCTGGCCGGTCGGCAGCGAGTCGCCGGGGGCGAGCGCGTTGCGGAGGCGCAGCTCGACCGGGTCGATGCCGAGCTCGGCCGCGAGCTTGTCCATCTGCGCCTCGTGCGCGAAGCAGCTCTGGACGGCGCCGAAACCGCGCATCGCGCCACAGGGAGGGTTGTTCGTGTAGACGCAGGTGCACTCGACGAGCGCGTTCTCGACGGCATAGGGACCGCAGGCGAAGGAGGATGCGTTGGCCGTCACGGCGGCGGAGCTCGAGGCGTAGGCGCCGCCGTCGAGGAGGATCTTGGCGCGGACGTTGACGAGCTTGCCGTCTCGGTTCGCGCGCTGTTCCATCCAGATCTTCGCCGGGTGCCGGTGGATGTGGCCGACGAAGGACTCCTCGCGGTTGTAGACCATTTTCACCGGACGGCCGGCGTGCAGCGCAAGCATCGCGGCGTGGATCTGAATCGAGAGATCCTCGCGACCGCCGAAGGCACCGCCGACGCCGGCGAGATGGATCCGCACCTGGTCGGGCTCGAGGCCGAGGCACGGCGCGACTTGGTCGCGATCGACGTGCAGCCACTGGGTCGCGACGTAGATGTCGACGCCGCCTTCCGCGTCGGGAACCGCGAGCCCGGATTCAGGGCCGAGGAAGGCCTGGTCCTGGATCCCGAGCTCGTAGACGCCGGAGACGCTGACTTCAGCCTGAGCGTCGGGATCGCCGTGGCGGATCACGATCGTGCGGACGACATTTGGGCGAGCGTCGTCGCGGAAGCCGTGGCCTGCCGTCGGGCGTCCGTCGTGGATCGGTGCCTGCTCGGTCGCGCGCTCGGGATCGACGACCGGCTCGAGCGGTTCGTAGTCGACGTGGATCCGCTCGGCCGCGCGGCGCGCCTGCTCGGGGTGCTCGGCCGCAACCACGGCGACCGGCTCGCCGAAGTAGCGGACGCGGTCGATCGCGAGCACTGGCTGGTCGGCGAACTCGAGCCCGTAGGTCTGCGCCCCGGGGACGTCCGCGTGCGTCAGCACGGCGTGGACGCGCGGCATCCCAACGGCGTCGGAGATGTCGATTTCGACGATGCGGGCGTGCGCGTGCGGGCTGCGGAGCGTGTGGCCCCAGAGCATCCCGGCGGCGAAGAGGTCGCTCGAGTAGGCGAACTCGCCGGTCACCTTCGGGATCGCGTCGACGCGCTTGACGCTCTCGCCGACGCGACCTCGTTCGAGCGTGCGAGCGGCGGTGGTCACGAGCCGGCGGCCAGCCTGACGGCGTCGAAGATCTTCGCGTAGCCGGTGCAGCGGCAGAGGTTGCCGGACAGTGCCTCGCGGATCTCGTCGTCGCTCGGGCTCGGATTGCGCGCCAGCAGATCCGCGGTCGCGACGATCAAGCCCGGGGTGCAGAAGCCGCACTGAACCGCGCCGGTCTCGGTGAAGGCATCTTGGACGGCGTGCAGCCCGCCGTCCTGGCCCAGACCTTCGACGGTGACCAGCTCGTGCCCGTCCGCCTGGGCGGCAAGGACGAGGCACGCGCAGACGAGCTTGCCGTCCAGCAGCACGGAGCACGATCCGCACTCGCCCTGCTCGCACGCGTTCTTCGAGCCCGGCAGCCCGAGCCGCTCGCGGAGAACGTAGAGCAGACTCTCGCCCGCCCACACGTCGGCCTCATGGCGCTCGCCGTTGACGGTCAGCTCGACTCTCACTGCAAGCACCGCTCCAGGGCGCGCTCCGTCAGGACCCTGAGCGAGTGGCGCCGGTAGGCGGCGCTCCCGCGCACGTCGTCGATCGGGCTGGCCGCCGCCGAAACCCGTTCCGGGAAGCCGTCGAGCTCCGCGAGCGGCGCGGTCACGAGCCCAACAACCGGACCCGCAGAGCCGAATGCGGCGCGAATCTCGGCGCCGTCGTGATCGACCGTCAGTGCGAGCGACACGACCGAGATGACCATCGCGTTTCGCGGTCCCACTTTCATGAACGTCTGCGGCCCGTCCGCGGCGCGGACGCGCACCCCGACGATCAGCTCGCCGTCCGCCAGCGCGTTCTGCCTCGGCCCGGTCAGAAAAGCAGCCACCGGCACCGCCCGCTCGCCACGCAGGCTCGCCAACTCGACGACGGCGTCGCCGATCAGCAGGGGTGGCAGCGCGTCGCCGGCCGGCGAGGCCGTGCCGAGATTGCCGCCGACCGTGCCGCGGTTGCGAATCTGCGGCCCGCCGACCGTGCGCGAGGCCTCGGCCAGCGCGGGCAGCGCGTCGGCGAGCGGCATCTCCATCGCCTCGGTGTAGGTGAGGGCCGCACCGAGGCGAATCGTTCCGTTCTCGCGTGACCAGCCCCGCAGCTCGGCGACCTCGCTCAGGTTGAGCAACGCGGACGGCCGGGCACGGTCGAAGTTGAGCTCGACCATCACGTCCGTGCCGCCCTGAATCGGTACGGCGTCGGGCCGCTCCGCCTTCAAGCGCAGCGCTTCATCGAGCGTGCGTGGGGTCAGCACGTCCATCGCGGCAAGCGTATTGGCTCGCGGCTCAAAGCTGAAAGCCCTGCAGCCCGCGGGGTATCGTCGCCGAATGGACCTGGCGCGACGGCTCGCGGTCGCCCGCGGCGACGAACCCGCGGACCTCGTCGTCCGCGGGGGCCGCGTCCTCTCGGTCTTCACCCGCGAGTGGCTGGAGACGGGGATCGCGATCGCAGACGGACACGTCGCGGGCCTCGGGGACTACGAGGGCGCGGAGGAGCTCGATGCAAGCGGACGCTTCGTCGTCCCCGGCTTCATCGATGCCCACATGCACCTCGAGTCGCCGAAGCTGCTGCCGGACGAATTCGCCAGGCTCGTGCTCCCGCTCGGGACGACCGCGGTCGTCGCCGACCCGCACGAGCTCGCGAACGTCCTCGGCACCGACGGCGTCCACTGGCTGCTCGACTTCTGCGCGGAGCTGCCGCTCGATGTCTACTTCATGGCATCTTCGAGCGTGCCGGCCTCGCACTTCGAGTCGCCGCGCCGTGCGCTGAACGAGGGCGATCTCCAGGGATTGCTCCGGCGCCGCCGCGTGCTCGGGTTGGCGGAGATGATGAATTTTCCCGGCGTCGTCGCCGGCGATGCGAGCGAGCTGGCCAAGCTCGCCCTGACCGGGGCGGGCCACGTCGACGGCCACGCGCCCGGCGTCGTCGGCAAGGAGCTGAACGCCTACGCCGCCGCCGGGATCCGCTCCGATCACGAGGCTCTGACGGTCGAGGAGGGCCGCGAGCGGCTCCGCGCCGGCATGTGGGTGCTGATCCGCGAGGCCTCGATGGCGCGGAACCTGCGGGCGCTCCTGCCCCTGGTCGAGGAGTTCGGGACTGCGCGGATCGCGTTCTGCACGGACGACAAAGATCCCGACGACATCGCTGAGAACGGTCACGTCAACGGCATGGTCCGCGAGGCCGTCGCGGCCGGGATCGCCGCAGAGGACGCGCTCGTGCTCGCGTCCCTGAACCCGGCGCTCTGGCACGGGCTCGACCACCTGGGCGCACTCGCCCCCGGCTTCCAAGCCGACGCGTTGATCCTGCCGGACCTCGAGAGCTTCGACCCGGAACTGGTGCTGAAGCGAGGCCGCGCCGTCGAGGAGATCGCGCGCTCCGAGGTCCCGGAGTGGGTCAAGCACACGGTGCGAATCGAGCCTGTCGGGGCCGAGCGCTTCCGGATCGACTGGCCCGGCGAAGCGGACGCGCGCGTGATCGGACTCGTCCCCGACCAGATCGTCACCGAGTCGCTCGTGGAGGCGCCGACTCTCCACGACGGACAGGCGGTCGCGGACCCGGAACGCGACCTGGCCAAGATCGCGGTCGTCGAGCGCCATCTCGGTACCGGACGGATCGGGCTCGGCCTCGTGCGCGGCTTCGGCCTCCAGCGAGGCGCGCTCGGCTCGACGGTCGCTCACGACGCCCACAACCTCGTCGTCGTCGGCATGAACGACGCCGACATGGCCCGCGTGGTCGAGCGCCTCGCCGAGCTCGGCGGCGGCATCGTCGCGGTCGAGAACGGCGCTGTGCTCGCCGAGCTGCCGCTCCCGGTCGGCGGCCTGCTCTCCGACCTTCCCCTCGCCGAGGTCGTCGAGCGTAGCCGCGCCTGCACCGAAGCGGCCGAGCGGCTCGGCTGCCGGGGCTCGACGCCGTTCCTGACGATGTCGTTCCTCGCGCTCTCGGTGATCCCGAGCCTGAAGATCACCGACCAGGGCCTGGTCGACGTCGACCGCTTCGAACTCGTGCCGCTCGAGGTCGGATGACCGTCCTGGCCAACGCCCACGTCGCCACGATGGACGACGCGGGCAGCGAGCTCGACGGCGGGTGGATCCGGATCGAGGACGGCCTCGTCGCGGAGGTCGGGACGGGCGAGCCGCCCGAGCGGGGCGACGACCTCGCCGGCGCCGTCGTCACGCCCGCGCTGATCAACACGCATCACCACCTCTTCCAGACGCTGACCCGCGCGCGGGCGCAGGAGGCAGATCTCTTCACCTGGCTGAAGGAGCTCTATCCGGTCTGGGCGCGGATCGACGCCGAGGCCGAATACGCCGCCGCGCGTACGGGGCTCGCCGAGCTCGCCCTTTCCGGCTGCGGCACCGTCTTCGACCACCACTACGTCTTCCCGCGCGGCGAGGACGGGCTGATTGAGGCCGAACTTCAGGCGGCCCGCGAACTGGGCGTCAGGATCGTCGCCTCGCGCGGCTCGATGGACCTGGGCGAGTCCGCCGGCGGCCTGCCGCCCGACGGGCTCGTCGAGGAGCTCGACACCGTTCTCGCCGACACGGAGCGGCTGGCCGAGCTGCACGAGACCGGCCCGGGCGCACGCGTCCAGCTCGCGGTCGCTCCTTGCTCGCCCTTCTCGGTCACCGGCCGGTTGATGACGGAGTCCGCGGAATTGGCGCGGCGCCTCGACCTGCCGCTTCACACGCATCTGGCCGAGACGGTCGAAGAGGAGGCCTACTGCCGCGAGCTCTACGGCTGCCGGCCGGTCGAGTACCTCGAGGAGCTCGGCTGGCTCGCGGCGGACGTCTGGTGCGCGCATTGCGTCCACCTCGACGCCGGCGACATCGCCACGTTCGGCGCCACCGGCACCGGTGTCGCCCACTGCCCGACCTCGAACCTGCGGCTCGGCGCGGGAGTCGCCGCGGTGCGACCGTTGCTCGACGCCGGCGTCCGCGTCGGGCTCGGCGTCGACGGCTCGGCCTCGAACGAGCGTGGCGACCTGCTCTTCGAGCTCAAGCAGGCCTTGCTCGTCGCCCGCGGGCGGGACGGGCCGGCCGCCCTGACCGCCCGAGAGGCGCTCCGGCTCGCCACGCGCGGCGGGGCGGCGCTGCTCGGCCGCGACGACCTCGGCGCCATCGAGCCCGGCCGCTGCGCCGACCTGGCAATCTGGCGCACGGACATGCTCGAACTGGCCGGGGCCCGGGACCCGGTCGCGGGGCTCGTCCTTTCGGCCCCCCACCGCGTCGACAGGCTACTCGTCGGCGGCGAGGACGTCGTCCGAGCCGGCCAGCTTGTCCGCGCCTCCGAGCAGGAGATCGCGCAGGAGCACCGCCGCCAGGCGGAGAAGTTCAACTTGTGATCTCGACCCATGTTCTCGACACGAAGGAAGGAAGGCCGGAAGCGGGCCTCAAAGTGGGCCTCTACCACGGCGAGGAGGAGCTCTCCCTGCAGGAGACCGACGACGATGGCCGCATCGCCGAGCTCTCCCCCGGAGGACTCGAGCCCGGCGTCTACCGCATCGTCTTCTACGCCGGCAGCGGCTTCTTCGACCAGATCGAAGTCAGCGTTGCGATCACCGACCCGGACGAGCACCTGCACGTGCCGCTGCTGCTCGCGCCCTACTCGTGCGTGATCTACCGCGGCAGCTGACCGTCGACGAGCTCGCTGAGCTCTTCGAAGGCCGCACGAGGCTCGTCGAGCTGCTCGCGGAGCGCGAGGATCCGCTTGGCTCGGCGGACAAGGTCTTCGCGGAGCTGACCGAGCAGGAGCAGCGGGAGGCTTTGAACGCGCATCCCGCGATCGGCGCCCGCAACCTTTCCGAGCACTCCGCCGCGGAGCAGAGCGGCGGCGGCCACCCGGCCGTCCTCACGGAGCTTGCCTACCTGAACCAGGTCTACGAAGAGAAGTTCGGCTTCCGCTTCGTCGTCTTCGTCGCAGGCCGGCCGAAGGACGAGATTCTCAAAGTCCTGCAGGAGCGGCTGGAACGATCACGCGAGGAAGAGCTCGAGACGGGCCTGCACGAGCTGGTCGCGATCGCCCGAGATCGCTGGCAGCGCCGCTAGTGGACCCCTACGCCAACGAGTGGCTCGACCTGCTCGTTCGCTGGCTGCACGTGATCGCGGCGATCGCGTGGATCGGCTCCTCGTTCTACTTCATCGCGCTGGACAACCACCTACGCCCGCCGGCGGAGGAGGCCGACGCCGAGCGCGGGGTCGGCGGCGAAGCGTGGGAGATCCACGGCGGCGGCTTCTACCAGGTGCAGAAGTACCGGCTGGTGCCACGGACGCTGCCCGAGCCGCTGCACTGGTTCAAGTGGGAGGCCTACACGACCTGGCTCTCGGGCTTCGCTCTCCTGATCGTCCTCTACTACGTGAACGCGAACACGTATCTGATCGACAAATCGGTCGCCGACCTGCGGCCGTGGCAGGCGATCGCGATCAGCGTGGCGCTGCTCATCGCAGCGTGGTTCGTCTACGACGGCCTCTGCCGACTGGTCCCGAGCGACGTCGCGCTCGCGGCCGTACTGCTCGTGCTGGTGACGCTGGCGGCCTGGGGCGTCAGCCACCTCTTCTCGGGCCGAGCCGAGTACATCCAGATCGGCGCGATGCTCGGGACGATGATGGCCGGCAACGTCTTCTTCGTGATCATCCCCGCCCACTGGGAGCTGATCCGCGCGAAGCAGGCAGGTCGGGAGCCGGATGCCGCCGCGGCCTTCCGCGGCAAGCAGCGCTCCGTGCACAACAATTACCTGACGCTGCCGGTCGTGTTCACGATGATCGGCAACCACTTTCCGATCACCTACGGGCATTCGTACTCGTGGCTGACGCTCGCCGCCCTGCTCGTAATCGGCGCCTGGGTGCGGCACTTCTTCAACCTCCGCCACACGGGCCGGACCGCCTTGTGGATCCCGATAACCGCGGCGCTGGCGATCGCCGGTGTGGCGGTCGCGATCCGGCCGCACGGTTCCTCAGGCGGCACGGCCGTGCCGTTCACGCGCGCGCAGGCGATCGTCCAGGCTCGCTGCGTTCCCTGCCATTCGGCACACCCGACGAAGGTCGACTCGGCGCCAAAGGGGATCGTCTTCGACACGCCGGCTCAGATCCACGCTCAGGCGAGCTTGATCGAGCAGGTCGCCGTGCGCACGAAGACGATGCCGCTCGGCAACCGGACCGGGATGACACAGGCGGAGCGGGACGCGCTCGGCGCCTGGATCGAGCAGGGCGCGAAGACGAGGTAGGTTCCCCGGATGCTCGAGATCGAGGTCGGCGGCGCGCAGTTCGAGGCGCGCCTCGAGGAGAGCCTGGCACCGCAGACGGTCGCGGCCTTCCGGCGGCTGCTGCCGCTGGAGAGCAAGTTGATCCATGCCCGCTGGAGCGGGGAAGCCTGTTGGATCCCGTTCGGAGAGCTCGATGTCGGGATCGGGCCAGAGAACGCGACCAGCTATCCGGCACCGGGGGAGCTGTTGCTCTTCCCGGGCGGCGTCAGCGAGATGGAGCTTCTCTTCCCCTACGGACCGACCCAGTTCGCGAGCAAGGCCGGCGTGTTGGCGGGGAACCACTTCGCAACGATCGTCAAGGGCGCCGAGCAGCTGCGCGAGCTCGGACCGCTGGTCCTCTGGCAGGGCGCGCAGGCGATCCGCTTCGACGAGCGCTAACGCTTGTCCGAGACCGCCGAGGCGGACAGCCGCGCCAGGGTCTCGGTCAGCGCGTCGACCGCCAGCGCGATGTCCTCCGGGCTCGAGAGCTCGTCCGGGCAGTGGCTGGCGCCGCCGTTGAGCGAGCGGACGAAGAGCATGGCCGTCGGCACACCGGCGGCGGCGAGCACCATGGCGTCGTGGCCCGCGCCGGAGATGAGCTGCGGCGCCCCGGGCAGCACGGCGCGCAACGCTTCGAGCGGCGGTCCGCTCATCGCGACCGGATCCTGCCGCCAGGAGGGCTCGAAGCCGATCGCCTCGACCAGCGTCTCGAGAGCCTCGGCAGTCGACGCCCTCGCGTCGACGGACAGCGTCACACGGCCGGGGACCACGTTCGTCGCACCCGGCTCGACCTCGAGCGCGCCCACCGTCGCGAATGCACCCTCGCGCGCGCACTCGCGCACGTGCAGGACGAACTTCGCGGCATCGACGAGCGCGTCCGCGCGCTCCTCGATCGGCGTCGTCCCGGCGTGGGCCGCGCGACCCTCGAACGTGACCTCGCCGCGCGCCTGCGCGGCGACGCCGGTGACGATGCCGAGCGGCTCGCCGAGGCGCTCGAGCGCCGGCCCCTGCTCGACGTGGACTTCGAGGAATGCGTCGGGCAGTTCCGCGAGCCGGCGGCTCCCCATCGGCCCGGTTTCCTCGGCCCGGAAGGCGACGACGCCCAACTCCGTGCCGGGGAGGCGATTCGCGGCCTCGATCGCGGCGACGACGCCAAGGGCGCCGTCGAAACGCCCGCCGTTCGGCACCGTGTCGAGATGGGAGCCACTCCAGATGCGAGCGTCGCCCCGGTGCCCGAACAGATTGCCGGCCTCGTCCGTCGTGACGTCGAGGCCGGCCTGCTGCAGCCAGCGCGCGGCGAGCTCGTGAGCGGCGTCCTCCTCGGGCGAGTAGCCGAGACGCGTGCCTGCGCCGATCGCGTAGAGCTGGTCGAGCCGCGTTAGAGCTCGCACCGCCGCATCATCCCTGGCCGCGACTCGTCGAGCCGCGCGAGCGCAATCGCTCCGCCCAGCGGCAGGAGCGCGGCGACCGCAAAGCCCGTCCGCCACGAAGCCGCGTCGACGACCGCCGCGAACGCGATCGGAGCAATCGTGCCCGCGATCGAGAGCGACGTCTGTTGGAACCCGAGGGCTGTGCCGCTGCGGGCGCGACCGGCGAACTCAGCGGTCGCCGTGAAGGCAAGGCCGTTCCAGGCCATCGTCAACGCGGCCGAGACGACCAACGAGGGGAGGAGCACGACGAGCGGCGCCGACACGAGGGCGGCCGAGACCGCGACCGCGGCCGCGATCGCGAATCCCAGCAGCCGGAGCGGTCCCACTCGGGCGCGCGCTCGATCCGACCAACGGCCGACACCAATCCGCAAACCGATCGCGACCGCCTGGGCGGCGGCGAGCACGGCTGCGGCCGCGCCGGTGGAGAGGCCGCGCCGGTCGTGCAGGAAGAGCACGACGAAGCCCGTGAGGGAGACCTGCGTGGTGACGTAGAGCGAACTGCCGGCACTGAGGATCCATAACCGGCGGTCGCGAAGAATCGCCCGCGCCTGCACGGTCGGCGATGCTTCGTCGCTCGGGGCGTCCCGGAGCACGAGCGCGCCCACCGCCGAGGCCAGCAGGCACAGGGCCGCGAGGAACAGAAACGATGCCTCGAGCCCGCCGGCGCGGTCGATCGGCGGAAGCGCAACGGCCGAGAGGAAGCCTCCGATCGGGAGCGCGGACTGCCGTACCCCCAGCGCCAACCCGCGCTCGTCGCGGCCGAACCAGCTCATGACGGCACGGCCGCTCGCGGCGTTCACGCTCGCTCCAGCCGCGCTCGCGATCCCCAGCACGACGACGAGCCCCACGGCATTCGAGACGAACGCCGCCGCACTCACGAGCGCCCCCATCAGCGCCAATCCAACGGCGAGTACCGCCCGCTCTCCGACACGGTCCGCCGCAAGTCCCCAGGGTAAGAGCGTCAGGACTGGGCCGACCCAGACGCTGCCGAGCACGATCCCGACCTCCGAGACGCTGAGATCGAGCTCGGCGCGAAGCGTCGGCGCGAGCACCGGCAGTCCTAGGAGGACAGCGGAGAAGCTCGACTGGGCCACCGTCCCCGCGGCAAGCACGGCCCATCTGTAGCGCTGGGCTATAGACCGAACGGGTTGAACGGCTTCGGGCTGGTCGAGACGAGAACGCTCTTCGTCTCCAGGTAGAGCTCGAGCGTCTCCAGCCCCAGCTCTCGGCCGAACCCGGATTGCTTGTAGCCGCCGAACGGAATTCCGGGGAAGGCGGTGTAGGGCATGTTGATCCCGACCGTGCCCGCTTTGAGTCGCCGCGCCAGGCGGTGCCCACGGGCGGGATCGCTCGTCCAGACGGTCGCCATCAGGCCGTACCGACTGTCGTTCGCGATCCGGGCCGCGTCCTTCTCGTCCTCGAAAGGAATCACGGTCACGACCGGCCCGAAGATCTCCTCCTGGGCGACCGTCATCCTGTTGTCGACGTTCGCGAGGACGGTCGGCGGGTAGAAAGCGCCCTTGCCCTCCGGCGGCTCTCCGCCGGCCACGACCTCCGCACCCTCCGCGCGGCCACGCTCGACGAAGCCGTGGACCTTGTCGCGGTGCTCGGCCGAGATCAGCGACCCCACTTGCGTCTCGGGCTCGAGCGGATCTCCCACCCGCAGGCGCTTCGCGGCCTCACTGAAGCTGCTGACGAACTCATCGTAAAGCGGCGCCTCCACGAGTACGCGGGAGCGAGCCTCGCAGCTCTGGCCCGCCGAGTAGTAGATCGACCAGACCGAGCTCGGGATCGCGTCCTCGAGATTCGCGTCCGCGAACACGATGTTGGGGCTCTTGCCGCCCAGCTCGAGGGTCAGCCGCTTGATCGTGTCGGACGCAAGCCGCATGATCTCGCCGCCGGTCGCGGTCGATCCGGTGAAGGCGATCTTGTCGACGCGCGGATGGCGGACCAGGTGCGCCCCGACCGTCGTGCCCGGCCCGGGCACGACGTTGATGGCTCCCGACGGAAAGCCGACCTCGGTCGCGAGCTCGGCAATGCGCAGCGCCGTCAGCGGCGTCGCCGAGTCCGGCTTCAGCACGACGGAGCAGCCGGCCGCCAGCGCCGGGGCGAGCTTCCACGTCGTCATCATCAGTGGGTAGTTCCACGGCACGATCTGGCCGACGACCCCCACCGGCTCCTTCAGCGAATAGAAGAGCAGCGAGCCGCCGATCGGATTCGAGCGCCCTGCGATCGAGCCAATGGCCGACGCGTAGAAGCGGAAGTTCTCGACCCCCTGAGCGAGCTCCGCCTTGACCGAGGAGATCGCCTTGCCGACGTTGCGGACCTCGAGCTCGGCGAGCTCCTTGCGGTTGGCCTGGATCGCATCCGCGAGCGCGTGCAGGAGCCGCGAGCGCTCGGTCGGCGGCGCCTTGCCCCAGTCGCCGGCGAGGGCGGCCTGCGCCGCTTCGACCGCGCGGTCGACGTCGGCCTCGACGGCCGAGGCGACACGAGCCAGGGGCTCGCCACTCGCGGGCTCGCTCAACTCGCGGGTCTCACCCGTGGCTCCGCCCTGGTTACGTTCACCGTTGATGAACAGCCCGTATTCGCGCTCGGTCGCGACCGCCATTGCGGCCGGAGCCTAGCGAGTGGCGACGACTTGGCGGTCACGGGTAGGGAGTTCGTTGGGTTTCCTCCGACATTCGCCCGGGCAGACCGGCTACATGAGCGACGTTGAAGCCGTGCAGGTCGAGGCTGCGCGGATTCCGGACCGAGATCGGTTGCTCCAAGAGCTCCGCGAAGCGAACCTCGACGCGCGCCCCGTCGGCGAGGTCTGCATCGAGGTGCCGTGCGGCGACGCCGAGCAAGCGTGCGACGACCTCCTCGCGCTCGCCGAAGACGCGATCATGAGCATCGGCGCCCCGTTCGTGCCGATCAAGCACGAGGGCACGATCTACATCAGGCCGCCGCTCTCCTAGCCGACAGCTCTGTCGCCGCCGTCAGTTTCTCGGCGGTTGAATTGTTCACGCGCGCGCCCCATGGGGGTGCGCGAGCACCCCTACCGAAACGCTATCGAGGCCGGGCGCACGTGTCTGCGCCCTGAGTGCACCGAATTCGTGTTATGCCTGCCCTTGCCGACGCCGACGCCACGGCGTTGCTTGCAATCCCGATCAGAGGCCGTGCCGGCTTTGCCGGCGCGGCCGCTTACCCCGGTCGTTGGAAAAGAGCCGCCTGGCCTTGGCCGACGCCGACACAAAGCGTCGCGAGGCCGTAACGCCCTCCGCGCCTACGCAGCTCGTGCAGCAGCGTCACGACGAGCCGCGCGCCGCTCATCCCGAGCGGATGGCCGAGGGCGATAGCGCCACCGTTCACGTTCACCTTCTCCGGGTCCAAGCCCAGCTCGTGGATGACGACGAGGCTCTGCGACGCGAAAGCCTCGTTCAGCTCGACGAGATCGAGCTCGCCCACCTCGATATCGGCGCGTGCCAGCACCTTTTGCACCGCCGGAATCGGGCCGATCCCCATCACACGCGGATCGACACCCGCAACGGCCGAGCTCACGAAGGAGCCGAGCGGCTCGACGCCAAGGGCGCGGGCCTTCTCCTCGGACGCGACCACGACCGCCGCCGCGCCGTCGTTGATCCCGCTCGAATTACCCGCCGTCACGGTTCCGCCCTCCCGAAACGCCGGCTTCAAGCCGGACAGCTTCCCCGCGTCGGTGTCGGGCCGCGGATGCTCGTCACGGCCGGCGTCTCCAACGCGCACGAGCTCGTCTGTGAATCGCCCCGCCTCATCCGCGGCTGCCCACCGCCGCTGCGACTGCAGCGCGAACGCATCCTGCTCCTCGCGCGAGACCCCGTACCGCTCGGCGACGTTCTCGCCGGTCTCGCCCATCGACTCGAGCGGAAACAGCTCCGCGAGGCGGGGGTTCGGGAACCGCCAGCCGAGCGTCGTGTCGTAAACGGTCCGGTCGCCGCGCGGGAACCCGTGCTCCGGCTTGCCGAAGACGAACGGTGCGCGGCTCATCGACTCGGCGCCGCCGGCGACGTAGAGGTCGCCCTCGTTCGCGGCGACCGCGTGACACGCCGAGACGATCGCCGATAGTCCTGAGGCACAAAGCCTGTTGACCGTCACACCCGGAACCGACTCCGGCAGCCCCGCCAAAAGCGACGCCATCCGCGCGACGTTGCGATTGTCCTCGCCCGCCTGGTTCGCGCAGCCGAAGTAGACATCCTCGATCTCAGCGGAATCGATCCCTGCCCGCTCGACCGCCTCGCGGATCGCGATCGCCGCGAGATCGTCGGGGCGCTCGCCCGACAGGACGCCGCCGTAGCGACCCACCGGCGTGCGGACGCCGCTCAGAATCACCGCCTTGCTCACGGAAGCGAGGCTAGCTCACAAAGTCCAGCTGAACGCGAGCCGGAAAGGCAGCGAGCTCCTCGCCACGCCGCAGCAGCTCCGCCACAGCCGCCCGGCCCTCCTCGCCGTAGTCGCACGTGAAGTCGTTCACGTACATGCCGACGAAGCGGTCGGCCAGCTCGGTGTCGAGCCCGCGTCCGAAACCGAGCGCGTACTCCATCGCCTCGGCGCGGTGCTCGAGTCCGGCCAGGATCGACTCGCGTAGAACCTCGGATAGATCGTGGAGCGCCTCGGACCCAAGATCGCGTCGTGCCACGTTGATCCCGAGCGGCAGGGGCAGGCCCGTTTCGAGCAGCCACCACTCGCCGAGATCGACGGCCTTCTCCAGGCCCTCCGCCTCATAGGTCAGCTGGCCCTCGTGAATCAGGAGGCCGGCGTCGGCACGCCCTGACTTGACCTCGTCGAGGATCCGGTCGAAAGGCACCTCGCGGAAGCGGAAGTCGCCGAGGAAGAGCCGTAGGACGAGGAAAGCGGTCGTCATCCGGCCCGGCACTGCGATCTCGACCGACTGAAGCTGCTCGCGGGTCAATGCCTTTCTGGCCACGACGACCGGCCCGTAGCCCGAGCCCATGCTCGCCCCGTGCGGCAGCACCAGGTAGCGGTCCTGAACGTACGGATACGCGTGCAGTGAGATCGCCGTCGTCTCGAGCCTGCCGTCGAGCGCCCACTCGTTCAGCGTCTGGATGTCGCGCAGTACGTGCTCGAACTCGAAGCCGCGAGTGTCGACCCTGTCCGCGGCGAGCGCCCAAAACATGAACGCGTCGTCGGGATCCGGGCTATGTCCGAGTCGGATGAGCACGCGGGCGAGGCTAACAGGCTCTCTCCAAGAGAAGCCGCGTTCGGTTTCGCGCGGGCATCCCAAGCGACGCCTAGACTTGAGAACGGTGGCCGGTCCGGCGCTCACGGAAGCGATCCAGGACTACCTGAAGGCGATCTACAAGCTCCAGGAGGGCGACGCGCGCGTTTCGGTCACGGCGCTGGCGCGCGAGCAGCGAGTCGCCGCGGGGTCGGCCAGCGAGATGGTCAAGAAGCTCGCCGCGCTCGAGCTCGTCGACCACGCGCCCTACAAGGGCATCCGCCTGACGCCGGCGGGCGAACGGGTCGCGGTCGAGGTGATCCGCCACCATCGGCTGCTCGAGCTCTACCTCGCCGAAACCCTCGGCGTCGACGTCGACGACGTTCACGACGAGGCCGACCGGCTCGAGCACGTCCTTTCAGAGGAGCTCGAGACCCGAATCGACCGGGCGCTCGGATTTCCGACTCACGACCCGCACGGGGACCCGATTCCCAACGCCGCGCTCGAGTGGCCGAAGTCCCAGGCCTCCTAGTGCCCGAAAAACCAGCGCTCCAGTGGCTTCAGCAACTCTTCGCGAGCGAACGGATCGACGCTCGCTGCGCGGCCGTCCTGAGCTGACACGCGTGCGTCGTCGTCGAGCGTCGCGTTCGCGCATTCGAGCGCGTCCTCGAGCTCGTAGCCCTCGAAGATGAAGTCGTCGGCAGGCGGCTCTTCGCTGCGACGGTGCTGCGGATTCACCGAGCGCCCGACCGCCCAGACCGCGCCCTGCTTCCGCTCGATCCAGATCACGACCCGCTCGGGCACGCCTGCATCATCGACCCCCTCGAGCACACGCTGGGCGAACACTGCGCTCGACTGCCTGCGCTTCACGCCCGAGACCCTAGCGCGACCTCACCGTAGAATCGAATGGTGGTCAGGTTCAGCAGCTTCCTCCGGAATCCCTTCTCCTTCCTGTTCGCAGGCTCGTCGAAGGAGGGGCGGATCGCCGCTTACGTCATCCGCGAGCACGACCGCGGCCGCCGGCTGAACGAGATCCTCAATGACCCCTACATCCGCAACCGCGCCACCGAGCGCGAGCTCGCCCGCCTCCTCGACCGCCCCGAAGTGATCGAGGCGCTGGGCCACGCGACCGTCAGCGAGGCGCAAGAGCGGCTCGTCTAGAGCTTCTTCCCCACCTTCTTCTTCCGCGCCTTCTCGAGCGCGACGGCGCCGATCGCGACGTCCCACGCGGCGATCCCGTTCGACTTGAAGAGGACGATGTCGTCGTCGGACTGCCGGCCTTCGAGCTCCCCGCCGACGACCTCCTGCAGCTCGTGCACCTCGAGCCAGTCGAGAACACCGGCCTCGACGGGCTCAATCAGATCGCCGGACTCGAGCCGCGCCTGCTCGCGCGAGTCACAGCAGACGAACGCCGCGCGCTCGAGGACGACGTTGTCGAGCTCGCGGGCGCGAGGCTCGTTGGCGCCGACGGCGCAAACGAGTGCGCCGGGCCGTAGCCATTCGCCGCGGAGAACGGGGTCCTTCGACGTCGTCACCGTGACGACCACGTCGCAGACCGCCGGGTCGCGGTGCGACTCGGCCGGCTCGGCGTGCATCTCGTCGCAGAACTCGGCGAGGCTCTCCGGCGTCCGGCAGTAGGCGACGACGCGCTCGATCCCGGGCAACGCCTCCCGAATGCACGCGACCTGGCTGCGCGCCTGCCAGCCGCAGCCGAGCACGCCGAGCGTCGAGGCGCCTTCGCGGGCCAGGAACTTTGCCGCGACGCCGCTCGCCGCGCCGGTTCTGAGCTGCCCGAGCTTGTCCGCCTCGATCACGCCGACGAGCTCCGCCGACTCGGTGTCGAAGAGCACGACGACGAACGGCGTCCCGCTCGGCAGCCAGGCGTACGCCTTCACACCGGCGAGCCCGAGCTCGCGGTCGACGGACGGCATGACCGCGAAGACGCCATCCTCGAGCCGGAGCCGCCGCCGGGGCAGGTTCTCCACCTCGCCTGCGGCGAGCCGCCGAAAGCATCCCTCGACGGCCTCGAGCGCGTCCGCGGGCGTCAGCAGCGAGTCGATGTTCGCTTCCGTCAGATAGAGAGGCAAGCCGGAGAGTCTAGGAGCCGCTCTTCTGAATGAAGCTGATCGCGCCGCTCGTTTCGAGCACAGCCCACTGGACGTCGTCGAGGGAGCCGATCTGCTGCTGCCGCATCTCCTCGGTCAACTCCTCGACCGAGATGCGTTCCCGGTGCAAGTTCTTCTCGAGGGGTTTGCCGTCCTCGACGACGACGATCGGCAGCCCGTCCAGCACCGGCCGCAGGAGCGGGACGCGGAAGCTGAGGTACGAGGTCGCGACCTGGAGGACCGCGATCGTCCCGACGACGATCAGGGCCCCGGTGACGGAGTAGTCGTCCTGTGTGAGCCCCTGCTGGATCGAGTCGCCGAGCACGATCAGCAGGATCAGGTCGAAGGGCTGCAGCGAGGAGAGCTCACGCCGTCCGACGACCCGCGTGAGGATGAAGACGAAGGCATAGAGGACTACTGATCGGATCGCAAGGTCCATTAGTGCCCCTTCCAGTAATGCCGCCGAGCTTCTGGGTCGCGAGCACCAAGCCAGAGGCCGCACTCGCTCGCGGCCAAGGCTGGCAGCCTTGGCAAGAGCGAGGGTGGACTCTGGCGCCGCGTGATCGCGGGCCAGAAGCCGGCACGTATTGCTGGACGGGGGACTATGGGAAGATCGTCACTTTCTGATGGATCGCGGCCAACTTCGTGTGCCCGTCGTACAGCGTCGCGGAGCGTGAGCGATGACCGACGTTCGTCGGGTTGACCTGGAACTGCATGTAGAGGATGAAGGACTGGTTTTGCGGGATGTGGCCGAGCGTGAACTCGAGCTTCCCGTTATGGCT
>VAWH01000002.1:0-5704 GCA_005888315.1 Actinomycetota bacterium | reverse complement strand
AGTCGCCGGATCCAAACGTCCTTCTCGCGGCCACGGAGGTCTCGATCGCGCGAGAGGACGATCTCGTCGGGCGCGGCCACCGGGCCGGTTTCGGCGCCGACCTTGGCGCTCCTTTTCCCGGTCGGTGCTCACGCTTCCGGTCGCCGGCAAGGCCGCGGCGATGCGTTAGTCCCGAAATGCGCCCGGCATGATTCGAACATGCGACCTCTGCCTCCGCAGGGCAGCGCTCTATCCCCTGAGCTACGGGCGCGCGGGGGCCAAGTGTAGCCCGCCCCAGGGATTGAAGATAGCGGCGTTAAAAGGGGTTCCAAGCCGGACGCCACCGCTTTGCAAAGCCCACGACCTCGAGGGCCAGAGCAGACGTCAACTGCTCCGGCCCTTTGGGTCGAGGTGATTAGCGGCTTGGGTAAGGATCGTCGATGCTGTCGCCGCCGCGGATTGTCTCGTATTCGCCTTGGCCGCAGGAAGGACACGGCGGCAGGTGCTTGATCGATGCCGTCTGTAGCTCGTAGCCGCAATTGGTGCAGCGATAGGTCCCTGACGAGACGTCGCTGCCGGCTGCAACTGGGTTGGCCATCACTCCTCCTTTCAAGCGAGCTTGCCGATCGCTTTGCTCACCTCTGTGGGCGACTTGAAGCGCTTCTCCGGTAGACGCTTGAGCGTCGCGCGGACGTCGCGGCTTGCGCGCCGGCTTTCTGCTTCGCGCAGCAATTGGCGCTTGCCGGCCGGGTAACCG
Organism: Actinomycetota bacterium; assembly: GCA_005888315.1. GTDB lineage: Bacteria > Actinomycetota > Thermoleophilia > Gaiellales > Gaiellaceae > 13-2-20CM-68-14. The sequence goes on along the minus strand of VAWH01000002.1, from coordinate 4,968 downwards.
ACGCCCTCTAGAAACGCCTGAACCTCGACCGGAGTCGCCTTCGGCGCGGAGCTGCGGCGGCTCGATTGGCCGCGCCGACGGTTGACCGCTCGCGCGAGCTGGGGCTTGTTCATCTTCGAACGGCCTTGGATGTCGAGCTTCTTGGCCTGGTCGTATAGCTCCTGCCTCGTCGGCTCGTCAGACGTCGCCGACCGCGTCCGCGAGCGCGACTGCGACCGAGTTGACGCCCCGGTCGCGCGGGAGCCGCGGCTCGCGGGCCGGGCTCTACCCGTGGCTCGTCTCGATTCGCCCTGCTTTGCCCGCTGAGCCGGCCGGCCGGTGATCTCCTCCATCAGCGAGCCGAAGTAATTGCCGAAGACGCTCCGCAGGGGGACATTGAGCGGCTGTGCTGCATCGAACTCGGGGGCGTTCTCGATCTGCTTGCGATCCGCCCGCACCACAACGCGCTCGTTGTCGACATCAACCTTTTCGACGAGCCCGACCGGCACAAGCAACTGCCGGCCGAGCGGCATCGCGACACCTGGATCGATGACCAGATAGCCCCCGCCGCTGCCTTCCATCGCCTGAACTACCTTCCCGATTGCGCCGTCACGCGCCCGGACTTCGAAGCCGCGAAGATCGATTCGCGCCAGCGCCTCGTCGCGATAGTTCCACACCTCTGTCATCCCCATCGCACACCTCCAATCGAAAGAAAACCCGTCTTTCGGCTTCCCGATCGTCTCCTGCGTTAACGTCCTTTCGGACCCTTTTTCCGCAAAGTCCGGAAAACTCCAGGCCGAATGGGAATTTCATCCCGTCGCCCACCCCACCGCGGCTCAGGGCTCGGGCTTCCGGCCCCCAAGTAACAGCCTGTTACGGAGTCTCGAGCAGACGCGCGGTACGGCCGGATGGAAGCGACAGCTCGGCGCCGCCGGGGACTTCGGTTCTCACGTAGGCGAGGGCGCGACCGGGAACTGCGCTGGTCACTCGCCCGACGACCTTGCCCTCGTAGCTGAGCTCGTCACCGAGAGCGGCCGCTTCGGCCTCCAAGACGCGGAGCCTCCGGTTGACGTGACCGCGATAGTGCAGCCGCGCAATCGGCTCCTGCCCCGGATAGCAACCCTTCGTGAAGCTGATGTGCGTCTGGTCGAGCCCGGCCTCGGCCGGGAGGACACGGTCGTCGAGCTCGTGGCCGTAGCGGGGCGTGCCGGCCTCGATGCGCATTCGCTCGAGCTCCGAAGCGGCGAGCGTCGGCTCGACATCGGCGTCGAGCACCTCTCGCGCCGGCAACCCGTATTCGTTGTTGGGGATGCCTTCGTCGCCGCCGAAGACGAGCGCGGACGAATGCTCCTCGGGCTCGACCTCGCATTTCGCGGCGAACCGCATCCGGCGTAGCTCGTTCAGCACGGCGTCGCCCAGCTCGGGCTCGGTCAAGAGCAGGAAGTCCTCCGGGCCTCGGCGCCAGATCCGCAGGGTCGCGATCATCCGGGCTTTCGGAGTCAGCAGGAGCGCGTCGGAGGCCTCGCCGACCTCGAGCGCCTCGACGTCGTTCGAGACCATCCGTTGCAGGTAATCCGCGGCGTCGGGCCCGGCCACCCGCACGAAGGCGCGCGGCCGCAGCGCAACAGCGGGCTGGGAAGTCCGAACAACCACCGTCGTTAGTGTAGAAACCGTGTTCCGTTCCAAGGCAGAACAGAAGGTCGCCAACGCCGGCTACGACCCAGCACGGCTGCCGCCCGGCCAGTACCTGACCGAGAAATGGCCGGTCCTCCATGCCGGAGACGTACCGGCGACCGACCTCGCGACCTGGGACTTCAGGGTCTTCGGCGAAGTCGAGAGTCCGCTGACCCTGACGTGGCAGCAGCTGCAAGCGCTGCCGTCGACCGAGATCACGATCGACATCCACTGCGTCACGCGCTGGAGCCGCTTCGACACGAGCTTCCGCGGCGTGCACTGGCGCCACCTGGCCGACGTCGTCAAGCCGAAGGCGAGCGCCCGCTTCGTGGTCGCCCACGCCGAGCAGGGCTTCACCTCGAACGTGCCACTCGCCGCGCTCGAGGACGAACAGGCGTTGATCGCGTACGAGGCCGACGGAGCTCCGCTGGAGCCCGAACACGGCTGGCCGCTCAGACTCGTCGTCCCCAGCCGCTACTTCTGGAAGAGCGCCAAGTGGCTGCGGGGCATCGAGCTCCTCGATCACGACGAGCCCGGCTTCTGGGAACGCTACGGCTACCACAACGACGCGGACTACTGGCAGGAAGAGCGATACAGCTTCTGATGTGTGCGTCGCGGGCGACCAGAAATGCGCATCTGTATCTAGGTCGTTTGATGGCTTAACGGATATAGACTCGTCGTCCGTAACCTCACGAAGGGGGAGTGATGAGGAAATTCTTGCTATTGCCGCTCCTCTCGGCGCTGCTTCTTGGCGTGGCGTCGATCGCAGGAGCGCAGACGGGGGACACACTCGTCAACGTGGGCAGTCCCTCGACGCCGTTTTCGCAGAACAAGCAGAACGAGCCGGCGCTCGCGGTGGACGCCAACCATCCCAACGTCCTGGTCGCCGGATCGAACGACAACATCGACATGGAGGCCTGTAACGCCGGCGACGACAGAACGTGTCCGTTCACGGCCGGCGTCGGCGGGTCCGGCGTGTATTTCTCGTTCGACAGCGGGACGACGTGGACCCAGCCGACATATACCGGCTGGAGCGCCCGGGCCTGTCTCGGCGTCGTCGGGAACAGCGACCCGCCGTGTCAGCCCGTGGTAGGCCCAATCGGAACCGTGCCGAAGTACTACGAGAACGGCCTGGTCTCCGACGGGGACCCGGGCCTCGCCTTTGGGCCGAAGCCGGGCTCGAATGGGCAATTCTCTTGGGGGAACGGCTCGCGGCTCTACTACGCGAACCTGGCCTCGAACTTCGCCGCCACCCGTGACGAGGCGGCCTTCAAGGGCTTCGAGGCAATCGCCGTCTCACGAACCGACGACGTGGCCGCGGCCGCGGCCGACGACGCGAACGCCTGGCAGGATCCGGTCCTGGTCAGCAAGCAGTCCTCCACGACCTTCTCCGACAAGGAGCAGATCTGGGCGGACAATGCGGCGTCGAGCCCGTTCTTCGGCAACGTCTACCTCTGCTGGGCGTCGTTCCGGAGCGTGAGCCGAGGGAATGCAGCACCCCAGCCCTTGATCGTGGCGACCTCGCGCGACGGCGGGACGACTTGGACCCAAAAGCAGGTGACTTCCGCGAGCAACAACCCCTTCAACACCAAGCAGGGGTTCGGCCGCTCCGGGTGCACCGTCCGCACGGACAGCCACGGTGTCGTCTACGTGCTCGCGAACCAGTTCGCGGTTGGGATGCCGGGACTCGGATCCCACATCCTGATCAAGTCCTTTGACGGCGGGAAGACGTGGACGCGCCCGCAGAACATCGGGCTCGCCGTGGACACGTGCTTCCTCGTCCAGTTCGACGGCACTGGGTTCCGCTGCGTGATGGACGGCGTCGGCGGCGCTCGCGACGACCTCTCGGCGTCGCCGAGCATCGACATCGCAAACGGCGCACCCACCGGCGCGGGCGCCACGAACGAGATCCTGCGCACGTGGGTCGATGGCCGCGACGGCGTGAACCACGAACATGTGATGGTCAGCTACTCGACGAACGGCGGCAACACGTGGTCGGCGCCAACGGCGACGGAGTCCACGGGCGACCGCGGCTACTACTCGGCGATCGCGATCTCGCCGCACGGAACCGACGCCTACCTCGTCTACAACGCCTTCACGACCCCACTTAGCAACAACACGACGAGTCCGCGCGGGCTTGTCGGCGTCGTCAAGCACGCCGACATCGGCGGAAGCGGTGCTCCGGTGGGATGGGCGGAGCTGCATCGAGGCGCAACAGGCGATCCGCGAGGCTCGTCCCAGAACAACCTGTGGCTCGAGTTCCTCGGCGACTACGTCTACGCCGTGGCAACGAACACCTACGGCGCGGCCGTCTGGAACGACACGCGCAACGCGGCCGACTGCCCGGCCATCGATGCCTGGCGGGCTGCTGCCCAGGCGGCAGTGCAGAACGGCACGACGGTGCCGACGAAGCCGGCACCCGAGCAGGCGTGCCCCGCAACGTTCGGCAACAGCGACATCTTCGGCGGCTCGTACAGCGATCCGACTCCATGACCTGCCTCGCTGGAGAGGGCGGCCGACCGTCGCCCTCTCCAGCCGAGGTACTGGGAGCGGCAGCGACGAGCTGGTACCGACCCGCGGTTCACCCGTTCGAGGGAGCAGGAAGAGATCCTAGGTCGCCGATAAAACACGCGACCCACCTCCCCATCCCCTCGTGCGAGACGCCCATTTCGGGCGTTTCGCCGTTTCTGGGGCCTCTTTCATGTTGAGCGAGAGCGGCCGGCTCCGCCGGCCGCGTTGATAAGCAAAAGGGCCGACTGAGTCGGCCCTTTTGCTGTGCATCCCAACGAGGGGCACACGAGGGAAACCGGGTTTCCCCCGTGAAGCGAGTGCCGCGCGGAGCGCGGCACGACGCGCTACATCATGCCGCCCATATCCGGCATGCCCGCCCCTGCGCCGGCCGGCTGCTTCTCCGGCGGCTCGGCGACGACTGCCTCGGTCGTCAGGATGTTCTTCGCGATCGACGCCGCGTTCTGCAGCGCCGAGCGCGTGACCATCGTCGGATCGATGATCCCGGCGGCGAAGAGGTCCTCCACCTGCCCGGTCTCAACGTTGAGGCCGTTGCCCTTGGCCGCCTCGCGAACCTGCGAGACGACGACGGAGCCCTCCAGGCCAGCGTTCTGCGCGAGCTGGCGGATCGGCTCCTCGAGCGCGCGGACGATGATCGCGGCGCCCGTCCGCTCGTCGGCGTCGTCGATCGAGTCGAGCTTGATCGCCTCGACCGCGTTGACCAGCGCGACGCCGCCGCCCGGGACGATGCCCTCCTCGAGCGCCGCCCGCGTGGCCTGCAGCGCGTCCTCGACGCGGTGCTTCTTC
>VAWH01000064.1:9159-18950 GCA_005888315.1 Actinomycetota bacterium | reverse complement strand
AAGCGCCCCGATGGCCGAGTGAACGGTCGTTTTGACGTATGACGCCGGGAGCCTTCGCGCAGCTACTTCGGTCGCTCAGCGGGCTTTGGCGTTCATGGCGGCTTACTGGCAGGCGACCGAGCACCTCCATGTAAGGAGGGGGTCGACGGTTCGAGTCCGTCAGAGGGCTCTGCAAAAGGCCTGCACAGCGGCCGCTTATCGCGCAGAGCCACTTGCTCCTAGTTCAACATGCGGTGGGTATGGAGCCCTTTATGGAGCCTTCAGGTCGAAAACTTCTTCTGCGGCTCGGGCCGAGAGCCCTCTCTCGCAGTTATCGAAAGCCGCCGAAAAGTCGCTGATCTCATGGTCGCCTTCGGTACCACGATCGGCTTGCGGTTCGTCAGCGCCGATCCTGAGGAGCGTTCATACATCGAGCGCGTCTGAAGCGTCGAGTCGCAAAACCGCGGTTTCTGTCGCCTGTGATGTAAACGCGGGCAGGTACGGGACAGGTCGCATCGCCGGCCTTCCAGGCGTAGTCGCTTGCAATCGCAGTTAGCGGACGCGAGCTGGCTTCGAAGTCGCGATGACACCTCCGCGCGCGTCGAGGGCCACGACTTGGACCTTTTTCGGCACACCGGCGATCTTCATGGTGGTATCGAGGCCGCTCCAGGCAGCCGCCCGTATGCGGACGAGCTTCGCCCTGCTGCGACCGGCGAGGATTCGCCAGCGAGCCACCTCCGTCGCGCCGTTCCAGATGGCGTGAACGGTCGTCGTGCGACCCGTATGGCGCGCGGTCGCCGCCGGCAGCGTGCCCGGCTGGCCCGTCCATTGGAAGCGGTAGCCACGGTAGGTGTCGTCGTCGCCGGGGAGGGTGGCATCGAAGAGAAGCTTTCCCTGTGAGTCGAATTCGGAGACACGACCGAGCTCACCCCAACCCACGAACGTATTGCCGTTGTCGAGCGCTTGCGCGTTCCCCTGGGAGGGGACCGAGAGGGCGCCGGGGTGTGTGATCGCTTTGACCAGAGTCGCCGTCATGGTGGCGGTGTCAAGGTGGATCCAGACGACACGCGACTGCGCCATGATGCGTCCGCCGGGCTCTCCGTTGTTCTCGTTGTCGAAGAGCCGGATCGTGTTCGCTCCGGCAGGAAGCGGGTTGTGCTGCCAGGCGAGCCGGACGCCCGGCCCCAGCGTGAAGTCGGTGTGCTTGCCGCCGAGGCGCCAGATAATCCGGCCGCTCTGCCGGTCGACCTTGTAGACAGTCCAGGTGTGTCGGCCCGAGATGAGTAGGTTGCCGTCGCTGTCGAGATTGACCGCGTTGATGTGGAAGTAGTCGTAGGAGTCAGGGTCCGAGTTCACGGGGAGATAGCTCTCGTCGACTGGGACGTGGTCGAGGCTGTGCCATTCGAAGAGCACGCGTCCCGTGGCGACGTCGATCTCCTGCACGATGCCGTCGACGACGGTGCCGTCCTTCGGGCCCCCGATCGAGGAAAGATCGAATGGAACCCCGTGGAAGATCGTGATGAGCGCCGTCCCCTGCGGTGTCAACGCGAACTCGTGCCCGTCGAGGTCGAGGCCGTTACCCGCATGCACGGTTGCGACGACGTGGTAGGAGTTGTCCGCGATGTAGTCGATACCGCCCTGGTACCAGGTCAGCACGGGCTTGCCAAGGTAGCTCTGGACGCGGAAGTCGGTGGCCTCGCCGCCGGGATGGAACCAAACCGGTCGGCCCTGCCCGTCGACGATCTCCGGCCCGTGCGCCGTCTGCCCCAGCTTCGGCGCGATGAAGATGTATCCAGGAGCGGCGAGCGAACTTCGCTGGACCACTCGGAGGCGAGGCGCCCGTGGCTGCGACGAAACCGCTCGGGTCACGCTCTTGCCCGCTGCGTGCGCGACGCGCAGTTGCGACGCAGCACCGGCCGACAGGACAAACGCCGACCAGAGCGCCGCCACCAGAACGAGGGCGAACACTCCCCTCGGCTTGCGCGCTCCAGCTCCCGTTGTCATCGCGCTGCTCATGCTTCCTCCTTTTGGTTCCGAAGCGAGCTCACCGTTGGGGCCTGATCCGCAGCACTCGACCACTGTCGTCGCGGACCCACACCGACCCGAATCCGACCCCAAGTCGAATCGGCAGCCCGCCGACTCGCAGCCGGGCGGCGATACGGCTCGTACGAACGTTGACGCGGTCGATCGTCTTGGCATCGAGGTCGGCGATCCAGAGAGAGCCGAAGCCGAGTGCGAGACCGATTGGGGCGAACAGGTTGCCCTTCACTTGCCCGACACGTCGATTCGAGTGCGGATTAATTCGAGTCACGTAGTCGCCACAGTGGGCGCCTGCCGCCCAAACGGCGTTGCGCCCGGCTGCGAGGAAGCCGCAGGGCTGTCCGGAGGCGCGAATTCTCGAGACGACCCTGTTCGTTGCCGGATCGATCCGGACGACGGCGTTCAGGTTCGGAACCCCGACCCAAACGGCACCGCCCCCGGCCGTCACGCTCATCAACTCAGAGGCGGCGGAAGCCGGGCCAACACCAATCGTTGCGACGACACGGTTCGTCGAAGGGTCGATGCGGGAGACGCTCGGCCCGCCGCCATTGGCGACCCAGACTGCGCCGGCTGAAACCGCGACCTGCCGCGGTTGTGGTCCAACGTTGATCGTCGCCGCCACCGCGTTCGCCTGTGGATCGATGCGCGAGACGGTGTTGTCGGTTGTGTGAGTGACCCAAACGGCACCGTCACCGGCCGCGGCCTCGCCACAGCCCGGCGGCTCGGCCGGACACGCGTTGCTCAGTTTGAGCTTGATGCTGGCGACGACCGCGTTTCTGTCCGGGTCGATCCGCGTCAGCACCGGCCCCGTGTCGCTGACCGACCAGACTCCTCCCGCGCCGACGGCAAACGCGCCGGTGCCTGCTGGAATCGGCACCTTCGCAACGACCTTGCCGGCGCGCGGATGAGCAGCGTCGCGTGAGGTGGACCCGGTTGCCGCCGCTACGCCACCGATCGCACCTGCAAGCGTGATGAGACCGAGAGCAAGCGCTCCTGTCGGGTTCTTCATGTTCCCTCCTCGATCGTTCCGCTTGTGGGGCATGCGGCGATCGAAGCAGCGGTTGGAGCTCATGACTTCGGGGATTCCCCTGAGGTCGACGCAAGTCAAGGGAGAACCCTGAGCTTGCAGCCGGACCGGGGCCGACCGTCAGCGCTGCGGTTGGATGCGCAGCACACGACCCCTGTCGTCGTTCACCCAGATCGAGCCGAAGCCGACCGCGAGCCGAACCGGGGTTCCTCCGACCCGCAACCGCGCCGCGAGCCGGCCAGTACGTGGGTCGATCTGATCGACGTCTGCCGAGTCGAGATCGGCGACCCAGACGGAGCCGAAGGCGAGTCCGAGACCGACAGGGTGCGGCTCGTAGAGCCTGCTCGTCAGCGCTCTCGTGCGGGGGTCGATTCGACCAACCGCGTCGGCGCAGCCACCGCCCGCCGACCAGACGCCACTCTCGTCGGCGACAAGAAATGCGCAGGGTGCGTACGGAAGCTTCACCGTCGCGACCACCTTGCGCGTCGCCGGATCGACGCGCACGAGCCCGTTCGCGTTCGGGACCGCAACCCAGAGCGCACGGTGAACGGCGATCAGGCTCATGTGCTCGGCGCAGCAGGCGAGAGGCGGGCCGACGCGGATCGTTGTTACAACTCGGTTCGTCGCCGGATCGATCCTCGAGACGCTGGGCCCGCCGGCATTTGCGACCCAGACCGCATCCGGCGCGACGGCGATGCCGGACGGTTGCGGGCCGACATGGATCGTCGCCGTCACCCTGTTCGTCACAGGATCGATCCGCGAGACCGTGTCCTCCGACGGGTAGGAGAGCCAGACCGCGCCGTCCCCGGCAGCGGCCGCTTCGGGGGCAGGAACCTTGATCCGCGCGGCCACTGCGTTTCGCGTCGGATCGATTCGCATAAGCGTCGACTCGCTGTTGCTCATCGCCCAGACGGCGCCGTCCCCGGCGGTGAGAGCGCCGCCCCCGAAATCGACGGGGGTGCGGGTCAGCGCAATCCGCGCGATGACTTTCGCGCCGCGAGGAAGTGCACCCGCGTTGCTGCGAGCCGTGTGGGAACTCGTCGCCGTGATCGCGCGCGGTTGCGCGGCCGTCGAGGTCGCGCTGATCCGGGCCAGCGTGCTCGAAGCGAAGCTGCTGACCCAGACGGAATTCCCTGCGGGCGCGACGGCGAAAGCCGGCGCAGGTTTCGCAGGCGGGGCGACCCGGATCGGTGGGCCCGCCGGCTTCCCCGAGCGTAGGTCGATCCGCGTAGCCGTCCCTTGGACTGCATCGCCGACGAACAGGTAGCGCCCGGCTCGCGCCAGCCATGCGGGTTCCCCACCCACGCGAACTGGCTTGCCGCGAGGCTGAAGCGTCCGCGGGTCAAGACGCCCGATCGCGCCCCGGTCACGGTCGACGAACCAGACACTCCCCGATGCGACCGCAATTCCGACCGGGGAACCGCCCACATGTGCCCGCCTGATCGAACGCGTTACGGGATCGATGCGAAGAACGTCGGCCGCATCGGACGCCGTTGCCCAGAGGTAGCCCCCGCCGACTGCGAGTCCCGCTGTTCGTCCACGAGAGAGCGGAAGCGGAGGCGCCTTCGGTACCAGCGTGAGCGGGTCGAGCTGGAGGAGCGTCGCGGGTCTAACCTGCAGGGCCCACAGATTCTTCCCGCTTTCTGCGAGCGGGCCCACCGATGTCGGGAACTGTCTGCGCAAGAGGACGCGGCCGCTGCGCCAGTCAAGCGCGACAATCAGGCTCGGCCCGGATCCGCTGCCGCCGACGTGCTCGACGGAGGCGAGCAGCCTCTTGCCCACGTGCGCCAGGTACGTCGCCTGTCCGCCGAGGAGGATCCTGCGCTCGACCGTGCCCGAGGCGAGATCGAGACGGAGGAGCGGTCGGTCGCGGACGGGTCTCCGTGTATCGGAGAGCGCGAGCCAGAGCGCATCTCGCCCAGCGGCCAACCAGCGAGGGTGGCCTGGCACACTCAGCGTCGCGGTCACGCCGCGTGTGGTCACGTTCTCGCCGGAGTGATGGGTGGCCAAGAGAACCGACCCGACGGTGGCGGCGACGACCGACGCCAGGACGATTGCGAGTCGGAATCGGTGGCGAGTCGGTTCGCGCGCAGTCGCCGAGGGAGTTGTCACACCGTTCATCATCCACCGCGCTGGTCCGGGATTCCAGCGAATTCGGGCGATTCCAGGGAAAACCCTGAGCCGCTGCGAGAGAGGTGTGCGACGATTGCAATGTGCGCAAGCGCGTCCTGATCGTCGACGATCACCAGCCGTTTCGCGCCATCGCGCGGGAGTTGCTCGAGGATGCGGGCTACATCGTCGCCGGCGAAGCAGCGGACGCGGGGGAAGCCCTCGCGGCGGTCGCTGCCGACGCGCCTGACGCCGTGCTCCTTGACGTGCAGCTCCCGGATCGCGACGGCTTCGCGGTTGCGACGGCGCTCGCAGCAGTAGACGGCCCTGCGGTTGTGCTTATCTCGTCGCGCGAGGCGGACGACTACGGGAAACGGATCGCGGCGTGCGGGGCGCGCGGGTTTATCCCGAAGTCGAAGCTATCGGCAGCGGCTTTCGCTGCGCTCCTCGAGTGATGACGTCTGCCGCCATCACGGCGTCGCCGCGGCGAGGCGTGCTCCGTGATCCTGTGCTGCTCTTGCCAGTCGCCGTCGCTGCGGGTCTTGCGATCGGCTGGCTTGGCGTTCACGAGGGAGTCCCGGGGGCGCGAGTCGCTGCGGACCTCGCGCTCTCGTGGGCTTTGGTGGCGGCTTCAGTCGTCATGCTCGAGCGACCGCGTTGGCGTCGAGCGAGTTGGCTGCTCGCCGCGACGGCGTTCGCGCTTCTGGGCGCCGATCTCGAGTGGGCTAGTTCGCACGCGTTGTGGACGCTTGGGTTCGTAATTGAGGGGTTGTGGGCGGCCTTCCTGGTTCAGCTGGTGCTGACCTTTCCCGAAGGCCGCCCCTGGTCGCGCGCTGCGAGGATCGCGATCGTCTGCGCCTACGCAGTTACGTTTGGCGGGCAGCTCGTCGGCGCATTCGTGGTTCCGGACGGACGCGACGCGCTTTCCGTCGCGCCGCATGCGAGTTTCGCCCACACAGTCGACCGAGCGCAGGAGATCTCTGGCGTTGCCGTTGCTCTGGTCGTGCTCTTTCTCGTCGTGCAGCGGTTGCGTGCCTTGCGCGGTCCGGCACGGCGAGCGCAGGCGCCGCTTCTTATGGCCGCGGCAGTCTCGGTTCCCACCGGCGTCGTGTGGCTGGGTTGGGCGATCGCGAACGACGCGGGCACGTCCACGCTCGGCACGATCGATCGAGCAGTCGCCGTATCGCTTCCGCTCGGGGTCGTGGCGGGAATCGTGTGGTCGCGGCTGCGTCGACCAGAAGCGTCTGAGCTAGTCGTCGAACTGCGAACAGAGGCGGCGGCCGGTATGCGCGAGCGGCTCGCGCGGGCACTCGGCGACCCGACGCTGGAGGTTGCGTACCGACTCGGGGACGGTCGTTTCGTCGACGCAACGGGCCGGCCGATCGAGCTGCCGCAGGGAGCCGACCGTGCTGTCACGGCGGTGACCGCGGGCGGCGAAGAGGTCGCTGCACTCGTTCACGATCCGGCGTTGCTCGATGAGCCGGCGCTGGTGGAGTCGGTTCGTGCAACCGCCGGGCTCGTGCTCGAGAACGAGCGTCTGGCGGCAGAGGTGCGTTCGCAGCTCGCGGAGGTGCGGGCGTCGCGCGGGCGGATCGTCGCGGCAGCTGACGCCGAGCGGAGGCGGATCGAGCGGAACCTCCACGACGGCGCACAGCAGCGGCTCGTGACAGTGTCTGTCGCACTCGGGCTCGAAGCTTCTCGAGCTGACGCGGCCGCATCGGACGTCCTCTCGCGCGCCCAGGACGAGGTCGAGCAAGCAATCGCCGAACTGCGCGAACTCGCCAGGGGAATCCACCCGACACTTCTGAGGGACGAGGGTCTCGAAGCCGCGGTCGAGGCGCTGGCACGACGAACGCCGTTGCCGGTGACGGTGAGCGGCACGACGCGCGATCGTCTGGCAGATCCTGTCGAGCTCGCCGCCTACTTCGTCGTCTCGGAGGCCCTCACGAACGTCGTGAAGCATGCTTCGGCCTCGGAGGCGTTGGTGCTGCTCGAGCGAGAACCGGACGCACTTCGTGTCACGGTGACAGACGACGGAGTCGGCGGCGCAAGCGTTACGGCCGATTCCGGCCTAGCGGGTCTCCGTGACCGACTCGAGGCGCTCGACGCAACGATCGTGATCGAGAGCGAGCCAAGGCAAGGGACGACCGTCTGCGCCGAGATCCCATGCGGGTCGTGATTGCCGACGACGCGCCGCTGATTCGCGAAGGAGTTGCTCGTCTGCTCGCGGAGAATGGAGTCGATGTCGTCGACCAAGTCGGTGACGCAGATGCCGCACTTGCGAGCGTCCGCGACCTCCGCCCCGATGTCGCGCTCGTCGACATCCGAATGCCTCCCACGCATACAGACGAAGGTCTGCGCGCAGCACGCGAAATCCGTTCGCGCTACCCGGACACCGCCGTCCTCGTCCTCTCGCAACACCTCGAGTCGGACTACGCCCTGCAACTCGTTGAAGAGAAGCCCGAGCGCGTCGGCTATCTGATGAAGGAACGTGTGGGTCGCGTCGAGCAGTTGCTCGACGCCGTGCAAAGAGTCGCAGCGGGAGAGTGCGTCGTCGATAGGGCCGTCGTCGACGAACTGCTCGCACGACGCCGCCGTGTCGATCCCGTTGAGGAGCTCACGTCGCGCGAGCGAGAGATCATTGCGCTAATGGCCGAGGGCCGGTCGAACCAGGGCATTTGTCGCGCACTCTGGCTCAGCCCGAAGACGGTCGAGACGCACATCAGAGGTGCCTTCGCAAAGCTCGGGATCAAAGAAGCGCCGGAGGACAATCGCCGCGTGCTCGCCGTACTCGCCTATCTGCGGCGATAGCGATGCAGCGCGCGCCTCCTGTCCGCAGAGCCTCGGATGGAGCCTTTATGGAGCCCAGCGGGCGCAATCGGTGGCAACCGGTCGCAAATGGACCGAGCGGAGAAACCGCAAAGTAACGCCAAATCCGTTGCCTTGATAGTAAACGGCTGTCACGTGCGGGCACGCGCGGGCACTGCCTGATGTTCCCTCGTTAGGCGCATGGGCAGGTGGGATTCGGCTTGATCAAGCGGATCCGACCGGTCTGACCCCCTCTGTACGAGGGAGAGCCATCCTGGGGCGACGACGAGCCAATTTGCGCGCTACGTCCTGCGGGCTGCTAGATCACCGAGTTTTGCTCGGTTAGACGACCGGATCGAGCGGAGCCGCTCGCCCTCAAGCTGTTCTCCAAACTGCCGGATCAGCCCCAGGCGTGACGCGTTACCGTGCCGCCGACAGACGACGGATAGGAGGGAAAGCTTGTCGCTTGAAGAGAACAAGGCGCTGGTCCAGCGGTTCTATGCGGAACTCGACCCCGGCGGTGATCGATGAGCTCGTGGCCGAGGAGTTCGTCAACCATTCGCCACCGCCTTTCCCCGTCGAGCCGGGCCGCGAGGGACTGAAGCAGGCGTTCGAGCTCTTCCGCCGGGCGACGCCAGGCTCGCACGAGATCCTCGACCAGGTCGCCGAAGGCGACAAGGTGGTGACACGTCTGCGCGCCGTTGGGACACACGACGACGACCTCCCCGGAGTTCCGAGAACTGGCAACAGACTCGACGTGACGGCGACCGTCGTCCACCGCATCGAGGGCGGGAAGATTGTCGAGAAATGGTCCGACCGTGATGAACTTGCCCTTTTGCGGCAACGCGGCGTCGTTTCACTCCCGGGCAATCCGAACTAGCCGAACTCAGCGAGATCGGTGAGGCCACAGCGGCAGAAAACGGCCGGGTTCGCCGCGAGTCCAAGGGAACACTGAGGGAACACCAACGCGGGCACGCGCGTCCACGGCGGATCACTCAGTTCTCGGCGATTGCTTCTCTTTGCGCGGCTTTCGTGCCCGCCGCACCCCGGCCTTGCCCGCGGTTCCCGCCTCGTCGCTCGATGGTAAGGAGGGGGTCGACGGTTCGAGTCCGTCAGAAGGCTTCGAGGAACGCCTGTAAATGGGGCGGTTGCCTTGTCCACATCGTAAACGCTTGGTACGCGCGGGCACTCGCGGGCACTACCTGACGTTCCCTCGCTAGGCGCGTCGCCAAGCGAGATTCGGCTTGTTCAAGCGGATCCGAACCGTCCTGACCCCCTCTGTACCGCTGAAAGCTCATGGGCGAGCACGCGCCAATCTCGCGCCAGATGCGAGGCGCGACGACGCGCTACTGCGGACCTTCTAGCTGCCGGAGCGCTGGGAACTAGCTTGGTCTTGAGCTGCGCGGGCGAACCGCACCTCCTCGAGGGCCTCGCTCGCTAGCTCGACACATTCCTGGCGATGCGTGCCCCTTCTCGACCGGTCACAAGCTCACCGGGCGGACGCTGTCTACCGCAGAAGCTGCACGGGAGCGTGCGCACGGGACGATCGTACGTCCAACGAAGCCGAGGCGACGGTTGACGCGCGGTCCTCGTCGGTTGGGTTCGTGGTCGCTCTCCCCCTCATCCTCGCGCCGTAAGGCGCACAGCTCTCATAAGCCTCGTCACGCCAGCCGGCGCGAGGGAGCCGGCGGGGAGTTCGACGACGAAGGAGCTCGCATGTGGGAAGCGGTGGGTTTCCCAGGTGACGGCGCTTCCGGGTTCTCGTGTGAGCCGCGCGAGGCGGAGACCTGCTGCGCGGGCGAAGCGCCGTTCGAGTGAGCGACTCCCG
>VAWH01000064.1:0-9131 GCA_005888315.1 Actinomycetota bacterium | reverse complement strand
AGACCGTTGGGCGCACGCGCTCGATCAGCCGGTACGCGACCCGCGTCTCCGGCTCCGAGAGTGGCCGCGGTCCGGAGTAGTAGGTGCCGGAGAGTCGCTGCCAGTGCCAGGGAAAGTTGCGGTTGAGGTCGACCCCATCTGCGTTGCCACGGGTTCCGGCGGCGGCACCGTCCGGGTTGAGGTCGGTGACGATCCAGAGGTCGGTCTCGGCGGGCAGTTCGGTCGAGATGAGTCGCTTGGCGATCGCGATGCCGGCTCGCTCGTTGCCGTGGATGCAGCCGACGACGAGCGTCTTCCGTTGTGTGTCGGGGTCCCCCATCTCGACAGCTGTGATGGTGTGCCCGTCAACGGAGCGGCCGAGCAGGAAGGTGCGGTGAACGGTCGCATCGGCGCGCGCCGTAGCGTTGACTGCGTGCGCCTGCGCGGCCGCGGCGAAGGCGAGTACACACAAGACGATGAGGCGGTGTCGTGGCGTCATTGCTCGCGCAGAATTGCCCCGAGCGGGAGGCGGCGAATCTGCAGCGTGGTAAGCGCGGCTGCGATCAGGCCGCCGGCGAGGGCGGCGCCTCCGAGGCCGAGGAGGAACCTCCACGGGACGGCGAGGTGGTCGGGGGGCGGGTCGAAGACGTGTTGGAGCATCGCGACGAGCATCTCGGCGAGCAGCCAGCCAAGTAGCGCCGCAAGCGCGAGCGAGAAGGCGAGGACGAGTGCGGCTTCGCTCCAGAGGAAGGCGGCGGCGCGGCGGAGGGATGCGCCGAGTGCGGACATGGTGGCGAGTTCCTGCCGTCGCTCGGCGAGGGCGACGGCGACGTAGAGGGCCATGGTTGCGGCGGCGAGAGCGAGCACGAATGCTTCTTCGATCCGGCTGATTCCGCGCAGGTCGACGGTCGTGATTGAGCTGACGGTTTGCGTGGTTTGTCGACGGATGTCTTTGACGTTGGTTCCGTAGCGGCCGGTCGCGGTCGCGACCTGACGTGCAAGCGCAGTCGGATCGCCGGCGGCGCGGACGAAGAGGACGTTCGGCCCGGGGTCGTGTGTGACCTGTTCGAGGTAGGAGAGGTTGGTGACCATGAACGAGTCCCGTGGTGCGGACGGGAACTCCTGGACGATCCCGATCACGTGGAAGGGCGCGATGCGGAAGCGGCCGGTCCTGTGGTCGAGCACGCGCAGGCGCAGCAGGTCGCCGAGGTTGAGCGAGTAGTCGGTGATCGTCTCCTTCGAGACGAGGATCCCGTCGCGGGTTGTTCGCAGCCGCTGGAGCATCTGGCCGGCGCTGCCCGCGAGGAAGTAGGAGTTGCGCAGGCTCGTTCCGCGCGTGAGTCTCGCCGGGTCGACGCCGAAGGTGTCTTGGAGGTCGGGGCCGACGTAGGCGTACGTGTGGTCGACAGCGGAAACGCCGCTCGCGCCGGGAAGCGCAGCGACCCGGTGTACCAGGTTGTGGCGCGCGACTGAACCGGGCGGCGCGGTTGCGACGACGTCAGCGCCGAGTGTGAGCTGGGCGTCGATGCGGGCCTGCTGATCGTAGGTCGCGACGAAGATGCCGAGATTGACGCCGAAGGCAAGCAGCAGCCCGAGTACGAGCAGGCCGCGGTTGAGCGCGGCGCCGCGCCGGCCGGCGCTCGCGAGCAAGAACCCGGCCGGTGTCGTGGAGCGGCGGCCCGCCGCGCGGGCCGCCGTCCAAGCGACGAGCCGGCCGCGCAGGCGTACGAGCAGCAGGGCGGCGCCGATCCAGAGCAATGCCGGTGCGAGGAACATGTAGACCGAGAGGGACAGGGTCGGGTTCGAGTCGGGATTGACGACGGCGGAGAAGCCGGTGCGCGCGGTCAGCCAGTAGACGAGTCCGGCGACGGCGAGGCAGATCAGGTCGAGGTAGAGGCGCTGCCAGAGCGGCTTGGCGGTACGGCGGACGCTGCGGCGGCCCTCGCCGACGCTGCTGCGGAAGGCGGCGATCGAGGTTCCGATCCGCGCGGCTGCCGCGCCCGCCGTCGCGAGCGCGGTGCAGATGCCGAAGGTGGCGAGCACACGTGTGGTGCTGATGCCGCCAGCGGCGGCGGCGAGCCGGACGGCGCCAAGCGCGAGCCCGGTCCCGAGCGCCCCGGAGACGAGGCCGAGCAACAGGCTCTCGAGCGCGGCGAGCGCGAGCAAGTCGCGCCGGCGTGCACCGCGGGCGCGGAGCAGCGCCAGGCTCTGCCGGTCGCGCTCGACCGTGCCGAGGGCAGCGAGGTAGGCGAGCCCGAGTGCGACGAGCGCCCCGGGGACGGCGAGCATGATGTAGAGCGTTTCCGCGTACAGCGCATCGCCGGCCGCCGTGTTCAGCTGGTCGGCGAGGTTGTCGACGAAGACGACCTGGCCGGGCAGGGAGCGCTCGACACGGTTGCGGATCCCGGTCGCCTGCACGAGCGCGTGCGCGGGGCTGCCGGTGAGCACAGCTGGATCGGCCTGCGCCTGCACCTGCCACTGTGTCCCGGTCTGCGAGCCGGGGACGGCGGAGGCGCCGGCAGCGCTGCTGATCGACGGCAGCGCTGGGGCGACCGTGGCCGCGAAGGTAGCCAGCGGGAGGATTGCGATGTTGGCGGGCGGCTGCGCCGGCGCCGGGCCGAGCAGCGGGTTGAGCGGCTGGAAAAGCACTTCCGGAGCGGTGACGAGCCCGATCCCGCTTACGCGCAGCCGAACCGCCCGCACCCCGCGCTTCGGCGTCAGCAACACCCTGTCGCCCGGCTGCGCTTGCAAGGTCGCAGCGAGCTGCTGGTCGAGCACGATCTCGCCCGGCCGCTGCGAACCACGGAGGAGGCGGAACGTGTGCAGATGTGTGAGGTAGCGCGGCGGGACCGCGAGGATCGAGCCCGCCCCGGAGCGGATCGTTCCCACCGTCGGCGAAGTGTGCTCGAGCCCGGCGAAGGGCGCGGTCGCGGTAGGCACGGCCTCCGCGACGCCCGGCTGGCGCGCGACGCCGGCCGCGACGCTTGTTGCGGCGCGATAACTGCCGACCGGTCCCTGCCAGTCGAGCGGCACGCTTCTGACGGCCGCCCCGGTCATCGTGCCGAGGGAGTGGCCGACGAAGAGGAGCATCGCCCCGAGTAGGCCGACTGCCGCGGCGAGCGTCAGCGCGCGTACGAGCGTCCGCCAGGGCGAGCGCGCCAGCTCCGACAACGCAAGCGGCGCGACAGCGATCACTGCGTCTGCTCCGCGGCGACAGATCCGTCTTCGAGCTCCAGCCGTCGGTCGAGGCGCGAGGCGACCTCGCCGTCGTGGGTCGCGAGGACGAGTGCGAAGGCGAACTCGGCCTGCAGCGCGTCGATCAGGTCGAGCACGCGCGAAGCGGTGTCGGAGTCGAGGTGGCCGGTCGGCTCGTCGCAGAGCAGCAGCTCGGGCCGCTGCGCGAGCGCGCGCGCGAGCGCGACGCGCTGCGCCTCACCGCCTGAAAGCTCGGCGGGCAGGTGGTCCGCCTTCGCTTGGAGCCCGACCAGCTCGAGCAGCGCGTCAGACGCGACTGCGGGACCGGCGCCGTCGAGCGCCAGGTGCGCGGCGAAGGCGACATTCTCAAGCGCGGTGAAGTGGGGCAGCAGGTTCGCTCCCTGGAAGACATAGGCGATCCCGTGGGCACGCACGGCGCCGCGCGCCGCTCGGTCGAGCGACGAGAGCGGTCGTCCTCGCCAGGCGACCTCGCCGCCGGTCGGCTCGACGAGGCCGCCGAGCACGTGCAGCAGCGTCGTCTTCCCTGAGCCGGAGCGGCCGAGCAGAGCGACCCGCTCGTGAGCACCGATTGCGAGCGAGACGCCGGCGAGCGCGTGCACTGCCGACTCGCCCTCGCCGTAGACGACCTCCACGTTGCGGCAGGAGGCGAGCGATGCTTGCACCGGAGAGTCGACCGTCATGCCGTCGCCCCGTCTCGAATCTCAACCACGCGGTCGACCGCATCGGCGACGCGCGGCGAGTGCGTGACCACGACGACGGTGCTGCCGAACTCGTCGCGCAGTCGCTGCAGCGCCCGCAGAACGATCTCCTCGTTGCGCCGGTCGAGCTCCGCGGTCGGCTCGTCTGCGAGTACGAGCGGCGCCTCCCGCGCGGCCGCGGCCGCGATCGCGAGTCGCTGCTGCTCGCCGCCGGACAGCGAGCCGGCACGCTGTCTGGTGCGGCGCTTCAGGTCGAAGGCCTCGAGCGCTCGCTCCGCCGCCGCACGGCCGCCTCGGTGGCCGGCGAGCCGCAGCCCGAGCGCGACGTTCTCGCGTGCGCTCAAGCCGGGCCAGAGGTTCCTGCTCTGGAAGATGATCGCGACCTCGCGCGCCCGGTAGGCCGCCAACTCCGTCTCGCCGAGGCGGGCAAGCGAGCGGCCGAACGCGACCACGTCGCCTGCCGACGGCTCGTCGAGGCCCGCTGCCAGATGGAGGGCCGTGCTCTTGCCCGAGCCCGACGGCCCGTACAGCGCGACGAGTTCGCGCGGCTCGACCCGTAGATCGAGCCCGCGCAGCGCGACCGTCTCGGCCGGCCCGGAGCGGAAGATCCGGAAGACGTCGTGGAACTCGAGCGCGCCGAAGGAGAGTTCCTCGCGAGTTTCCGGCTCACGGTAGAGGCTCCTTAGCTCCAACGGAAGCTCTCGATCATCAGCCGGTAGGCGTCGACGTTGTCGACTCCCTGCGGTGTGCCGAGATCGACGACGGCGCGGCGGCCGCCCTTCCAGAGGTAGTAGCGGTCGACGACGAGCTTCACCTGCTTGCCGGTGACCGCGTTCGGCGCGCTCTCGGTGCTGTAGACGATCTTGAAGGCCGGCCGGCCCGAGATCGTCATCGCGTGTGGCGGGCTCTCCACGTGCGCGCTGCCGAGCTGGGCGACGTCGGCGCGGACGGACGCCTGCGTCGGAGCCGCTCCCCGGCCGACGACGATCCGGACGATGTTGTTCTTGTCGCGGAACGTGACTTGGTCGCCGTTGCCCTGTTGCGCCCATCCCTCGGGGTACTTCATCGAGTAGCGGGCGGCGTGGTTTGCGAAGACGAGGAACACCTGGTTGTCGGGGATGTCGCCCGCAGCCGCGGAGTTCGCCTCGGCCTGCAGCGCGCCGGGGCCGGTGCTCGCGGACGCAGTGGTCGTGGTCGCGTGTGTCGTCGCAGGCGCCTTGGTCTGCGTCGTTGTCCCACCGGTCGACGACGCGGCTGCCTTGTGCCCCCCCGAGCCGCAGCCGGTCGCCACCAGGGCGGCGAGCAGAGCGGCGACGGCGGCAATCGGCGTGACGAGACGGCGCCTCAACCTTCACCTGCCTGCCGCCTGCCCGCGAGCTTGATGACTAGGTCGCGCACGTCGTACCTCCTCGGATCGCGGCTGGGAATGCACGAGCAGGCTAGAAAGCGAAGGTGAACTGGCGGTGATGCAGCGCTTCACACCTGCTTCACCGCGCCGTGGCACCCTGCCGCTGGTGCGAACGCTCGTCGTCGAGGACGATCCGAAGCTCGGCCCGCTCCTAAGACGCGGCCTGAGCGAGCGTGGCGGTGTCGCCGACCTCGCCGTGCGCGGCGAGGACGCGCTCTGGATGGCGCAGTCGAAGAGCTATGACGCGATCGTGCTGGACGTTATGCTGCCGGGCCTAGACGGCTTCGAGACCTGCGCACGCCTTCGCGCTGGCGGGATCTGGACGCCGGTCCTCCTGCTGACTGCGCGCGACGCCGTGGAGGATCGGATCCACGGACTCGACTCGGGCGCCGACGATTACCTGATCAAACCTTTCTCGCTCCCGGAGCTGCGAGCGAGGCTGCGTGCGATCGTCCGACGCGGGGCGGTCGAGCGGCCGGCAGTGCTCGAGGCCGGTGACCTGAAGCTCGATCCCGCCACGCAGCGTGTCTGGCGCGGTGAGGTCGAGATCGAGCTCTCTGCGAAGGAGTTCGCGCTGCTCGAGCTGTTCATGCGCAGGCCGGGGCATGTGCTCTCGCGGTACGAACTGCTCGAACAAGGCTGGGATATGAACTACGACAATCGCTCGAACGTCGTCACCGTGCACGTCAACCACCTCCGCGAGAAGATTGGCCGCCACTCGATCGAGACGATCCGCGGCTCCGGCTATCGCCTGCGCGACACCGGCGGATGAAGAGGTTGCCGATCCGGGCCCGGCTCACGCTCGCCTTCGCGGCCGCGATCGGCGCGGTGCTCGCAGGCGGCGGCTTCCTCCTCTACCACCACCTCGCGAACTCGCTCGACCGCACGCTCGACCAGAGCCTGCGCGCTCGCTCCGCCGGCGTCGCCGCAATCGTCCGCCAGGGCGACCCCGGCCTGCGCGAGGCGCCGCCCGCCCCCGTCGCCGACGCGACCGGCAGCTTCGCCCAGGTCCTCGACAGTCACGGCACGATCCGCGACCAAAGCCCCGGCCTGAGACAGCAGCCGCTCCTCACCGGTCCGCTGCTCCGCAGGGCGCAGGCCAAGTCGCTCCTGATCGCCCGCGCGCACAGACTCGGCGGCGACGTCCGACTGCTCGCCATCCCCCTCCAACCGCGAAACCAGAAGTTGGTCCTTGTCGTCGGCGCCCCGCTTCGCTCCCGCGATCAGACGCTCGCGAACCTGCGCAGCGAACTCCTCGTCGGCGGCCCGGCGGCCCTGCTGCTCGCCTCGCTGATCGGCTACCTCGTCGCGGGGGCGGCACTCCGGCCCGTCGAGCGTATGCGGACCCGCGCAGCCGCCATCACCGAGCAGCATCTATCCGAGCGGCTGCCGGTGCCGAGCGCAAACGACGAGATCGCCCGGCTCGGCGCAACGCTGAACCAGATGCTCGCCCGAGTCGAGCGTGCAGTGAAGCGCGAACGCAGCTTCGTCGCCGACGCAAGCCACGAGCTACGCGCGCCGCTCGCGCTCGTGCGAACCGAGGTCGACCTCGCTCTCGACCTGCCCCGCAGCGCCGAAGAGCTCCAGGCCGCGCTGCGCTCGATCGGCGAGGAAGCAGACAGGCTCTCCCAGCTTGCCGATGATCTGCTCCTGCTCGCCCGGCTCGACGAAGGCGAGGTTCCACTCCGCAAAGAACCACTCGAGGTGCGCGACCTGCTGCATGACGTCGCCGAGCGGTTCCGGCGCCGCGCCGACGACGACGGCCGCACGATCGACGTCGACGCTCCCAGACTTGCAGTCGAGGCCGACCGCGTCCGCCTCGAACAAGCCCTTGTCAACCTCGTCGGGAACGCGCTCCGCCACGGCGCCGGCACGATCAGGCTCACCGCATCGTCGGAAGTCGACGGCGTCGAGATCCACGTCGCAGACGAAGGAGCCGGCTTCGACAACGGTGTCGCCGACACGGCGTTCGAGCGCTTCACGCGCGGCGATCTGGCACGTAGCAGCGGCGGTGCCGGCCTCGGGCTTGCGATCGTCAAGGCGATCGTCGCCGCCCACAACGGACGCGTCGCGCTCTCGACCGACATCGCACACGGTGCCGACGTCGTCCTGACGCTACCCGCCACCCCCGCGCTGCCCGACCTGACTCGAGACCAGCACGGCGAGATCGCCGGCGACAGCGTCGCTGACGGTTCCCTCGTCGCGACGAAAGGAAAGGAATGATGAAACAAATCCTCGCCCTCTGCACGCTCGCCGTCGCCGCAGCCGCCGCGGGAACGGCGTCCGCCCGCCACACCCGCGCACGCGACGCGACCGGGACACCGCGGATGCCCCCGGCTTCGACCTTTACTGCCCGCGTCGACAACCCGTGGTTTCCGCTCAAGCCCGGCACCCTCTACCGCTACACCGGCGTGAAGGACGGTAAGCCGTCTCGCGACGTCGTCACCGTCACCCACCGCACCAAGGCGATCGAAGGCGTCCCTTGTGTCGCCGTGCACGACCGGCTCTACCTACGCGGCCAACTCGAAGAACGGACGACCGACTGGTACAGCCAAGACTCGAAGGGCAACGTCTGGTACTTCGGCGAGAACACCGCCGAGCTCGACAAGCACGGCCACGTCACCAACACCTCCGGCACATGGAGAGCCGGGGTCCACGGCGCCAAGCCCGGCATCTACATGCCCGCCCACCCGCACGTCGGACAGTCGAATCTGCAGGAGTACTACAAGGGCCAGGCCGAAGACCATTTCAAAGTCGTCGGCCTCTTCGGAACCGTCGCCGGGCCGAAGACGAGGAACACGCTCCTCACGCAGGAATGGACACCGCTCGAGCCGAGCGTACTCGACCACAAGATGTACGTACGCGGCATCGGCACGGTCCTCGAGCAGACCGAGAAGGGCGGAAACGAGCGCAACGAGCTCGTATCCGTAACGAGGGGTGCCTGAGGCTCACACGTCCTTAAG
The DNA here is from genome assembly GCA_005888315.1 of Actinomycetota bacterium. Taxonomy (GTDB): domain Bacteria; phylum Actinomycetota; class Thermoleophilia; order Gaiellales; family Gaiellaceae; genus 13-2-20CM-68-14. The sequence goes on along the minus strand of VAWH01000064.1, from coordinate 867 downwards.
CCCAGGCGCTGTGGGTCGCCGACCACGACGTCGCGAAAAACGCAGCTGCCGCCGTCTGAACACCGCCGGCGTCAGGCGACGCAAGCGCGCTCGACGACGGCGCCCAGGCGCTCCTTCACCTCGGCGGCGACGTCCGTTGCGACCGGTTGCCGCGAGAAGTACATGGTAAGGAGGGGGTCGACGGTTCGAGTCCGTCAGAGGGCTTCACGGAACGCCCTGCAAAACGGCTACTTGAGTTGTCTCAGTGGGAAACGGCTGTCACGCGCGGGCACTCGCGGGCACTACCTGGTGTTCCCTCGTCAGGCGTATCGGCAGGTGGTATTCGGCTTGATCAAGCTCATCCGAACCGACTTGACCCCCTCTGTAACCACGCGGGGACCTCGCCGAATCGGCGCGGCAGATCGAAATGAGCGGAAAAGGGGACGCGGGCGTCGCGCATGTGCAGCACGGCGGGGACAGCTTTGGGGAGAACCGGTGGTCCGTCGTCGGCGCTCAACCTAAGCGTCGCGTTCGGCGAGAGCGACGCGCACGCCAGGGCAGTCCCTCTATTTCCCGATCACTTCGAGCGTGGCTGCCGCCTTCTGCCTGACAGGCCAAGCCCTAGAAAGACAGCCGCAAACACCAAGAAGGCCGCGCCGATGCCCGAAGAATCACGGGTGAAGTCAACGATTGCGACGATGAGGAATGCGACCCCTGCGAGGACGTTGCCTAGTGCTTGCTTTGACATCTAGGTCACGCCTCCCCGGCGTCGTGGGCGAGCAGCGCGATCTGGACGCGATTGTTGAGTTCGAGCTTCTCGAGCACGCGCGAGACGTGTGCCTTGACGGTCGCGACGCTCATGTAGAGCTCGCGGCTGATCTCTGCGTT
>VAWH01000114.1 GCA_005888315.1 Actinomycetota bacterium | reverse complement strand
TCGCCACAAGTTTGGTCAACTCCTCAGGACGGAGATACTCGAGGGCCACCACCAGGTCGAGAATGGCTTCGATTTCGTGCAGTGACGCTCTCGCGATATCGAGGAACCTCCGGAACTCCTTGGTGCCCCGGCGACTAGCCCCTTCGGCAATATTCAAGACAACGCTGTAAGACGCTCGCTTCCACTGGTCGGCCAGTCCGTTCCGTTCGGACTCGGGTAATCGAGCGATGGCCCCCTTCGAAAGCACGGCCAGCAATCGCGCGTGCTGCCACGCCTTGAGATCCTTGAAGTGACCCATTCGGCGAATGTATGAGAGGTGCCGGACGCTCTGTTATCAAACCTCGGCGAACGGGTACGAATCCTTGCAACTCGCTACGGTGAACCGCTTGCGGCTTGGCGTCTGTCAACTACACCGATGACTGGCGCCTGTCCGATCTACCGAACCTACCAACATCCGAAGGTGCAACGTGGCCACGACCACCCAGCAATTCGGCCTCTCCGCCATCGGCCAAATCTTCATCCGCGCCCGCGATCTCGACCGCGCCGTCCGCTTCTACCGCGACACACTCGGCATGCCGTTTCTCTTCCAGGCGCCGCCCCAGATGGCGTTCTTCCAGTGCGGCGCGACGACCGTCATGCTCGGCGTCCCCGAAGCGCCCGAGCTCGATCACCCGGCGTCACTGGTCTACTACCTTGTGCCGGACATCGCCGCCGCGCACGCGACGCTGCGCGGCCGGAGCGTCGAGTTCATCACCGAACCCCACCTCGTGCACCGGGCCGCGGACTACGAGCTATGGCTGGCCGAGTTCCGAGATTCCGAAGGGAACGTGCTGGCGCTGATGATGCGGAAACCGCGCGCCTAGACCCCGTGCTGGCTCGGGCTTCCGGCCCTCTGTATCCTTCGACAGAGCCTCCAAAGCCCGAGCCCTCCATGATCCGTCCGCACCACCAGATCTCGCTTTTCGGCCTGCTCGTCGCGGCCGCCTGCGGCGGGGGAGTGCCGCGCGGCGAGTTGCCGCCCCCCGCCCCGGCCCTCGCGGCCGGCGACACGGCGTGCCTGATCGCGGCTGGCCGGCCGGCGTCTCGCGACACGGTCACGATCGCGCTCACCGATCCGGTCGATCCGGCGCACGCGCCGTTGCCGCGCAACGTCGCCGAGCGCTTCGTCTTCGCCCAACTGTACGAGACGTTGATCCGCGTCGACTGCCAGGGGCGCGTCCTGCCGGCGCTCGCCCGATCGTGGGAGCAGGGACCCGAAGGCCGCTGGACGGTCACGCTGCGGTCCGACGCGCGCTTCTGGGACGGAGCACCGGTGACGGCTCGAGACATGCTGGCCGCGTGGCGGGCGCGCGACTCGAGTCTCGCTCGAGCGGTCATGGTCCCGGACGATCGAGTGCTCAGCATCGATCCGTCCGGCCTGTCGTTTCAGCGCTTCGCCGATCCCGCGCTCGCAGTGACCAAGTCCGCTCCAGGCGGCGGCTGGCCCATCGGCACCGGCCACTACTGGACGACCGGCTCAGCGGGCGGGGCCGAGGCGCTGTGGGCGAGCCCGGTGCCGGGCACCGGGCTGCCGGCCCTCAAAGTGACGGTCGCGCCGGCGAGCGAGGCGCGGGACGCCGTGGATGCGAACGCTGATCTCCTCCTCACGAGCGACCCCGCCGCACTCGACTACGGGCGCACTCGCTCCGAGTATCAGGATGTCCCGCTGGGGTGGGATCATACGTACGTGCTGCTCGCGCCCGACGGGAGCAGTCTCGAGCTGAGCGCCCTGCGCCTGGAGAGCCTCCCCCAGGCGGTCCACGTCGAGGCGCGACCGGCCCAAGCCGACGATGGGGGGTTCTGGCTGACCGATCTCAAGCGGTGCGGACTCGCGGCCGAGGCCGCGTCGCCCCGGGCACCGCCGCGCCGGCGCATCGTGTACCAGCAGGCGGACCGCGACGCGCGCGACCTCGCCGCCCGCCTCGTGGGTCTCGCCGCGCTCGGCCGCGGCGCGGTCGTGGCCGGCCTCGCGCCTGCCGCACTCGAGACCGCTTTCCGGAGCGGCGGCGAGGCGGCGTACGTGCTCCGGGTCCGACGCCGGACCGTCGATCCGTGCGCCGCGGCGCGCGAGCTGCCCGCGTGGGTAGCGCGCGGCTCGATCACGCCGCTCATCGACACGCGCACGCACGCCCTGGTGCGGCGTGGCCTGCCGCGCCTCAGCGTCGACTGGGACGGCGCCGTCCGGCTCGTCCCGCGATGAGCTTCCGCGCCCGGATCCTCATCGGGCTCGGGCTAGTCGTGCTCTTCCCCCTCGCCGTGTTCGAGCTGCGCGTGCGGGCAGACATGGCCGACCGTCTCACGGCCGAGTACCAACGGCGCGTGGCGTCGCTCGAGGCGGTGATCCGCGCGGACCTGAACCGGGACGGTGCCGGGATCGCCGGTCGGCTCGACGCCTTGAAGGACGCGATCGCGGCGGACAACCAGCTCCGGCGCGCCGCGCTGCAGGGGGCCGACCGCGCGTATCTCCTGGACTACGCCGGTGGCGCCATGCGCCTCACGGGCCTGGCGATGCTGCAAATCCAGGACGAGCAGGGTCGCATCATCAGCTCGGGGCACTTCCGGAACGAATACGACCGCATCGAGCCGGCGCTGCCGCGCCTCCTGGCGACCGCGCCCGGCGGCATGGCGCTCGTCGAAACCCGCACCGCAGAAGCCACGCTGCTGGCGCTGGCGCGGGTCGACTCGCTGCGCCTGGGCGGCCGGTGGTTCACCCTGGTGGGCGGCGTGGCCGTGGACTCGAGCTTCCTGGCGCGGCTCGCTCCCGACTCCGACCTGGCCGTCTCCCTGACCCTCCCGACCGATACGCTCGCACGCGTCGACTCGGCGTCACAGGTGGTGCGGACGCTGGCGGTTCCCTTCCTCGGGCTCCGCGATTCTCCCGGCTTGGGGGAGGCACGGATCGTGGTCACGCACTCCCTCGCTCCCCTCGCCGCGTTGCGGCGGCGCGTGGACGCCGCCTTCGCTGCGGCGGTGCTGCTCACCGGCGCGATCGCCCTGCTCCTCGCCAGCTGGCTCTCCAACTGGATCAGCCGTCCCCTCCGAGAGCTGGCGCGCCGCACGGCCGAGATCGACATGGAGCGCCTCGACGTCGCGTTCGAGAGCGATCGCGACGACGAGATCGGCGCGCTGTCGCGGTTGCTCGGCGCCATGATGGAGCGGCTCCGGGCGGGGGCCGCCCGGCTGCGCGAGGCGGAACGCCGCATCGCCGTGGGCGACCTGGCTCGGCAGGTGAACCACGACATCAAGAACGGCCTGATCCCCATCCGCAACGTGTTTCGACACCTGCTGGAGGCCGAGCGGGCCGGGCCTGACCGGCTCGCCGCGGCGTTGCAGGACCGCCAGGGGACGGTCGAGTCGAGCATCTCGTATCTCGAGAACCTCGCGACGAATTACGCCCGCCTCTCCCCGCAGCCGGCCCGCGAGCCGTGCGACGTCAACGCGGCCGTGCGCGAGACGATCCGCCGCGTCGGGGATGCGTGCCGGGGCGAGCTCAAGAGCGAGCTGGCCGACGCGCTGCCAGCCGTCCGCACGGATCCGCTGGTGCTGCGGAGAATCCTGGAAAACTTGATCGGCAACGCCCTCGACAGCCTCGCGTCACCCGGTGGGACCGTGACCGTCGGGACCACGCGCGGCGCCGGGGGGGATGGCGGCCGCCCCGTCGTCCGCATCACGGTTGCGGACACCGGCAGGGGAATGAGCCGGGACGAGTTGAACCGGGCGTTCGACGACTTCTACACCACCAAGCCGGACGGCACCGGCCTCGGCCTCTCCATCGTGCGGCGCCTGGTACTCGACGCCGATGGCGCGCTGCGCGTGGAGACCGCGCCCGGGGCGGGCAGCAAGTTCATCGTGGAGCTGCCGGGAGAGGGGGAGTGACCACCGTCCTGGTGGTTGACGACGTGGCTCCGCTCGCCGAACA
>VAWH01000063.1 GCA_005888315.1 Actinomycetota bacterium | reverse complement strand
GGAACAGACGCCGGCGTTGACTTGATCCGGCTCGCCTGGCCCGACGTCGGGGCCGCGGAGGCGGAGGCGGTGGCCGAGGTGCTCGCCAGCGGGCAGCTGACGATGGGCCCGAAGGTCGAGGAGTTCGAGCGGGGGCTGGCCGAGGCCTGCGGCACCGAGCACGCCGTCGTCGTCTCCTCGGGTACCGCTGCGCTCCACCTGGCCGTCCTCGCGCTCGGAATCGGTCCCGGCGACGAGGTGCTCGTCCCCGCCTACACGTTCCCTGCGACGGCGAACGTCGTCGCCCTCGCCGGCGCGAAACCGGTGCTCGTCGACGTCGACCCCGAGACGATGAACCTCGACCCGGCGAAGCTCGAGGCCGGCTCACGGACGAAGGCGATCATCGCGGTCGACCTTTTCGGCCGGCCGGTGCGCGTCGAGCAGCTTCCGAACGGCCTGCCGGTGCTCGAGGATGCAGCCGGAGCGCTCGGAGCCAAGCGGCGGGGGCGCCCGTGCGGCAGCCTCGGCGCGCTCGCCTGCCTCTCCCTCCACCCGCGCAAGATCGTCACCACCGGGGAGGGCGGCGCGGTCACGACGGACGACGACGAGCTCGCCGACGCGATCCGCCGCATGCGCCACCACGGGATCGAGCCGCGCGGCGACTTCGCGATCGCGCACGCGGGCTTGAACTACCGGCTCTCCGACATCCTCTGCGCGGTCGGGATCCCGCAGCTCGCCCGCCTCGACGAGCTGCTCGAGACGCGGACCCGGCTCGCCGCCGGCTACACCGAGCGTCTCGGGGGAATTGTCGATGTGCCCACCGCGGACGAGGGCGACGTCCACGGCTGGCAGGCGTACGTGATCCAGGTCGACGGCGCCGCCACCGTTATCGCAGCCCTACGCGAGCAGGGGATCGAGGCGCAGGTCGGCACATACGCGCTCCACCGGCTCGACGCCTACCGCGACCAGGGCGAGTTTCCGGGCGCGTCACGGGTCTTCGACCGCGCCGTCGCGCTGCCGTTCCACACCCGGCTGACGGAGAGCGACCTCGACCGAGTTGCGGGGGCCTTGACAAGTCTAGTAAGTAAGTAGTAACTTACTTCGCATGGCAGTTACAGCCCAACGCAAGTCGGCCGAAGAGCGCCGCGAAGCCGTGCTCGAGGCTGCGCTCGAGGAGTTCGCGGCCCGCGGCCTCGAGGGTGCCTCGACCGAGGCGATCGCCGCCAAGGCCGGCATCTCGCAGCCCTACGTCTTCCGCCTCTTCGGCACGAAGAAGGAGCTCTTCAAGGCGGTTGTCAGCCGTTGCTTCCGGCAGACGCTCGAGCTCTTTCAGCGAGCGGCAGAAGGGAAGCGCGGCCAGGCGGCGCTGAAAGCCATGGGAGATGCATATGTCAACGAGCTGCTCCCGGTCCGCACACGCCTGCGGGCGCAGATGCAGGCCTACGCCGCCTGCGAGGACGACGAGATCCGCGAGGTCGTCCGCAACGGCTACGGGGACCTCGTCGCCTACGCGGAAAGGGTCTCAGGCCTGCCCCCCGAGGCGGTCGGTCGCTTCTTCGCGACCGGGATGCTCCTGAACGTCATTGCCTCGATGGGACTTCAGGACCTCGAGGAGCCCTGGGCCGCGCGGTTGGTCGCCGGCCTGAAGACGAAGTGAGTCTCTCTTTTTCAACACCAAGTAAGTGACTAGTCAAGAACAAGGAGGAACCATGGCAAGCCGGAGCACCACCCTTTGGACATTCGCGATCACCTCGGTCGCGCTGTTCATGGTCACGCTCGACAACCTGGTCGTGACGAGCGCCCTGCCTGTGATTCGGCGCAACCTGCACGCTTCGCTGACTCAGCTCGAGTGGACGGTGAACGCCTACACGCTGACCTTTGCCGTGCTGCTGCTGACCGGCGCGGCGCTCGGCGACCGCTACGGCCGCCGGCTGATGTTCTCGATCGGCATCGGCGTCTTCACGCTCGGGTCTGCGGTCGCGGCCCTGTCCACAACGGCGACCGGACTCGACCTCGCTCGCGCGCTCCAGGGTGTCGGCGGCGCGATCGTCACGCCGCTGACGCTGACGCTCCTCTCGGCCGCGGTTCCGAGGGAAAAGCGCGGTCTGGCGCTCGGCGCCTGGGGCGGAATCGGTGGGCTCGCGGTTGCAATCGGGCCGCTCGTCGGGGGCGCGATCGTCGAGGGCATCTCCTGGCAGTGGATCTTCTGGATCAACGTTCCGATCGGGCTCGTGCTGGCGCCGTTGGCGTTCTTCCGCCTACGCGAGTCGCGCGGCCCGGCCGACCGTCTCGATCTCGCCGGCCTCGCCCTGGCGAGCGCGGGTCTACTTGGAATCGTCTGGGGTCTCGTGCGCGGCAACTCCGTCGGCTGGGTCTCGCCCGAAATCGTCAGCTCGCTCGTCGGCGGTGCGGTCGTGCTCGGGCTGTTCGTGCTCTGGGAGCTCCGCGCTCCGGCGCCGATGCTGCCGATGCGTTTCTTCCGCAACCGGACGTTCGCGCTGACGAACGTGTCCTCGCTCTTCATGTTCTTCGGGATGTTCGGCTCGATCTTCCTGCTGATCCAGTTCTTCCAGACCGTGCAGGGCTATTCACCTCTGCAGGCCGGCCTGCGCATCCTGCCGTGGACGGCGATGCCGATCTTCATCGCGCCGATCGCGGGCGCCTGGTCTGATCGGATCGGCGGGCAGCGGCTGATGGCCGCGGGGCTGGCGCTGCAGTCGATCGGAATCGCCTGGATCGCGTCGGTCTCCTCGCCGTCGATGCCGTACTCGGCCGTGGTCGCGCCGTTCTTCCTGTCCGGCATCGGCATGGCGCTGTTCTTCGCTCCGGTCGCGAACGTCGTCCTGAGCTCGGTGCGGCCGGAGGAGGAAGGCCAGGCCTCGGGCGCCAACAATGCGATCCGCGAGCTCGGCGGCGTCTTCGGCGTTGCCGTCCTGGCGTCGATCTTCGCCCACTACGGCGGCTACGGCGTCCCGCAGCACTTCGTCGATGGCCTGCGCCCCGCGGTCTGGGTCGGCGCTGGCTTCGTCGGCGTGGGCGCGCTTGCCGCGCTCGCGATCCCGGCGCGGCGGCGCGAGGTCGAAACGCCGCAGCCGGCGTTCGACGCTGCCGGCTAGCTCATGTGCGTCTGTCGCGGGCGCCGTCTCGTGCGCCCGCGACAATGGCCGGGTGGAAGCGAACCGGCACGCCCCCACGAAGCTGCTCGTCCTGGGGGCCGGACGCCAGCAGCTCGCCCTGCTGGACGCCGCACGGAAGCGCGGCCTGGTTGTGGTCGCGGTCGACCGTGATCCCTCAGCGCCGGGGTTTCGGCTCGCCGACCGGCGCGCGCTGATCTCGTTCGAGGACGAGCCGGCCCTGCACAGGCTCGCCGAAGCGGAGCGAATCGACGGCGTCATCTCGCCGGCCAACGACTGGTCGGTCGGGATCGCCGCCCGAGTTGCGCACCGGCTTGCGTTGCCGCATCCGCTCGATCCGAAGACGGCGGCGCTCGCGGGCTCCTGGCTGAAGCAGCGGGAGCGGTTCGCCGAGGCCGGCGTACCTCATGACGCCTGGCTCGGCGACGGCCCCGAGGTGACGGTGCAGGCGTTCAGCCTCGGAGGCGAGCTCCACGCGCTGTCCGGCCCGTCCGGCGCCGCCGCCCTGGCGGCGCGGGCCGCCGCCGCTCTCGGCATCCGCGAGGGGCCGACTTCGACGCGGATCCGAATCACCGCCCGCGGGCCGCAGGTGATCGAGCTCGCGGCCCGCGTCGGAAGCCCCGAAGAGGTCGAGGTCGTGCGGGTCGCGACAGGGGTCGACTTGAACGCGCTCGCCTTGAAGGGAGCGCTCGGCGAGCCGATCGAGCCGGTCGAGCTGCCGGCGCGCCCGCTCGCTGCTTAGAAAATCGCCTGTCGGAGAGGTCGGCATCGCAAGCAATGCCTTGCCGCCGTCGTCGTTACGCTTGGGCTCGATGACGGCATGAGACGACGCGCGATTCGACTCGCCGGGACGCTCGTCGTCACGGGGCTTTGCGCCGCGTACATCTTCTGGAAGATCGACGTCGGGCGGACGGCGCACATCCTCGTCCACGCCAAGGTCGGCTACTTCCTCGGGGCCGTCGCGATCATGATCCTCTCCGTCTGGCCGATGGCCTGGCGCTGGCAGCAGCTGCTCGCCGCGAAAGGGATTCGCGATCGTCTCTGGTGGCTCGTGCGCGCGTACTTCGTCGCCTACACGGGCGGCCAGGTGCTGCCGACCGCGGTCGGCGGTGACGCGGTGCGGATCTACGAGACGTCGCGCCGCCACCCGGGCAACGGCGGCCCGATCGCAGCCTCGGTGCTGCTCGAGCGCGCGCTCGGGGGCGCAGCGACTCTCACCCTCGCGGCCGTCGGCTTTGCGCTCGCGATCGGGCGGTACGACGTTGGCGCCTACCTCTGGGTCGAAGGTGCTTTTGTCGTCGCGACGGTGGTGCTCGCGGTGCTGCTCTTCTCCCGCCGGCTCCGGCCGTGGCTCGCGCGAACGGTGCCGCTGCTGCGCTTGCTTCGGGTCGAACGGCCGGTACGGGCCGTCTACGAAGGCATTCACTCCTATCGCGGCAACGCGGGGCTGCTGGTCGGCGTCTTCGCGCTGACGCTTGGGGTCCAGGCCGTCCGGGTGCTCGCGATCTGGATGGCCGGGAAGGCGGTCGGCGTCGAGCTATCGCCGAGGCCCTACTACGTGATGGGTCCCCTGCTCTTCCTCGTCCTGCTCGTGCCGTTCACCGTCAACGGGCTCGCCGTCCGCGAGTCCTTCTTCGTCAGCTTCCTCGGCCAACTCGGCGTCGGCGCCGACCCGGCCTTCGCAACCGGCTTCCTCTTCTTCGTCGTCAACATCGCGCTCGCGCTGCCGGGGCTCGCGATCTTCCTCTGGGAGAGCTTCCGCGGCGTCCCGCGCGCCCCTCTCCACCAGCCCGATGTCTGACGTCTCCGTCGTCGTCGTCACCTTCAACTCGGCGCAGTGGATCGAGCGCTGCCTCGAGAGCGTGCGCGGTCACGAGACGATCGTGGTCGACCACGGCTCGGCCGACGAGACGCTGGAGATCGTCCGGCGGCGGTTCCCTGAAGCGCGCGTGATCGAGCAGGAGAACGTCGGCATGGGCGGCGGCAACAACGCCGGGATGCGGCTCGCCTCCGGTCGCTACTTCCTGCTGCTGAACTCGGATGCCTGGGTCGCCGGCGACGGCATCGCGCAACTGGCGCGGTTCGCCGACCAGCACCCGGATGCGGCCGTCGTCGGGCCGCGGCTGCTCAACCCCGACGGGTCGTTGCAGCGCTCCGCGCGCGCCTTTCCGACGCTGTGGCGGCTCTCGACCGAGTACCTCTTCCTGCGCAAGCTGGCGCCGCGCTCGCGTGCGCTGAACACCTTCTACGAGGGCGGTTTCGACCACGACGAGGTGCGCGAGGTCGACTGGCTCTTCGGTGCCTGCCTGCTCGTCCGGCGCGACGCCGCGGACGAGGTCGGACTCTTCGACGAGGACTTCTTCATGTTCAGCGAGGAGACCGACTGGTGCTACCGCTTCCGCCAGGCTGGCTGGAGCGTCTACTTCTTCCCCGGCGCCGAGGTGGTGCACGTCGGCGGCGCCTCGCACGGCGGCGGGCTCTTCGCCGAGAACGTCCGCGGACAGCTGCACTTCCTCGCCAAGCACCGCGGCACGCGTGAGGCGGAGCGGGCGCGTCGGCTGCTGCTCGCCGGCGTCCGGTTGCGGCTGTTGCTCTTCCGCGGCGAGCGCCGGCGGAGCTATCGGGAGGCCGCGCGCTGGCTCTCCTCCGGCAAGGCTGCTTCGCTGCTTCGCTCGCGGCGTCTGCATCGCTTGCGATGCAGACCTTGAGGCGTGGCGGCTCTGCCGCCGCGCCGTCTCGAACCCGCTCTTGGAGATGTCTTCTCCCCGAATCGAGTCTGCGCGCACGGTGAGGCGCGTTCCGCTCGTCCTGCTCGCCGTGCCGGCGCTCGCTCTCGCGCGCCTGCTGCCGGCCGACGGCGCCGGTCTCGGGCTGCGGCTCGGAGCGGCCTGCGCTTGTCTGTTGCTCCCGGGAGCGCTCATCTCTCGCGCGCTTCGGCTGCGCGGGTTTGCGCCGGCGCTCGCATGGGCGCTGGCGGCGCTGCTCTTTGCGCTCGCGATCACATTTGCCGTGCACAGCTCGCTGTGGCTGACGCTTGCGATCATGGGCGCGGTCGGGGTCGTGGCGTTGCCGTTCGCTGTTCGGGACATGCCCCGCGACGGGGTCCAGGGACATGGCTCGGGACCCGGTCGCGGCGATCTGGTCAAGCTCGCCGTCGTCGCCGCGGGAGTGGCGTTCGGGATCGCGCTGTGGTTCGTGGCCGTCCTCGACGGCGACGCTTTTTTCCACCTCGCCCGCGTGCGCAAGCTCGAGGTCTTCGGCTCGCTCTCGCTTCGAAACGTCGGCGAGTTCAAGGACGCCAGCCTGCATCCCGGCTACGCCTTCCCGCTCTGGCACGGATTCCTGGCGCTGATCGCGCGCCTCGCCGACGTCGACCCGATCGCGGTCGGGCGCAACGGCCCGACGGTCTTGGCTCCGCTCTCCTTCGCACTTTTCTACGAGGCCGGAGCGGCGCTCTTCCGCTCAGCGTGGGCCGGCGTCGCCGTCGTGATCGCGCAGATCTCGCTGACGGGGATCGCCGCAGGACACGGCGGCTCGTTCACGTCGCTCGCGCTCCCGGCCACGGCGGCGCGGCAGCTGCTCGTCCCGGCGCTGCTCGCGCTCTTCTTCACCCACGTCCGGCGGCCGTCGCACGGGCTGCTCCTCTCGACCGCGGCGGCGGCGGGCGGGCTGGCGCTCGTCCACCCGACCTATGCGCTCTTCGTCGGTGTCCCGCTGGTCGGTTTCGCAATCGCGAGGGCGCTGCTCGTCCGCGGTGAGCTCGCACCGGTGCTGACCGGGCTCGCGGCGCTCGCCGTCCCGACCGCGCTGGCGCTCGCCTGGCTGCGGCCTGTCGTCGAGGCAACCACTGTCCACAACCCCTCGGGGGAGGAGGTGCGGCGCGCGTTCGCGCAGTACCCCGGCCAGCTCGCCGGCACCACCAATCGCTACCACGTCGCCGAGCGGCTCTTCACGCGCAGCGGCGCAGTCGCGATCGCCGGCCTGGTCTGCGTACCGCTCGCCCTCTTCGCCGCGCGGCGTCGTTGGGCGGCCTGGGTACTCGGCGGCACGTTGGCGATCTTCGCGCTGACCCTCGTCCCGTTCGTCTTCCCCCATTTCGCCGACGCGGTCTCGATCTCGCAGGGTCGTCGCCTGGTCGGCTTCGTGCCGATCGCGTACGCCGTCGCCGGCGGCGCGACCGTCCTCGCGGGACTGCTCGGGATCTTCGCGATCCCGGTGGCCCTCGGGGCGGGGATCGTGCTCGAGCGCGCGTACCCCGGCGACTTCGGCTACCTCTTCCACGGCACGACGCCGGTCTGGCCGACCTGGTTCGCGCTCGCGGGCGGTCTCGCCGCGCTCCTCGTCGGGGTGGCGCGATGCTTCAGAAATGGAAATGACTTAGGGGTACACCTGCGTCACCAACGGACGGCTGGAATGGCGGTCGCCGTGTTCGCGATCCCCGTCGCCGTCCACGGGTTCTCGCACTGGAACCGCGTCGGCAGCGGCTCCGGCGCCCTCTCTCGCGGCCTGATCAAGAGCTTCCGCGCCGACGCGGGGCCGAAGGATGTGCTCTTCGCCGACCCCGAGACCGGCTATCTGCTGGCGGCCTACGCGCCGGTCTACCTGGCCGACGCTCCCTTTGGCCACGTCGCGGCGACGAAGCAGAACCGGCCCAGGGAGCGCCTGCGCGATACCTACCGCTTCTACGCCCACGGCGGCGACCTCTCGATCCCGCGCCGCTACGGCGCCCGCTGGATCATCGTCGACCGCAAGCGTCACCGGCTGACGCTCGACCTGCCGCGCGCCTACGCCGACCGGCGGTACGTTCTCTACCGGCTCAGGTAGCTGCGGTGGTTCTGGGACATCCGCGGACTGCTTGACTGCTTGTCTCGTTCGTAGGAAGCTCTCCGCTGAGCACGGCTGCGGACTGCGGTGGCAGGCCCGCTTCCTCGGCCATTTCCCAAGGGGGGAGAGGGAGGCGACATGAAGTTCCTCATCAATGGACGAGTCCGTTTTGTTGTGCTGCTCGCCGTCGCGCTCGCCGCGGTGGCAGTGGTGTCGGCGGGGGCGGCCCCACGGGGGGCGAACGGCCAGATCACGTTCGCGCGATTCAACCAGACGCTCGGCGACACGCAGGTCTACGTGGTCAACCCGGACGGCAGTGGTCAGCGGCTCGTCCAGGCACCGACGGACACCGGCGAGTTTCCACGGTGGTTCTCGGACGGCGCCCACATCGCCACCTGCTGTCCGCTGCCCGGCGGCGGCTCGTGGATCATCAACCCCGACGACGGAACCTCTCGCATCGTCGACGGCCAGTA
>VAWH01000068.1 GCA_005888315.1 Actinomycetota bacterium | reverse complement strand
CGCAGGGACGAAGACGGCGTGGCCTTCACGAAGCTCGACCTGTTGTCCTTCGACCTCGAGCGTGCCGCGGCCTTCGAGCACGACGTAGACCTCGTCATCCTCGTGCGGCGACTGGCGGTCCGGCTCGGGCGTCACGAGCACGTAGACCCCGATCTCGAGGCCGGGCGATCGGTGGACGACCTCGTAGCCGCCGTTGCCCGCGGCGAGCCGGTCCTTCGCGCCGGCGATGTCGAAGGGCTCGGCCGTTCGCAGGGAACCTGGTTCACGCATCGTCACCTCGGGAGCTTGACTTACTTTGCGCTCGCGAGCGAGGAGAGGTCTGCCTCGACCGGGACGCCTTCGGGCTCAATCGGAGGATCGAGGATGGCTCCCGACCGCTCCGCCAGGTACGGCGCGAGGTAGCGGCCGACGATCTTGCCGGGCGGCCACCAGAGCGCATCCGTCGCCACAGAAGCTGGGTTGCCGGCACGGCTCAGCTCCGCCCGCGCGTAGAGAGGCGCCCCGCCCGTCAGGATCAGCCCTCGCAGAACCGGTCGGAACGGCTCAGCGACGACGTCGGCCCCGGCGAGGCCGGCGATCGCCTCGGCCGCGGCGTCGGCCTGCTGTGTTGCGAGACCACCTTGCTTGATCGGAAATGTCGTTGCGTCGCCGGCGGCGAAAACCGCGTCGAGGCCTTTGACCCGACCGCTGCCGTCGGTGGAGATGAAGCCTTGCGCGTCGCTCGGGATTCCCTCGAGCCTGGGCCCCTCCAGACGGGGCAAGGTTACGACGTAATCGGCTTCTAGCTCCCAATCCGGCGTCAGCAGGAGCGACCTGTTCTCGAAGGCGACCGGATAGGAGCTCGTGCGAACATGGATTCGTCGGTCTGAGAGCAGGTCCGCCATCGCCGAGCTGGCCGCCGGCCCGAAGAGCTGCAGCGGCGCCTCCTCGTGGGTGACGATGACGACTTCGAGTGCCGGGAGACGGCTTGCGGTCTGGAGCGCGAGCTCGTACAGCGGCAGCGGCCAGCTGACAGCGCCGGGTAGCGCGAAGACGACGCGTTTCCCCTTGCCCTTTCCGAGCTCGTCGAGCAGCGCGCCAAACGCAGCGCTGTCGGCGGGCCCGCGGAAGGTGAAAGCGCCGGGAACCGACTCGACCGGACGCGCGCCGACGGCGATGAGCAGCGCGTCGTAGTCCAGCTCGGCGCCTGTCGACGTAAGGGCGGTGCCACGACGCGTGTCGATCCCGCGGAGCCCGCCGAGCGTGAAGAGCGCCCCGCACTCGTCGGCGACGCTGCTCAGATCGAGGCCGTGTACGCGGCCAAGCCCAAACGGCTCCGCGACCGAAAGCGGGCGGTACCAGAATTGGGGTTCGGGCGCGAGCAGCTCGATCGAGACCCGTTCCTGCGCATGGTGCCGGAGGCCGAGAAGCGCCTCGAGGCCGGCAACGCCGCCGCCCGCGATCAACACGTGCAGCGGGCGGCGACCGTTGGTCGAGCGTGCGTTCATGAGGAGACGCGGACGGTTAGGCGGAGGACGTTGTCCTCGCCGATCGTCTTCATCGCCATGCCGGGATAGTCCTCACCGGCCTTCGTCGTGAACTTGTAGACGCCGGCCTTGGTGAACGTGACGCGGACCGAGGCGCTCATGTGCCGCATCGCCGGGCCGGGGCGGTAGCGAACGGCGGGGCCGCTCGTCTTCACGAGCTTGTGCGCGTCGTTGTCGAAGAACGTGATCGTGCCGCCGTGCGCGAGCGTCGTCTTCTGCGTAGCTACATAGGCGCTGCCGTTGACCGACCACGCGTGGCAGCCGCGCATCTGGTGCCGGATCGTGATCGTCGACTTCACCGGGGCCTTCGCCCCCTGCTGCGTGTTCGTCGTTCCCGTTATCGCCACGCCTGCGGTGAGGCCGACGCCGACGCTCAAGCCTGCCAGGATGATCAGTAGCCGCTTCATTCGGGAAGCTCCTTTCTTCGTTCATCCAACTGTCGAGCCTCCGGTGCCGGCCGACATCGGCTTTTGACCCGCCTGTTACTGCTGCTTAACCGCGCCTTGGTTGCGGTTTTCTGCGTACGCGGCGCTACCAGCCCTTGAGAGCCGGGCGCGATGCTCGGCCCGCCACTCGGACGCGGGCATCGACGGCGACGTAGCCGTCCGGTAGCGAGATCACCGGGTTGAGATCGAGCTCCGCCACCTCGGAGAGGTCCTGGGCGAGGCGCGAGAGCCGATGCAAGAGCTCGACGAGCGCCGGCGCATCGGCCGCCAGCGCGCCGCGGAAGCCCGCGATCAGGCGGCCGGCTTTTCCCTCTTGGACAAGCTCGTTGGCGTCGAGATCCGTCAGGGGCGCGATTCGGAATGCTGCAGCGCCGATCAGCTCCGCGAAGACGCCGCCGGGGCCGAAGGCGACGAGCGGTCCGAAGACAGGGTCCTGGACGATGCCCGCGAGCAGCTCGGCGCCGCCGCTGATCATCGGCTGCACGAGCAGGGGCGGGCCGATCCGCTCGGCGGCGGCGCGGACCTGCGTCTCGTCGCGGAGATCGAGGGCGACCCCGCCCTGCTCGGTCTTGTGCGCTCCCGCCGCGGCGGTCTTCAGGACGACCGGCAACCCGAGCTCGCGTGCGGCCTCGACGGCCTCGTCGGCCGTCTGCGCCACGCGCTCCGGGACGACCGCGACGCCATATGCCTCGAGCAGGCCGCGCGTCGCCTCCGCGTCCAGCCATGCCTCAGAATGGCCGTTGATCGCGGTCTCGACGATCCGCCGAGCGGCGGCGACGTCGACGTCGGGCGCCGACGGGACGGTGCCGGCCGGTCGCCGAAGCCACTCCGCGCGCGCGGCAGCGAGACCGAGCGCGCGCGCCGCCGACTCCGGGTAGGCAAACGAGGCAACCGAGCTGCCGCCCTCGCGTAGCGCCGCCGGCGTTCCGTCTCGGCTGATCAAGACCGCCAGCACCGGCTTGTCAGTCGCGCCGCGCTCGACCGCGGCCTGAATCGCCGCCGCCACCTCATCCGCGCCCGCGACCACCGGCGGGACGAACAGGACGATCAGGGAATCCAGTCGCTTGTCTTCGAGCAAGGCCGGGATCACAGCTTCGAACGTCGCCCCCGTGGCGGAGCCGAGGAGGTCGACAGGGTTTGCGAGGCTTGCTTCGTCTGGCAGCAGCGGTTGCAGCGCGGCGCGCGTCTCTTCGCTCAGCTCGGGCAGCTCGAGCCCGGCGGCGGCGCAGGCGTCGGCGCAGAGGATGCCCAACCCGCCGGCGTTCGTGAGCACGCCGACGCGCCGCCCGCGCGGCAGCGGCTGGCTCGACAGCAGCGCCGCCGCGTCGACCAGTTCCTCGAGCGTGCCGGCGCGGATCACCCCGGCTTGCCGGAAAAGCGCTTCGACGGCGGTGTCGGAGCTTGCCAGGGCCGCCGTGTGCGAGCTCGCGGCACGCGCGCCGGCCTCGGTCGAGCCCGACTTCAGCGCGAGCACCGGCTTCCTGCGCGCGACGCGCTGGGCGAGCCGGGCGAACTTCTGCGGGTTGCCGAAGGACTCGAGGTAGAGGAGGACGAGTTCCGTCTCGTTGTCGTCTTCCCACCACTCGAGCAGGTCGTTCGAGGAGACGTCCGCCTTGTTGCCGATCGAGACGAACGACGAGAAGCCGAGGCGCCGCTCGGAAGCCTTCTCGAGCAGCGCCAGCCCGAGCGCGCCGCTCTGCGAGGAGAATGCGATCGGGCCCGGCGGGAGCGGCCGCGGACCGAAGGTTGCGTTGAGGCCGAGCCGCGGCACCGCAATCCCAAGGCAGTTTGGGCCGACGAGCCGGCCGCCGTGCGCGCGGACGAGGTCGAGCAGGCGCTCCTGGCGCTCACGGCCCTCGGCGCCGACCTCGGCGAAGCCGGAAGAGATGACGCAGAGTGCCTTCATGCCGCTCGCGAGCGCCGCCTCGGCCGCGTCGAGCACGAGCGGCCCGGGCAGGCAGACGACTGCGAGGTCGGCCACCTCGGGCAGGTCCGCCACCGATTTGTAGGCGGGCACACCGCCGACCGGCTCGGCATCTCGGTTGATCGGATAGGCGGCGCCGACGAAATCCGCTGCGAGAACGTTCCGGAAGAGCTCGCCGCCGATCGAGCCGCGGCGACGCGAGGCGCCGATCACGGCGACCGACTTCGGCTCGAAGAACGGACGGAGTGAAGCCGTGACCGCGAGGTGGTCGCGCTCGTCCCGGGTTCTCATATAACGCTCCGTCGGCGCGATCGGGAAGCGGACCTCGAACTCGCCGCCGTCGAGCTCTCGGGTCACCTCGAGCCCTGTACCGTCGAAGACGCCGAGCATCGCCCGGTTTTCCGGCAGCACTTCGGCGACGAAGCGCTCGATGCCCGCCTCGGCAGCCCGCAGCGCAAGCTGCTCGAGCAGGCGCGTGCCGATTCCCCGACGCTGGTGCTCGTCCGCAACGGCGAAGGCCGCCTCCGCGGCGCTCTCGTCGCGCAGCCGCATGTACTCGGCGACCGCGACGATGCGGTCGTCGAGCTCGCCGACCAGGACGCCGCGCTCCTGCCAGTCCGGCTCGAGGAAGTGCCGGACGAGACTGTCGTCGACGCGGCGGATCCCGTGGAAGCGCATGTAGAAGCTCCGTTCCGAAAGGCCGGTCAAGAACGCGGCGAGGGCGCCCGCGTCTTCCTTTGCGGGCGCCCTCAGCCGGAGGGTCGCGCCGTCGCGGAGAATCACGTCGACCGCGGCGGCCGACCGCGGACTACGCGGGGCTACCGACAAGCGCCACCTCCTCTTCGGCTCGTTCCTCGGCGACCGGCGCGGCTTCGAGCACGACCTTCAGCGCGTCGGTCTCGGCTGCCGTGGACGAGCGCCTTCATGGCTTCTCCTTTCGCTTGGCCTTACTGTCGCGCGCCCGGGCGGCGCTCGACATCGGCAAGCGCACCGAAAAACCATGCGGGTTTTCCGCAACCAGGAATGAGGGCTCGAGGGCGGGGAAAGCCCCGCACATCTTCACTCCGGCCGGTGCGTGACCGCCTCGATGTTGTTGCCGTCAGGATCGTGCACGTAGGCCGCGTAGAAGTGCTCGTGGTAGTGCGGGCGGAGGCCGGGAGCGCCGTTGTCCTTGCCGCCCGCCGCCATCGCCGCCTCGTGGAAAGCGTCTACCGCAGCGCGATTGGGAGCGGAGAACGCGACGTGCGTCGCGCCCCGCTCGGAGCTCGAGCCGAGCCAGAAGTCGGCCATCCCCTCGCCGGCGCCGAACCCGGCGCCACCCTCGAACTCCATCTGCAGCGAATAGCCGAGCGGCGCAAGCGCCTGCGAGTAGAAGCCCTTCGCCCGCTCGAGGTCGCCGACGTTCGCGGTTACGTGATCAAGCATCAGTCCTCCCTCCACGGCCCGGGCCGGGCCTGATCGAACGCGCCGCCGCGAGCCTACCGCCCGGGCAACGCACCGGGGTAGGCTGAACGTGTGGGCGCGGTCAGCTCGAACGAAAACCGCCTGCGCGCGCTCGTCGAGACCGGTGTTGCGATCACCTCGGAGCTGTCGCTCGACGCACTTCTCCAGCGGCTCGTCGAGGCGGCCTCTGAGCTCACGGGCGCGCGCTATGCCGCGTTGGGCGTGATCGACCGCAGCGGCTCGGCGCTCGAGCGCTTCCTCACCACCGGCATCGATGCGGAGACCCATGCCGCGATCGGCGAGCTCCCGAAGGGCCGAGGGATTCTCGGTGTCCTCATTCGCGAGGATGCGTCGCTTCGCCTTCACAACCTCGGCGAGGATCCGCGCGCGGTCGGGTTTCCGCCGAATCACCCCCCGATGCGCACCTTCCTCGGCGTCCCAATTCATCTGCGCGGGATTGCCTACGGCAACCTCTATCTGACCGAAAAGGAGGGTGGTGAGGACTTCACCGAGGAGGACCAAGAACTCGTCGAGCTACTCGCAAGCCAGGCGGCCGTTGCGATCGAGAACGCCCGCCTATACGAAGCCGCGACCGGATGGTCGAAGCAGCTCGAGTCCCTGAACGAGGTCGGGAACGCGCTCGCGACGGAAACCGACCTCGGCCGGCTGCTCGACTTGATCGCCCGCCGGCTGCGGGAGCTGCTCGACGCCCGCCTCGTCACGGTTGTGCTTCCTAGCGGCGACGACGAGCTGCGCTTCGCGGCGGTCGCTGGGGACCGGCCCGAGCTCCCCGGTGCGAAGATCACCCGCTCGACCTCGAAGAGCGGCCGCGTCCTCGAGCGTCGCCGGAGCGAGCGCTCCGACTCGGTCCTAGACGACCCCGACGTCGACCACGAGGCGATGCGTCTGATCGGCGCTCGCACGGGCCTCTGGGTGCCGCTGCTCGTCCGGGGACGGGCGATCGGTGTGTTGGCGGCTCACGACAAGCTTGGGGCCGATGCCCGCTTCACGGACACCGATCTGCGCCTCGCGGAGACGTTTGCCACGCGTGCGGCCGTCGCGGTCGACCTCTCCGAGCGAATCGCGCAAGACTCGCTCCGCCGGGTCGTCGAGGCCCAGGAGCTCGAGCGCCGGCGGCTGGCGCGGGAGCTTCACGACGAAACAGGCCAGGCGCTGACGTCGATCCTGCTGGGGCTCAAGAGCCTGGAGGAGAGGTCGAAGGATCCGGCCTCGCGTGCCGCGACGCAAGAGCTGCGCGGACTCGTCGTCTCAACGCTCCAGGACGTGCGGCGGCTCGCCGTCGAGCTGCGGCCGAGCGCACTCGACGACTTCGGGCTCGTCGCCGCCCTGGAGCGGCTCGCCGAGTCCTTCGCCGAGCAGACGGCGATCTCGGTCGACTTCCAGACGGCGCTCGCTGACGAGCGGCTTCCTGCCGATGTCGAGACCGCCCTCTATCGAATCGTCCAGGAATCGCTCACGAACGTCGTCAAGCACGCCCGCGCGCGGCGGGTCAGCATCCTGCTCGCACGCAAGGAAGGCGCCGTCAAGGCGGTGGTCGAGGACGACGGCCAGGGTTTCGACGCGGCCGAGCAGACCGGCGACGGATACGGGTTGGTCGGAATGCGTGAGCGGCTCGCCCTGCTCGGCGGGCGTCTGGAGGTCGAGTCCACCCGCGACGCCGGGACGACGATCGCCGCCGAGGTGCCCGTCCGGTGAGTGCTCGCATCTTGATCGTCGACGACCACGCGGTTGTGCGGGCGGGTCTGGCGATGCTCGTGAACGCCGAGGAGGACCTCGAGGTCGTCGGCGAAGCCGGCAGCGCCCGGGATGCGATCTTCGAAGCCCGCAGCACGAAGCCCGACGTCGTCTTGATGGACGTGGTGATGCCCGACCAGAGCGGAATCGAGGTCGTGCCGCAGCTCCTGCACGAGCTCCCGGAGGCGAAGGTGCTCGTCCTCTCGATGCAGGACGACCCCCGCTACGTCCGCGAAGCGTTCGAGGCCGGGGCGAGCGGCTACGTGCTCAAGGAGGCCGCCGACACCGAGCTCGTCGCGGCGATCAAGGAGGTCGCGGGCGGAGGCCGCTATGTGCATCCCGAGCTGGGCGCCCGGCTCGTTTCGGCCGAGACGGCCGAGCGTCGGCGCGCAGAGGAAGACCCGCTCTCCGACCGAGAGCGCGAGGTCTTGCGCCTGCTCGCGCTGGGCCACACGAACCAGGAGATCGCGAAGGAGCTGTACATCTCGGTGCGCACGGCCGAGACGCACCGTGCGCACATCATGCAGAAGCTGAGGCTCTCGAGCCGCGCGGAGCTCGTTCGCTACGCGCTAGATGAGGGCCTACTCGAACCTTCCTGACCGCGGCTTCGCCCGAACCGGGTTTGAACGGACGCCCCGGCGAAGCCGGGACGTCCTCCAGGTCGGCGTCGCAAGCGAGCGCCTCGGTGAGGGCCTGCTCGAACCTTCCTGACCGCGGCTTCGCCCGAACTCGAACCTTCCTGAGTAGTGAACGAGCCGCCCGAAGGCGGCCCGTTCTTCAGCGACGGAGGAGTCCGTCTAGGCGTGTGCAGCGGGCGCGGCCTTGGCCACGGGCTCGCGCTTCCGCAAGACGGTGAAGACCGTCTGCGGATTGCGCAGGGCGCCGCCGATCGCGAGGATCGCGAAGCCGAATCCGCTCAGCAACAGGGCGATCCCGACCACTACGCCGAAGAGGGCGATCCGGTCGGCCATGTAGCTGGCGTTGAGCGCCGTCGAGAGCGCAGTCTCGGTCACCCAGACGTTGCGCCGGCCGTTGTCCACCGGCTGCTTCGTCGTCGGGTCGACGACCGCGTACTTCGTGTCGTTGGTCCCGCCGATCCCGTCCGTGAGCTGCTTCGGAGCCTTCGGCAGTGCCTGATAGCGGCCCATCTGCGCGTACGTGAGACCCTGCGTCGCCTCGAGCGCGTGAATGCGCATGTAGCCGGCGAACGCGTGCGCGCGGGTGCCGCTGTCGATCGCCTTCCCTGCCACGGACAGTGTCGGGAAGCTGATCTTGTCGACCGCGAGGCCCGCGTCCTTCGCCTCGGCCTTGATGGCCGCCGGCGTCATGTCGGGCGTGCCGACGATCTTTTCCTGCTTGATGCTGTTTGTGACCGTGGAACGGCCGTTGAAGCCCATCGCGATCGCCGCGATGCCGAATGCGATCAGGACTGCGGCTGCAACCACTCCACCGATCTCGAATACCTTCCTCATGACTCTCCTTCCGTCGCGTCGGGGTCTGCTTCCTGCCTCGACTTTTTTCGTAGTCTCGGGGCGAGGGCCACTCCTGCCATCGGGGCGTTCCGCGACGTTGATGCGGCATCTCCGGGCGCACGTTGCGGATTTCCCGTAGTTCTTCGTCGAGTCCCTGGCGACGCAGTCGCTCGCCGTGTTCGTGATCCGCACCCACCGGGTGCCCTTCTTCCACAGCCGGCCGAGCCGGCCGCTCTTGATCACGACGCTCGCAGTCGTCCTCGTCGGGCTCCTGATCCCCTACTCGCCCGTAGCCGGAGCACTCGGTTTCCGCACGCTCCCGTGGGCATTCCTCGCGATTCTCGTCGGCATGGCAGCGACGCCGGACGAGCCGGTCGGTGTCTTCCGCCGCCGAGCGCAGGGTTTGCTCGAGCTCATCGCGCGATCGGGGATGACGCAGAGCGAGCTCGAGCTCCGTCTTCAGGAGCGCGAGGGGTGTTCGCAACTCATGGCTTGCGTCGTCGACGAACCGCCGCTCGTGCTCGAGCGCGGCCTCGAGGCGGGTTAGCATGTCGTTCAGCGTTTCCGCCAGGCGGGCCAGCTCGTCCCGGCTCGGCGGGACGGGCAGCCGCTGCCCGGCGGTGGACGCCGTGATTGCAGCTGCCCGGCGGCGCATCGCCTCGACGGGGCGGAGAGCGGCGGCGGCGACCCCGTAGCCGGCGAGAATCGCGAGCAGGAGCGCGGCCGGGCCTCCGATCAGGAACTCGTTCAAGAGGCGGTCGAGTGCCTCGTCGCGTTGCTCGAGAGAGCGTCCGATCACCGCGACTCCGGCGTGCCCGCCGACGTTCGCGGGTACCGCCAGCGTTCGCCACTCGCCGTCGAGACCCCGGATCGAGCCGCTGTGCCAGTGCCGCGCCCCGGCCGCGACGGCACCGATCTCGGCGTGGGACAAGATCGGCGGCAGCCCGCTGGGCGTGGACTCCGCAACCGAGCCGTTCGCGCGCAGGATCTGAGCGACCTGCGGGGCGTCGGCGCGATCTCGGTCCGGCGCTTGCCGCCGGTCGGCATGCGTGGCGACCGCGCCCGCCGAACGAGTGCCCGTAGACGCGCGAGCAGTTCGGCGAACGAGAACGGCTTCAAGAGGTAGTCGTCGGCGCCCGCGTCGAGCCCGTCGACGCGGTCCCGGACGGCGTCGCGCGCCGTCAGCATCAGCACCGGCGCCCAAACGCCCTGCTCGCGCAGCCGCCGACAGGTCGCGAAGCCGTCGAGTCCGGGCAGCATCACGTCGAGGACGATCGCGTCGTAGGGAACGGCCTGCGCCATCCAGAGCGCTGCCTCGCCGCGCTCCGCCGTGTCGGCTGCATGGCCATCCTCACGAAGGCCGCGTGCGATCAGCGCGGCCATCTTTGGCTCGTCCTCGACGATGAGTACTCGCATCGACTCATTGTGGCCTCGGTTGATGAGACGGCAATGAGTGACCGGTGCGGCGGGTCAGCTCAACTACCCCGGGGGATCCCGGTACACGGAGGACTCTTCGCGCCGGAGCCTGCGTCTCAGTGGTTCTCGATCCCGTGCCTGATCACCGACTCGGCGGGTTGCGCACGACGAAGCGGCGCCGCCACCAGCCTCTGCGGTTGTTTTGGCTAGCCGCCGCCGCAGGTCGCGCCGTGCGCGACCCCTGCGAGGAACCAGAGCGGAAGGGGAGCGAGGGTCCAGATCACGAGTAGGAGCGCGTTAGCGCCCAGACCGAAGCCGCAAGCTGCGACGGATTGGACCCGAGCGAGGCGCGCGTCCGCGAGTGGATGACGGCCGAGCCCGTCACCGTCTCAGCCGCCACGCCGATCGAGGCGGCGGTGACGCTGATGACCGAGTACGGCTTCCACCACCTGCCCGTGATCGAGGACGAACGGCCGGTCGGGATGCTCGGCCTGCGCCAGGCGACGCGTCAGACACCTGGGCGGACCGCGATCGGCCTCGGGCCCTGACGGCTGCCCGCGGGAGAGAGCGGCTGGCTGCTGTTCGTCAGCTCGTGCGCGTCCAGCCGAAGCGCTCCTTGGCCAGCCGCGGCCGGCCGGCGAGGATGCCGCGCCAGCGCACCGCCGCGTTCAACACCCGTGGGCTGCGCGAGAGCGCGTTGACCGCTGCGCTGTCGCCTTCGAAGAAGAAGACGACCTCGCGCTCGCTGACGAAGACGTGGTGTCGCTCGAGCCCCAAGCGCTCGAGCTCGAAGGGCGGCCCCTCCTCGACCAGCCGCCGGGCCGCCTCGGCCGTGCCACGCTTGATCGGCACAACCACGGCAACGCACGCCCGTGCCGCCCGCTCGGCCCGGAGCCGAGCCAGCAGATTGTTGAGCTCGCCGAGCAGGCCCACGCCGCCCAAGGCGGCAACAAGTACCCGCTCGCAGGAGTGCCGCTCGAGGACGAGCGACTTGTCGCCGTTGATCCGTTCAGCAGTTCCGCGCCCGATCTCCACCGACGAGAGCTCGTCGAGCGGGATGCGGAGGCCATCGGGTTCACCGGATCCCTGCAGGACAAGCTCGTCGTCGCCGACATCGAGCCTGCCGCTGGAGGGCGGGCCGTCACCGGCCCGCCAGACGACGGCGTACTCGTGTGGACGGGTGCGAACACCGTGGGCTGACACAACTGCTCCTTTTCCGTTAGGCGAAGCAATAGCGCTGCTGGCCTCGCGCAGCGTCCGCGAACGCTGCAGCCTGAGCGCGGCAAAGTACTGACCTACTAGTGCGTGCGCGCGCAGCGTCCCTGGGCCGCTCCGCGTCGAATGATGCCGGCGTTTTGCTAGGAACGCTTCCCGCCGCGGGGCTAGCCGGTCTTCAGCGTCTTGATGTAGGCGACGAGCGCCCGCAGTTGTGAGTCGGGGATGATGCCGCCCCAGTGAGGCATCGAGACGATCGGTGCTCTTCCGATGACGCTGCCGCTTCTGATCACGTCGATGATCTTCTCGTCGGTGTTGAACTCCTTGAAGAAGTCGGCGCCGGAGAGGGCAGGGATCGCCTGGTCGGGCGACTGCGGATTGGGCACGCCGCCGAGCCCGTTGGGGCCGTGGCAGTTGACGCAGCCGTAACGCTGGTAGAGGAGCGCGCCCTCGACAGCCGGGCCCTGCCGGGTGATAACCGGTGGCGGCGTCGCCCCAGGCACCGACGGCAGGCCGGCGCGGAGGTAGGCGACGAGATCGGCGACCTGGTGCGCCGAGATCACCTGGCCCCAGACGGGCATGTACGGCTTGGTCGGATTGGCCGATTCGCCGAGGCCGTGGTCGATGATCTGTTTCAGCTGGGCGACCGTTAGCTGCTTGCCGACCTGGCTGAGCGCAGGGACGTCGGCGGAGACGCCGCCTCGCCCGCGCTCGCCGTGGCACTGCGCGCAGGCGAACTGCGTGAAGTCGTGGGCGCCCGCGGCAACGCTGGCGCTGACCGACGTCGCTCCGCCGTTGGGGACGGTTCCGACCACCGTCCTTGTGACGGTCTTCGCGCCGCCGCAGGCTGCGAGGATGCCAGCAAGCAGGAGGCCGCACCCGAGGGCGGCTCCGAGCCGTGCGACGGTGCGGGCGCGGGACACGGCGCGAGCATACGCAGGTTCGGAAGGCGGATCTAGCGGCTGAAGAGAAGGAGGCCAAGCACGACGGTCGCAGCGGCGATCATCAACGTCATCGCCACGATCACCACCGTCCAGGCGCGACCGGTTGCGTAGTCGCCCATCAGCGAACGGTCGCGGGCTATCAGCGAACGGTCGCGGGTGAGCAGGGCGATGAACGCGAGTAGCGGCAGCAGCAGCCCCGCGTTGATCGCCTGGGTGATGACGCCGGTTCTAGATGGCCTCTCCGATTGGACCCATGCGGGTTTCTACGCATAGTGAGTGGGTCTATCCCTGATGGATGCTCTTGCCACTAGTGCGAGGCTAGAAGCCTCCGTAAGGAGGCGAGATGCACGTCGCCACTGCCACGCGACAGGCACGGCCGGGTCACGATGCCCACGGATTCCTCCGCCACCTCTTCGAGATGGCGCTGGCGATGATGGCCGGAATGATGGTCAGCGCCGCGATCTTCCTCAGTGCAGTCGGAACGACGGCGGCCGAGGCGATGCGCGAGCACGCGGTGCTGTTCGTGGTTCTGCAGGCGTTCGGGATGACGGTGGCAATGGTCGCTTGGATGCGCCACCGCCGGCATACCTGGAGAAGTTCCTCGGAAATGGCCGTGGCGATGGTGATTCCTGCTGTCCCGCTCATCTGCCTGCGTCTCCTCGACGTCATCAGCGGGCCGATCTGCGGCGTCTACTGTTTTACCACGATCGTGGCGATGGTCGTCGTCATGCGTCGCGGCCTCAGCTAGCCGACCCTCTCGTCTCGTCGTGCGCGCCGAGGAGCTCGCCTCCTTCGCGCGTTCAGAGGGCACGACCGCCCGCTCCCTCACCAAGCGACAGTCCGCTCGTGCCGCTCCGGCGATTCGTGGAACACCGAGGCCGCAAGCGAGGAGGAGCGCTCGGGCTGCTGCCGGCTTGCGTCGCGGAGGGAACGACCGTGGCTCGCGTCAGTGAAGTGGAGATCCCACGGGCCCCGCAGCCACCTCGACCAAAGGAGGAGCGATGAGTTCTGCAACACAGGAACGGATGAAGCGCGTCGTCGTCGATCACTTCGGCGGGCCCGAGGTCTTGCGGGTGGTGGAGGACGATGCTCCCCGGCCGGGGCCGGGCGAGGTCCGTGTCAGGGTTCTGGCCGCTGGCGTGTCGTTCACCGATGCGCAGCTTCGCGCTGGCGCGTATCTCGGCGTGCCGAAGCCGCCGTTCACGCCAGGCTACGACCTTGTCGGCATCGTCGAACAACTCGGCCCGGACTGCACGAGGCTGCGCGAGGGAGACCGGATCGCCGCACTGACGGTCTGGGGCGCCGATGCGGAGCGGGTCTGCGTGCTCGAGGAGAACGCGGTTGAGGTGCCCGCGGACCTCGACCCGGCGGAAGTCGTCAGCCTCGTGCTGACTTACATGACCGCCTATCAGCTGCTGCACCGCACGGCGAAGGTGAAGCGCGGCGAGACGGCGCTCGTGCACGGCGCGGCCGGCAGGGTCGGCACGGCCGTGCTCGAGCTCGGAGCGGTCGTTGGGCTTCGGATGTACGGGACCTGTTCGGCTCGCGACGTTGCTGCGGTCGAGCGGCTCGGCGGGGTGGCGATCGATTACCAACATGAGGACTTCCTGGCCCGGGTCCGCGAGCTCCCGGGAAAAGGCGTCGACGTCGTGCTCGACGGGCTCGGCGGCAAGATCTCGCTGCGCTCCTTCCGCGCGCTGCGGCCCGGCGGAAGGCTCGTCGTGTACGGCCACTCCGCCACTCTTGTGCACGGACACAAGAGTCGGCGAGGGTGGATCGAGTGGTACGCGGCGACCGCGACTGTCGCGCTCTGGGGATTGCTCTCGCCCCGCCGGCGGGTGTCGGCCTACCGGATCCAGAAGCTGCGCGAAGGACACCAGGTGATTCCCAGGGGAAGTCGGCGACCGCTTCCGGTGGGTGGAGGTCCTCGCGACCCGGAGTGGTTCCGGGAGGACTTCCGCGCGCTGCTCGAGCTGCTTCGTCGCGGCGAGATCCACCCGGTCGTGGCCGAGCGCCTGCCGCTCGCCAATGCGCGTCGCGCCCATGAGCTGCTCGAGAGCTCGGCGGCGAAGGGAAAGCTCGTGCTCGTCCCATAGGCCGAGGAGGAGGAGGCTCGCTGATGTCGAGCGACGGTCATCCCGGGGTCGGCTCCGTCGCCTGTCTAGAAAACAGAAGCAGTGCGTCTAACTGTCGCTTGTCCGCTTGCTGAAGCCGTACTTCGCTACAGACATCGTCGCGAAGAGAGCGAAGAATGCAACCCCGATCCCTGACGGAATCGTTGTGGTATTGCCGTCGTTGCTCCTTGCTACGAAGTCTGGCCCGAACACGCCGACGAAGAGCACGGCGAGCCAGATGACGACGATCGCTACCGTCGCCCAAAGGTCGCGTGCACCGAGCCATACGGACCTCTTAACGAGCGACGAAGGCTGCTGATGCGGAATGGTGGTCATGTCACCTCCTCTCACTCGCCTTCAAGCCTCGCAATAGGGGCCTCCTGGGGCATCGGCGAAAGCGCGGATTCTTGGTGCTCGCTACTACGGAGTTGCGCCGACGCCGGGGCCGGCTGCTTCACGACCGATACAGCACTTGCAGGGGCCGCGCAGCCACTCCGGCGTGCGTATCTCGACCCGATGCGCAACCCAGCGCAACGGATTTCGCTTGTTCTCACCCGGTTCCGCGCTCGGGCGGTTGGGTGAGATCAGGGTTTGTTCGCATTTACGCAGCAGGTTTCCCCGATGCGGCGCATAGGTTCCGCAGGCAATTCTTGTGGCGTCGATCAAAGGAGGTGTGTGATGAGCGTCCACGCTCACATTCCGGCGCGGGCAAGCCTCCCGCTGCGCGTCGGTCGTCGGGCGACGTTCGGCGCAGTTCCCTCGCAAGTTTCGTGGCTCGTGGGAGGGCTCGTGCTTGCGTTCGGCGTCCCGTTTGTTCTTGCCGATCTCGCCGACCTACAGCGCGACCTTTACTACGCGCTCTATGTCGCGGCTGTGTTCACGTTCGTCGGACTCTGGGCGCGGCGGACGCAGCAGCCGCTCCGGGCCTTCTTGACGCGCCGCTGGCGATGGGCCGTTCCACTCGGCGCCCTCGCCGGAGTCGTGCTGATGTTCACCGTCCTCCGCGAGCCGTCGACGCCGCACCCACACGGGCTGACGTTCGTCGGTGCGATCCTCTGGCGCGGGATCGTCTACGGCGCCGCCGATGGTGTGTTGCTCTCGGTCTTCCCGATCTTCGCCGTCTTCGGGCTGTTCGCGTCGAAGCCGCTGCGGGAGCGGTCGAAGAAGGCGGTCGCCGGCATCGGTGCGCTTGCCCTGGTCGTGTCGCTGCTCTTCACCGCCGTCTACCACGTCGGCTACCCGGACTTCCGAGGCAGCAAAGTGAAGCGGCCGCTGACGGGTGACGTGATGTGGAGCGTGCCCACGCTGGTGACGCTGAGCCCGCTCGGCACTCCGATCGCGCACATCGCCACGCACGTGACGGCAGTCGTCCACAGCTATGACACCGACCTGTTCCTACCGCCGCACAAGCAGGCGAAATGAAAGGAGGTCCCTGATGGCAACGATCAAAGACGCCGCAAGCGAATTCCTCGCCCACAGGCGGGTAGCAGTGACCGGCGTCTCGCGGACGCCGGAGGCCCACGGCAGCAACGTGGTCTACAAGCGGCTTCGCGAGCGGGGCTACGAGGTTTTCGCGGTCAACCCGAATGCCGAAGAGGTGGAGGGGGACACGGCCTTCCGCGACCTTCGCTCGATCCCTGGCGGCGTCGAGGCGGTCGTGATCGGCACGAGGCCGGAGATCGCCGAGGAGACGATGCGCGAGTGCGCCGAGCTCGAGATTAAGCACGTCTGGATGCACCGCGGCCCGGGCGGCGGCAGCGTCTCCGAGACGGCGACCGCGTACGGGCGGAAGCGTGGGATCGCAGTGATCGACGGCGGTTGTCCGTGCATGTTCGGCCCCACCGCTGATCCGGGACACAAGGCGATGCGCCTTCTCTTCACCCTCACCGGCAACGTCCCGAAGCGAGTCTGAATCCTTGGAGGTGGGATCAAGCGTTACACGGTAGGTCGCTGAACGCTTAGCTCGGGATGACGAGCACTTCGATCTGGAAGAACTGCGGTGCCGCCTCCGGCGGGGGTTGCTGATCTCCCATCACTTCGCGGACCGCCGGTCCCAGCTTTTCGTCCATGAAGCGCTGGAACGCCTCCTCTGATTCCCAGATGTCGTAGACGTACCACCCGCCCTCGCCCTGCCCTGCACTGTGGACGATCAGCCCTTCCGGCGATTCTTCGGGCCGCATGGGTGATGAGTGGCCGAACATCTTCTCGGTGACCTGGTCGTACATCTCCTTCGTGAACATCTCCGCCGTCTGGAGCATCCCGACTGCCATCTCCGCCTCCTCTAGCGTTTCGGGGTCGCGGGATTCTACGCTGAGACACGTGTAGTGGTCGCGCCGTCGGATTGCTGGACGCGACCCAGCATTCGCGAAGATCAACGGCATACCGCCGCACTTTCAGGATTTGGCGGCGCGGGCGGAAGAGCGGCTCGCATAAATTGACCACTCGTGCCGAAGCAGCCGCGTGGGCCAGCGTTCCGGAATGACGCCAGAGCGGGTAGGTCGACAGTCTGTTCACCAAAGGACACACAGCGCGGCTCGTTTTCTTCATGCACTACCTCGATGCAGCTCGACCCCTGATCACGCCGTTCGGCGCCCTGGAGCTACCCACTCCGACCGATCGGCCGCAGCGGCTGAGCTCGATCGAGTACGAAGAGCCTTAGCAGGCGGTGGACGGCTCGGCTGCGCCAGTGATCCGGAATGACGCCAGAAGGCCTAGCCGAGACCGAGCCGGGCCCTCACGCGCTCCGCGAGCACCAGGTACTGCTGGTAGCGGTGGTGCCGGTGATGCGCCGGGTCGGCTAGGACAGAGTCGGGTGGACGCTGGATGAAACGCGGCGGACCAAGCACCTCCCCTTTCATGAACTGCTCGCGCGTGAGGTCAACTTCGATCCCGGAAGGAAGGCGGTTCCACATGTGCGCCATGATCCGCTGGCCATCAAGGAACACGTCCGCCGCGGCCAGTTCACCGCCGATTAGATCATTGACGACGAGACAGGTCACATCGCAATGACCTTGCGCGGGGTTGTCCTCCGACCAGCCGTCGTCCGGATCGACGGTGTCGGGCCCCCAGCTCCGTCGAATCGCTTCTTCGAGCTGAGCAAGCGTGTACACGATGCGACGACTCTAGCGTCGCTAGTTGTTCGCCATCGACCTGCTAGGTGCGAGCTGCTCGGTTGGGCCAGTGTTCGGGAATGACCCCTGGGGCGACGGGTTAGCCTCGTGGCTGTGGAAGCGTTGCCTGCAGCACCTGAAGGGAGTGGTCGCAGCGCAGCCTGCCGGTCGAGGTTGGCTGAGCTATGAAGGCCGAGCCGAAGCTGATCGCGGCAGGGCGGGCTTCGGAGGTCTTCGACGTTGGCGGCGGTCGTGTCTTGCGCCGTTTCAAGCGCGGCGGAGATCCTGAACGCGAGGCGCTCGTGATGAGACATGCTCGCCGCCACGGCTATCCAGTGCCCGAGGTGTTCGAGATCACGGCCGATGCGCTCACGCTCGAAAGGGTGGAAGGGCCGACGATGTGGGAGGCGGCAGGCGACCACCCTTCGATGGTGCGGGCGCACGCCGGGCTGCTCGCGCAGCTCCATCGAGAGCTCCACGAGATAGAGGCACCCGATCGCCTGTCTGCGGTCGGGGAGGGAGACCGTCTCCTTCACCTCGACCTGCATCCAGCGAACGTGATCCTCTCGTCGCGCGGTCCGGTCGTCCTCGACTGGACGAACGCGCGGCGCGGAGAACCAGCGTTCGACGTAGCCGTCACCTGGGTGATCGGCTCGACGAGCACCGGTCTGGGAAAGCTCGGACGCTCCTTCCTCCACCAGCTCCTCTCCCACTTCGACCGTAA
>VAWH01000001.1:58461-73425 GCA_005888315.1 Actinomycetota bacterium | reverse complement strand
GTCAGCTGGACGCGGTTCATCTTCAACCGGGTGGACGGTAGCTACGTGCAGTCGCCAATCTTCTTCGCGTACTCGAGCGACCACGGAGCGACGTTCAGCGCGCCGACGAGCATCTCGCGGGAAGGTCCTCTGCGTCGAGCGCTCGCTCCCGTCGGACATCGTCACTCCGGCAGGAGGCCTGCATCCGTGTTTCGCCGCTGAACATCTAGGCTCGTTGCGGTGACCCTGCGCGGCCGCCTCGGTGCGCTTGCCGAGGGCAACTTCCGGCTCGTTTTCACGAGCACCACGATCTCGGCGTTCGGCGACGGCGTCTCCACTGTGGCGCTCGTGTTCGCGGTGCTGCAGGTGACCGGCTCGCCGACCTTGGTCGGGGTGGTGATCGCCTCGCGACAGGGAGCTGCCGCGCTGATCACAGTTGCAGCCGGGGTCTGGGCCGACCGGCTTCCGCGCCATCTCGTGCTCGTTGCGGCAGCCGCCGTACAGGGGATCGCGCAAGCGGTTGCCGGAACGCTCGTGCTCTCCGGCCACGCGACAGTGGCCCTGCTTGCCGTCCTCGCTCTGGTCTACGGCCTGGCGGACGGCTTTGTCATTCCGGCCTCGCAGGGGCTGATACCGCTCGTGGTCAGCGCCGTCCGGCTGCAACAGGCCAACGCGCTGCTCGGCCTCAGTCGCTCGATTCTCGGCGTCGGCGGTCCGGCGATCGGCGGAGTTCTCGTCGCGTTGGGGAGTCCCGGAGCTGGATTGCTCGTGGATTCCGCGAGCTTCGTCGCGGCCGCCTTGCTGCTCCTGCGTCTCTCGATCGCGCCGCGCGACGACGTCGCTCAGCCCGAACCGTTCCTCTCCGAGCTCCGTGCGGGGTGGAACGAGTTCCGCCGCCAGACGTGGATCTGGACGACGATCGTCTTCTTCGGAATCGGCAACTTCGCCGGCGCCTCCTACTTCGTGCTCGGGCCGATCGTCGCGAAGCGCCACCTGGGCGGCGGTTTTGCCTGGGGCCTGATTGTCAGCGCCTTCGGTGCCGGGGCGATCCTCGGCGGGCTCGCCGCCCTCCGCCTCCGGCCGCGGCGTCCACTACTAGCTTCCTGCCTCGCGGCGATCCCCTATGGGCTGCAGACCCTCGCAATCGGGCTGAGGCTTCCGCTGCCGGCCTTGATCGCTGTCTCAGCCACCGCCGGGCTGGGGATCGCGATTCATCTCGCGCTTTGGTTCACCGTCTTCCAGCAGCAGGTGCCCGAATCGGCGAGATCGCGGGTCAGCTCTTACGATGCACTCGGCTCTTTCGTGCTGATTCCGCTGGGATCGGCGCTTGCGGGGCCGGTTGCATCCTTAATCGGGATCTCGGTGACGCTGATCGGATCAGGTTTGGTCAGCCTGGCGTGTATCGCGGTCGTGATAGCCCAGCCGAGCGTCTGGGCGATCGCCTCGCCGACGGCGGACGATCTCGCTCTGATGTAAAGGAGGGCCACGGACGACGCCTCTGATTCCCTCTGCGACCGCAATCCGGTTATTCTCGTGTTGCGTTTTCAGCTTCGGGACGTGTGCACGGACAAAGAAGGAGTGCGCAACTGAGGGGGTCGGGCGTCAGGCTGGCGGCGGTCGCTCTCGCAACCGCCGGATTTCTGGTCTTTCAGGTCGTCGGTGGGACGGCGGCGGCCGATCGTTCGGCGACGCATACGAGGACCGCATCGTTGCGCCGCGCGCCTAGTCGAGAGCGGTTCGAGCCCAAGAGCCTGCTCGTCGAGTTCAAAGCGGGGGCTTCGCTCGCGGGGCGCAAGGCCGCGCTGGCCCGGCACGGCGCGACCCTGCGGACGCTCGTCCATGGGACGCCGTTCTCGCTCGTTCGGGTGGCGGACGCCGCACGCGCACGGCACGCGCTCAAAGACGAGCCGGCGATCGCGGCCGTCGAGCTGAACCACATCCGTCACGCGCTCGCGACACCGAACGATCCGCGATTTTCGACCGAGCAGCAGTACCTGCTGCCTCTGAGGATTCCCGCCGCCTGGGACGTCAGCCGGGGCTCGACCGCGGTCAAGGTCGCGATCGTCGACACCGGCGTCGACCTCGACCATCCCGACCTCGCGCCGCGCGTGCTCCCCGGCTACGACTTCGTCAACAACGATGCGGTTGCGCAGGACGACGAGGGGCACGGAACAATGGTCGCCGGCATCGCAGCGGCGGCGACGAACAACGGCATCGGCATCGCCGGCGTCGCCTGGAACGCGTCGATCATGCCGGTCAAGGTTCTCGATGACACCGGGGCCGGGAGCGACTTCGACGTGGCGGACGGGATCACGTGGGCGGCCGACAACGGCGCGCAGGTGATCAACCTCTCCCTCGGCGGCCCGTGGAGCAGCGTCACCCTCTACGACGCGATCGACTATGCGCGCAAGAAAGGGGCGGTCGTCGTCGCCGCGGCGGGGAACGACGGCGCGCCGGTGTTTTCGTACCCGGGAGCGTACGCCGACGTCGCGGTTGGCGCGACCGACGCCGCCGGCGACGCCGCCTGGTTCTCGAACTCCGGCTATTGGGTCGACGTGGCCGCGCCGGGGATCGACATCACCTCCACCGCGCTCGCCGCGGGTCCGGTGGAGGCCTACGCGAAAGGCGCCGGCACTTCGTTCGCCTCCCCGATCGTCGCGGGCGTCGCGGCGCTTGTCTGGGCGCAGCACCCGAATTGGAGTCAGCTCCAGGTCGTGACCCAGCTCGAGCGCGCGTGGGACCGCGGGCCGCGGGGACTCGATCCCTACTACGGGTTCGGACTCGCCGACGCCGCCGCCGCGACGGGAGCGAGTCTCCAGTCACCGGCGCCCCAGCCGGACGGCGATACCAACGAGCCGAACGGCGCGCCGAAGCGGGCGACCGCGGTGACCAGTTCGGCCGGCGGGACGATCTCGCCCGAGGGCGACGAGGACGTCTTCTCGGTCGACGACGCCGCCCCCAAGTGGTTCAGCGTCACGGTCACGCCGCCGGCGCTGAGCCGAACGGTGCGCGCGAGCGAGGTCGATCCGATCGTTTCCGTGCTCGGGCCGAAAGGGGAACGGCTTGCCCGGAGCGACACGAACACTGCGGGGCGGCGAGAAGCCGCGCTGGTGCCGGCGGCGAGCGCCGGCCGCTACTACGCCGACGTCACGAGCCAGGCGTCCGCCCGGGGCCCTTACTCCGTCGCGGTCGCGGACGCGCACGCCCCGGCGCTCTTCGATGCCGAGCAGTGGCGGTCCTTCGACGGCGTCACCTACCTCCGGGATCTCAAGCTCGCAGACATCACCGGCGACGGGCGCAAAGACGTCCTGTCGGCGGTGACGGACAAGCTGATGCTGCTGCCGCAGCTGGCCTCGGGCGGGTTCGGCCAGCCGCAGTGGTTCCCGATCGACCAGAACTGGTCGTACGGGATCTCGACGGGCGACCTCGACGGAGACGGAGCCGTGGACGTCGCCGTCGCGACAATGGCCGGTCCGCAGATCTTCTACGCGCGTGCCGGCTCGCTCTCGCCCGGCCCGCTGCTCGCCCAGCCGTCGCCACCGAGGGACGTCGTCGTCGCCGACATGGACGGGGACTCACGTCGGGACGTCGTCACGCATGCCGACGACGGAGGGATCCGCATCTTCAGGAACGGCGGCGCCTCCGGCTTCGCGCCGCCCACGACCGTCAGCCCGTCCGGCGACTGGCACATCGCGGTCGGCGACGTGACGAGCGACGGGCGACCCGACATCGTCGCCTGCGCCGCGAACTACGACGGGACCGACGTCTTCGCCCAGGACGCTTCGGGTGGCTTCGCGAAGCGCCGCTACGAGCGCTACTACTGCGGCGACGACATCGTGCTCGCGGACATGACGGGCGACGGCCGGACCGACGTCGTCACCAACGCAATCAGCACGCAGGTCTTCCCGCAAGCGAGCGACGGGACCTTGTCCGATCCCGACACGTACTCCGGGCTCAGCGAGGGGTACCTCGAGGCTGGCGACCTGAACGCCGACGGGCGGGCCGACCTGGTCGAGATCGCCCATCACTCGTGCTACTTCAGACAGCTGAGTCAGCTCGACAACGGTCTCCTCGCGGTGGCGACCGAAGACTGCCGAGCCGACTACTGGGACGGCCCGATGGCGATCGGCGACGTCACCGGCGACGGGAAGGCAGACGTCGTCCTGGCCCAGAACGGCGGGACGCTCGTGACGTTCCCGCAAGCGGCCTCCAGCGCGCCTCGCCCGCCGGAGCCGGCCGAGTTCTGGGTCGAGAACGTGACTCCCAACGATTTCGCACTCGACGTACCGGTCGCCACAGATCCCGTCCTCGACTTCGGCAGCGACCTCGCGATGCACGACGGCGCGAGCCTGATCAGCGGCCTGACGGGACGTGAGGCTCCGACCGCGCCGAGCTACGACCATTCGACCCTTTCGACGACCGTGCGGCCCGCAACGGGTCTCGCTCCGGGGACGCCCTATGTCCTGGCGCAGGACCCGCTCTTCTACAACTC
Organism: Actinomycetota bacterium; assembly: GCA_005888315.1. GTDB lineage: Bacteria > Actinomycetota > Thermoleophilia > Gaiellales > Gaiellaceae > 13-2-20CM-68-14. The sequence goes on along the minus strand of VAWH01000001.1, from coordinate 68,954 downwards.
CGAGGCCCCGCGGCTCTCCAGCGCGGCCTTCAGCTTCCGGTTTGCGACGGCCGGCACGCCCGACACGACCGTTCCGGACACGACGATGACCGGCGACCCCGCCTACTGGACGGGAAAGGCGGACCCGGCGTTCACGTTCACGGCCTCGAAGGTCGGAACGATGTTCGAGTGCTCGCTGGACGCCGTCGGCTTCTACCCGTGCACGTCGCCGCGCACCTACGACAGCCTGGCGGCCGGGTCGCACACGTTCCGCGCTCGTGCGGTCGACGCGGCCGGCCGCACCGACCCGACACCGGCGACGATCACCTGGACGGTGCCGGCGACGACACCCGGTGTCCCCGAGAACGACGCGTTCGCCGACGCGATCCCGCTCCGCACCTCGAGCGGCGGCTTCGATATGTACAACACCGGCGCCGGCAAGGAGCCGGGGGAGCCGAACCACGCGGGCAACGCAGGCGGCCACTCGCTGTGGCTCCGGTGGAAGGCGCCGCGCTCCGGGACGATGACGATGGAGACTCGCGGGCCGTCGATCGACACGCTGCTCGCCGTCTACACCGGCTCGAGCGTCGGGGCGCTCACGCCGGTCGCGAGCAACGACAACGCATCGGCGACTGAGACGACGAGCAAGGTGACGTTCTCGGCCACGGCGGGAACGACCTACCGCATCGCCCTAGACGGGAAGAACGGAGCGGCCGGCTACATCTCCTTCAGCTACACCGGCACGCTCGGCGGCCCGGCGAACGACAACTTCGCGAACCGCGAGGCGGTCACGGGGTCGAGCGGAACGATCTACGCGTCCAACGTCGGCGCCACGGCCGAGGCCGGCGAGCCGGACTCGCAGTACTACCCGCAGCCGATGTCGATCTGGTACCGCTGGACGGCGCCGCGGAGCGGCCTCTTCAGCTTCGACGTCAACGGGAGCGCTACCGGCCGATCCTTCGATCTCTACACGGGTTCGAGCCTCTCTTCGCTCGTCCCCGCCGGCGTGAAGGTCGCCGGTGGGCGTGCGGGTCAGATTTACCTCATCGCCACAGCCGGCGTTACCTACGTGATCCGGCTCGACGACCAGTACAACCCGGGCGACTGGGTCCTCAATTGGAGCGACGGGCTATCGGCGGGCGGAGCCGACACGACTCCGCCCGAGGTGAACCCGACGCTGTCGAGCACACCGGTCCCGGGTTGGTCGAACGACAGCACCGTCGACGTGACGTGGAGTGGAGCCTCGGACTCGGGTAGCGGCGTCGACGGCTTCTCGTACGAGTGGTCGCAGAGCCCGACCACGGTTCCGGACACGGTCAAGGATGCCGAGGAGACGGCGACCGGGACGACGAGCCCGCCGCTCGCCGACGGGCAATGGTGGTTCCACCTTCGCACCGGCGACAACTCGGGAAACTGGAGCAGCCCCGTCCATCTGGGCCCGTTCAACATCGACACGGTCGCGGCCGTAAATCCGTCGCTCTCCAGCCCGGACCATGCCCCGGCGGCTTGGTCGGGTGACCCAACGATCGACATCGCTTGGGCGGGCGCGTCGGATGGTGCGAGCGGCGTCGACGGCTTCTCCTACGAGTGGTCGCAGAGTGCGACCACGGTGCCCCATTCCGCCAAGGACGCCGAGGAGAGCGCGACCGGCACGACGAGCCCGCCGCTCGCCGACGGCCAATGGTGGTTCCACCTCCGCACCCGCGACAACGCCGGCAACTGGAGCACGCCCGTTCATCTGGGCCCGTTCGCGCTGGACACGACCGTTCCCGGCAACCCGGCGCTCTCGAGCACGCACGTCTCCGACTGGTCGGCCGACCGCACGGTCGATGTCGCGTGGAGCGGCGCGGCGGACTCGGGAAGCGGCGTCTCGGGCTACTCGGTCGAATGGTCGCAGAGCTCGACGACCTCGCCTGACGCGACGAAGGACACGACCGCGACGACCGCCACGAGCGTCGCGCTCGCGGACGGATCCTGGTGGTTCCACCTCCGCACCGTCGACGCGGTCGGCAACTGGAGCGCGGCCGTCCACCTCGGCCCGTTCAAGATCGACGGGACGCCGCCGACGAGTCCGACGCTCGCGAGCCCGAGCCACTCCGTCGATGCGTGGTCGAACGACCCGACCGTCGAGGTCGTCTGGTCCGGCCAGGCAGACACGCACAGCGGCGTCGACGGGTTCTCGTATGGCTGGTCGCAGCAGGCCGACACCGATCCGGGAACGGCAAAGACGGTTGAGGAGACCGCGACTGGAACGACAAGCGACCCGCTCGCCGACGGTTACTGGTGGTTCCACCTCCGCGTCCGCGACAACGCCGGCAACTGGTCGGTGCCGATCCACCTGGGCCCGTTCAAGATCGACGCGACGCCACCCACCAATCCGACGTTGTGGAGCCCGAGCCACATAGTCGGCAGCTGGTCGTCGGATCCGACCGTAGTCGTCGACTGGGACGGGGGCACCGACGTCGCCGGTTACTCGTATCAGTGGTCGGAGGCCGCGACGACCGTGCCCGACACGGCGAAGGACGTCGAGGCGGCGACGATCAGCCTCTCCTCCGTCCTCCCCGACGGCTCCTGGTGGTTCCATCTGCGGACACTGCGTTCCTCCGGGAGCTGGAGCGACGTCTCGCATCTCGGCCCGTTCCGGATCGACACGGCTGCCCCCGAGACGACGATCACGTCGGCGCCGCCCGCGCAAACGGCCGACCCCTCCGCGGCGTTCGAATTCTCGAGCAGCGAGACCTCGAGCTCGTTCTCGTGCTCGCTCGACGGCGCCCCGTACGCCGACTGCGCGTCGCCCGTCTCCTATGCGGCCCTGGAAGCGGGCACCCACGTCTTTCGCGTGGCCGCGCGCGATCCCGCCGGGAACGTCGATCCGACGCCGGCTGAGCATCCGTGGACGATCGGCTCGGCGACGTCGCCTCCTCCGCCGCCTCCGCCGCCTCCGCCTCCGGCACCGCCGCCGCCTGCTCCCCCGGCTCCGCCACCGCCTCCGGCTCCTCCGGCTCCTCCGGCGCCGCCGGCGCCGCTGCCGTCCCCACCGCCGCCGGCTCCGCCGCTCACGCCGCCGCCCGGCCGGATCCGCTGCCGCGTCCCACGCGTCACCGGCCTACGCCTCGCGCGCGCCGGGGTGTCGATACGTCGGTCTCACTGTGCGCTCGGGAAGATCAGTTGGCGGTACTCGGCGCGGGCCCTCCGCGGCCGAGTAATCGCGCAACGGCCGACGGCCGGCCGCGTGCTGCCGAACAGGGCTCGCGTCAGTCTCGTCGTCAGTCGCGGTCGACGAGGCTAAGCCTCCTCGAGAGACAGGTCTTCAACCGCCGATTCAACCGGACGAGGGATGCGTGAGCCGACGGACTCGCCCGAAGCTGGACCCGACAAGCAAAAACGGCGCGCGGCACGCCGAAACCAGGAGGTTCGCTCGTGCGCACGCTGCCCCGTCTCGTTCTCCTCATCGCCCTGGCCGCATTCGTTGGCGCGGCGCCCGCCGCCGCAGCCGACCCTGAGGGGCCGCAGGTCGAGCTCGTAAGCCCCGTTGAGGGCGCGGTTTTCTACCAGGGGCAACACGTGCAGGCAGCATGGGGCTGCTTCCCCGGCACACTCGGCTGGCCCGTGATCACTTGTCAGGGCGATCTGCCTCTGGGCGACTACCTCGATACGAGCAGCGTCGGCACGCATACGTTCACGGTCCACGCGGTCGATTACGCCGGTGCTGAAACCACGGTTACCCACACCTACACCGTGTTCGACGTGATCCCGCCGACCGCGACGATCACGACGCCGGCCGCCGGCGCCGAGTATCCGCTCGGGGCGAAGCTCTACGCGAGCTATACCTGCGACGACGGGGCCGGCGGGTCGGGCATCATCGGCTGCATCGGCACGTATCCAAACGAGTACCCAGTGCCGACGGACCGCCCGGGAACGTTCACGTTCACGGTTGACGCGTTCGATGGGGCGCTGAATCACGGGACTGCGACTGTCAGCTACACCATCGCGGACAGGACGCCGCCGACGATCACGATCAGCAGCCCCGCCGACGGAGCCCGCTACCTGGTCGGCGACGCGATCACGGCTTCGTACTCCTGCCACGACGATTTCGACGGTTCGCGCGTCAGCTGCAAGGCAACCCGGATCGACACGACGCCGGGGACGCATACGTTCCGCGTCGATTCCGTCGACTCCTCGGGCAATGCAGCCTCGGTGAGCACGAACTACTCGGTCCGGTATGACTTCGACGGCTTCTACACGCCGCTCGTCGCCGAGCCCGCCGTCGTGTCGCTGAAAGCCGGCGACAACGTTCCCGCCAAGTTCTCGCTCCACGGCGACCGTGGCCTCGACGTGCTCGCCCGCGCCGCCTGGCGCCCGTGCTTCGTCACGACCAACGACTCGTCTATCGCGGCCGGCTCGCTGACCTACAACGGCGGCCCCGACCGGTACACGTTCATGTGGGCAACCGACAAGGCATGGGCGGGCTCATGTAAGGAACTGCTACTGACGCTCCGCGACGGGACGACGCATCAGGCGTACGTGAACTTCCGGTAGCACCGCCGCGGCGTCGCGCGATTGTTTCGCCCTTCGGCGCGATTCGCCCTTGACACAAGCAGGTGTCCGACCCTGATCGGGAGCACTGCCCGGACGCTGAAGATCCGAACTTGTGACTAATGGATCGTTAACGGACGCGGGTTAGGTTCGGCGCAGCCGTTTGATTCGGCTCGACCGACGGAGGCGGCCCGTGGCGCACAGAGACGACATCCAGGGTTTGCGGGCGGTGGCGGTGCTGCTGGTCGTCCTCGGACACGCGGGCGTGCCGTGGCTCGGAGGCGGTTACATCGGCGTCGATGTCTTCTTCGTCCTCTCCGGCTTCCTGATCACCGGAATCCTGCTGGCGGAGTTCGCGAAGCGGCGCTCGATCTCCCTGCCGCGCTTCTACTTGCGTCGCGCCCGGCGAATCCTCCCGGCGGCCGTGCTGACGCTGGTCGTGACGGACATTGCCGCCCACCACCTGCTCAACTTCGTCCGCGCCCGAGAGGCCGTCAACGACAGCATCTGGTCGGCTCTCTTCGCCGCAAACGTTCATTTCGCGCGGCAGGGGAGCGACTACTTCGCCCAGGGGCAGCCGCCCTCGCCCTTCCTGCACTTCTGGTCGCTCGCGGTCGAGGAGCAGTTCTATCTCGTCTGGCCGGCACTCCTGGCCCTATTGCTTGCCGTACGGTTTCGCCGACTGCTGCTCGTTCTCGTCGTAGTCGGGGCCGGCTCGGTCGCTTGGTCGATCCACTTCACGGCGGCGTCGCCGGCTGCCGCCTACTACTCGACCTTTGCCCGGGCCTGGGAGCTGGCGCTCGGCGCCGGCCTGGCCGTCGCCGCCCCGCATGCGCGCCGCCTCCCCGCGCGCGCCGGCTTCGCCTTCGGCTGGCTCGGCCTGCTGGCGATCGGCGCCTCGGCCTCGGCCTACTCGGAGCGCACGCCTTTCCCGGGCTCGGCTGCGCTGCTGCCGGCCGCCGGCGCGGCGCTCGTGATCGGCGCAGGACTGGCGGCTCCGCCGGCGGTGCTCGGCGTCGGACGCGTTCTCTCGCTCGCGCCGCTCCGCTACCTCGGCGATCGCTCCTACGCGTTCTACCTCTGGCACTGGCCGGTGCTGATCCTGGCGGCGCAGTCTGCCGGGCACGACCTCTCGCTCGGAGCCAAGCTGGCGCTCGTCGCCTTCGCCTTCCTGCTCTCGGTCGTGAGCTACCGGTTCGTCGAGGACCCGATCCGGCGGATGAGGTTCACGCTGCGCGTCACCGGCTTGCTCTGGCCTGCCTCGGCGACGGCGGCGGTCGTCGTCGTGCTGTTCATCCTCGGCTCGCTCGACCGGACGGCCGGACGCTTCGAAGCCGCTGCTGCCGCCGTACAGCCGGCTCAGCTCGTGCACGTGACCACGCCGGCGAAAACGCGGCCGCTGGCCGCCGTCGTGACGGCGGTCAGGCAGGCGGAGCGCGGAGCGCCGCTGCCCGCGCCGATCACTCCTTCTCCGAGCAACCTGCGCGGGGACTTCTACGGGTTTCCCACCGGCTGCTCGCCGCGCGACGGCAAGGCGACGAGCAAGCTGTGCCGGCTCGGCACAGCGAACAGCCCCAAGACGATCGTGGTCATCGGCGACTCGCATGCGCAGATGTGGATGCCGCCGATCCTGCAGATGGCGAAGCGCGACCGCTGGGCCGTCGTGCCGCTCGTCAAGCCGCGCTGCATCCCGCGCTCGTGGAGCTCCAAGGGCGAGTGCGGCAAGTGGTACCGCTGGGCGAGAGGACGAGCGGTGGCGCTGCACCCCGACGTGATCCTGATCATCGGAAGCTGGATGGCCGTCTGGGCACCGGAGCGCGCGATCAAGCCGGTCGGTGCCCTCGGAACGGCGATGAAGCGCGTCTCCGCGAGCGTGATCGTCGTTGGTGACCCGCCGGGCCAGAAGCGCGATCCAACGGACTGCCTTCTCGCCCCGCGGGCGACGATGGCGACTTGCACGAGCGAGGCGACACGTGTCCAGCTCGCCACCAACCGAGCGATCGCCGCGCACGCGCGCGAGCAAGGGATCGGCTTGATCGACACGCTGGGGTGGTTCTGCGGCCACCCGCAAGGCTCGTCGACCCGATACCTCTGCCCGCTCGTCGTCAACCGGACGGTCACCTGCGTCGACCGCGGGCACATCTCACGGACGTACGGCCTCGAGCTCGAGCCGGTCTTCCGCGTCGCCTTCCGCCGAGAACTCTTTCGCTGAGGCCCGGAAGCCCGGTGCAAAAACGCCAAGTCCCGCGAGCCCGAAGGCGCGCAGGACTTGACTCGTAGAGCATCTCACCCGCGCGTCGGCGCGTCAAGGGGGTTGCTCTTGAGGCTGTCCGGGCCGCCGTGCCAGACTACGCCGATGGCGACCGCGTCCCAGGCCAAGCTCGACGAGACCGCTTTCCTCGAGCTCGCGAGCTCGCTACGCGGCGAGCTGGTGGGGCCGGACGACCCCTTCTACGACGAGCAGCGGCGCGTCTGGAACGGCTCGATCAGCCGCCGGCCCGCCTTGATCGCGCGCTGCACCGGCGTCGCCGACGTGATCGCGGCCGTCCAGTTCGCGCGCCGCGCCGGAGTGGACGTCGCCGTCCGGAGCGGCGGCCACAGCTTCCCCGGGCTGTCGGTCGCCGACGACGCGCTGGTCGTCGACCTCGGGCCGATGAAGGGGATCCGAGTCGATCCGGAAACCCGAACCGCGCGGGCTCAGGCCGGCGTCCTGCTCGGGGAGCTCGACCGCGAGACGCAGCAGTTCGGCCTTGCCGTTCCCGCCGGGATCGTCACGCACACCGGCCTGGCCGGCCTGACGCTCGGCGGCGGCATCGGCTGGGTGATGCGCAAGTACGGCCTGACGATCGACCAGTTGCTCTCCGTCGACTTGATTACGGCCGACGGCGAGTTCGTCAACGCGAGCGAGAACGAGAACGCCGACCTCTTCTGGGGCGTTCGCGGCGGTGGCGGCAACTTCGGGATCGTCACGGAGTTCGAGTTCCGGCTCAACCCGCTCGGACCGGAGCTTGTCGCCGGGCCGATTTTCTGGCCGATGGAGAAATCGCCGGAAGTGCTTCGCTTCTACCGCGACTGGCTTGCCGACGCGCCGGACGAGCTGATGACCATCGTTGTCCACCGGAAGGCGCCGGCGCTGCCCTTCGTGCCGGAGGAGTTCCACGGCAAGCCGGTGGTGATGGTCATCTGCTGCTACGCGGGGCCGGTCGAAGAGGGGGAGAAGGTCGTGCGTCCGATGAAGGAGTTCGGCGCGCCGATCATCGACCTCTGCGTGCCGAAGCCGTACCTCGCGCACCAGGCGATGTTCGACCCGAGCTTCCCGCACCACCGCTGGTACTACTTCAAGTCCTGCGACGTCGCCGAGCTGACCGACGACGTGATCGATATCACCGTCGAGCACTCGCAGCGGATCGAGTCGCCGTTCACCGCCTTCCCGATCTGGCAGATGGGGGGCGCCGTCTCGCACAGGCACGAGGACGACTCGGCTTTCAGCGGCCGCAATGCCGGCTTCACTTACAACATCGGTGCCTGCACCGAGACGGCCGACGGTTTCGACCGTGAGCGGCAATGGGTGCGGGACTTCTGGTCGGCCCTCGAGCCCTACCACATGGGCGTCTACGTCAACTTCCTCGGCGACGAGGGCCAAGATCGCGTCCGCGAGTCCTACGGCGCGGAGAAGTACGCGCGTCTACAGAACCTGAAGCGGCGCTACGACCCGGACAACTTCTTCCGGATCAACCAGAACATTCCGCCGAGCTAGCGTCGGTCTAGGGCAACGCCAGCGTCGCCTGAGCGCCGGCCAGTGCATCCGTCAGCGGGCTGAGCAACTTTGCATCCGCCGTCGGTACGGCCGCGGGCGGCTGCACGCCTGGGACGCCTGCGGGGATCGGGGCCGGAGGCGCCAGGGCCTGCGGTGAGGGCACAGGTGAAGGCGACGACACACCGGGGCTTGTCGTCAAAGGTTCCTGCGAGCCGGGCGTCGGGCTGGTGACGATCGGGCCTGGGTCGGCCGTGCCGGAGGCGGTGACTGGTTGCTGGTGCGCGCGTACGGAGCCCTTGTCTCCGCCTCGAGCGCGGCTCGCATTGGCTCGAGGCGCGCCGTGTTTGAGCGCGGGATGCGTCACCGCGAGGCCTGGCGTCGTCGCTTCGGCTGACGTCGCGGAGCGAAGCGTCATCTCAGGCTTGCGGTCGGCCAGGGCGGGGGCGATCTCGGTCGCGACGACGGGGATCAGAGCGACCGATGCACTGGCGCCGATCAAGGCCAGCTTGCCGAGGCCGCCCCGAGCGACCGAGCGGAGAAACGGTGCCAACGAGGCGGCATTCAACGCGCCGATCCCGCTGCGGACGTGCTGAAGGCGAGACGCCAGATTGCGGCGCGCACGAAAGAGGAGTGTCTCGACGGCGCCGAGGCTCATTCCGAGCTCGTCGGCGATCTCCGCATACGAGAGTCCCTGCCACTCGCGCAGAAGAATGGCCCGACGCTGGCGCTCGGGAAGATGGGCGAGCCCGTCTCGAAGCGCGGCGCGATGCTCATTCACTTCGTAGCCGGAGGACGGTGGCGCGGCGAGCTCGTCGATGTCCTCGACCTCGTGCATGACCGCGCTCTGGCGGCCGGTCGACCGCCGCGTCCCTCGGCAGACGTTGAACGCGATCTTGAGCAACCAGGCGAGCTCGAACTCCGGCTCGACGCCGCGCTGCAAGGAGCGCAACACGTAGATGAAGGTCGTCTGCGCCGCGTCCTGTGCCTCCTCACGGTTGCGAAGTCGGCTGTAGCAGAACGTGAACACCCGCTGGCCGTGCTTTTCGTACAGGTGGCGCGCCAGCTCTGCAGGCTCGGTAGGCCGGGCGACCGGGGCATGGCCGAGGAGGGCGCTCATCGAGCGGGCCTCCCAATAGGGGCCGACGGAGTGCCTCCGTCTCGTGACGCTGGAACGGTCAGTTTTCCCACCCTCGCCTCCTCAATTGCGTGTCGGCATGGGGGGATGGGCCCTTGAGCTCCAAAAACTTGCGCTTCAATTCGGGCCTGCTCAAGGGAGCGTGGGCACCTGAGGGCTCGGAACGCCCGGTACCGGCTGCTTCGGCAGATCCGGGACGGTCGGTACCGGAACCGGAGGCACCGGCGGTGTCGGTGGAAGCTGAGGAGCGTCGATGGGGGGGAGCACGCCCGGCGGAGGAGGCGGCGGCGGGGCGGGCGAGACCTGCTCGGCGGGCGGAGACTCGGTCGATCCTGATGTGTCCGCCCCGCCCGCGGGCGGGCTGCCGGAGTCCGGTTGGCCTGGCCGCTTCGTGACGGGGCTAGCGGGGGCAGGCTTGATCGGCTTGCCCTCTGCGCGAGGTGTCGTCTTACGGCCGCGCCCTCTCCGCCCTCTCCGGGCACCGGCCTGGTCGGGCGTGGCGCGACGCGCTCCGACGACCGAGGCGGCGGGCCCTCGATGGCTGGAAGCGAACTTCGTGGCTCGCTCGAGCGCCGCCACCGAATCGGAGCGGTGACGGTTGTGACTCAGCGAGAAGTCCCCGCCCGGTAGGCCGAGCCAATGCAGGGCCAGGAAGAGGCCCATCGCGGCGGCTGATGCGCCGAGCCCGAGTTGAACGCGCGCCAGCTTCGCCCGTCGGGCCGTCTTCGGGTTCGCCGGGTGGCTGTCCTGCTCACCCACGTTTCGCAGCAAGCTTCAGTGTTGCCATCGTGGCAATCACGCTAAAGGGGGAGGCTGCTTGGCTAGAAATAGGGAGATTCGAGGGAGATTCTGTCGCGAAGGTGGTAACTAATTGCCATCGGTTGAGCACCTCGGCCGAGGGATTTTTGCCTCGCGTCATCGTTCGACCACGGCGCTTTCGACAGCACTCTCGACGCGGTTCTTGCCGCGGCGCTTGGCCTGGTAGAGGGCTTCATCGGCCCTGCGCACGAGCCCAAGCGCGTCTGTCCCCGGAACGAACTCCGCGACACCGAAGACCGCTGTGATCCGGACCGGTCTGCCTTCGCT
>VAWH01000001.1:6108-58440 GCA_005888315.1 Actinomycetota bacterium | reverse complement strand
TCCGCTCGGCTGCGTCGATCGCCCCTTCGAGTGTGGTTCCCGGCAGGATGACCAGGAACTCCTCGCCACCCCAGCGACCGCTCACGTCGATGTCTCGGAGCGTCCCCTCGAGCACGCGCGCGAACTGCCGGAGGACGAGATCGCCGAACGGGTGTCCATGCATGTCGTTCGCCGCCTTGAACTCGTCGATGTCGCACAGGATGAGCGCGAACGGCGTCTCGTAGCGCTCGCCGCGGGCGACCTCGGCGGCGAGCTGCTCCTGGCAACGGCGACGATTCGCAAGGCCGGTGAGCTCGTCGGAGATCGCCTGGAATGCGATCGCTTCGTGCAGTCTCGCGTTCTCGAGCGCGTTCGCGCCTTGCGCGACAAGAGCGCGTGTCGCGAGCAGGTCGTCCTCGCCAAGCTCGGCGGCGTGAAGGATCAGGATTCCGAAACGGGATTCGCCGGTCGCGATCGGCAGCTCGAAGGTCTTGGCGTCGTCTGCGAGTGTTCCGACCTCGACCACCGCGCCGTGCTCGCCGATCAGTACCGCGCCTTCGGCGTCCGAGGCCTCGACGGCGGCCGAGGCGATCAGGGACAGGAGCTGCTCCTCGTCGTGGGTCGCCGTCAGGAGCTCGCCGGTGCGGCCGAGCGACTCCCGCAGGCGGGCCCGCTGCAACTCGAGCTCGACCATCCGGGCTCGCAGCTGATCAGCCATCGAGTTGAAGGAGCTCGCGAGATCGGCGAACTCGTCGCGGCCGCGAACGGGCACGCGACGATCGAGCTGGCCGCGGCCGATCGCCTCGGCGGCGGTCGCAAGCTCGCGGACCCAGCGCATGATCGACCGACCCTCCGCCGCCGCGATCGCCGCCAGGATCAGCAGGCCTCCGAGCAACACGTAGAGGAGACGCCTCCGCGTGGCCGCAGCCTGAGCCGCTATCGCGTCCGCCGGAGCCAGCACGGCGATCTGCACCTTCGGCTGCTCGCTCAACGGGCCCGTGGCGACTGCTCTGTAGCGCGATCGGGCCACCAAGACGGCCAGCGGCCGGCCGGCTGCGAGGCGGTGCCGGTCGTGGCCCGAGCGGGGGAGGAAGACGATCCGGTCACCGTGGGCGAGGCCGCTGTTGGAGCGCAGGTTCCGCAACAGCGTTCGGTCGAGCGGGAGCACTGCGGTGATCGATCCGATCACTCGCCGGCCTGCCCTGACCTGCACGATCTGCCTCGCCTCGAGCGTTCCTCGTCTTCCCACCGCGACCCGGTGGGGCCCGACGGCTGCGACGCCGCGCGGGAGGCTGCCGAAACGGCCAAGACGAAAACCCCGCTGGATGTCACGCCGGGCTCCCAGGCTCCGCGCGCGCACCCTGACCTGGTCGGCGCTCTGTCCGTAAGACGCGTATACGGCTCGCAGCTCGGCCTCGAGGCGTGCGTCCACCCGACGTTCCTCCTCGCGCTTGGCGAGGGTTCCGAATCCCCAGAACGCGGCCGTCAGCGGCGCGACCGCGAGCAACAGGAAATAGACAGCGAGTTTGTGTTTGAAGCTTGAGAGCATCGCCCGCCCGTTTCGCCGGCTTTGCTCTGTTGTCGGCCGGTCGGGCCGCTCGCATGAGGTTTCCTTGCGAGCGGCCCGACCGAGGCTCAGCGGTGCCTGTTCTTGCCCTTCGCCAGCCGGACCGACGTGGTCTTCGCCGCCTTCGCCGTCGACGTCCGCGCCACCGTCACCATCACCAAGCGCTTGCCGAGCGTCCGCGGCTTCACCCGCAGCACGAAGATCCCCCGGCCGAGCTTGCCGCTCGCCTTGCTCTGCGAGCGTCTCGTCAGCCGGCCGGCCGCCCGCGAGCGAACAGTGATCTTCGCTCCCCGCACCAGGTAACCCCGGCTGTCCTTGACGGTGACGATCATGCGCAGGCGCTTCGTCTTCGTCACGCCTTTGGTGGAGTACTGGATCTTCGCGATCTTGATTCCGATCGCACTACGCGCGGCGATCGAGGTCGCGATCGCGCCGTGGGAGCCGAGCACCTGGTAGTGCGTCGTCTCAGAAACGCCGTGCGTGTCGGTGGCGGTGAGCGTGATCTCCTTCGTCGTTCCCGGGAGCTGCACCGCGAACGACTCGTCGGCCCCGAGCAATCGCATCACGTCGGTTCCGTTGACCGCAAGAGCGGCCAGCTGGCCCTTATCGGCCACACTCCCCGCCACCGTCAGCGGTTGACCGCCGACGAACCCGCCCACCGGCTCGAGGAGGGTTGCGCCCGCCTGCTCGACCGCGTCGACGACGGAGCCCGGGATGATTCCGCCGGGGCCTGCGAGGGCCAGCGGAACGTGGAAGTCGACCAGTGGCCCCGTGGAGTTGCCGAGTGCGAAGTCGAGGGCGCCGTCGCCGTCGAGGCTGACCACGCCCGTGAAGTTGCCCGCGGCATCGAGGCTGACCGGCTGGCCGTTGACGGTGAGCTGCCCGGCGGCGCCCGAGCCGGCGACGGTGCCGCTGACGACCGCGGTCCCGTTCAGAACGGTCACCGGGCCGAGCGTGAGCAGCTGCGGGGCGGCGCCTGGCCGGGCGCCCCCTGCGAGCGCGAGCGCAGAGGTGAGCGCTCCGAGCAATGCGCAGAGTTGGGCCTTTCTGTCGGGGTTGAAGGACATGGGCGGACTACCTCCTCGGTTGGCTGCGGTCTTGCTGCCTAGGGGCCACAGCGCCTGAAAAGATTGCGCTCGGCCGCAAGAACTCCACCCTGCGCGGCCCTACCCGCTGCGATGGTCCGATTGCTCGGATCGGCGATGGCCGTGGGTTTCGTCCTGCTGCTGTCGCCGGGCGCGGGATCGGGATCGCCCGTGGGCGCGCGGATAGTCGTCGGCTACACGGAGCAGGGCTATGGTGGCGCGGGCGCACTCGAGCGGGAGCTGAATGCCGAGGTCGTCGCAAGGATCCGCCCGCTGCGCGCCGACGTTCTGGGTCTCGACGGGGAGGAGCCGGACAATGTCCTGGCGTTCCTGCGCGCCGATCCCCGGGTTCGCTACGCCGAGCTCGACGGCGTCGTCCAGGCGCTCCGCGTTCCGAACGACGAGTTCCTGACCACCCAGTGGTCGGTCAGGAAGACGGAGGCGGAACCGGCCTGGGACCTGAGCACCGGCTCGCCCCAGGTCGTTGTGGCGATCATCGACACCGGGATCGATGCCGGCCAGCCGGACCTGCGCGGCAAGCTCGTCGCCGGCTACGACTACGTCAACAACGACCAGGACGCCGCCGACGACAACGGCCATGGCACCGCGGTCGCGGGGATCGTCGCGGCGAATTCGGACAACGGGATCGGTGTCGCGGGCTACTGCTGGGTTTGCCGGTTGATGCCGGTCAAGGTGCTCGGTGCGGACGGGACCGGCTTCCTGTCGGGCCTTGCACAGGGGATCGTCTGGGCGACCGATCACGGTGCAAGGGTGATCAACGCCAGCCTCGGCGGTCCGTTCGACGACCCGACGCTCTCCGCCGCGACTGAGTACGCGCGGGTGCACGGTGTGGTCGTCGTCGCGGCGGCGGGTAACGAAGGCGGTCTCACGCTCGACTACCCGGCCGCGCTGCCCAACGTGCTCAGCGTCGGAGCCTCCGACCAAAACGACCAGCTCTACTCGTTCTCGAACTCGGGCGCCCAGGTCGCCGCGCCGGGCGAAAACTCGACGACGGCCAGCGGTGGCGGCTATGTCTCGTTCCTCGGCACCTCGTCGGCCGCTCCGGTCGTCAGCGGGATCGCCGGGCTTGCGTTCTCGGTGGCCCCAGGGGCGACTCCCGCGCAGGTCGAACAGGCGATCGAGACCAACGCCATTCCGATCCCCGGGGTCGTGAGCGGCCGCGTCGACGCCTACGCCACCCTACGCGCCCTGGCGCCCGAGCTGGTCCTCCCGGGCGAGCCGCAGCCGGGGAGCAGCGGAAGGGCCCCGACCGGGGCGATCCCTAGAGCGACGAAGATCGTCACGGGCAGGCTCAGGCGAGGAACGACCGCCGGCGTCACGCTCACCACGGGCGCGGGGCTTCTACAGGCGACCGTGAACGCTCGCAAGCCCGGCCGCGCGAAGATCCGGCTGAGGTTGCTGGCTGCAGGGCGTGTGACGGACTCGGCTCGCGGCGCCGGCCGCGCCAGCCTGCGCACCCGGGTGCGCGAGGGGGCCTACCGGCTCGTCGTCAGCACGACCAGTCGCCGGCCGCTGTTCTTCGTCCTCACGATTCGCTACCCGGCTGCCGGCGCGTAACCGGACCGCAAGTTTCTTCAGCCGGGACCCCCTACCGCACTACACCGCAGCGACCAAGGAGACGACGACGTGGACAGGGCCTCCTCGGTTCCCTCCAAGAAGAACCCCCTCGCCGTGTTGGCCCTGTCCGTCTCCTTCCTCGCGACCCTCGCCCTGAGCGAGCCGGCACGCGCCTCGCAGCTCGTCGACCGCAACGCGACCAACGTCCACCTGCAGGTGAACAGCAGGGGCCAGGCGCTGGTCACCTACCGGGCGAGCGGGCGGATCCGCCGCGTGCTGGGCTGGGGCGCGATCAACGCGCGCCCGTCGGCGAGTGGGGGCAAGCAGGTCTCGTTTCGGCTCGACTATTCCGGCGGATGGGGCACGTACCACAGGCGCCTTTGGCGAGCGTTCCCCGATACGTGCCGCCGTTACCACGGTCCCGTGCTCACCCACGTCGTCGCGAGCTGCACCGCGGGCGACGGGAGCTACTGGGCCCTGCAGAGCTGGCGGGTCGCGCTACCCGACCTCGGATTCCTCCCCTGGCTGCCAGCCCAGAAGGCGCCCTGGTTGACGCTCTCGCACTGGAGCGGCGAGACCGCCGAGCTGGAGGTGCATACGGACTGGATCTACAGCGGCCGTTTCCAGGAGGTCTTCGGCCGGCTTACCTACCTCGGCCGGCCGGTGTACGGATATCGCACGACACGCGGGGGCTCACCGACCGACCGCTTCGGCCGCTTGGTCTTCCTCGACACGCTCAATGCGCCCGCCTACGGACGCGGCTGGCGCCGCGAGAACTCGTTCGTCACCCACAAGGGCACCGGCGTCTTCTGCTACGGCTTCTTCCGCTTCGACCCGACCAGCGGCGGCTACGCCGCGCCGCCTCGCTGGCCGCAACGCTGCCGCTAGCGGAGTGGTTGGGCGGTTAGCGGATCAGTACAACGCGAAGAATCCCGTCGACGTCGCCTACGAGCAGGAGCAGAACGCAATCCTCGACTCGTACCGCGACCGCCTCTGCCGGCACCACTGATCCGCTAACCGCCCAACCACTCCGCTAGCGGCAGCGTTGCGGCCAGCGCCGAGAAGTCGCCGTCGTCGCGGATCGCGACCGCCGCGTCGGCCATCGCCTTGACTGCCACCCAGGTGAGGCTGCCGCCGACGCTGACCCGCTGCGCGCCGGCCTCGACGATCTGGGCGAACGAGAGTCCCGGCACGGCGAGCACGTTCACGGGCAGCGTGACCGCCTCGCAGACGGCGCGGATCTCGTCCGCCTCGCGCAGGCCGGGCGCGTAGAGGGCGTCCGCGCCTGCCCGTTCGTAGGCCCGCAGCCGGGCGATCGTGTCTTCGAGGTCGGGATTCCCACGGAGGTGGTTCTCGGTGCGGGCCGTCAGCACGAACGGGAAAGGAAGCCCACGCGCGGCCTCGGCCGCGGCCGCGACGCGCTCGGCGGCAGGCTCGAGCTCGTACAGGTGGCCGGCAGGATCGTAGTCCTCGATCGAGCCGCCGACGGCGCCTACCTCGGCAACACGCCTGATCGCGCGTGCCGCGGCGGCCGGGTCCGCGCCGTAGCCGTTTTCGAGGTCGACCGACACCGGGAGCTCGGTGGCGCGGTCGATCGCTGCCGCGTGCTCGACCACCTCGTCGAGCGTCACGCTCCCATCGCGCCGGCCGAGGGTGAACGCGAAGCCTGAGCTCGTCGTCGCCAGCGCTTCAAATCCCAGCGCGGCGAGCACGCGCGCGGAGCCGGCGTCCCAGGGATTCGGGATCACGAACGGATCGCCGACGTGCAGCGCCGCGAACGTCTCGGCCTTCCTGACGGTCCGATGGCTCACTCCGAGATGATGCCGCCGATGCCGACCCGGAGGCGACCGGTCACCGCGGAGCAGGCGCGCCGGATCGCGGTCCGCGCGCAGCAGCTCGACGGCTCCGCCCGCGGGGTTCTCGAAACGGTGCGTCGGCTCGGCTTCCTGCAGATCGATCCGATCGCCGCCGTCGCGCCCGCCCACCGGCTCGTCCTCTGGAGCCGGCTCGGTCCCCACGACACCGGGGAGCTAGACCGCCTCCTCTGGGCCAAGCGGAAGCTGTTCGAGTGGAACGCGTTCGTCTGGCCGATCGAATCGCTGCCGCTGATCCGCGCGCTGATGCGGCGGTACCGCCGCGCCAACACGACCGCGCGGGAGCGCTGGGTGCGCGATTTCCTCGAGCAAAACGCCGGCTTTCGCCGTTATGTGCTGCGCGAGCTCGAGCGCCGCGGGCCTCTGCTCGGGCGCGAGCTGGAGGACCGAACCGGCCGGGGAAGGCTCGGCCATCGGTGGTGGGGAAATCGCCAGGTGGGCCTGATGCTGGAGATGCTGCACCGGCGCGGCCAGCTCGCCGTCGTCGGCAGGCGAACCGGCCAGCGGCTCTGGGACCTCGCCGAGCGCTGGTACCCGGAGACGGAGACCATCCCGGTGCGCGAGGCCGAGCGAATCCTCGCCGAGCAGCGCTTCCGCGCCCTCGGCGTTCGCCTTGAAAAGGGCGAGTGGCATGCGCATCCGGACGTGAGCGACGCGCCCGTCCCCGAACGCGTCACGCTGCTCTCGCCGTTCGACCGGCTCGTTCACGACCGCGACCGAGCCGAGGCGCTCTTCGGCTTCCGCTATCGGCTGGAGATGTACGTGCCGCCGGCGAAGCGCGAATACGGCTACTACGTCCTGCCGCTGCTGGTCGGCGACCGTCTCGTCGGCCGCGCGGAGCCGCGCTTCGACCGCAAGTCCCGGACGCTCGAGCTACTCGGAGCGTGGGGGGACACTTCGCGGCTGGACGAGGCGCTCGCCGAGCTCGCAGCGTTTCTGAGGGCGCAGCTGGTCTAGGCCGGGTTCCTTCGGGCGGAGCTTGCCGAGCACGATGTGAGGCCGCGGCGCGCCCGGAACAGGAGCGTCTCGACGGCAGCCACGGTGAGACGGAGCTCGGCCGCGATCTCCGCATAGGAGAGCCCCTGCCATTCGCGTAGGAGGATGGCGCGGCGCTGACGCTCGGGAAGGTGCGCGAGCGCATCCCGGAGTGCGTCGACTTGCTCGCGCCCCTCGTAGCCGGCGGTCGGGGATGCCGCGAGCTCGTCGATGTCTGCGACCTCCTGGGTTGCCGCGCTGATCCGGCTGGTCGACCGCTGGGCGCTGCGACACACGTTGAACGCGATCTTGAGCAGCCAGGCGAGCTCGAACTCGGGTTCGATGCCTCGCTGAAGCGAACGGAGAACGTAGATGAAGGTCGTCTGCACCGCGTCCTGCGCTTCCTCGCGATTGCGGAGCCGGCCAAAGCAGAACGTGAAGAGGCGCTCGCCGTGCCTCTCGTAGAGATACCGGGTCAGCTCGGCGGGATGAGCGGCGCGGCGCTCGGTCTGACTGGTCACTCCTCCCAGCAGGCGCGCTCGCGCGCGGCTTGGCAATCACTCGGACGAGGAGGGTCGTGCAGGAGGAAGAGGTAGGTTTGACCATGATTAGCTGAAGCAGCGCGCTCTCTGTTTGTCCACGGTCGAGGCCCCTCGGTTGAGTGATTCGAGGCTTGCTCTTCGTCCGTCGGACCGGCGCGGCCGCAAGTTTCCGGACGTCCGGCTCCCTATCTCTATAGCCACAGACCTCAACCCCCAAGAGGAGAGGACACGGGCAGGGCCCCCTCCCAGAACATCCCTCGCCGTACCGGCCCTGTCCGTCTCCTTCCCTGCCGCGTGGCGTCGAGGTCAGGACCCCTCTTCACGCTCCCGGCCGCGGAACATCGGTTCCCGACCCGGCGGCGGGCTCGGTGCGGGGTCGCGAGGGTCCTTCGGCCGGATCGGCCGGGTGATCGATCTCTCCGTCGAGACGGTGATCCGCTTGCCGTAGTGCGAGAGCTCGAGCGGCTCGCCCTCGTTCAGGCTGTACATCGCCTCCGTCTTCGTCGCTGCGACCTTGAGGACCCGGCCGCGGAAACGGAGGCCGAAGGCGAGCCGCTCGAGCCGGGGTGGAAGGCGGGGAGCGAAGCTGAGGAAGCCGTCATGGTCGCGCATGCCGCCGAACCCGGCGACGGCGGCGAGCCAGGCGCCCGCGAGCGCGGCGATGTGCACGCCGTCACGGGTGTTGTGCTCGATGTCGTGCAGATCCATCAGCGCCGCCTCGCCGAAGTACGCGTAGGCCAGGTCGAGATGGCCCACCTCGGCCGCGACCACCGCCTGCGTGCAGGCCGAGAGCGACGAATCCCGCACCGTCAGCGGCTCGTAGTAGGCGAAGTCCGCAGCCTTCTCCTCGTCGGTGAAGGCATCGCCGCGCCAGTGCAGCGCGAGCACGAGATCGGCCTGCTTGACGACCTGCTTGCGATAGAGGTCGAAGTAGGGGAAGTGGAGCAGCAGGGGGTACTGGTCGGGTCTCGTGTTGGCGAAGTTCCAGACCTGATGCTCGGTGAAGCCCTCGGACTGGCAGTGGACGCCGAGCGCTTCGTCCCACGGCACGACCATCTCGTTGGCCGCGTCGCGCCAGGTCGCGGCCTCCTCCAGGTCGGCGCCGAGCTCGGCCGCGAAGTTCGGGTGGCGGGCGACGCCGTCGGCGGCGGCGAGCATGTTCCGCTGCGCGAGCAGGTTCGTGAAGACGTTGTTGTCGGCGACGGCGCTGTACTCGTCAGGTCCCGTGACGCCGTCGATGCGGAAGCGGCCCTCCGCGTCGTGGTGGCCGAGCGATCGCCAGAGCCGCGCCGTCTCGACGAGCAGCTCCAGCCCGACCTCGAGCTCGAAGACGTCGTCGTCGACGGCAGCTTGGTAGCGGACGACGGCGTCGGCGATGTTGGCGCTGACGTGAAACGCAGCCGTTCCCGCCGGCCAGTAGCCGGAGCATTCCTGGCCGCGAATCGTCCGCCAGGGGAAGGCGGCGCCGGCCAGACCGAGCTGTTTCGCGCGCTCCTTGGCGAGATCTAGCGTGGAATGGCGCCAGCGGAGCGCGTCGCGGGTCGCCTCGGGCGCCGTGTAGGTGAGCACGGGCAGGACGAAGCGCTCGGTGTCCCAGAAGGTGTGGCCGTCGTAGCCGGGGCCGGTCAGCCCCTTGGCGGGAATCGCCCGCTGCTCGGCGCGCGCGCCCGCCTGCAGCGTGTGGAAGAGCGCGAAGCGGACGGCCTGCTGGAGCTCGGTGTCGCCCTCGAGCTCGACGTCCGCAGAGGCCCAGAAGTCGTCGAGATAGGCTCGCTGGCCTTCGAGTAGCTTGTCCCAGCCGGCGTACTTGGCTTTTGCGACCGCTGCGATCACCTGGTCGCGGATGGCCGGCAGCGAGCGCTGGCTCGACCAGCCGTAGGACAGGAACTTGACGATCGTCAGCCGCTCGCCGACCGCGAGATCGGTGGCGACGGCCACCCGGCCGACGTCCGGTTCGCTCTCAGCAAGGACGATCGTCCCCTCGGGGCCGTCGATGATGTGATCCATCGCGGCCGCCATCAGGAGCTTGCTGCGCTTCGTCGAGTGCACCAGCACGACTCTGGTCTCGCGATCGGAGAAGTCCTCCGACTGCAACGGCGACTCGAGCATCGCTGCCGTCCGCGGATCGTTCGAGGTCGCGGGCGCAGCCTCGTTGGCGATCAGCTCCGACTGGATCGCGACGCGCAGAGCCGACTC
The DNA here is from genome assembly GCA_005888315.1 of Actinomycetota bacterium. Lineage (GTDB taxonomy): Bacteria > Actinomycetota > Thermoleophilia > Gaiellales > Gaiellaceae > 13-2-20CM-68-14. Next base: position 48,644 of record VAWH01000001.1, on the reverse strand, counting down.
GGTCGGCTCGACGTCGTAGAGGATCGCCGCCGCGGAGCGATGGGTAAAGGAGACGAGCCGCGTCGAGCTGACGCGGGCGACCGTTCCCGCCGGCGACTCCCATTCGACCCGACGCCGCAGGACGCCGTCGCGGAGGTCGAGCACGCGCTCGTGGGCCAGCAGGCGGCCGTAACGGACGTCGAAGGGCTCGTCGTCGACGAGCAGGCGGATGATCTTCCCGTTGGTGACGTTGAGGACCGTCTGACCCGACTCCGGGTAGCCGTAGCCGGCCTCGGCGTAGGGGAGAGGCCTCAGCTCGTAGAACGAGTTCAGGTACGTCCCCGGAATGGCGAAGGGCTCGCCCTCGTCGAGGTTGGCGCGCAGGCCGATGTGCCCGTTCGAGAGTGCGAAGACGGATTCCGTCTGCGCGAGCACGTCGAGGTCCAGGTGCGTCTCTCGCACGCACCACGGCTCGACCACGAAGGCGGGATGGGTGATCACGGCTGCGCCATCAGCTCGACGAGGTCGGAGACGACGACGTCGGCGCCGTGCTCGCGAAGCGCGTCGCGCTGTCCGGCTCTGTCGACGCCGACCACGAAGCCGAACCGGCCGGCCCGGCCGGCCTCGACCCCGGCCAGCGCGTCCTCGAAGACCGCCGCTTCGGCGGGTTGGACACCCACCTCCTCGGACGCGGCCAGGAAGGTGTCGGGCGCCGGCTTGCCCCGCAGGTGCTTCTCCTCCGTGACGATCCCGTCGATGCGGACCTCGAACAGGTCCTCGATCCCGGCCGCCTCGAGCACGTCGCGGCAATTCGCGCTCGCGGAGACGACGGCCCGGTGGAGGCCGGCGTCGCGGGCCGCTCGGACATACCGGACCGAGCCCTCGAAGACCTGGACTCCGTCCCGCTTCAGCAGCGCGAGGACGAGCTCGTTCTTGCGGTTGCCGAGGCCGTGCACCGTCTCTGCGGACGGCGGGTCGCTTGGACTGCCCTCGGGGAGCCGAATCCCGCGCGCGGCGAGGAACGAGCGGACGCCGTCGTAGCGGGGCTTGCCGTCCACGTAGGCGGTGTAGTCCGCGACCGGGTCGAAAGGGACGAAGGGTTCGCGGGTTCGGGCCGCCCGCTCGCGCAGGAACGCGTCGAACATCTCCTGCCACGCCGCCGCGTGCACACGCGCAGTCTGCGTCAGGACGCCGTCGAGGTCGAAGAGGCAGGCCCGAATCCGGCCCGGCAAGCCGAGTCGCTGGGCCCTGTCGAGCACGACCAGACACTAACGCCGTAAGCAAGAGGAGCGCCCGGAGGCGCTCCCACGGCGTCGCCGACTGCGGTCCAATACGAAACGGCGGCCCGAGGCGTCGCTTGCGACGCCGCCTGGAGGTCGTGGCGGCTTTGCCGCCGCGACCGTCTAATCCCCGCCTCGTGCGTCGACCACGGTGGGGTGCAAAAACGAAACGGCGGCCCGAAGGCCGCCGTTTCGTTCGCCGAGTCGATCTCGCTTTCGTCCACCGTTCTCGTTGACCTTCGGCTTCCGCCTACGGCCCTCGAGCTCGGCTTCGTCCTACTTGCGCTCCGTGCTCGGCGCGCGAGGGAATCTAGGTGCCTTCCGGTCCCGGCACAAGAGGTCCGCGAAAGGAAAATGCCGCAATTTGCTCGCTCGGCGTTGGTCGGCCCGCTTCGACCGGGGCTGAACCGTTCGTGAGCCGCCCTCGCGGACGATCGTCTCGTGCTCGGTCGCGCCGCAGTCGTGCTCGTGGTCGCCGTCGCCGGTCTTCTCGCCGCCGCTCACCTGGGAGCGGGGGAGCGCCATCGCGCTGGCCGGCGCGTCGCCCCGGCTCCGCCGCCTGCGAGGGCGCTCCACATTTACCGGCGACGGCTCGTCGCCACGCGGCCGCCGCAGTTTCTCGTCGTCTCCTTCGACGGCTCCGGCGGCACCGAACTCTGGCCCTACTGGCGCGGGATCGCCCGCAGGGCGCACGCTCACTTCACCTTCTTCGTCAGCGGCGTCTACCTGCTCGCCGAGGAGCGGCGGCTTCTCTACCGGCCGCCGCGGCATTCGCGCGGCGCTTCCGACATCTGGTTCGCGCGCCCGGAAGGCAGTCGATCGGCGCGCCAGGTGGTCGCGGGCACCCTCCAGCAGATCGCGGCCGCCTACCGCGAGGGAAACGAGATCGGCACCCACTACAACGGCCACTTCTGCGGCCCGTACCGAAGCGCCGTCATGGGCTGGACGGCACGCGACTGGAACCAGGAGCTCGACCAGTTCGACCGGCTGCTCTTCCACGCCGCCGCGAACAACCGCCTGCCCCGCGCCGCCCGGCTGCCGTTCGGCCCAGACGAGATCGTCGGCGCCCGCACCCCATGCCTGCAAGGTTCGCTGCGTATCCTCTACCCGGTGCTCGCGCGCCGCGGCTTCCGCTACGACGGTAGCCAGCTCGCGCGGCTAGGCGCTTGGCCCCGCCGCGAGGGCGGGATCTGGAGCGTGCCGCTGCTCGAGATCCCCTTCGTCGGGCACACATTCCGCGTCGTCTCGATGGACTACAACTTCTTCGCCAACCAGACAGGCGCGGTCAGCACGTCCCCGTCCGAGGCGCCGGCGATCGAGCGCGAGACCTACCTCAGCCTCCTGCGCGCTTTCCGGACGACGTACCGCGGCAACCGGGCGCCGCTCTCGTTCGCCAACCATTTCGAGACGTGGAACCACTGGGCCTACGACAAGGCGCTCGCCCGCGTCGTCCTGCGCGTCTGCCGGCTGCCGGAGGTGCGCTGCGTCAGCTTCCGCGAGCTCGTCGACTGGCTCGACGCGCAGCCACACGCCCGCCTGCGGCGGTTCCGGGCAGGTCGGTTCAGGCTCTACCGGCCCTGAACCGTTTCTCTACCGGGGCGCGGAATCGTCCGGCACATGGCGCGGCCGCGTCGTCTGCCCGATCTGCCGGAGCTGTTTCTGGGCCTGCTCTCGATCGGGATTGCGGTCGTCCTGACGGCGAGGATCGTCTCGGGGACGATCCATGCGCGTTCTCATATTCACGACACGATCAGCGTCACCGGCTCGGCGCGAAAGCCGATCAGCTCTGACCTCGTCCGGTGGTCGGTCTCGGTCGCCGGCGAGGCGGCGAAGCCGACGGTAGCCGCGCGCCAGCTTCGCGCCGAGACCCGCACTCTTCGCGTCTACCTGAAAGGCGAGGGGATCCCGAACGAGGCGATCACGCCGTCCGTCGTCACGAGCGAGCAGAACGTGATCCAGCTCCCGCACCACCGCCGCCGGGTCACCTACCGGGTGACGCAGCGCCTCGACATCAGTAGCCGCAGGATCGACGTCGTCGAGCGCGCCTCGACCGGTGTGGGCGGTCTGATCGAGCGCGGGGTCCGCGTCTCGGCCGAGCCGCTGGAGTACATCTCGACCGAACTGACGAAGGCGAAGCTCGACGCCCTGGCCGCTGCGACGGAGGACGCGCGGCGCCGCGCCGAGATCCTGGTCAAGGGGCTCGGCGGCAAGCTCGGCCCAATGCGGAGCACCTCGCTCGGCGTCTACCAGATCACGCCGCGGGACTCGACCGACGTCAGCGACTACGGCATCAACGACACCTCCAGCCGCGAAAAGGACGTCAACGCAGTCGTCACGGCGACGTTCGCGGTCAGCCGGTAGTCGGCATGGCCTTGGCGGGCAGGTTACAAATCGTCCCGATGGCTCTCGACCGGCGCATCGGGACCGAGCTCGGCGGCTACCGGATCATCGAGCCGCTCGGCCGCGGCGGCACGAGCGTCGTCTACCGGGCCGAGCACGTCCGGCTGGGGCGGCAGGCCGCGTTGAAGCTGCTCTCGCCCGGGATCGGCGAGGCGGACTTCAGCGGGCGTTTCCTGCGCGAGTCGCAGCTCGCTGCCTCGCTCGACCACCCGAGCATCGTCCCCGTCTACGACGCAGGGGAGACCGACGGCCTGCTCTACATCGCGATGGCGTGCGTCGACGGCACCGACCTGAAGACCCTGCTCGCCGAGGAGGGGCGGCTGCCGGTCCGCCGCGCCCTTCGCATCGTCGCGCAGGTGGGGTCTGCGCTCGACGCGGCGCACGCGAAAGGGCTCGTCCACAGGGACGTGAAGCCGGCCAATATCCTCGTCGCCGAGGACGATCACGCCTACCTGTCCGACTTCGGGGCGGTGAAGGAACTCGCCTCAGGAGGCACGACTCGCACGGGCGCGTTTGTCGGCACGCTCGAATACTCGGCGCCCGAGCAGATCGAGGGCGGCGCCGTGGATGCTCGGACGGACGTCTACGCGCTCGCCTGCGTCCTCTACGAATGCCTGGCCGGCGCGCCGCCGTTTCACCGGCCGACCGAGGTCGCCGTCCTCAACGCGCACCTGCACGCGGAGCCGCCGAAGCTCACGCAGGCCGTGCCGGAGTTGCCGGAGGCGCTCGAGCAGGTGATCGAGAAGGCGCTTTCGAAGTCGCCGCTCGACCGTTACGGCAGCTGCGGCGAGCTCGTCGCGGCAGCCCGCGCCACCGCGGCCGAGCGGCGCGTTCACCGCCGGCGGCTGGCCGTCTCGCTGGCCCTGCTCGCGCTCGCCGCGGCTCTGGGAGCGGCCGTCGCGCTCGGCGTGCGTGCGCTCGCCTTCGGCGGCGGCCCGGCCGCCGTCACCGTCGCGGCGCCGCCCGCGAAGCCTCGCCTGGAGCTGAGCGGACTGCTCCTGCGGAGCAAGGACGGCCGGACGCTGAACGACATCGCGTACGCGTTGATTACGGCGAAGCAGTACTCGCGCGCGCTCCCGTTCGCAGGGAAGGCGGTCAAGAAGGCGCCGGTCGGGACGCTCACCCACGGCTACGCGAACTTCAACCTCGGCTTCGTCCTGCTCAAGCTGGGCCGTTGCGGGGAGAGCCTCCCGTTCCTCCGGCGCGCCCTGAAGACCGAGCCGAGCTCGCTGCGCCCGCTCATCCGTCCGCGGATCAGTCAGGCTAAGAACTGCAGCCAACGTGAAGCAGCCGCGCCAGCGCAGTCGCCGTAGTCGGCCGCGCCGCAGGCTCCTTCTCGAGCGCTGCGAGGACGGCATCGGCGAGGCCACGCGGCAGCCCCGGCCGCCGCTCGCGGGGGTCCGGCGGCGCCTCGACGAGATGCGCGAAGCCGATCTCGGCCGGCGCGCGCCCGTCGAACGGCGGCTCGCCGACGAGGCACTCGTAGACGACGCAGCCGAGCGCGTAAATGTCGCTCTGCCGGCTCGCCTCGCCCCCTTCGATCAGCTCGGGCGCCAGGTAGTGCGCCGTCCCGAGGATCTGCCCGTCCGCGGTCAGCCGGGTGGATTCGGCGCCGCGCGCAACGCCGAAGTCGGCGAGCGCCGACCCACCGGCACCGTCGAGGAGCACGTTCGACGGCTTCACGTCGCGGTGCAAGACTCCGCGCTCGTGCAGCGCATCGAGGCCTCGGCCGAGCTGCGCCGCGAGCCGGCAGGTCGCTTCCGCCTCCAGATGCCCCGCCGAGCGCAGGAGCGCGGCCAGTGAGCCGCCTTCGTAATACGGCTGGACGAGATAGACACAACCGTCGACCTCGCCGAGCTCGAGGATCGGCGCCAGGTGGGGCGTCGTGATCGAGCGTGCGAGCAGTGCCTCCCGACGGAAGCGGGCCAGGGCGGCTTCGTCCTCGACGAGCTCCGGCCTGAGCTGCTTGACGGCGACGATGGGGCCGCCCTCGGCGCGGGCCCGAAAGACGAGGCCGGTCGCACCCTCGCCGATCAGCGCCTCGAGCCTGAAGCGCCCGATCGTTCTACCCGGGCTGACGGCGGTCTCGGCCATCGTCCTCATTATCCCCGCGCAGCGATGACCCGCTTTCGCCTGCTCGGGCCGCTCGAGGCCGTCGAGAACGGAGAGCCGCTCTCTCTGCCCGGCGGCAAGCCGCGCGCGTTGCTCGGGCGACTGCTGCTCGATGCCGGGCGGATCGTCGCGGCGGAGCGGCTGGTCGAGGACCTCTGGGGCGAATCACCGCCCCGAAGTGCCTCGAAGGTGCTCCAGGGCTATGTCTCGCAGCTCCGCAAAGCGCTCGGAGCGGCTGCGATCGAGACCCGCGCGCCGGGATATCTCGTCACCGTGGGCCCGGAGGACGTCGACCTGGCCCGGTTCGAGTCGCTGACGCAGTCGGCGCGCGAGGCGGCCGATCCCGCGCGGCGCGCCGAGCTGCTGCGGGACGCGCTGGCGCTCTGGCGCGGGCCCGCACTCGCCGAGTTCCGCAACGAGCCCTTCGCCTTCGCGGCCGGCCGTCGGCTCGCCGACCTGCGCCTGAACGCGCTCGAGGAGAGGCTGGCAGCGGACCTCGAGCTCGGGGCAGATTCGGCCGTGGTCGGCGAGCTCGAAACCCTCGTCGCGGAGGAGCCTCTGCGCGAGCGCCCACTGCGGCTGCTGATGCTCGCCCTCTACCGCTCGGGGCGGCAGGCCGAAGCGCTCGCAGCTTTCCGCGCCGGCCGCCACACGCTGGTAGAGCAACTCGGGATCGAGCCGAGCCCCGTCTTGCAGGAGCTCGAGCGCGCGATCCTTCGTCACGACCCAACACTTGATCGCCCACCCGCCCGGCTGCCGGCTCGCAGCAGCATCGTCTGCGTCGGCACCGAGCTCGCCGGCCTCGTCGCCCCGCTGGCGCGCGGGGAGAAGGACCTGCTGCTCGTCGAAGTGCCCGCCTCGGCCTCCGAGCTCTCCGCTTGCGCCGCCGGGCTCGAGCAGGCACGAGCCCGGTTGCTGGGCGAGGGTCTCTCGGTTCGAACGGCGTGTTTTACGTCGGAGAACCGGGACGCGGATCTGGCGCGGCTGGCCGCGGATCAAAACGCCGAGCTGCTCGTGCTCGGCGACAGCGAGATCCCGAAACGGGGCGCTAGCCCCTGCGACGTCGCCGTCGCCGCTCGTCCGGACCTGGCGTTCGAGCCGTCCGGCCCGGTGCTCGTTCCTTTCGGCGGCGCCCGTGAGGAGTGGGCGGCACTCGAGCTGGCCGCCTGGCTGGCGCGCGCTCACGGCCTGCCCCTGCGGCTGCTTGGGACGGAGGCCCGTGAGGACCGGCGCGACGCCAGCAGGATGCTCGCAGCCGCCTCGCTGGCTCTACAGCGCTTCGCGGCGACGACGGCCGAGCCGGTGCTCGTCGCTCCCGGCGCGGATGCGATCCTGCGTGAGTCCCGCTCGCTGCTCGTCGCATCGCTGCCGGCCGCGGGCCTCGACGAGACCAGGCAGGCGCTCGTCCAAGGCACCCGCACGCCGATCCTGTTCGTCCATGGCGGCCCGCGGCCGGGAGGACTCGCGCCCGAGCACACGCTGACGCGGTTCACCTGGTCGGTCGCAGACGCCTGATTCTTAGCCGGCTCTTACTGAGCTCTCAGGCCGATTTCACACCAGCCTGTTTTCGTGGGACACGGCAATTCCACGAAAGGAGCAACTGATGAGCAGCAGGATCAAGCCCAGAATGATCGTCGGCGCCGTCGCCGGTCTCGCCGTCGCCGGCGGCGGGGCGGCATTCGCCGCCACCCAGCTCGGCTCGCCGCAGCAGGAGAGCCAAGCGGTGGTCAACGACGCGGCGAAACAGCTCGGCGTCGAGCCGAGCGCGCTCAGCGCCGCGCTGAAGAAGGCGCTCGAGAATCGCGTCGACGAGGCCGTCGCGGCCGGCCGCCTCACGAAGGCCCAGGGCGACGAGCTCAAGCAGCGGATCGAAGCCGGCGACGTGCCGCTGTTCGGCGGGCCCGGCTTCGGGTTCCACGAAAGAGGGGCACTGTTCGGAGGCCTCGACACCGCGGCGAGCTATCTCGGCCTGACGGAAGTCCAGCTGCGCTCGCAGTTCCAGAGGGGGAAGTCGCTCGCCGACGTAGCCAAGGCGCAGGGCAAGTCCGTCGACGGCCTCGTCCAGGCGATCGTCGCTGCCGCCAAGACGAAGGTCGACGCCGCGGTTGCCGCCGGCCGGCTGACCCAGTCGCAGGCCGACTCGATTCTGGCCGGTCTCAAGTCGCACGTCAGCGACTTCGTCAACCGCACGCCGCCGCGCTTCGGGCTCCGCAACGGCTTCCACGACGGGCGGCCGCCCGTCGCCGGTTTTGCGGGGCCGGGGATCTAGGGGCCCGTGTCCCGGATCGAATCGGCAAGGCGGCGTGCGGGTGGCACCAAGCGCGCGCTCGCGGTCCTGGCGGCGGCCGGCCTGGTCGTCGCCGGGGCGCTGGCGCGCGCCACGAACCCCGGTCACGCCTCCCGGGCGAGCCGGGCCGCGGGCTCGTCCTCGACGGTGACGAGCTCGGAATCGGAGAGCCAGAGCTCGGACGACTTCTCGATCTCACCCTCTTCGAGCCAGCCGCAGGTGCAGACACATGTCTCCTGAGCGGTTCGAGGCGATGGGCGTCGACGTGGTCGTCGGCGGAGCGACCGAAGCTGAGCTCGAAGCGGTCGGGCTCCTCTTCGAGAAACTCGACCGGACGTTCAGCCGCTTCCGTCCCGACAGCGAGCTCAATCGCGTCAACGCGGCGGCCGCCGAGTTCGCCGCCGCCTCGCCGATCTTTGCGCGCGTGCTCGCGCTGGCGCTCGACGCCGCGCTGCGGACGGATGGGCTCGTCGACCCGACGCTTGGCGCAGCGATCGAGGCGGCCGGGTACGACCGCGACTTTGCCGAGCTGACCGACGACGAGCGTCCGCCCGCGCCGACGGTTCAAGGAAGCTGGCGCCACGTCCGCGTCGCCGGCCCCCTCGTCTTCCGCTATCCCGGCACGAAGCTCGATCTGAACTGCGTTGTCAAGGGCGTCGCCGTCGACGCTGCCCTACAGCAGCTCGCCGGCGACGGCTTCGTCGCGGCCGGGGGTGACGTCGCCGTCCGCGGGGCTAGGGTCGTCGGCCTCCCCGGCGGCGGCTCGCTCACGCTCCGTGACGGCGGCCTGGCGACGAGCGGCCCGACGCACCGGCGCTGGCTCCGCGGTGGGAAGGTCCAGCACCACCTGATCGACCCCAGGACCGGCAGGCCCTCCGAGTCGCGGTGGTCGGAGGTCACCGTCGCCGCCGGAAGCTGCCTCGAGGCGGACGTCGCCGCCAAGGCCGCCTTCCTGCTCGCGGACGACGGACCGGACTGGCTCGACGAGCGCGCCCTTCCCGGTCGCTTCCGCGCGGGCGACCGAGAGGTCGCGAATGCAACGTGGGGTCGCGCACTGGAGCCTGCGAAGGCCGCGTGACTCTCTTCGAGTGGTATCTCGCCCGCGCGAGCGGGATCGTCGCGTTCGTGCTGCTGACGATCGCCGTCGTGCTCGGGCTGACGCTCTCCGGGCGCGCGAAGCTGCGCTACTGGCCGCGCTTCGCGATCGAGGACGTTCACCGGTTCGCCGGCCTGCTCACCGGGACGTTCATCTCGCTCCACGTGCTCACCTTGTTCGTCGACTCGTACTTGCCCTTCTCGCTGATGCAACTGGTCGTTCCCGGCGCCTCGACGTACCGGCCGCTGTCGACCGCGCTCGGCGTCGTCGCGGCCGAGCTGCTGCTCGCCCTCGCGATCACGAATCGGTATCGGAAACGGATGTCCTACCAGTTCTGGCGGCGTGCGCACTACCTGAACTTCGCAATCTGGGGCCTCGCGCTCAGCCACGGAATCGCGGCGGGAACCGACCGCGCCGCACCCTGGGCGCTCGCGCTCTACATCGGCGCCGCCGCGACCGTAACCGGCCTCATCGCCTGGCGCACGAGCGGTGGGTTGCGGCCGCCGGCCGCAACCCCCCTCGAACGGGCTACCTCACGCGCAGGGTGATCCCGGCGGACTGGAAGCCGGCCTTTTTCGCGGTGAAGAGGACGCGCCCGCGCTTGGTCGGTCGGAGCGTGAAGCGGGCGACGCCCCACATGCTCGTGGTGCGGATCTGAGCCTTGACCCCGGCGCCGATCACGCGAACCTTCACGCCTTGCATCCAGCTTCCGCTCGCGTTCTTGACCGTGATGCTGACGTTCGCGCGGCGCCGCTTCCGCAGCTTGCCCTTGACGGTCAGCTTCATACGTGGCAGCAGGCTGAGCGGCTGAGCGGGCGAGAAGTCGCCGGCATTGCCGTCGGCGTCCACGCCGGCGGCGCGCCAGTAGAGCTGGTTGCCGCTCAGGTAGGCGACGTCGGAGAGCTTTGGGGCGTAGGCCGTGTTATCGGTCGTGGTGTCTTCGATTGTGGTCGCGAAGTCGGGGCGGCCCGAGACCTGCACCTTGTACTGCTTGATGCCGAGCTTCGGGTTCCACGAGAGCAGCACGTGATCGGGCGCCGCCTCGGTGCGCAGGCCGCCCGGCTCGCCGATCGAGCGCGTGAACGGCGACGACGCCGACCACGGGCCCGGCGTCGTGCCGTACCCCTGCTTCGGGAACTCAGCGCGGACGCGCCAGTGGAAGACGCCCGTTCCGGTCAGCTTCTGGAATGACGTGGCCGGCATCCGGAAGTCGCTGAAGTTGCGGGTGGTTCCGTCCGGCTGGTCAATCGCCAGGTCGTACGAGACAGCGCCGTTGACGGAGCTCCAGGTCCAGACCGGCAGGGACTCGCCCGCGGTCGGATTCGTCGGGCTCGGGGCTGGTGCCGCCAGGGACTTCTGGAACGTGCCGGTCGCCGACCAGGTCAGGCCGATTCCGTTCTCGTCGGCTGCACGGACGCGCCAGTAGAGAATCGTGTCCGCCGGATACGTCGTGTTGCTCGAGTAGGCGGTCGCGTCGGTCGTGACATCGTCGATCGGGTTTCCGAAGCTCGGATCCTGGGCGACCTGGAACTCGTACTTCCGGGCGCCGAGCACCGGCGTCCATCTGAACGTCGGCTGGTCGAAGAAGGCCGTCCCAGAGGCAGGCGACTGCAGCGTCGGCGGCGTCGATTGTTTCTGGAAGTTGACGTAGTTGGAATGGGCGACGTCGATGGGGCTCGTGCTGGAACCGTCGAGGTTGGTGGACGGCAGCACCATCCAGTAGTAGCTGGTCGTCTCGTCGGGGTACGTGGTGGGATCGAAGGAACCGCGGGGCGCGTACGCAGGAATGTCCGTGAATCCCTCGTCGACGATGTTGCTGAAGTTCTGGTCCTTGGAGACGACGACGAAGTAGCTCTTCGCGCCGTTCAGGGCGTTCCAGGTGAAGAGCGGCGTCCCCGGCGCGATAGCACCGGTCTGCGGCGCCAGATAATCGCCCGAGCAGGGGTAGAGAACCCCAAAGACGGCGCAACCGACTCCTCCGCCGCTCGGGTATGCCGTCCAGTCGAAGGCGGGCTGCTGAGGGTTCGGAGAGCCGTCGTCGGTGTTGCCGTTCTTGAGATACGTCGGATCGCCGAACACCTCGTCGAAGTCGACGCGGTCGGCTCGGGCGCTCACCCGCACGCAATATTGTCCGGGCGTGATCGGGCTGAAGTCCGAGGCGGGACCGGAGTAGAGCGATCCGGCGGGGTTCGTGCTCGGGCTGCCGAGCGGCGTCCAAGCCGGAACCGACGTCTTCACGGTCATCTTGACCGGCGTGCAGGCCGTCCCGTTCCAGCCGGTGATCTGCACCTCGTAGCTGGATGCGCCCGGCACCGGATCCCAGGAGACGACGGGAACTGTCGTTTGGTAGCCGTTCGCGAGGTTGTGGTCCGCGTCGGCGGTCAACGTGTCGTTGGTGACGTTGTCGCGCATGTGCAGGTTTTTGATCGCGGTACCGGTGACCGGTCCCGCCGGCGCGGTCTTGTCGAAGGTCTTCGTAAAGGACGGGCCGTAGTTCCAGACGCCTGCGTTGCCGTCGGGATCGAACGCGCGGACGCGCCAGTAGTAGACGTTGTCCTTCATCGGGCTCGTCGGCGAAAGCGAGGTCGCGATCGTGGTGCCCGTGCAGCACACCTTCGAGCCGAGCGCGAAGTCGGACGAGGAGTTGATCTCGACCTCGTAACGCGCGGCACCGGCAACGGGGTTCCAGGCGAACTTCGGGTCGAAGACCTCCGGGTCGGCAGGATCGAGGTCGGTGACGGTCGGTGTCGTCGTCGACGGCCAGGACCAGGAGAACGAGGCCACGGGGGAGGGTGCGCCGCGGTTGCCCTCAGCGTCAACGGGGATCACGCCCCAGTAATAGGTACCGGTTGCCAGCGCCAGGGAGATCGCGAGCGAGTTCGCCTGCACCTTGGGAGTCCCGGTTGGGTCGTCCGTCGTGTGGAAGGCGAGCGAGGCCAATGACGGGTCGGTCGCGACCGAGACGAGATAGTTGGCCGCCCCGGGCACCGCCGACCAGGCGAGCTTCAGCGCATCGGTTCCAAACGAAAGTCCCGCGCCGCCGGCAGGCGTCTGCAGCGCCGCGGCGGCGGTCCACGATTTGCGGAACGAGCGCCCCGCCGTCCACGGCGACACGGATCCGTTCGAGCCGACCGCGCGCACGCGCCAGTAGTACGTCCCGTTCGGGATCGTCTTCAGCAGCGTCGCGCGCGCGTTCTGGGTCGTGAAGTCGTCGGAGCCCCGGCCGAGTACGGGTGAGTTGAAGCCCGCGTCGGCGGCCACCTGAAACTCGTAATGATCGGCCACCGAGACCGGCGACCAAGCAAACGGAGGGACAGAGTCGACGACGGCTCCAGCGGCGGGAGACAGCGGTGTCGGTGCGGGAAGAGGCGTGTTGTCGACAGCTTGCGCGGGCGAAGCTGTCGCCAGTGCGATTGCGGCGGCGATGAACGCCGAAAGGGTGGTGAGCTTTACGGCCATGGGCGGGTGACGCCGGCCGCGTAGGCGTCCAATCTCCTTTCTATGCGCGTTGCCGTCTGGATCGGCGCTTGGCTGCGTGTCTGCGTCCCTCGGTCGAGGGGATTCCGACCATCGGGGCGTAAAACCGAATGGCTTCCGGGGCGAGAGGCCGCGCTCTCAAGGTTTCGACCCGTATGCCGATGCCGGGCAAAGTCGTGGTTGTCGACACCGCCGCATCGACAGCGCGCCGATCACTTGGAGTCTCCAAGTACTCGCGAGCGCTCAGCTGGCTCGAGCGTGAGAGCCTCGTCGTCCTGGTCGTCGCGATGTACGCAGCGGGCGTTCTCGTCCGGATGTCGAACGCCATGCTCTCCGACTCGTGGATGACACTCGTCGCGGGCAGGACGATCCTCCGCCACGGGTTACCGACCGTCGATACGTACACGACGTGGGCGCAGGGCGTGCGGTGGGTCGACCAGCAGTGGCTTGCGCAGATCGTCTTCGGCGGGCTGGCGCTCCTCGGCGGTGTCAAGCTCGCCCTCCTCGGCAACGCCGCGGCCACGATTGCTGCGCTTGCGCTCGCGGTCGTCGCCGCCCGTCGACTCGGCGGCAGCCCCCGCAGCGTCCCACTCGTGGCCGCACTCGCGATCCCGCAGCTTGCCGGCGATTGGCTCCTGCGTGCGCAGTCCTTGACCTACGTCATGTTCGCCGCCCTGGTGTGGCTGCTCGTCGCCGACGCGCGCTCGCCGTCGCGGCGGATCGCGCTCGCGTTCCCGCTGCTCCTCCTCTGGGCGAACCTGCACGGATCGGTGGTGATCGCCGCCGGCCTCGTCGCGCTACGCGGGATCACCGTGCTCGCGGCGAAGCCTCGGCGGACCGGACGTGGTCTGGTTCTGGTCGTTCTGCCCTGGCTGTGCCTATTCGCGTCGCCGTATGCCACGGCTTTGCCGTCGTACTACCAGAGCATCTTCCTCAACCACAGCCTCTCGGTGCTGGCGACAGAGTGGGGAGCGAGCTCTCCGTCGCTGCTGACAGCACCGTTCTACGTGCTTGCGTTCGGCGGACTGGCGCTGCTCGCGCGACGCTGGAAGACGGTTCCGCTGTTCGAGCGACTCTGCTTTCTGGTCCTCCTCGTAGCCGGCATGATCGCGCTACGGAACATGGTCTGGTTCTCGCTGGCGTCGATCGTCTTCGTGCCGCCGCGACTCGACGACGTCCTTGCGGCCCGCGGGCGGCAGGAGCCCCAGCCGTTGGTCAAGCGGGGGCTCCCGGCTGTGGCGCTCTGCGTGACGGCCGTTCTCGCCGTTGCTCTCGTCGCTCGCTCCGACCGCTGGTACGAGCAGAGCTATCCCGCGAAACCGGCGCAGATCGTCGCCGCAGCAGCGGCCCGAGATCCTTCGTCGGTCGTCTTTGCCGATGCGCGCTACGCCGACTGGCTGCTGTGGCGGCAGCCGAGCCTCACCGGCCGGATCGCGTACGACGCGCGCTTCGAGCTGCTCACCAATTCCCAGCTCGTGAACATCTACTTCTGGCGCAGTCACATCGGCCGAGATTGGACGAACATCGCCGGCTGCCGCGCGATCGTGCTCGTCAATCTGCTCGAGGAACCGCTGACAGAGCGCGCGCTGCTGCGCGAGCACGGCACGCGGCGCATCTACCGCGACAGCCGAATCTCGATTCTCGTCCGGCGCAGTCCCACCTGCTCGCGCCAGTCGTAGATCGCCGCGTACGCTTAACGCGTGCCCGAGACGCTTGAGTGGTCGGCCTATTCGGATCCCATGCTGCCGGCGCTCGAGCGCGAACGCATCTTCGCGCGGGCCTGGCAGTACGTCGGCCATCTGGTCGAGCTAGGTGAAGGCCCCGGCTACGTCGCCGCCCGCGTCGGTGACATCCCGGTCGTCGTCACGCGCGACCGCGACGGCGTCTTACGGGCTTTCCTGAACGTCTGTCGGCACCGTGGCTCGGTCCTTGCCGCCGGAGCCGGTGCGCGCGAGACGCTGCAATGCCCCTACCACGCCTGGACGTACGGACTGGATGGCACCCTCAAGGCGGCACCGCGCTCCAACCGCGAGCCAGGATTCGACTGCGAGGGCATCTCGCTGCGGCCGGCATCGGTCGGGACTTGGGGACCGTTTCTCTTCGCCAATCCCGATCCCGAGGCCGTGCCGCTCGCCGACATCCTCGGGGAGCTACCGGAGCTCGTTGCCGCAACCGGGGTAGAGGTCGAGCAGCTGCAACACCACAGCCGGGCGGAATCGAGCGTCGAGGCGAACTGGAAGCTCGTCGCCGAGAACTTCCTCGAGTGCTACCACTGCGCCGTCGCTCATCCCGGTTTCAGCGCCGTCGTCGACGTTTCGCCCGACGCCTACGAGCTGGCGTCCGGCGATACGTTCTCCAGCCAGTTCGGCCCGGTGCGCGGGAACGGCAGCGGCCTCGACACGGCAGGGGAGGTCAAGCGCAGCCAGTTCCACTTCCTCTGGCCGAACACGATGATCAACATCTTCCCGGGACGAACGAACCTCTCGATCGGGCCGCTCCTGCCGGCCGGGCCGGAGCGGACCGACCGGTTTCTCGACTACTTCTTCGGCTCCGAGACCGATACCGCGTGGATTGACGAGCTGCTTGCATTCGACGGCCAGGTCGGAGTCGAGGACAAGGTGCTCGTCGAGAACGTCCAGCGAGGCGTCGCCAGCGGCCTGATCGAGCGCGGCCGCCTGCTGCCGGACAGCGAGCGGCTGATCGTCGACTTCCAGCAGCGGCTCCAGACGGCTCTCGGTTAGCCGGCTCTGCGTCGTGGCGGCCGCTGCGTTCGCCGGCGCTGCCGGGCCTCCCTCCTGATCTGCTGGGCGTGCTCCGAGCGCGCGCGGGCATCGAGCCGCCGCTCGAGGCGGCCGAGCTCGCGCTGGAGCTTGCGCCAGCTGTCGAAGCGCTCGCGGGGCAGCGAGCCGCCGCGGAGCGCCTCGCGGACGGCGCAGCCCGGCTCGCTCTCGTGCGAGCAGTCGCCGAAGCGGCAGGCGGCGGCAAGCGCGGCCACGTCCTCGAACGTCTGCTCGAGCCCCTGTGAGACGTCCCAGAGCTGCAGCTCGCGCAGGCCCGGCGTGTCGAGCACGAGGCCGCCTCCCGGCAGCGGCAGCAACTCGCGGTGCCGCGTCGTGTGGCGGCCGCGCCCGTCCTCGGCGATCTCGGCCGTCGGCATCACCACCTCGCCCGCGAGGTGGTTGACGATCGTCGACTTGCCGACCCCGGAGGAGCCGAGCAGCGCGACTGTCCGGTTGCCGTCGAGATAGGGCCCCAAGGCTGCGACGCCTTCGCCGGTGAGGCCGTTGACCGGGTGGACGGGCACGCCGAAGGCGATCGCTTCGACTTCGAGCAGCGCGGCGCCGACGTCGTCGCAGAGGTCCGGCTTGGTCAGCACGATCACGGGCTGGGCGCCGCTCTCCCAGGCCGTCGCCAGGTAGCGCTCGAGCCGCCTGGGCTTGAAGTCCACGGCCGTCAGCGCGGTCGTCACGAAGACGGTGTCCGCGTTCGCGGCGAGCACCTGCTCCTTTGCCGCGAGCCACGGTTCCTTGCGCGAGAACACGGTCCGGCGCGGCAGCAGAGCGGCAATTGTGCCCGGCTCGCGGACGCCGACCCAGTCGCCGACCGCGGGCCAGATCTCGGCGTGGCGAAGCCGCCCGGCCAGCTCGGCTCGGAGCTCACCGTGCTCGCCGTAGAGAACGTAGGCGCTCCGGTGCTCGACGGCGACGCGTGCCGGCACGAGCCCCTCCTCGCGGTGCGGCTCGAATTCGATGTCGCGCTCGGGTGTCCACCCGAGACGCACGAGCGATTCGCTCAACTCGATGCTCCTCTCTAAAACCGGCGGGACGACGGACCGCGCAGCGGCCCGCCCTGCAGACGTCAGCCGGCGCGAAGCGCTGCTACGAGAGGAACGCGACGCGACCGGCGGAGACGAACAGCTCTTTTTTCATGAGGCACCTCCTTGGTCGCGGGTTCTGTCCCAGCGTACGAAGCGCGGACGTTGCCGTCAACCGCACACAGTCCTTGTAACAGACTGTTACTTGGATACCGGGCCCGGGATCGCCCCCGTAGTCGCGAACTTCTCCCTTTCATAGGCACCCGCCCTCCTGACGCTTAGTAACAGACTGTTACTTGTTCGATGGCGGCCGTAGAACGGCGAACTCGTCTGTGACCTCCAGGCGCCGGGAGCGGAAGCGGAACACGGCGGCCGGGCGGCCGCCGCCGGGGCCCGGCGGCC
Organism: Actinomycetota bacterium; assembly: GCA_005888315.1. Taxonomy (GTDB): domain Bacteria; phylum Actinomycetota; class Thermoleophilia; order Gaiellales; family Gaiellaceae; genus 13-2-20CM-68-14. The sequence continues at coordinate 31,797 of VAWH01000001.1, read as the reverse complement.
GCTGCTCGCCCGTGCTCTCGATCACGCCGCGACGAACCAGCACGCGTTGCAGGTTGGTCGCGGAGACGTCATGCCCGAGCGCCGCGGCGTAGAGCTCCCGCAGCTCCGAGATCGTGAACTCGGCCGGGGCTAGCGCGAAGCCGACGTTCGTGTAGGAGAGCTTCGCGCGCAGTCGGTCACGCCCGGCGAGCGTGACCTCGGCATGGTCGAAGGCGAGCTCCGGTAGACGTGAGACTGCGTGCCAGGCGGTGTCCGCGGGCAGCTCCGGGTCGAGATCCGTGGGGATCAGGCCGAGGTACGCGGTCGCGACCTGCCATTCGCCGGGGTGGCGTTCGGGGCCGCTGAGCGTCGCGAGTTGCTCGAGGTGGGCGACCTCGCGCACGTCGACCTTGGCGGCGAGGTGCCTACGAATCGACTGCTCGAGCGTCTCGCCGCGCTCGAGGTAGCCGCCGGGAAGCGACCAGGCGCCGAGAAAAGGCTCCTTCGCCCGCTGCCAGAGCAACGCCCGCAGGGCGCCGCTGCGGATCTGCAGTACCACGGCGAGGGAGACATGGGTCGGATTGCTAAACTGGCGCATGAGTTTTAGCCTCTCAGTCGAAAACTGTACCGAAGAAGGAGACGAATGACCGTCATCGAGGCTCAGGCGCCGGTCGCGACAGGCCGAGACGTCGAGGAGCTGCTGCGAGCCGGCGGCTTCTCGCGGTTCCACCGCAAGGCGGTGCTCGTCACGGGAGCCGCCTGGACGTTCGTGGCGATGGAGATCCTGCTCGTCGGTTTCGTCCAGACGATCTTCACGGCGAAGTGGAACCTGAACGGGACGTGGGCGGGCCTGATCAATAGCTCGGCGCTCGCGGGTTCTCTGTTCGGCAGTCTCGTCCTCGGCCGTCTCGCCGACCGGATCGGGCGCCGGACGATCTTCCAGTACGCGATCCTCTGGTACGCGGTCTTCACGGCCCTGACCGCTGTTGCCTGGGGCCCGTGGTCGGTGATGACGCTTCGCTTCCTCGCCGGCATCGGCCTCGGCGGGATGCTCGTTGTCGATCCGTCGATGCTCGCCGAGTACCTGCCGCCGCAGCGGCGCGGGCGGATGCTCGTCTTCCTCGACTTCTGGTGGCCGATCGGCCTACTGCTCGCGACGGGCCTCTCGTGGCTCTACATCGGCCGCGGCATCGGCGGCGCGGACAGCTGGCGCTGGCTCTTCCTGACCGCCTCGTTCCCGGCCTTCCTGACCTTCGTCGTCCGCCGCACCCTTCCCGAGAGCCCGTACTACCTCGCCCGCACCGGTCGCACAGACGAGGCGGCGCGCGTCCTGACGGAGATCACCGGCCGCCCGGTCGCACCCGGCGACATCGAGGTGGCCGACCAGACGCGTTCGTCGATCCGCGAGCTCTTCACGCGTGCGCTGGCGCGCACCGACGCGATGATGATCGGCGTCTGGGTCGCGCTCAACATCTCCTACTACGGCTTCTTCCTCTGGCTGCCTTTCACTCTGTCGGGCGCGAAGTACTTCCAGAACCACATCTATCTCCTGCTGACCCTGTCGGCGCTCTCGCAGTTCCCCGGGTACGCCGGCTACGCCGCGGCTATCTGGCTGGTCGAGAGAATCGGCCGCAAGCCGACGCTCGCGGCCTTCCTGCTGCTCGGCGGCTTGAGCGGCTACGCGTTCGCAGCCGCGGACTCCTCGAGCATGTACGTGATCTCGCTCTTCTTTGTCGGCTTCTTCAATCTCGGCGCGTGGGGTGCCGTTTACCCGTACACGTCCGAGCTCTTTCCTACGCGCGTGCGTTCTTCCGCCTTCGGGCTGCTCGAAGGGGTCGGCAAGGGGGCCGCGATCGCCGGGCCCTACATCTTCGGGAACCTCAGCGACGCGACGGGGGGCACGTTCTGGCCCCTGACCTTCGTTGCGCTCGTGATGGCGGGCGGGGGGATCGTCGCGGCGCTGCTCGGGAGAGAGACTCGCGGCCGGAAATTGCTCTAGTTAAACCTTTCGTTGATTGAACTTAGATCGCTTTTTTTGTAGCTTCTTTACGGAAGTCGAGCGCTTTTTCGACTTCAGGTCCGGGGGGATCGAAAACGGGAGGGGCAAAAATGAAGGAGTTGTCAGTTGGCACCACGATCGCGCGCGCCTGCGCCGATCGGGTGGGTCGCATGCTCGCCGCAACATTCTTTCTGCTTGCAATCGTCATGGCGGCGCCGATGCTCGCGCGGGCGGCAAATCCCGCCGCGAACATCGACCAGTGCCGTAATGGCCAAATCACGGCCCCGGTCCAGTGCATCGACAACGCCTGGCAGAACGGGAACCTCGGGTCCGAGAACTCGCACTACCGCGAGGGTGACTCGGTCCCGTTCAGGGCCGTGCTCACGAACCTGGACACGTCGGCCGGAAACACGCACACGCTCGTGATCCAGTACGACACGCTCCAAAGCGGCAAGCACGCCTACGACTATCTGACCTCGTTCAACGCAACCGAGACGAACGCCGACCCGGTCCACGACATCTCCGGCACGACCACGGGCAACTGCTACCCGATCCCGGTCGACCTGACGATCGTGTTCGCCAACCCGGGCAGCTCGCAGGAGCCGGGTTGCATCCAGATCTACAACGGGACGATCACCAGCCTCGCGTACGGAACCGCTGACGCGAGCGGCCAGCGCTCCGTGACCGTCACCTTTACGGCGACCGATTCCACTGTGGTGATCGCCTGGGGCGGCCACATCGCCTCCCAGATCGACTGGGGCGCCGGCAACAGCGCTAGCGCGATCTCGGGCTCGCCCTACCACATGCGCCTGCTAACCCTGGACGACACTCAGCTGGGTAACCAAGATCGCTCGCTGAAGGCCTCGGGGATCCTGCCGATCCCGACCGTTTTCACGACGCAGGCGAGCTTGGGACAGACGACACTGGGGGGCCTCTCGGTCACGGACACGGCCACACTGTCCGGCTCGGGCGCTTCGCCGCCTCCGGTCACCGGCACCGTCAAGTTCTTCGTCTGCGGACCAGACTTGGTCTCGAACCCGGACTGCACCTTCGGGGGCGTGCAGGTCGGTCCGGGGCCGGTGACGATCAGCGGGGGCCACGCCACATCGGCTGCGTTCACCCCGCCGGCGATCGGCCACTACTGCTTCCGGGCCGAGTACACGCCGGATCAGTTTGCGCCCTACTCACCGAGCAACCACACCGACACGACGCTCGAGTGCTTCAGCGTCAACGCCCAGACCGCGCTGAACACCGATGCCGGCGGCCCTTACACGATCGGCGTCGACGGCACTTTCAGGCGGCACCAGCGATGCAACCGGCACGATCAACTTCACGCTCTACGACGACGCGGGCTGCACGCATTCGGTCGGCACCGTGTCGGCGACAGTCGCTGGCGCCGACGGCGATCAGTACACGTCCTCCCCGCCGATCGTCGTCTCGGCGACCGGCACCTATCACTGGATTGCCAGCTATGTGAGCGGTGACACCAGCAAGAACGCCAGCACGACGAGCGCCTGTAGCGCCCCGAACGAGAACCCGGTTGTCAATCCGCGTCCGACCTCGCTGACGACCAACGCGGGCGGGCCGTACGTTCTAGGGGCCGACGGCACGGTGGCGCTCAGCGACACGGCAACGCTCTCCGGTGGGACGAGCGCCGCCGGCGGCACGATCACGTTCATGCTGTTCAGCGACTCCGCTTGCGCCAACCAGGTTGGAGGCGACGTCGCGACCGCAGTCGACGGAGCCGACGGCCAGGATTACACCTCGCCGCCGATCACGGTCAATTCGGGTGGGACCTACTACTGGGTCGCAAGCTACGGCGGCGACGTCAATAACGTGGCTTCGAGCACCGCCTGCGGGGACGAGAACGAGACCCCGCTCGTGATCAAGCCGCACATCTCGGTGTCCAAGTCGCCAGATGCGCAGACGATTCTGATCGGCCAGACGGCCAACTTCACGATCACGGTCACCAACGACGGTGACTCGACCTTGACCGACGTGCACGTGACCGACGCCCTGGCGCCTGGTTGCGCACGCACCAAGGCCGACATCCCCGGCCTGGCTTCGATGGCGCCTGGCGCGATCGTTACCTACACCTGCTCTCTCGCAAACGTGACCGCTAGCCTCACGAACGTCGCGATCGCGACTGGAAAGCCGCCGGTCGGGCCGGACGTCTCCGCCAGCGACACGGCCGTGGTCACGGCCGTCGCGCCGGCCACGCACCCGGCGATCGTGATCGTCAAGAACCCGAAGTCGCAGACGGTCACCAGCGGCGGCACGGCGACCTTCACGATCACGGTCACCAACACCGGCGACGTCGCCCTGACCGACGTGACCGTCACCGACGCGCTCTCGCCGAACTGCAACAAGACGATCGGCACGCTCGCACCGGGCCAGGCGGTCAGCTACACCTGCACGCGCCCGAACGTGACCGCGAGCTTCAACAACGTCGCGGTCGTCACCGGCAAGGCCGGCGCGACAACGGTCACCGCCCAAGACACGGCGCCGGTGACCGCCAAGGCGAAGCCCCTGACACCGCCGACGGTGAAGCCGAAAGTGGTCTCACACAAGAAGCCGAAGGCGACCGGCTAGAGACAGCAAGGACGCGACCTGGGGCGGTCCAAGGACCGCCCCAGTGAGCGCCCGGCATGTATTCGCTGGGGCAGAACTAGGGCCAACTCGGGTCGCCGGGGTGCAGGTCGAAACGACCCCCGTCGCGGCACTCCGGCGAGCTGTACTCGGGCGGCATCCGGCGCGGCAGCTGGTCGAACGAGAATGCGGCGAGCGCGCGGCCCTGGTCCGGCGAGGCGCCGAGGCGGCGGGCGACGAAGTCGATTGCCTGCAGCGCGTAGCACTCGGTCGCGGCCTCGTTCCGCACGCCGGCGAGGTGGTACGACTCGTGCGCGAGCGTGTTCAAGGACCACTCGATCTCGAGCGGCCGCTCGCACGGAAGCAGGCAGGCGGGGCCGGCTCGTAACGACCTGGCGTACGAATGGAGCGTCTGGCAGACCCCCTCCTGGAGGTAGGAGACCGAGACCGGCTTGCCGTTGACGAACTCGGTGCGACCCGACTCGCCTCCCGCGCCGGTCAGGGCGCCTGAGAGGCCTTCGCAGCGAATCGTCACGTGTCGGCGAGCGAGCTCGCTCGCGATCCCGCCCAGTCGCAAGTCCCCAGGCTTCGCGGCGGCTGAAGCGCCGCGGTGCAGCAGCACGGTCAGCACTGTGAGCAAGGCCAGCAGGACGAGGGCAAGCGACCGCACGGAACTGTTGTCGGCAGATCGCTCGAGGCCGCTTAGCGAGGATCAAGACGGGCGCTTGCCGGGAAGAAGCCGACCACTGCCAGCGTTTCCGTCCAACGACCCCGAAGGAGGCTAATGGCCCAACTCACAGACAAGCAGCGCCAGTTCATCGCCGAGAACCCGTACGTCGGCACGGTGACGACCCTCCGGCCGGACGGCTCGCCGCACAGCACGATCGTCTGGGTCGACGCCGACGACGGCGTCGTGACGTTCAACACTGCCGTCGGGCGGGCGAAGGAGCGATATCTCCGCCAGGATTCGCGCGCGGCGATCACAGTCATCGATCCCGACAACGCCTACCAATGGGTCTCGGTCAGCGGGCCGGCCGAGCTGACGACCGAGGGCGCAGACGAGCAGATCGACCAGCTGGCCAAGAAATACCTGGGCAAGGACGAGTACCCGTGGCGTTCGCCGACCGAGCAGCGGATCACTGTCCGCATCACGCCCGAGAAGGTCGACTCCACCGGCTTCGACGAGTAGCGGATGGCGGTGCTGACCAACGAGCAGGCGCGGCTGCTGCTGGAGCCCAACTTCGCGACCGTCGGCACTGTCAACCCCGACGGGTCGCCGCAGCTCACCATCGTCTGGATCGACTGGGACGGCGAGCACGTCCTGTTCAACACCGCGGCCGGGCGCGTTAAGGCGCGCAACCTCGAGCGCGATCTCCGCGTGAGCGTGCTCGTCGCCGACCGCGCCGACGGCTATCGCTGGGTCGGCGTCCGCGGCGCCGCGGAGCTGACGAGCGAGGGCGCCGACGAGCACATCGACAAGCTCGCGCGCAAGTACACGGGCGAGGGCTGGCGGCCGAAGCCCGACGAGCGGCGGCTGCTCGTCCGCGTTCGGCCCGAGCGCGTCAGCGCGTACGGTCTTTCGTAGATGACTCTGATTCTCTGCGACGTCGGCCCGCGCGACGGGCTTCAGAATGAGCCGGACACGTTCGCGTCCTCGCTGCGCGCGGAGCTCGTCAACAGGCTCGCGGCGACCGGCCTGCCGCGGATCGAGGCGGCCAGCTTCGTGCGGGACGACCGCGTGCCGCAGATGGCCGGGGCCGAGGAGGTGGCCGCAGGGATCGAGCGGCGCGACGCGGTCGAGTACGCCGGCCTCGTCATCAACGAGCAGGGCTTCGAGCGGCTGCGGCAGACCGAGCTCGACCGCGTCAACGTCACGCTTGGCGCGACGGACACCTTCAACCGCCGTAACGGCAACGCCTCGCTCGCGGACGCCACGTCGCGAGTGCAGCGGATCCTCGCGATGGCCGACCGGCCCACCACGGCGACGATCAGCGTCGCCTTCGGCTGTCCCTTCGAGGGCGAGGTCGACCCCGGCGCCGTCGCTGAGCTCGCGGCGGAGCTCGACGCGGGGGAGCTCGTCCTCGCCGACACGATCGGGGTCGCGACGCCGTCGGCGGTCCGCTCCCTGGTCGAGCGCGTCCAAGCGCTTGGGAAGCCCGTCGGTTTCCACGGGCACAACACGCGCAACACGGGCTACGCGAACGCGCTGGCGGCGCTTGAGGCCGGCGCGACCGTGCTGGATGCGTCGATCGGCGGCCTCGGGGGCTGCCCATATGCCCCGCGGGCGACGGGGAACATCGCGACGGAGGACCTCGTCTACCTGCTCGAGGGCGAAGGTGTCGACACCGGTGTCGACCTCGACGTGCTCGTGCAGGTGTCGCAATGGCTCGAGGGCTTGCTCGGGCGCACGCTCGAGGGCCAGGTCTACCGCGCCGGCGTCTCGAGCGTCAGCGCGTAGAGGTCGGTCGGCCTCCGGAACGGGCCGCGCAGATCCTCGCGCTCGAGCGACTCGCCGAGCTTCTCGGCAACGCGGACCGACGCGTCGTTGCCGCGCTGGATCAGCGAGATCAGGCGGCGGAGGCCGAGCTCTTGCAGCGCCCAGTCCCTCGCCGCCGTTGCGCTCTCGGTCGCGTAGCCGCGACCCCAATGCTCGCGGGCGAGCGTCCACCCGATCTCGGTCTCGGTCCCTCCAGTTGGCGGCCGCAGCATCGCGTGCTGCCAGCTCTCGGTATCCCAGAGCAGGAAGCCGACGCGGCCGAGCACGCGGTCGTCTTCCTTGCGAACGACGCTGAAGAGGCCGATGCCGTAGTCCTCCCAGTGATCGATCATCCGCTGGACGGCGTGCTCGCTCTCGGCCCGCGTCTTCGCGACGCCGCCGGTGTAGCGGACAACCTCGGGATCGGCGAAGAGCTCGGCATACGCATCGAGATCCCGCGCTTGCGGCCGGCGGAGCAGGAGCCGTTCCGTCTCGAGCTGCATCGGCGCGATTATCGTCCCCCGCGATGCCGATGAACCGTCTCGCGGGCGAGACCAGCCCCTATCTTCTCCAGCACGCCGACAACCCGGTCGAGTGGTACCCGTGGGGCGAGGAGGCGCTCGAGCGCGCGCGCCGCGAGGACAAGCCGATCCTGCTCTCGATCGGCTACGCCGCCTGCCACTGGTGCCACGTGATGGCGCACGAGTCGTTCGAGGACGAAGAGACGGCTGCAGTGATGAACGAGCGCTTCGTCAACGTCAAGGTCGACCGCGAGGAGCGGCCGGACCTCGACTCGCTCTACATGGACGCCGTCGTCGCGATGACCGGGCACGGCGGCTGGCCGATGACGGTCTTCCTGCTGCCGTCCGGCGAGCCGTTTCTCGGCGGCACCTACTTCCCGCCTGAGCCTCGGCACGGGCTACCGAGCTTCCGAGACGTGCTCGTCGCGGTCTCCGACGCCTATCGAGAACGGCGCGAGGACGTGGCCCGGCAGGCCGGGACGATGGTGGAGGCGCTGCAGCGCTCCGCGGCCGTGCGACCCTCGGCCGACCCGCTGACGGAGTCCCTGCTCGGCGAAGCCGAGCGCGGTCTGCGGCGGCAGTTCGACTCGGAGTGGGGCGGTTTCGGGGGCGCGCCCAAGTTCCCGCCCGCGTCCGCACTCGAGTTCCTGCTCCGCAGGCACCACCGCACCGGCGACGAGGAGACGCTGGCGATGGTGACCCGGACGCTCGACGGCATGGCCGCGGGCGGCATGTACGACCTGCTGGGCGGCGGTTTCCATCGTTACTCCGTCGACGAGCGCTGGCTCGTGCCGCACTTCGAGAAGATGCTCTACGACAATGCGCTGCTCGCCTCCGCGTACCTCCACGGCTGGCTCGTCACGGCCGAGGAGCGGTACCGCGAGGTCGCCGAGGCGACGCTCGACTATCTGCTGCGGGAGCTGCGGCTCCCCGACGGCGGCTTCGCCTCCGCCCAGGATGCCGACACCGACGGGGTCGAGGGCCTGACCTTCACCTGGACGGCCGACGAGGGAGTCCCGGCCGAGCTCCTGCGGCCATTCGAGCACGGCCGCTCGATCCTGCGCGGCGCCCTGGACGAGGAGCTCAGGCAGCGGCTGCTCGAGCTCCGCGAGCGGCGGCCGAAGCCGCTCCGCGACGACAAGGCGATCGCGGCCTGGAACGGGTTGGCGCTCGCCGCGCTCGCGGAGGCGGGCCACCGGCTCGACCGCGCCGACTTCCTGCTGGCTGCACGCGAGGTGGCCGAGTTTCTGCTCGGGCCGCTCTCGGACGAGCACGGCCGCTTGCACCGGAGCTGGCGGGCCGGGCGCGCGCGCAATCCCGGCTACCTGGAGGACTACGCCGACGTGGCCAACGGTCTCTACGAGCTGCACGTCGCGACCGGGGAGCTGCGCTGGCTCCGGGAGGCGAACCGGCTGGCCCGACTCGCGGTCGAGCTCTTCGCCGACGCGGAAAACGGCGGCTTCTTCCTTTCGCCCGCGGACGGCGAGCGGCTCGTGGCGCGCAAGAAGGAGTTCGACGACCACCCGACCCCGTCGGGAAACTCGATGCTCGCGTTCGTGCTGCTCCGACTGGGGCGGATCTGGGGCGACGACGAGCTCGAGCGGCAGGCCGCCGGCGTCTTCCGTCTCATCCGCGACACGCTCGGGCGGGCACCGAGCGCATTCGGCCATGCACTCTGCGCGCTCGATCTCTACCTGGCGCCTCCACGCGAGCTGGCCGTGATCGGCTCGCCTCGGGATGCGATTGCACAGGCCGCGCTCGGGGGTTTCGACCCAGACGCGGTTGTCGCCTTCGGTCCGGCCGAGGAGGTGCCGCTGCTCGCCGGCAAGGACTTCGTCGACGGCCGGCCGACCTTGTACGTCTGCGAGCGCTTTGCCTGCCGCGCGCCGGTCACCGAGCCCTCGCAGCTCGCTGGGGTCTCGTAGAGAAGGTGGAGGGGGAGGCTGCGTAACCGGCAAGACGCAAAGGGGCGCTCGCGACGATGACGGTCTCCTGACAGGCCGGCAACGCGTTGGGGCGCGCCCAGGGCAGTAGATGCCGGTGCGCGCTGAAACCATCGTCCGGCTTAAGGTAGGCCGCGGTGCCCCTGCTCTCGGTCGAGCACGTGACGAGGCGGTTCGGCGGCGTCGTCGCCGTGGACGATGTCTCGCTCGGCGTCGAGAGCGGCCAGATCGCCGGCTTGATCGGCCCGAACGGCGCCGGCAAGACGACGCTGTTCAACCTGATCACCAGGCTCTACCGGCCCGACTCGGGGGAGATCGCCTTCGACGGCGAAAGCCTCCTGCGCACACCGCCGCACCGGATCGTGCGCAGGGGAATCGCCAGGACGTTCCAGAACGTCGAGCTCTTTCCGAGCATGACCGTGCTCGAGAACGTGCTGGTGGGAAGCCACGGACGCGGTGGCCGCTCGGCGCGTGAGCTGCTGGGCGAGCTCGGTCTCGACGCCGTTGTGCACCGGCGGGCTGCCGGGCTTGCCTTCGGGACGATGAAGCGGCTCGAGCTTGCGCGGGCGCTCGCGTCGAGCCCGCGCCTGCTCCTGCTCGACGAGCCCGCAGCGGGCCTCAGCCACGAGGAGGTCGAGGAGCTCGGAGCGCTGATCCGCCGAATCCGGGCGTCCTTCGACCTGACCGTGCTGCTCGTCGAGCACCACATGAACCTCGTCATGGGCGTCGCCGACCGGGTGCACGTGCTCGATTTCGGCCGCAAGCTTGCCGAGGGCTCGCCGGCGGAGGTGCAGCGGAACCCGGCCGTGATCGAGGCATACCTGGGCAGCGAGCGTCCGCAACATGCCCCTGCTTGAGCTACGCGGGGTTGCCGCTCGCTACGGCCCGCTGCAGGCGCTACGCGGAATCGATCTCTCGGTCGGCGAGAGCGAGATCGTCGCTGTCCTCGGCGCCAACGGGGCCGGCAAGACGACGACCTTGCGCGCGATCTCCGCGACGGTGAAGACAAGCGGAGAGGTCGTCTTCGCGGGGGAGCGGCTGCCCGGGCGGCCCGAGGCGGTGGCCCGCGCCGGCATCGCGCATGTGCCGGAGGGCCGCGGGACCTTCGCGCAGCTGTCCGTGGATGAGAACCTGCGGCTCGGCGCGCACGTCCGCCGCGACCGCGCCGGGGTCAAGGCCGATTACGACCGCGCGCTCGAGCGCTTCCCGATCCTCGCAGAGCGCCGCCGGCAGGCTGCGGGGACGCTGAGCGGCGGCGAGCAGCAGCAGCTCGCGCTCGCCCGTGCCTTGATGCAGCGGCCTCGCCTGCTGTTGCTGGACGAGCCCTCGCTCGGGCTCGCGCCGCGCGTGGTCGCCGACTTCTTCCGCGTCGTCGCCGAGTTGAACGAGCAGGAGGGGCTCTCCGTGCTGGTGGTCGAGCAGAACGCGCGCCTCGCGCTCGCCTCGTCGAGCCGTGCCTACGTCCTCGAGGTCGGGCGCGTCGCGGTCGCGGGCGCGAGCGCCGAGCTGCAGCGGCACGAGTCGGTGCGCCGCTCGTACCTGGGCTACTGATGGTCGGCGCGGCCGACTGGGCGGGAGTCGCGCAGCAGGTCGTCGCCGGTCTCTCCTCGGGCGGCACCTACGCGACGCTGGCGGTCGCGCTCGTGCTCATCTACCGGGCGACCGGCGTCGTCAACTTTGCACAGGGAGAGCTGGCGATGTTCTCGACCTTCGTCGCCTGGACGCTCACCCAGCATGGGTTTTCGTATTGGCCGGCCTTCGCGCTGACCGTTGCCGCTTCGTTCGGCGGTGGGATCGCGCTCGAGCGCGTCGTCATCCGTCCCGTCGAGCGCGCATCGGTCCTGACGGTCGCGATCGTCACGATCGGGGTCTTCTTCGTCGTCAACGGGGCAGCCTTCTGGATCTGGTCGCCGCAGGTGAAGTCGATGCCGAACGCCTTCTCGACGCGGCCGATCCGGATCGCCGGGGTCGCTTTCTCGATCTCGGACCTCGGGATTATCGGTGTCTCCTTGCTCGCGGTACTCCTGCTTTGGTTCTTCTTCCGATTCACCAAGCTCGGCCTGGCGATGCGCGCTGCTGCCCTGAACCCGGAGTCGAGCCGCCTGACCGGGATCCGGGTCAGCTGGATGATCGCGCTCGGCTGGGGCCTCGCCACCGCGCTCGGCGCGGTCGCAGGGCTGATGGCGGCGCCGCCACTCGGCAGCTTCGACCAGAACTTCATGCAGCCGATCCTGCTCTACGCCTTCGCCGGAGCGGTCCTCGGCGGTATCGACAGCGCCCTCGGAGCGGTGGTCGGGAGCCTCGCGCTGGGCGTCTTCCTCAACCTGCTCGGCACCTACGTCTCGTGGGTCGGCACCGACCTGCGACAAGCCGCGGCGCTGGCGGTGATCCTTGGAGTCCTGCTCGTCAGGCCGGCCGGCCTGTTCGGTCAGGCCCTCGTGAGGCGCGTGTGAGCCGCGTCGTCCGGATCGCAGCCGGACTCGTCGCCGCCGCTGCCGCGGTGGCGCTCGTGCTGGTGCTGCCCCACTGGCTCAGCGACGCCCGGGCGGCCGAGTTCGCACGCGCCGGCTGCTTCTTCATCGCGATCCTCGGCCTCAACCTACTGACCGGCTACACGGGCCAGATCTCGCTCGGCCACGGCGCGCTGATGGCGGTCGGCGCGTACACGACGGCGATCCTGACCGCGAACCACGGCTTCCGCGACCTCTGGACGATCCCGCTGGCGGGGCTCGTGGCGATGGGCGCCGGGTTCCTGCTCGGCTTGCCCGCACGGCGGCTTTCCGGCCTCTACCTCGCGCTCGCGACGTTCGCCTTCGCGGTCGCGATGCCGGCGCTCCTGAAGCGGTTCTCCGGCCTGACCGGCGGCAGCCAGGGGATCAACCTTTTCGACAAGGCACTCACGCGTTCGACGGGCGCACTCGGGCCGGTGCACGTGCTCGGCCGGACGGTCGCCACGAACGACTTCCTCTACTACCTGACGTGGGGAACCGGGCTCGTGCTCGCGGCCGCCGCCTGGGTGCTCGTCCGTGGCCGGGTCGGGCGCGCCTTCCGAGCGGTTCGCGACAGCGAGGTCGCGGCGGCCTCCTCGGGGATCAACACCGGCTTCTACAAGATGCTCGCTTTCGGGATCAGCGGCTTCTACGCGGGCGTCGGCGGCTCGCTGTTCGTGCTCGTCTCGAACTGGTTCGTCAGCCCGACCACATTCGCCTTTGACAAGTCGCTGCTGCTCGTGGTCGGGGCCGTCGTCGGGGGGCTCGGCTCGCTGGCCGGAATGGCGCTTGGAGCGCTGTTCATCCAGTTCGTGCCGAGCTGGGCGGGGAACGTCTCGAACGCCCCCGGGGCGCCTTCGGTCTTCTTCGGCGCGGCGATCGTGCTGGTGATGATCCTGCTCCCGAGTGGGCTCGGCGGGGTGCTCCGCAAGTTGACAGAGCCGCTAACAACGCGGCTGTAGACTCGTTGAATGAGGGCGATGGGGAAGAGGAGTGTCCTCTTTGGCGTGGTCGGCGCGCTCGTAGCCGTCTCCGCCGCGTCGGCTGGCGGCTCCGCCACGCCCGGCGTCACGGCGAAGCAGATCCTGATCGGCGGCACGACGCCGCTCAGCGGTCCCGCCTCCGCGTACGCGGCGGTCGCGAAGGGCGCCGATGCCTACTTCAAGTACGCCAACGACCACGGCGGCGTCTTCGGACGCAGCATCAAGTACAAGTACGTCGACGACGCCTACGACCCGTCGCAGACGATCCAGAAGGTCCGCGACCTCGTCCAGAACGACAAGGTGTTCGCGATCTACAACACGCTCGGCACCGAGCAGAACCTCGCGGTCCGCTCGTACCTGAACCAGCTCAAGGTTCCGCAACTCCTGGTCGCGAGCGGCGCCAGCACGTGGGGCAGCGACTACAAGAAGTACCCCTGGACGATCGGCTACCAGCCGAGCTACAAGGGCGAGGCGACGCTCTACGGCCGCTACATCGCGAAGGCGAAGCCGAGGGCGCGGATCGGCGTCCTCTACCAGAACGACGACTACGGCAAAGAGCTCGTCGCCGGCCTACAGCGCGGGCTCGGCAAGAAGGCGAAGCTGATCGTCTCCAAGCAGGGCTACGACGTCACCGACACGGACGTCAAGTCGCAGATCGCCCGGTTGAAGTCAAAGCGGGCGAACACGTTGATGGTCTTCGCGACGCCGAAGTTCGCGATCCAGTCCTACTCGTCCGCCCGCGTGCTCGGCTGGCACCCGCTCGTGTTCGTGAACGTGGTCGCGAGCGCTTCGAACACGATGACGATCGCCTCCCTCGCCAGCAGCAAGCGGCAGACGGAAGGGTCGATCTCCCTCGCCTTTCTCAAGGATCCGATCAACCCCCGCTGGACGAACGACAAGGCCGTCAAGCTCTTTCGCACGATCCTGAAGAAGTACAACGGCGGCGAGGGCCTGACCGACTACTACAACATCTACGGCATGTCCTCGGCCTTCACGCTCGTCGACGCGCTCAAGCACGCGGGGAAGAGCCCAACACGAGCGGGCATCATGCGCGCGGTCACGCACCTGAACGAGCAGAACAACCCCTTCGTGCTGCCGGGGATCGTGGTGCGCACGACGTCGACCGATCATTTCCCGATCGCCCAAGCGCGGCTGCAGCGCTACCACAACGGGCACTGGGTCTATTTCGGGCCGCTCGTCCGCGTCGGCTAGCTCCAGGCAACCCTCCCGCGCGTAAGCTCACGCCGTGGGTGAGGGACTCGCCGCGGTCGAGGCCTTCCGGCTCGTCGACGAGCCCTGGGAGGCGCTGGCGAACCAGGCGCGCCGGCTGCGCGAGCTCGGACACGGCAACCGCGTCACCTACTCACCGAAGGTCTTCATCCCGCTCACCAAGCTCTGCCGGGACGTCTGCGGCTACTGCACGTTCGCGCAGCCGCCGCGGCGCGGCGAGCGCGCGTACATGAGCGAGGACGAGGTGCTCGCGGTCGCGCGGGCCGGGGCCGCCGCCGGTTGCCGCGAGGCGCTCTTCACCCTGGGCGACAAGCCGGAACTCCGCTACCGGGTCGCGCGCGAGGAGCTCGCCGCGCTCGGCTGCTCGACCACGCTCGAGTATTTGGCTCGCTGTGCCCGGCTCGTGCTCGACGAGACCGGTCTGCTGCCGCATCTGAATCCCGGCGTCCTGTCGGTCGAGGACGCCCTGGCCTTGCGCGGCGTCTCGGCCTCTCAGGGGCTGATGCTCGAGACGACCGCTGGCCGGCTGGCAGAGCGTGGCGGCCCGCACTGGGCCTCGCCCGACAAGCTGCCGGCGGCGCGGGTGGCGACGATCGAGGCGGCGGGCGAAGCCCGCGTGCCGTTCACGACCGGGATCCTGATCGGGATCGGCGAGACGCGGCGCGAGCGGCTCGATGCTCTGCTCGCGATCCGCGAGCTGTCTGAGCGCTTCGGTCACGTCCAGGAAGTAATCGTCCAGAACTTCCGCGCCAAGCCCGGAACGCGAATGGCGGCCGCGCCCGAGCCGCCGCTCGAGGAGCTGCTCTGGACATGCGCGGCCGCGCGGCTCCTGCTCGGCTCGCGCTGGCACATCCAGGCGCCGCCGAACCTGAGCTACGCGGAATTCCCGCGCTTGCTCGACGCGGGCATCGACGACTGGGGCGGTGTCTCTCCCGTTACTGTCGACCACGTCAACCCGGAAGCTCCGTGGCCCGAGTTGGAGCGGCTCGGCGAGGCGACCCGCTCGCGCGGTCTCGAGCTGGCGCCGCGGCTGGCGGTCTATCCCGAGTACGTGGCCGCGCTCCAGCGGTGGGTCGACCCTGCGGTAGCGCCGGGCGTGCTCGCGCTCGCCGACGCAGACGGCCTCGCCCGTGAAGACGACTGGGCCGCGGGCGCGCGCGAGCGTCCGGAAAGCCCGCCGGTCGGGGCCGCCGCGCTCTTTGAAGGCGCACCCAGCCTCCTCCCCGCGGCGAGCGTATCGAGCAAATCCGTACACCTGGGAAACGGCTCTGCGCCGAAAATGTCCCAACGAACGGCCACCTCGAACCTGGCGCCGGTCTCGCCGTCGACCGCCGAGGCGCTGGCCAAGGTGCGCGAGGAGGTCGAGCTCGACGAGGACGACGTCGCCGAGCTCTTCCGGGCCCGCGGCGGTGACTTCGCCGCGGTCGTCGCGGCCGCCGACGCGCTCCGGCGCGAGGTCTGCGGCGACGCGGTCACCTACGTCGTCACCCGCAACATCAACTACACGAACGTCTGCTACTTCCGCTGCGGCTTCTGCGCATTCTCGAAGGGCAAACTCGCCGCGAACCTGCGCGGCGCACCGTACCTCGTCCCGCTCGACGAGATCGTCCGCCGCTGCGAGGAGGCCTGGGAGCGGGGCGGCACCGAGGTCTGCCTGCAGGGCGGAATCCATCCGGCCTTCACCGGTGACTTCTATGTCGACCTCTGCCGCGCGATCAAGCAAGCCCTGCCGGATCTGCACGTGCACGCGTTCTCCGCGCTCGAGGTCTGGCAGGGGGCGGCGACGCTCGGCCTGTCGCTGCGGGACTACCTCCAGCGGCTGCAGGAGGCCGGCCTCGCATCGTTGCCGGGCACGGCCGCCGAGATCCTCGACGACGAGATCCGTGCCGTGATCTGCGCTGACAAGGTGACGACCAACCAGTGGCTGGAGGTCCACGACACGGCGCACGAGCTCGGGCTGCCCTCGACGACGACGATCATGTTCGGGCACGTCGACGGGCCGCGGAACTGGGCCCGCCACCTGCTGCGGCTGCGCGACCAGCAGCGCCGCTCGGGCGGCTTCACCGAATTCGTGCCGCTCCCGTTCGTGCATATGGAGGCGCCGATCTACCTGCAGGGCCGCGCACGCCGCGGGCCGACCTTTCGCGAGGCCGTGCTCATGCACGCGGTCGGCAGGCTCGCGCTGCACCCGTGGATCACCAACGTCCAGGCCTCCTGGGTCAAGCTCGGTCTCGGCGGGGCTCAGGCGACGCTTCGGGCCGGCGCGAACGACCTCGGCGGGACACTGATGAACGAGTCGATCTCGCGCGCCGCCGGTGCAAGCCACGGCCAGGAGTTGCCGCCCGAGGCGATGGAGGCGACGATCCGCGCCGTCGGACGCACACCGCGTCAGCGGACGACGCTCTACGGCGAGCCGCCCGAGGAGCGGCAAGAGACCTCTTTCGGGGCGCCGCCGCTCGCCGAGCCGCTGAACCCGAGCGTCAACGACGCCAACCTGAGGCGTCCGTCCCGGCTCGTCCGGCCCGGCCTCGTCGGCACGACCGGCTAAGAGGGTCTAGCGAAACAGAGTCTGTGCCGTCAGGCCGCGCTGCTCGCCCACACTGGCTCCGCCCTGGTATCGCAGTCGCGCCAATAGCTTTGCCATTGACGCTCCCTGCGTCCTTGCCTCGGCACCCTGACGACGAGCGCCGTTCCGCTAGACCCTCCTAGCTCAGTCGCTCCACCAGTCTTGCTCCACCTCGGCATCGCCCGGGCCAGTGTTGGGAGCGCCGACCGCGATGATCTCGACGCCTTCCGGCCCCGCTTCGAAGCCGCGCATCGTTTCCTTGTGGACGCGAAGCGCGTCCCACTGCTTCAGCTCGACCACCTCGTCCTCGACCTTGGCGCGCATGCTCCCGCTGACGACGAGATAGACCTCTTCCTGATTCTTGTGTTTGTGCCCGAACGGGACGCGAAAGTTCGGCCCGAGGCGCTGGTAGCTGACGCCGAAGTTCTCGAGCTCGAGCGGGACGCGCGCCATCCGCGCCTCGAGTTGTGGGGAGAGTCCGAAGTTGGGCGCCTGGTCCTCGACGTCCTTCAGGTTTTGGATCGTGTAGCCGGCCATCGGTACCTCCTCGATTTTGCGTGACGCGACGTTACTGCGTTGCTACAGTCCGAGCAATGAAGCAGCTGCTTCTGTAGTCCAGGGAAGCAACGCGGCGGGAGCCGCGGAACCTTCCCACGGCCTCTCGATCGAGAGGCTTTTTCGTTTCTGGAGGCGAAATTGGATCGGTACGAGCCACAGCAGATCGAGCCGAAGTGGCAGCAGGTCTGGGAAGACGAGCGGGCGTTCTACATCTCGAACCCCGAGTCGCCGGAGCGGGCGGACCCGAACAACTTCTACATGCTCGAGATGCTTCCGTACCCGTCGGGGACCCTGCATATGGGGCACGTCCTCAACTACACGCTGGGCGACGTGATCACGCACTACCGGCGCCGGAACGGCTTCTCGGTCTTGCGCCCGATGGGCTTCGACTCGTTCGGCCTACCCGCCGAGAACGCCGCGATCCGTCAGGGGGGCCACCCCCGCGACATCATCGAGCGAAACATCGAGCACATCCGCTCGGAGATGCGGCGTCTGGGCTGGGCGATCGATTGGGATCGCGAGGCGTCGGCCCATGAGCCCGAGTACTACCGCTGGACTCAGTGGTTGTTCCTGCGCTTCTACGAGGCCGGCCACGCCTACCGGAAGGAAGCGCCGGTCAACTGGTGCCCGAAAGACCAGACGGTCGTCGCGAACGAGTACGTGATCGACGGCCGCTGCGAGCGTTGCGGCACCCCTGTCGAGGCCCGCAACATGGAGCAGTGGTTCTTCCGGATCACTGCCTACGCCGACGCGCTGCTCGACGATCACGACCAACTCGACTGGCCCGACCGCACGATCGCGATCCAGAAGAACTGGATCGGTCGCTCGGAAGGGGCCGAGGTGGTCTTCCGCGTCGAAGACCTCGACCTCGACCTGCCCGTCTTCACCACCCGACCGGACACCCTGTTCGGCGCAACATTCTTCGTCCTCGCCCCTGAGCATCCGCTCGTCGAGCGGCTGGCGGCCGGAACGGAGCGCGAAGCGGACGTTCGCAAGTACGTGCGGCACACGGCGGGCCGGTCGACCGAAGAGCGCGAGACGAAGGAGAAGGACGGCGTCTTCACCGGACGCTACGCCGTCAACCCTGCGACCGGCGAGCCGATCCCGATCTGGGTCGCGGACTACGTGCTGATGGAGTACGGCACCGGCGCGATCATGGCCGTGCCCGCCCACGACGAGCGTGACTTCGCGTTTGCGGAGAGGTACGGGCTGCCGGTGGTGCGCGTCGTCGAGCCCGCCGACGGCGGCGCCGACGAGACGGAAGGCGCCTTCTCCGCGCACACCGAGGGCGAGCGGCTCGTCAACTCGGGCGAGTTCAGCGGATTGCCGGCGCCCGAGGGAGCTGCCCGGATCGTCGACTGGTTGGGGTCTCACGGCCGCGGGCGCCCGGCGGTCAGCTACCGGCTGCGGGACTGGTCGTTCTCGCGCCAGCGCTACTGGGGCTGCCCGATCCCGATCATCTATTGCGACGACTGCGGACCGGTGCCCGTCCCGGACGAGGACTTGCCCGTCCTCCTGCCGGAGGTCGACGACTACCAGCCGAAGGGCAAGCCGCCGCTCGCCTCGAACGAGGAGTGGCTGTTCGTACCGTGCCCGCGTTGCGGGACGGTTGGCCGCCGTGAAGCCGACACGATGGACACGTTCGTCGACTCGTCCTGGTACTTCCTGCGTTACTGCGACCCGCACAACGATCAGGCGGCGTTCGACCGCTCGATCGTCGACTACTGGATGCCGGTCGACCAGTACGTCGGCGGAATCGATCACGCGACCGGGCACCTGCTCTATTCCCGCTTCTTCGTCAAGGTCATGAACGAGCTCGGCCTGGTCGGGTTCCGAGAGCCTTTTGCCCGGCTCTTCCACCAAGGGTGGGTGCGGCAAGGAGGGGCGAAGATGTCGAAGACGCGCGGGAATGTCACGGGGCCGGATCAACTGGTCGAGACGCACGGCGCCGACGCCGTTCGCTCGTACATCCTCTTCATGGGTCCTGCCGACCAGGACATGGAGTGGACGGAAGAGGGAGTCGAGGGAATCGCGCGCTTCCTCCGCCGCCTGTGGCGGATCGTCAACGAGACGGCGACCACCGCTCCACGCGAGGACCTGGCCGATGGAGCGCTGACCCGCAAGGCTCACGCGACGATCGCGAAGGTCACCGACGACATAGGCCGCCGCTTTCAGTTCAACACGCCGATCTCGGCCGTGATGGAGCTGGTCAACGAGCTCGGCCGGGATCCGAGTGCTCCTGACGCGCGGTTCGCCGCCGAGACCGCGGTCTCGCTGATCCAGCCGTATGCGCCGCACATCGCGGAGGAGCTCTGGCAGCGTCTCGGGCACGAGCGCCTGTGGGAGCAGCCGTGGCCCGTCGCCGACGAGGCGTTGCTCGAGCGTGACACGTTCCAGCTCGTGATCCAGGTCAACGGCAGGGTTCGCGACCGCCTCGAGGTCCCCGCCGACCTGCCCGAGGCGGAGCTGATCGAGCGCGCGAAGGCGTCGCCGCGCGTCCAGGCGCAGCTCGACGGGAAGGAAATCCGCCAGGCGATCGTCGTGCCTCGCAAGCTCGTCAACCTGGTCGTCTAAGGGCCGCCTTACACCCGCAGGTCCCCGGGACGCGAGCAGCGAGCCCGCGCGTGGGACAAAGGGCGTCGCTTGCGATGCCCGCATCAGAGGCCGTGCCGACATGGCGGCGCGGCCGCTAAACCCGGTTCGGATGCGCAGGACGCGAGCAGCGAGCCCGCGCGTGGGACAAAGGGCGTCGCTTGCGATGCCCGCATCAGAGGCCGTGCCGACATGGCGGCGCGGCCGCCAAACCCGGTTCGGATGCGCGGGACGTTGAAAGCGGGCCTGACCGTAGAAGAATGTGCTCATGCGCATACGCAGCGACGCGAAGCTCGTCGAGCTCGCGCGCCGCGGCTCGCGGGACGCGGCGGCGGAGCTCTTCGCCCGCCATTGGCGGGCCGCCTGGCGTGCCGCGTACGTGGTGACGGGGCGCCGCGAGCTCGCAGACGACGTCGCCCAAGACGCGTTCGAGCGGGCATTCGCGGCGCTGTCGCGGTTCGACGAGCGGCGGCCGTTCGGGCCCTGGCTGCACCGAATCGTCGTCAACCGCTGCCTGGATCTGCTTCGGACCGAGCGCCGGCTCGTCGCCGGTGAGGCGGAGCTCGCGCGCCTCGAGTGGCACGACGTCTCCGCCGGCGATCAGGAGTTGCTCGACGCGGTCGCCGGCCTCTCGCTGCAGCGCCGCGTCGTCGTGGTGCTGCGTTACGGACTCGGCTACACGCCGACCGCGATCGCCGAGCTGCTCGGGATCCCGACCGGCACCGTCAACTCCCGGCTTGCCCGCGCGCTCGAGGAACTGCGCGCCGACTACGAGGTGAACGATGTCGGCCGAGCTTGAGCAGCAGCTGCGGGCAGCGTTCGGCCGCCTGCCAAAGCCGAGCCGAGAGGCCTCCGCCCGGGCGCGGTCGGCGGCACTCGCCGCGATTGGCCCGAGCGGCGGGCGCTCTTCGAGCGTGCTCGTCCTCGTTTTCGTCGCCGTGGCCTTCGCCGTCGGCGCGGGTGCCGCCGCGCTTGCGGCGACCGGCAATCTCCGCGTCGACATCGGGGCTAGGCAAAAGCCGGCCCGGCCCGTTCCGACTCGGCTGTCCGTTCCACCCCGCTCGCACGGGCTCGCGCTCGTCGCGGGCGGGAAGCTCTGGCTTGCCACCCGAAATGGGCTCCGGATCGAGGGAATGCCGGTTTCCGCGGCCGAGCTGTCGCCGCGCGCGCTCTACGCGGTGGTCGGACTCGGCTCCTCGCTGGTCGCCCTCGCGCCCGGCAACCGCCGTCCTTGGGTGCACCCGACCGGCGGGCGCGTGGCGGCGGCGTCGTGGTCGCCCGACGGGCTGAAGATCGCCTATGTCGTGGCGCGTCCGGGCGGCTACCAGCTTCGGATAATCGAAGGCGACGGCTCCCCGGACGGCCTGCTGGTCGGCCATGTTGGCGCCGTGAAGCCGTCGTGGCGTCCGGACGCGCTGGCCGTCGCCTATGTCGACTCGCGCGGCCGCGCGGCGGTCTACGACCTCGCCACCGGGAAACCCCGCACGTTCGACACCCAGAAGTGCGTCGGCCGGGCGCGGGCAGTCGCCTATGCGCCGCTCGGCAGGCGGCTCGCGGTCGCTGGCGTCGGCGGCGTCGCCGTCATCGAGCGCTGGAACCGCCCGCAGGCGTGCTTTGGTTTGGAGCAGGACCTGGCGATCAACGGGCTCACGTGGGTCGGGACCCGGGCGCTCGCCACGACCGACAACGGGTTCACTGGGATCGGGCGGAGTGCGTTCCGTGGCTACCGGCTGACCGCGAATGCGCAGCTCGATGGGACGGGCGGAGCGACGACGAGCAAACGCCTCCGCGCCGTGGCGGCTTCCTCGGACGGGCGCCCCATCGTTGCGTTCCAACCAGCGCCGGGCACGGTCGAGCTCGCGATCGTTCACCGCGTCACCCCGGCGAGCCGCGCGCTCGGCGTACAGAAGGCGCTAGTCCGCGTGCACGCGCGGGCCTCGGCGGTCTCGATCAGCTGGCGCTGATTCGGCGCGGACGGGTCACCCACTCGTAACACTTTGCGCGGCACGCTCTAGACGTGCCGGAGTTGCCCTTCGAGCTTTCGCGTCGGCGGATCCTGGTCGCGATCGGGAGCCTGGTGCTGGTGCTGTTCCTCGGCAGCAAACTCTTGGCGCGACCCCAGGCGGACGCTGCTCTGGCGCCGCCCGCGGCGCCGCCGGCCGAGACGGCCACCACCGCCACTGGCGTCGTCGTCGACGTCGTCGGCGCCGTTCGCCGGCCTGGGCTCTACCGCCTCGAGCAGGGCACTCGGATCGCGGACGCAGTCTCTCGCGCGGGCGGCGCGACGCCGAAGGCCGATCTGTCACTGATCAATCTCGCTGCGCCCCTCGCCGACGGTGAGCAGGTAATCGTCCCGAAGCGGGGCCCGGCGGCCGTCGCGGCCCCTGCGGGCGGCGCCGCGGGCTCGGTCGCCGGAGCGCCCTCGACCGGCCCCGTGCACCTGAGCACCGCGACTTTGGAACAGCTCGACTCACTGCCGGGCATCGGCCCGGTGACGGCGCAGAAGATCCTGGACTACCGCCAGAAGCACGGGACCTTCACGTCTGTGGACGAGCTCGACGCCGTCCCGGGGATCGGCCCGGCGCGGCTTGACCAGCTCAAGGACCTCGTCGCTCCGTGAATCCAGCCTCGCTCCGTTCGCCGCCACACTCGCTGCTCGCCTCGCTCTGCCTCGGGATCGCGTTCGCGAATCTGGTCCGCCTGCCGACGCTCGTCGCCCTCGCCTCCGCCCTGGCGGTCGTGCTCGGCGCAAGCTCGTGGCGGGCCGTCGGCACGATCGCCTGCCTGCTGGCGCTGGCCGGCTGGTGGTGGGGAAGCGCCCGCCTCGACCGGCTCGACCACAGCGCCTTGCGTGCCGAGGTCGGCCGGGCCGAGAGGGCGCGGGTCGTCGTGACCGCGGCGCCGAGACGAGGCCGCTTCGACCTGAAGATGCCCATTCGCGTCCGGCGCTTCGGGTTGCTCGCGCTCGACGAGCCCGCGGAGCTCGAGCTTCCGCTCGGCCGAGCACCACCGCGGGGCGCCGTGCTCGAGGTGCGCGCGGAGGCGAAGCTTCCTCGCGGCCGCAGCCACGGCTTCGATGAGCGAACCTGGCTCAGGCGTCACGGCATCCATGTCGTGCTGGCCGGCGACAGCTGGAGAGTGGTGGGACATCGCCACGGACTGGGCCGGCTGGGCGACCGTCTGCACAACTGGCTCGGCGGCTCCGTCGCAGGCGGGCTGCACGGCGAGCGCCGCGGAGTCCTCCTGGGAGTTGTCCTCGGTGACGAGCAAGGCCTCAGCGAGCGGCTGCGCAAGGACTTCCGAGCGTCCGGGCTCTACCACTTGCTCGCTGTGTCCGGGCAAAACGTGGCGCTGGTCGCCGCCGGCGCGCTGATGCTGGCGTGGCTGCTGGGCATCCCACGCTGGTTGGGCCAGCTGGGCGCGCTCGCCTCGATCGGCGGCTACGTGCTCGCCGTCGGGCCGCAGCCCTCGGTCGTGCGAGCGGGAGTTGCAGGAGCGCTCGGCTCGCTCGCCTGGTTGACGGCCCGGCCGACCGACAGGTGGTACTTCCTCCTGCTCGGCGCGCTGGCACTGCTGGCCTGGAACCCCTACGTGCTCTTCGACGCGGGCTTCCAGCTCTCGTTCGCCGCGGTCGTCGCGATCTTCACACTCGCGCCGCGACTCGAGGAGCGGCTCGAGGGCTATCCGCTGCCACCGATGCTCCGCGAGGTGATCGCGATCTCGACCGCGTGCGGTTTGGCGACGGCGCCGATCCTCTGGTTCCAGTTTCACGCGATCCCGCTCCTGGCCGTCCCGGCCAACGCGGCTGCGGCTCCGGTGGTCGTGCCGCTGCTCGGCCTGGCGATGTCGGCGGCGGCGCTTCATCCGGTTGCCCCGACGGTCTCGGCCGTCCTCGCCCAGGCGGACGGACTCTGCGCCGCCTACCTGGCGGCGTGCGCGAAGGTCTTCGGACGTCTTCCGCTTGCACAGATCCGCTCGGGCTGGGCCGTCGCGGCGCTGGCGCTCCTCGTCGGCGGAACCTGGGCCTATGCTTGCCGCGATGGCCGAGTTGAAGCCCGCCTACCTGATCGCCGGTACAGACCGCCCGAAGGTGAACCGGGCCGTGCGCAGGCTCCGTGACCGGATCGGCGAGGATGCGACCGAGCTCCTCTCGGCGCTCGAGGCCGGCGGGGAGGCGGTCGTCGCGTCTTGCAACGCGCTCGGTCTGTTCGCCAGCGAGCGACGGCTCGTCGTCGTCGAGCACGTCGAGAGCTGGAAGGCGGGCGAGGTCGAGCCCGTCGTCGACTACCTGAAGTCGCCGTCCCCGGAAACCGTCTTGGCCCTGGTCGGGGCGGGGATCCGGAAGGACGCGGCGCTGGCGAAGGCGGTCGCCAAGATAGGCGAGCTGCTTGTCTACGACCTGCCCAAGCGAGGCACCCGTGCCGATCTGCCCGGCTGGGTCCGGCGCCAGTTCGCGGCCCTCGGGCTCAAGGTCGATGCCGCGGCCGCCAGCCTGCTGGTGGATCTCGTCGGGGACGATCTCGATGAACTCGCGGGCGAAGTCGAAAAGCTCGCCGCGTGGGCGAACGGGCAGCCCGTGGGCGAGCGCGAGGTGGAGCTCCTCGTCGCTCCGCGGGGCGAGATTCCGCCCTTCGCGATGACCGACGCCTGGGGCCGTCGTGACGTCGCCGGCGTGCTCGAGGCGAGTGAGCGCTTGCTCGCTCGGGCCGGGGGGCCCGCGCGAGACTCGTTACCCCGAATCGTCGGGCTGATGACCGGCCATGTCGCGCGAGTAGCCGAGTGTCAGTCGCTCGCGGCCGACGGGGTCACGCCGCGGGACGCAGCGGAGCGCCTGAAGAGGAACCGCTTCTACGTCGAGAAGCTGTTCGAGCAGGCCGCCAACTTCACCACCGACGAGCTGCGGGATGCAATCGTCCGGCTCGCCGAGCTCGACCTCGCGCTCAAGGGCGGCAGCCGGCTCGCGGGCGAGCTCGAGTTCAGCCGGGCACTCGTCGACCTGACCCGACCCCGCGAGGCCGCGCCTGTGGTCTGACTACCGGCTACGAGCCGCTGAGCAGGCGGGACGCCTGTGCCTTCTTGCGCGCGGCGGTATTCCGATGAAGTGCCCGCCGGGACGTCGCCCTGTCGATCGCGCGCACGAGCTCGCGATGCTCGGAGATCGCACGCTGCTCGTCGCCCTCGGCAACGGCAGTCTGCAGGCGTCGCGTCAACGTCTTGACCGTCGAGCGGTAGCGCAGATTCTCGAGCCGCTCGCGAGTTGCGGTCCGGACGCGCTTCTTCTGCTGTTTGATGTTCGGCATGACGTAAAAACGCCCGCGTCGCGGGCTGCGCGATCGTAGCAAAGCGCCCATGGCCGTCCTTCGCGCTCCCTGCGCGTCCCGAGCAGCCGCCGCGATCGTCACGGTTTCGGCGCAGACCGGTCGCACACCGGCGCGGCTCTCCGCGGTAGGCTCGATCGCAGAGGGAGGTGGGAAGGAGCCCCACCCCAGGGTGGGGGCTGCACCCAGGAACGCGCAGCCCGCGCGCCCGCCCGGCGGAAACGGCTGACGGCGTTCCTATACTCGCCACGTGGACGGGCGAGACGCGGGCCGCCGGCTGGCCTGGTCGACGGCGATTTTCTCGCTCGCAACGGGCGTCTCCCGGATCCTCGGGCTCGTCCGGGAGATCGTCGCCGCCTACTACTTCGGCGCTCGCGGACGGATCAACGCCTTCACGGTTGCATTCCAAGTCCCCAACCTCGTCCGCGCGCTGCTCGCAGACGCGG
>VAWH01000001.1:0-6099 GCA_005888315.1 Actinomycetota bacterium | reverse complement strand
TCTTCAGCGAGCTGCTCGAGAAGGGCGACCGCAAGCGCGCCTGGCGCGTCGCATCCAGCCTCTTCTGGCTGATCCTGCTCGGCCTGGGCAGCCTGACGGCGCTGGGGATCGTGCTCGCGCCCTGGTTGATCACGCCGTTCGGAAACCCGGGCGGCGACAGGCAACTCGCAGTCGGGTTGGCCCGGGTGCTCTTCCCGATCGTCGTTCTGCTCGGGCTCTCCGGCGTCGTCGTCGGCATCCTGAACAGCTACGAGGAGTTCGCGATTCCGGCGCTGACGCCGGTTTTCTGGAACGTAGCGATCATCGTCGGCCTCGTCCTCGGCGTCCCGCACGCCCACACGATCGACGCGAAGCTCTACGTCTACGCGGTCGCGATCGTGATCGCGACGCTGATCCAGTTCCTGCTGCCGCTGCCGTGGCTGCGCGGCCGCGACGGGCGGCTCCAGCTCGTGATCGACTGGCGCGATCCCGCGGTCAAGCAGGTCTTCGTGCTGATGCTCCCCGTCACGCTCGGGCTGGGCCTGATCAACTTCAACGCCGTCGTCGACTCCGTGTTCGCGTCGCGCCTGATCGACCCGGAGCTGGCGCCGACCGCGATCGACCGCGCCTTCCGGATCTACATGCTCCCGCAGGGGATGTTCTCCGTTGCCGTCGCGACCGTGCTCTTTCCGTCGCTCTCGCGCCTCGCGACCCGTGGCGACCTCGACGGCTTTCGCGCCACGGTCGGGCTCGGCCTGAGGCAGATCGCCTTCCTGCTCGTCCCGGCGAGCGTCTTCGCGGCCGTGCTTGCCGAGCCGATCGTCCGGCTTGTCTACCAGCGCGGCCATTTCGGCCCAGGGCAGACGCCGGTCGTTGCCGGGGCGCTGGCCGCGTTCTCGCTCGGGCTGACGTTCAACGGGGCGATGCTGATGTTGAACAGGGCCTTCTTCAGCCTCCAGTCGCCGTGGCTCCCGACCGTGATTGCCCTCGCCAACCTCGGCCTGAACGCTGCACTCGACGCAGGCTTCTACCGGTTCGGAACCTGGGGGATCCCGCTCTCGACCTCGCTCGTCAATATTGCCGGCACGGCGCTCCTGCTTGTGCTCCTCCGCCGGCGGCTGCAGCGGATCGAGTTCGCCCGGACCGCGGACGCAACGTTACGCATCGTCGCCGCGGCGATCGTCCTCGCAGCGGTCTCCTACGGCGTGTGGCGTGGGCTCGACGAGGGCCTCGGTCGGTCGCTCTGGGCCCAGATCGTCTCGGTCGGCACAGCGCTCGCCGTCGGCACCGCCGCCTACCTCGTTTCGTGCCGTTTGCTGGGAGTTCGGGAGCTGAACGCGTTGCTAGCCTTGCGCGAGCGCCTCCGACGGCGCTAGAGGCGCATGGACCTAGATCACATCCGCAACTTCTCGATCATCGCGCACATCGACCACGGCAAGTCGACGCTCGCCGACCGCATTCTCGAGCTGACCAAGACCGTGTCAGGGCGCGACATGCGAGCGCAGGTGCTCGACACGATGGAGCTCGAGCGGGAACGCGGGATCACGATCAAGGCCCAGGCCGTGCGCGTGAGCTGGAAAGCCCACGAGCTGAACCTGATCGACACCCCCGGCCACGTCGACTTCACCTACGAGGTCTCGCGCTCGCTGCAGGCCTGCGAGGGAGCCGTGCTCGTCGTCGACGCGGCGCAGGGTGTCGAGGCGCAAACGGTCGCCAACGCCTATCTCGCGATCGAGAACAACCTCGAGATCGTCCCCGTCGTCAACAAGATCGACCTGCCGCAGGCCGATCCCGATGGGGCCGCCGCCGAGCTAGCCGAGCTCGTCGGCGGGAAACCGGAGGACGTCTTGCGGATCTCCGCCAAGACCGGGGACGGGGTTGCGGAAGTGCTGGACGCGATCGTCGAGCGGATCCCGATGCCAGCCGGCCTTGTATCGTCGAAGGCGCCGCCGCGGGCGCTCGTCTTCGACTCCTCCTACGACCAGTACCGTGGCGTCGTCGCCTTCGTCCGGGTCGTCGACGGGTCGTTCGCCGCCCGCGAGCCGCTGCGAGCGATGGCGCAAGGGACGCGCTTCGAGGCGGAGGAGGCCGGTTTCTTCGCGCCGACGATGAAAGCCGCCGACACGCTCGGGGCCGGCGAGGTCGGCTACGTGATCACGGGGCTCAAAGATGTCAGCCGTCTCCGCGTCGGCGACACGCTCACCTCTGAGCGACGCCCGGCCGCCGAGCCGCTGCCCGGCTACAAGGACGTCAAGCCGATGGTCTTCGCGGGGCTGTTCCCGACCGACTCGGACGACTACCCCGACCTCCGCGACGCGCTCGAGCGGCTGAAGCTGAACGACGCGGCCCTGTTCTACGAGCCGGAGACCAGCCAGGCGCTCGGGTTCGGGTTCCGCTGCGGCTTTCTGGGCCTGCTGCACATGGAGATCGTCCGCGAGCGGCTCGAGCGGGAGTTCGACCTCGACCTGCTCGTGACGGCGCCGAACGTCGCCTACCGCGTGCTCGAGCGCAACGGCGACTGGCTCGAGGTGCACAACCCTGCCGAGATGCCGCGGGAGCTCGACGCGGTCGAGGAGCCGTACATCCGCGCTTCGATCATCGTCCCCAAGAGCTATGTCGGTCCGGTGATGGAGCTGAACAACGAGCGGCGCGGCCGCTTCGACCACATGGAGTACCTGTCGCCGGAGCGTGTGCTGCTCGCCTACGAGCTCCCGCTCGCGGAGATCGTGCTCGACTACTACGACCAGCTGAAGTCGCGCACGCGCGGGTACGCGAGCTTCGACTACGACGTCGCCGGCTTCCGCGAGGGCCAGCTTGCGCGCGTCGACATCCTGATCGCGGACGAGCCCGTCGACGCGCTCTCGATGATCGTCCACCGCGAGGCCGCCTACTCACGCGGCAAGGCGCTGGTCGAGCGCCTCAGGCAGGAGATCCCGCGGCAGTTCTTCGATGTCCCCGTCCAGGCGGCGATCGGCTCTCGCGTGATCGCGCGAGAGACAGTCAAGGCGAAGCGGAAGGACGTGCTGGCGAAGTGCTACGGCGGCGACATCACCCGCAAGCGCAAGCTGCTCGAGAAGCAGAAGGCGGGCAAACGCCGGATGAAGCAGGTTGGCGCCGTCGAAGTGCCGCAGGAGGCGTTTCTCGCGGTGCTCAACCTCAACGACGGCGGCAAGAAATGAGCGGCTCGATTCGGCACCTCTACGTCCACCTGCCTTTCTGCGCGCACCGCTGCGGCTATTGCGACTTCGTGACCGTCGTCGGCCGTCCGGGCCAGCACGCCGCCTACGTGGACGGACTGCTGGCGGAGCTCGCGCTCGAGCGCGAGCTGCTTGCGCCCGAGCTCGAAACGATCTTCTTGGGCGGCGGCACGCCGACGTTCACCCAGCCCCGCGAGCTGGAGCGCCTGCTCACGACCCTGCCGCCAGCGACCGAGGTGACGGTCGAGGCGAATCCTGAGACGGTGACGCCGGCTCTGGCGGCGCTCCTTCGCCGCAACGGCGTCGACCGCATCTCGCTCGGCGCGCAGTCGTTCCAGCCGAGGCTGCTCGCCGTCCTCGACCGCGTTGCCGGTCCTGACGACGTCCGACGTGCCTTTTACCATCTTGGTGATGCCGGATTTGACAACATCTCGTTGGATCTCATCTATGGGATCCCGGGGCAGAGACCCTCCGACCTCGATGCCGACATAGGCGAGGCGCTCGCGCTTCGGCCCGAGCACCTCTCGTGCTACGAGCTCGAGGCGAAGCCGGGGACCCGGTTTACGCACGCCCACGGGGCAGAGCTCCATCGCCAGGCGGAGGCGATGGAGGACTACTTCGAGCGCGTCGTCCAGACGCTCCTCGGTGCGGGCTACCGCTGGTACGAGACGGCGAACTTCTGCCGTGTCGACCCGCGCGGTCGCGACCTGCGCTCGCGCCACAACCTGGCCTACTGGCGCGGGCGCGATTACCTGGGCCTCGGGATCGGCGCTGTCTCGACGGTCTCGGGCGAACGCTGGCGGACGACGCCGCGGCTCGGCCCGTATCTCGCCGCGGTCGGCGCGGGTCGGAGACCTCTGCGCGAGATCGAGCCGCTGCCGGACTCGGTGCAGCGGGAGGAACGGGTCATGCTCGGCCTGCGGTTGGACGAGCCGTTGCCGCTCGAGGCCGTGGCGACGTCGCTCGACCCCGGCGCGCTTGCACGGCTGGAGCGGCTCGGTCTGGCTCGGCGGGTTCTCGGCGAGGGCGAGGCTCCGGCGGGCGCGGACGCGGGCGCTGTGACGCTGACGACCCGCGGCAGGTTGCTCGGCGATGGCGTGACGGCGGACCTCCTCGCCTAAAATCCCTGCAGAGATGACGAATGTCGCCCCGACCGAGCTGACGGATCGCCAGCGTGCGCTTCTCCGCGGCGTCGTCGAAGCGCACATCGCGAAGGGCCGGCCCGTCGGGTCGAAGGAACTCCTCGAGCGCACCGAGCTTCGGGTCTCGTCGTCCACGGTCCGTGCCGAACTCGCCGAGCTCGAGGGGCTCGGCCTGCTCACCCATCCGCACACCTCGGCCGGGCGTGTGCCGACGGAGGCCGCGTACCGCCACTACGCGGACGGGCTGCTCGAGCGGCTGGAGCCGAATCCGGGGCCGTTTCCGCTCGACCTGAGCGCTGCGCAGGCCGAGGTCGAGTCGGCGCTGCAGGCGACGACGGAGATGCTGTCCGCCGTCACGCGGCTGCTCGCGCTCGTCTCGGCGCCGCCGCTCGAGAGCGCCACGATCCGCCACGTCGAGGTGCTCCTGCTCCAACCCCAGGTCGTGATGATCGTCGTGATCACCTCGGCAGGC
The DNA here is from genome assembly GCA_005888315.1 of Actinomycetota bacterium. Taxonomy (GTDB): domain Bacteria; phylum Actinomycetota; class Thermoleophilia; order Gaiellales; family Gaiellaceae; genus 13-2-20CM-68-14. The sequence continues at coordinate 1,309 of VAWH01000001.1, read as the reverse complement.
GCCGTGACGAAGCGAATCTACGCCTTTGCTGAGCCCGTCGATCCCGGGCTCGCGAACTGGGCGGGCCAGTACCTGAACGACACCGTCGCCGGCCTGCAGCCGGGCACGCACCAGCTGCGACAGCGGCTCGAGGATCCGACCCTCTCGCCGCGGGAGGCCGCCTTCCTCGCGACGCTCCGGCCGACTTTCACTGAGCTGCTCGAGGAGGGCAAGAGCCTGTACGTGGGCGGCACCGCCGGCCTGCTCGAAAGCGCCCAGGGCGACGAGCTCGAGGCCTATCAGCGGTTGCTCGAGCTGCTCGAGAAACGCGCCGCGCTGCTCGGTGTGCTCGGCCAGGCGCTCGATCCGCGGCGGCCCTTCGTCCGCGTCGGCGTCGAGCTCGAGCATCCGGACCTGCAGCGGCTATCGCTGGTCGGGGCAGCGTACGGCGTCGCGAACAGGACGCTCGGCGCGGTCAGCCTGCTCGGGCCGGTGCGAATGGACTACGAGAAGGCGCTCCGCTCGGTGCGAGGCGCCGCCTCCGAGCTCTCCCGGTTCGTCGAGGAGATCTACGAAAGCAATTGATGGCGAGGGCCGGAGTAAGTGGTCTGACCGGCGGCTAGTCTGGGCTGATGGCGACGACGCAGCGGGACTACTACGAGGTGCTCGGCGTCCCCCGCGCGGCGGACGAAGGCGAAGTAAAACGCGCCTTTCGCCGGCTCGCGCGCGAGCTTCACCCCGACGTCTCGGAGGCGCCGGATGCGCAGGAGCGCTTTCGCGAGGTCGTCGAGGCGTACGAGGTGCTGTCGAAGCGCGAGACGCGCGAGCTGTATGACCGCTTCGGACACGCGGGGCTCCGTGGGGGAGGCTTCACCCCGACCCAGTTCGACTTCGGCAGCCTCAACGACCTGTTCGCGGCCTTTTTCGGCGACGACCTTTTCGGGGTGGGGAGTCGCGCGCGCTCGCGCGGGGCGGACCTGGGTGTCCAGATCGAGATAGAGCTCGCCGAGGCGGCGAGCGGCACGAAGCGAGAAGTGCCGTTCCCGGTCGCCGTCACCTGCGCCACCTGCAACGGGAGCGGGGCCGCGTCCGGCACGAGCCCGGTCACCTGCGGCACCTGCGGCGGCTCCGGCCGCCTCCAGCGTGTCTCACGGAGCGCGTTCGGCGAGTTCGTCCGCAGCCAGACCTGCCCGGCCTGCCGGGGAGTGGGGCAGCAGATCGAAGATCCCTGCCCCGCCTGCAGCGGCGACGGGCGCACCGTCGAGGAGCGAAAGCTCGAGGTCGAGATTCCGCCCGGAATCCACGACGGCCAGCAGATCCGGATCTCCGG
>VAWH01000079.1 GCA_005888315.1 Actinomycetota bacterium | reverse complement strand
CCGTCGACGGTGCCGATTCCAGAATCCAGGCGATCATCGATCGCTCCAAGGCCGCGCTGAAAGGAAGGGACGCGACCGTCGGCGGGACAGCGGCCGTCGATCGCGACCTCGTCCATGCGATCTACGGCAACTTCCCCTACCTGCTTGCCTTCGTGCTGGCGCTGACCTACATCCTGCTTGCGCGGGCGTTCCGATCACTCGTGCTGCCGCTCAAGGCCGTGCTCCTCAACCTCGTGTCGCTCGCGGCAGCGTACGGGATCTTGGTCATCGTCTTCCAGCTCGGGCACGGCTCTGGGATCTGGGGGGTCGACGCGATGCAGGCGATCAGTCCCTGGATGCCGATGATGATCTTCGCCTTCCTCTTCGGGCTCTCGATGGACTACGAGGTCTTCATGCTCACGCGCATGCGCGAGGCCTACGACGAGACCGGCTCGACGTCGAAAGCGGTCGAGCTCGGCCTCGCCCGCACCGGCAAGCTCGTAACGAGCTCCGCGCTCGTGCTGATGTGCGCCTTCCTGGCTCTCTCCTCGGGGCCAGGCTTCGAGATCAAAGAGCTCGCAATCGGACTCGCCGCCGGAATCATCTTCGACGCAACGGTGGTCCGCGCCCTGCTCGTGCCGGCCACGATGCGCTTGCTTGGCAACGCCAACTGGTGGATGCCGAAGTGGACGCGGACCGTGCTTCGCATCCCGCACTCGAAGCCTGCAGCCAGGATCGCGGCCCCACCGACACCCGTCGCCTGATTGGGCGACAGAGAGGTTCTCCCATGCACAACACACCGCCTTATCCGCTTCAACTCACCGGCGAGCTCTCGCCGCGGCTCAGGCGCGGGCTCTGGCTGGTCAAGTGGCTGCTCGCGATCCCCCACTGCGTCGTGCTCTTGTTCCTCTGGATCGGCTTCGCAGTAGTCAGCGTGGTCGCCTTCTTCGCGATCCTCTTCACCGGCCGCTACCCACGGGGTCTGTTCGACTTCAACGTCGGCGTCCTTCGCTGGACCTGGCGCGTCGGCTTCTACAGCTACAGCGCACTCGGCACCGACCAGTACCCGCCCTTCACGCTCAAGGACGCGCCCGATTACCCGGCCCGGCTCGAGGTCGAGTACCCGGAGTCCCTCTCACGCGGGCTGGTGCTCGTCAAGTGGTGGCTTCTCGCCCTGCCGCACTACCTCGTCGTCGCGGTCTTTGCCGGCGGCGACTGGGCGGCGTGGACAGGCCTCGGCAACGATTGGATGTGGAGCTCCGGAGGCCTGGTCGGCCTGCTCGTCTTCTTCGCCGGCGTCGTGCTGCTCTTCACCGGCCGCTACCCGAAGTCCCTCTACGAGTTCGTGCTCGGGATGAACCGCTGGGTCTTCCGCGTCGTCGCCTACACGGCGCTGATGACTGACGTCTACCCGCCTTTCCGACTCGACATGGGCGGCGGCGAGCCTCCGACAGACACCATCGTTCCGGCCATCGCGCCGGCGTTGGCGCAGTAGCGGTGACTTGGTCGAACCGTCCCTTCGTCGGTCCCCTGTCGTCGGACGCCTCGGGCACACTTAGAGACGTCCACCCGTGCTCCTGTCGCAGCTCACGGGTCGTGATTGAACTCCCACTGGCGCCGGAGGCGCACCGGTGCGCGAGGGAACAGTGAGGGAACATCAGCGCGGGCGCGCGCGTCCACGCGCGGTCACTCGTCTTCGGCCGTTTCCTTCTTCTTGCGGGGCTTTCGTGCCCGCGAGTTCCCGCGCTTGCCCGCGCTTCCCGCCTCGCCGCTCGATGGTAAGGAGGGGGTCGACGGTTCGAGTCCGTCAGAGGGCTTACCTGGAACCAAGACGATGCCGCAAAAAGCTGCTTTTTCTGTTGCCGCGATGGAAACTGCGGACCAGCTCCTCCACAAGGAGGGGGTCGATACTCGTCGAGAACCGGATCAACCGGCCCGGCCGGGTCAAGATTCCGGTTGGCACCAGTGACCAAGACGCGGAATCCTTGGGTCGTGAGCGATCTGCCGACTGGCACAGTCACCTTTCTCTTCACGGACATCGAGGGCTCGACCAAGCTCTTGCACGAGCTCGGCACCAACCGCTACAGCGAGGCCCTGGCGGAGCACCGGCGGCGCTTGCGCGAGGCCTTCGCCCGCTACGGCGGGGTGGAGGTCGATACGCAGGGCGACGCCTTCTTCTACGCCTTTCCAACCGCCCCCGGCGCGCTCGCGGCAGCCGCAGAGGGGCGCGAGGCGCTCGCCTCGGGCCCCATCCGCGTGCGAATCGGCCTGCATACGGGAACAGCTCATCCGAGCGAGGAAGGCTATGTCGGTCAGGACGTGCACCGCGCCGCCCGCATCGCCTCCGCCGCCCACGGCGGCCAGGTGGTGGTCTCGGCCGCGACGGCGGCGCTCGTGGCCGGGGACGAACTCCGCGACCTGGGCGAGCACCGGCTCAAAGACCTCTCCGCCCCCGAGCGCATCTATCAGCTGGGCGAGGGCGACTTCCCGCCGCTCAGAAGCCTTTACCGCACCAACCTCCCTGTGCCTTCTACGCCGTTCCTGGGGCGAGAGCGCGAGTTGGAGGAGGTGACCGACTTACTAGCCCGCGAGGACATGCGCCTGGTGACTCTGACCGGCCCCGGCGGCACCGGCAAGACGCGGCTCGCGCTGCAGGCGGCCGCTGCCCAGGCTGAGCGCTTCCGGGAAGGCGTCTGGTGGGTGCCGCTCGCTTCCCTGCGCGACCCGCAGCTAGTGCTGGAGCAGGCCGCGCAGATGCTCGAGTCCAAGAACGGCCTTGCCGAGCACATCGGCGATAAACGTCTGCTGCTTCTGTTCGACAACTTCGAGCACGTAGCCGAGGCGGCGCCAAATCTCGCCGGTCTGCTCGTGGCCTGCCCAAACCTGGAGCTGCTCGTGACCAGCCGCGAACGTCTGCGCCTTGCTGGCGAGCGTGAGTACCCGGTCCCGCCGCTCGCCGAGAAGGAAGCCGTTGCGCTCTTCATCGAACGGGCGATGTCCGTTCAGCCCGACGAACACGTACATGCAATCTGCGATCGTGTTGACCATCTGCCGCTCGCGGTCGAACTCGCCGCTGCGCGAACGACGGCGCTCTCCCCCCGGCAGATACTCGAGCGGCTTGAGCAGAGGCTGCCTCTACTCACCGGCGGTCCCCGCGACGCGCCGGAGCGCCAGCAAACCCTGCGCGCGACGATCGAGTGGTCGTACGAGCTCCTGTCAGATGATGAGCAGAACGTTTTTGCCCGGCTGGCCCTCTTCACCGGCGGCTGCACGCTCGAGGCCGCGGAGCAAGTATGCGACGCGCATCTGGACACGCTGCAGTCCCTGGTCGAGAAGAGCCTCGTCCGGTACACGAACGAGCGCTACTGGATGCTAGGGACGATCCGAGAGTTCGCCGGTCAGCAATTGGCGTACGGGGATGAGTACGCCTCAACAGCTGCGGCACACGCAGACTATTTCGCTGCATTGGCCGAGCGTGCGGAATCACGCTTCGGCGCGAGCGATGAAGCCAGCTGGATCAAGCTGCTCGCCCGCGAACACGACAACTTTAGAGTTGCACTCGCATACAGTGACGGCGCTCCCCATCAACTTCGCCTCGTCTCGGCGTTGTGGCGGTTTTGGGAGCAACAAGGCCACTACGGTGAGGGGCGGCGATGGCTGGATGCTGCACTTGCCCGGCGCGAAGGAGCCCCGGCTATGTCCGTTGCGGGGGCGTTGCTGGGCGCCGCTGTGCTCGCTCGCGCCCAGGGTGATTTCGAAGAGGCAGGACGACGAGCGACTGAGAGCATCGCGATCGCGCGCGGCGCCGGCCTCCGATTAGTTGAGGCCCGCGCCGTTGGCACGCTCGGGAATATCGCGCTTGCACAACGCGACTTCCGCCGTGGCGCAGAGCTTCTGGCGAAGACAGAAGCTCTATTCCGAGAGCTGGGAGACGAGAAGCGTCTTGCCGTCACCATGAATAACAGGGCATACCTCGCTCTCGAGCTGGGGGAATTCGAGGTGGCCTTCACGCTCGCGGACGAGTGTCGTGGCTTGAGCCGGAAGATGGGCGACCGCGCGAGCGTCCTGTCCGCCGGACTCAACCTTAGTCTGGCCGCGCACTCGCTTGGGAGGCACGAGACAGCCAAGGAAGCGCTCCAGGAGGCGCTTGAACTTGCTCGCGATCTCGGACATGCAGCGTTTCTCGCCGACGCGCTTATCGTGGCAGCAGCGCGTATCGCCTCAGGCGATCCCGACACGGCCGCCGCCCTCGTTGCCGTTGCGGACAGAGCGCGGCGAGAGCTCATGCTGGAACTCGACCCCGTTGAGCTAGGTGTTCGCGCTGCGGTTGAGAACGAGCTCCGCGGGACGTATCGGATCGATCTACCCGGCGACGCCTCAGAGGACGATCTGCTGCTCAGTCTTGAAGCCGCCACTGTCCGCGCTCTTGACGCACTCGCCGCTCTCGCCAGCCGCACCTAATGCCGCTGCGCGAGCGATTCGTACGCTGCGATCGGTGCGCCGCTGTACACGGCGCCGCGCGATCGAACGAACCGCAGCCTGCAGTTAACGATAATCGTAGCCAAATTAGACAACAAAATATGGAGCCTATATGGAGCCCCGTGGTTGCAACTGGCGACAACCGGTTGCAGATCGCACTGTCCTAAAAAGCGCGGGAACAAGCGAAAACCGTTGCCGTGGGTTGCGACCGGTTGCCGCCGAGAGCACATGGTAAGGAGGGGGTCGACGGTTCGAGTCCGTCAGAGGGCTCTGCAAAAGTCCTGCAGAATAGGACTTTTCTTTTCGGCTCTACTTGCACGACTCACAGCGTGCGGAGCCTTCAGGTCGAGAAGCGCGTTTCGATACCGACCGACGCGGCCGTCCGGCCCTGACCAGAGAGCCGCTTGGGACTCGGCGGCTCTCGGAGGGTCGTTCTCGTACTGGGCTGGAGCGGCGTTCCTAAATCGACTTAAGGCGCGCCATTGAAGTACGTCTGCGCTTTGGCCCAGGCGCGTCGGGCGGCGAGGCGACCCGTAGCTCGGGCGTCCAGGTCGCCTTGCTCGAAGTGAATGCCGCCGTAGCGGCGTGAGAGCCCAGCCTGGTCGGCTGCGTCACTGAAGGTCGCCCACGAGAGCGTCACGGCACGTTGTGGGACCGCGCCGGGCTCGACTTTCGAGCTCCCGGCGGGCAGGGTCACGGAGGCTGCGAAGATATCGCTGCCGGTGAAGAGATTGAGGATCTCGGCGCCCGCCGCGCTGAAGTTGCTGTGGCCGGAGGAGTACTCCGGGAAGGGCGGCGTCGGGAAAGTCGTCGGCTGGTAGGGCAGCCAAGTCGCCCCGTCGATCGGCCTCGTTCCCAGGTACGGGCCCGCCCAGGCGACCACCTCTCTGCCCTGGAAGAGGTACCGGATGGCGGTGATCGGTCGGACGGACGAATACGCGCACTTGTTGTCCCAAGCACAGATGCCCGCGTCGAAGATGGCGTTCGTGAGCGCGAACAAGAGCTTGACGTCGAGATCGAGGCCATGCTCTGTCGCTCCGTGGCGGTCGCGGCGCGAGACGAATTGGGCGAAGAGGTTCCAGTGTCCCGGCGGGAGCTCGGAGCGCGGGCCGTCGGCCCAGTATTCGGCGATCGTCTTCTGCTCGTCCGTCAGCCCCGCGCTCAGCCGCAGCAGGGCCTCCGCCTGCGCGACGTACTGGGCCGAGCCGTAGACCGCCGGGCCTGTGGTCGACCGGAACTCGGTAGACGGAGCAAGGGCGAAGGGCGTCACGTGCTGCCACTGCGCGGCGACGAACGCGGGCGTCACCAGCTGGCCGGCGGCGTCTCGGTAGCGCAGGGGCTGCCATCGGTTGGGGTCGTGGACGGTGGTCGGATCGAAGGCGCCGGCGAGGTCCATCGGCTCGTTGACCGGTACGTAGCCGGTGTAGTCCGAGTAAGGCACCCCCGGCAGTCCGCCAGGCTCGTCGCCGAGCTGGTTCGCGCCGTCCCGGTGACGGAACTCGAGCAGGCTCCCGGCTACGAGGTTTCCGATCCCGGCCGGCGTCGAAGCATCGGTCGAGTCATTGGTCGGGTCGTATCCGAGCGCGGCCATGAGCGGATCGAAGACGCTTCCCTTGCTGCCGGGGAAGAGGTCGACGGCGGCACGGTACGCAGCGAAGCTGACCGCCTCGTTCTTGTTCGCGAGGGTGCGCTTCCAGGGCGGTACACGGAGGGCGCCGCCGAGACGGGTGCCTACCGCAATGCGGTCGTGAGCGGCCCAGGCGTCGTACGCGCTCGTGTGCACGATCGCCAGGGCGCGAGCGACCATCGGCGGCCCGAGCCGCGAGCTCCGCACGCCCTCGAGCGCCGCCGCATTCCAGCGCAGCACCACGCCGTCCTCGCGGACACCTGCAGCCGGCGGAAGCCGCGCCGCCCGCGCCGCTCCGGGAAAGACGAGGAGCAGCCCGGCTCCTCCGGCCCGGCGGAAGAGCTCCCGCCGCGAGACGGCGCCCGTCACGCCTCGATCTCCCGCCAACCCCTCTCCCCCTTAGGCGCCAAAACCCCAACCTCGCCCGGCAGCTTACGACGAAAGCCCACGAGGGCGGGAGCGAGTGGTGCGCCTCCCGCCCTCGGAGTCCTGCAGCTACTGCTGGACGTAGACGTTCATCCCCGAGACCTGCTTGTTGAAGTTGTCGATTCCGGGGACGACCGCGGTCACGCCTTCTTCGCCCGCCTCCGTCGGGTTGTCGTGGGTTGGCGGCGCCTGTGGCCCGATGACGCAGAAGACGGTGATCCGGCCCGGAACCGAGCCCTCGGGTGCAGTGAACGTGACGTCGAGCGACAAGCGGCCGCCGCACAAGTTCGGCGGCAAGGTCGCGCCGATCGACGGGATGACGCCACAGCCGTAGGGCTGGAAGTCGACCAGGCCGTTCACCGTCCACGTTCCCGCGACGGTCTGTCCGCCCGCGGACATGGCCGTGAACTCGCCCTCGCCGCTCGCGGACTTGGGATGAACGGCGAACTCCCCTTCCCCCGTGATCGCGATCGTGTCGCCGTTGCTAGCCATGGCGACGTTGGGCTCCTCCATGAAGAACTCGTAGGACGCCGCTTGGTTGTTTGGCGCCGTCGCGCTCGACCCGGCCGGCCAGGCGAGGGCCACCACGAGCGAGAGCAGCGACAGAATTGTCGCACGCCTTCTCATCAGTGCTCCTTTCTCATCAGCGCAGAGCGAGCTTCCCGCTCAGCATCTGTTCGGGGCCCATTGGGCCGACCTCGACCACGGTCAGCTCGAAAGACTGGGCCGCCACGTCGACCGTCACGCTCACGTGGATGGGGTCGACCTTCTGGGTACCGTCCATCGTCAACCGGCCGGGTCCCGTGAATGTGACGACCGAGCCGGCAACGCTCGCGGCCGTCGGCGTCGCATGCACGATCATGCTGTGCGCGAGACCGAAGGGCGGCAGGACGAAAGCCGAGCGTCCCGCCATCAGGCACTCGAAGCTGCCCGACGCCGATCCGGACGGATTGATCACGACGTTGACCGCCAACTGCGAGAACGTCGCCGTCCCCCCACCCATGAGATGCATCGTCCCCGGCCGGGCCTGCGCCGGAGCCGCGAGGACGACGACGGTGAGAACCGCGCACGCAGCCAGGCGAGGCCGCAACGCACCACGAAGAAACCGCCTCATGCTTCTCCCCCTTTCCGCAGTTCGCCGCAATCCTTACAAACATCGCCGCACGCCGAGACGGTAACTTCAGTTGCCCAAAAGGCGTCCAATCACGGAGCATTAGACCGTTTCACCTGTAAATCGCTACCTTCTCAGAGCAGGGCGGGGGTCCGGGGGCAGCGCGTTCGCGCCCCCTAGTCTCCTCTGAGGAGGACTTCTCCTCGCCCACGAGCTTGCCGTTGGCGAGCATCGTCTCCCCGAAGTACTCGCCGATCCAGGTCGCGCCCGCGATCTCGCTGGTCGGGTAGAGGCACGCGCACATGCGATCGTGGCGGCCAAAGGACTACGGAGCCGCGGCGCCGATCGACAACGACTAGCCGATGTAGCCAAGCTCGGCAACGAAGGATGGAGCCTTTATGGAGCCCCGTGGTTGCAACCAGTGGCAGTCAACGGCAAACCGGCTGAGCGCAGAAGCGGCGAAAACAAGCCAAATCCGTTGCGATCGGTTGCCACCGGTTGCTTGAGACGTTCCATGGTAAGGAGGGGGTCGACGGTTCGAGTCCGTCAGAGGGCTCTGCAAACGGCTGCGACCAGTTTGCCTGCGACGTTCCATGGTAAGCAGGGCGTCTGCCGTGACCTGCCACCCGTTGCGGGAGGTCCCCTCCCTGCGAAGGAGGGAGTCGACGCTTACCTGGCTCGTCTCTGCGCGCCTATTTCTTCGTGCAATCCGGGCAGCGGCACTGGTCGCAGCCGCAGCCGGTGCATGTCTGGCGGATCATGGCGAGATGGCCCGGTGAGACCGAAATCAGGCCCCGTGGTCGTCGAGAAGGATCTCGGCGACGCGGGCGGGCTGTTCCAGGGCGGCGAAGTGTCCGGTCTCAGCAAGCGAGATCGATCGAGCGCCGCGAAGCAAGGCCAGGTTTGCCTCACGGTCTGGCAAGCGCGACCAGTCATGATCGCCGTAGATCAAAGTGACCGGGGCGGTGACACGACCGTAGAGCGCTCGGGCGGCGATCATGCTCTCCACGTTGCGGAAGACTTCGCGCGCCACGCGCAGATAGCCGCGACGACGGCCAACCCGGCGCAGTTCCGCGAGGTAGTGCTCCGGCAGCTTGCTGCCGTCGAGCAACCCGCCCCGCAGCACGATGCCCAGGACGGGCTTGTTCTCCATCCTCGTGACCACCGGGCCGATTGCCGGGAGGCGGGCACCGGCGACATAAATGGAGGCGACGCGATTGGCTCGACCGACGCCTTTGGGGTAGTCGTACGGGTTGAAGGCGACGACGTGTCGCACGCGGTCTTTAAGCTCGGTCGAGGCCGTCAGTGACACCGTCG
>VAWH01000078.1 GCA_005888315.1 Actinomycetota bacterium | reverse complement strand
ATCGTCAGTGACGCCGACCTCGTCGTCCTGGCCGTCCAGTCGCACGCGACGCTCGAGACGGCTCGCGAGCTCGCCGAGGGGATCGGCGAAACGCCGGTGCTCTGCGTCGCCAGCGACCTGCTCTTCACCGAGCACGGCATCCTGCCGGGGCGCGAAGAGCGCTCGCTCGCCGAGGAGCTCGCCGATTCGATCGAGGCGCCGGTCGCGTCCGGTCTACAGTCCGTTTCCGCGGTCGAGCTCGCCGCGAGCGAGCTGCCCGATCAAGACGCGCTGATCGCCGGCGACGACCCGCGCGCCAAAGAGCCGGCGCTGGAGCTCGCCGGCAAGCTCGTTGCCGGCCGAGCGATCGACGCCGGCCCGCTCGCAAACTCGCGGGCGCTGGAGGCGATGACCGCCGTGATCCTGAACGTCAACAAGCACTACCGCGCTCGGGCCGGTCTGAGGCTGACCGGCATTCCTGACAAGTAACAGTCTGTTGCAAAGTCGTCAGGGCGAGCTACGCGTGATCCCGGTCCGGGGGCTGCCGGAGGTGCGCGAGGGGGACGACGTCGCGGGTCTGGTCGCCGCCGCCGCGGAGCTCGAGCCCGGAGACGTGGTCGTCGTTGCGCACAAGATCGTCTCCAAGGCCGAAGGCCGGGTGGTGCGCCTCGACGAAATCGAGCCGTCCGCGCAGGCGCGCGAGCTTGCGGCCGGCGAGGATCCGCGGCGGCTGGAGGCAATCCTGAGCGAGAGTGCGCGCCTCGTTCGTACGCGGCCGCCGCTCGTGATCGCGGAGACGCGGCACGGCTTCGTCTGCGCCTCCGCCGGAGTCGATGCCTCGAATGCGCCCGAGGCGGACACCGTCGTCTTGCTGCCGGAGGATCCGGACGCGTCGGCGGCTCGACTGCGCGACCGCTTGCGCGAACTCACCGGCGCTGTCGTTGCGTTGATCGTCAGCGATTCGTTCGGCCGGGCCTGGCGCCAGGGGACGACAGACGTCGCGATCGGTTGCGCGGGCCTGCGGCCGCTGCTCGACCTAAACGGCGAGCGCGACAGCGTCGGGTATGAGCTCCACGCGACCGTGATCGCGGTCGCCGACGAGCTCGCCGCCGCAGCCGAGCTCGTCCGTGGCAAGCTCGACCGCGTCCCCGTCGCGATCGTGCGCGGCTATGCCGTCAGGGGCGAAGGGACGGCGAGCGAGCTCGTGATGCCGCGAGACCGCGACCTTTTCCGTTGAGAAGCGCCAGGCACGGGGGACACGCCCGCTCGGGGCGGGCTCAGCCGCGGCGACGCAACGCGATCCCGGTCAGGAGCTCCCGCACGATCCGGTCGGCGACCAGCGCCGTGATGTCGGCCGAGCCCGGCGCGGTCGGAATCACCTCCACGACCTCGGCGCCCACCAGCTCGAGCCGCTCGGCGATCGTGCGGCAGGCCCACAGGAGATCGCCGCTCGTCATCCCGCCCGGCTCGGGCGTGCCGGTGCCCGGCGCGAAAGCGGGATCGAGCACGTCTACGTCGACGCTCACATAGGCGGGCCCGCCTCCGACCACCGCGAGCGCGCGCTCCACCACCGCCCCGATCCCAAGCTCCCGCACGTCGTGCATGAAGAAGCTCGTGATCCCGCGTTCGTCTTGCCACGCAAACTCCTTCGGCCCCGGCCAGTAGCCGCGCAGCCCGATCTGGACGTAGCGCTTCGGATCGACGTGGCCCTGTTCGACGAGCCGGTACATCGGCGTACCGTGCGAGACCTCGACGCCGAACACCTCGGTCCCGGTGTCCGTGTGGGTGTCGAAATGGACGAGACCGAGCGGGCCGTGCTTCCCGGCGCAGGCGCGAACGTCCGGCTCCGCGATCGAGTGGTCGCCGCCGAGCACAATCGGAATCGCGCCCGCGGCGACGACCTCGCCGACCGTTCTCTCGATCGCTTCGTGCGTTCGTGTGGCGTCGGCCGGGAGCACCGGCGCGTCGCCGTAGTCGACCATCCGCAACTCGGCGATCGCGTCGACCTTCGCTTCGAGATGCGGCCCCGGCGGGCAGCTCGCGGCGCGAATCGCGCGCGGGCCGAAGCGCGCGCCCGGCCGATCCGAGACCAGGTCGTCCGTCGGCGCGCCGACGATCGCCACGTCGACGCCTTCGAGCTCGGCCGGGTCCTGGGTATACGGAAGCGTGCCGAACGTGAGCAGCCCCGCGTAGTCGGGCTTCTCGCCGTACCGCCGCCAGCGCTCGAGCGGGTCGATCACCGGCCCTAGCGTCTCCCCGCGCAGGGTCCTCGCATCCGCCGAATCCTATGATCGCTGCGTGCTCTTGCTTGTCGCCGACGCCGCCGCCGCGCGCTGCCTCGTCCGGTGATGGCGCGAAACAGCGAGGAAATCCTCACCGACCGGCCTCCACGCGCCGCGGACGCACGGCTCGCTTACGGGTCCGAGCCCAAGCAGTTCGGCGACCTTCGCCTCCCCGACGTCGACCGGCTGTCGCCGCTTGCCGTCGTCGTGCACGGGGGCGCGTGGAAGGCGATGTACAACCTGATCCACACAGGCCATCTCTGCGTTGCGCTCGCAGCCGCCGGCATCGCGACGTGGAACGTCGAGTACCGCAGCGTGGGCGACGTCGACGGTGGGTGGCCGGCCGCGGGCGACGACGTGGCTGCGGCGGCCGAGCACGTGGGCGAGCTCGTCGAGCGCTACCCGCTCGACCGAGAGCGAGTCGTCCTGGTCGGCCATTCGGCGGGAGGACAACTGGCGCTCCGGGCGGCGAAGGGTGCCCAGCTGCCGGTGATCGCACTCGCGCCCGTTTCGGATCTGCGCGAATCGGCGGAGCGGGTGGGCCCGGAGGGCGCCGTTGCCAGGTTTCTCGGCGGGATGCCGGACGAGCTCCCGGACCGCTACGCCGAGGCCTCGCCGCGCGAGCTGCTGCCGCTCGGCGTCCGCCAGATCCTCGTTCACGGCACCGCTGACGAGGAGGTCCCGTACGAGATGAGCAAGCGCTACGTCGCCGATGCCGGCGTCGAGGCCGAGCTGATCACGCTCGAGCGCGCCGGCCACTTCGAGCCGATCGACCCGCACGCCCGCGAATGGCCGCGAACCGTGGACGCCGTTCGGTCGCTGCTCTGAGCTCAGTTCGCCTGCAACCGCTCCTCGACCACCGCCTCTCCGGCCGCGCGGACGGCGGAATGCCCCGTTACAGCCGCGAGAAAGTCGTCCCGTTCGAGTGCATAAAGACGTGATCGCGTCGTTGCGATAACCGTTGCGGTTCGGGGGATGTCGCGGAGCAGCGCGAGCTCGCCGAAGAAGTCGCCGCGGCGCGCTTCGGCGCGAACGCCGTTGGTCACCTCGAGTGCTCCGTCGGCGACCATGTAGAAGCGGTCGCCGGCTTCGCCGGTGCGGATCACGACCTCGCCCGCAGTCACGGGGACTTCGACGAGCCGGGCGGCCATGTGCTCCTTCGCCGCGATCGACAGCGGCGCGAACATGGGCACGCCCTCCACGATCGCGAGCTCGTCCACAGGTGGGAGCATCTCGCGATCGATGCGGACGAGCTGCCGCCAGACGATCAGGGTCACCAACGGCAGGATCGCCCCGACGACGACGAAGGCCGTCCGGGACCCGACGAGCGCGACGATTCCGGTCGCGGCGACCGAGCCGATCGCGATCGCGCCCATCGCCAGGCCCCAGACGATCCCGAGCACGCGGGTGAGGACGTCGTCCGGGACGATTCGCTGGAACAACGTGAAGACGGCCACGTCTTCGACACTGTTGGCTGCGCCCACCACGGCCAGCAGGAAGACTGCTGCCGCGACGTGAGGCCAGGCCGCGACCAACACGATCGGCAGGCCCCAGAAGACGAGCGAGACCCCGAATGGCACCGCAAGCCGCCTTCCCTTGAGCGAGAGTGCGCCGAACGCCCCGATCAGGCCGCCGACCCCGACGGCGGCGGTCAGGTAGCCGACGGCGCCGGCGCCCGCCCCGAGCAGCCGGAAGGCCCCCACGACGATCAGCACGTTCAGGCAGCCGCGGATGAACGACTGGGCCGTGGTCAGAACGACCAGTAGCCGGGTGGTCGGCGCGGACACGACCGCGCGGAAGCCGCCGGCAAGGAGCTCGCGCGGTCGAGGCATTCCCGCGGCAGCGATCACGTGGATGCGGCCTTCGACCTGCACCCGCTGGACCAGACCGGCGGCGACCAGCAGTGCTCCTGAAGCGACGAGGAAGACGACCCCGGCGTTGGCGACCGAGACGAGCACGCCCGCCACGAGCGGACCGAGGAGCGTGCCGAGACTCTCGAGCGTCGAGGTTGCGCCGTTGGCGGCGATCAGCTCTTCCGGAGTCCGGGCAAGCGAGGGCAGGGTTGCCTGGAGCGCCGGCCTGAAGATCGTCGACGTGACGCCCACGACGCCGGCCAGGGCGAAGACGATCAACTCGCTGCGGCTGAAGAAGTAGGCCGCGGCCGAGCCACCGAGCGCGGCCGAGCCGGCGAGCGAGACGACAACGAGGAATCGCTCTCGCCGGAAGCGGTCCCCCAGCGTCGCCGCAAAGGGAGCGACGAGCGCCGCCGGGAGCATTCGGACGAGACCGGCGATGCCGACCGCCGAAGCGCCTCCGGTCGTGTAGGCGAAGACGCCGAGCGCGACGAAGTGCGTCAATTCCGCCGCCACCGAGGCGCCCCAAGCGAGCTCCACCCGCCGCAGATTCCCGTTGCGCGCGAGGGCCGCGAGCACGGACACCGCTTGCCAAGGACGCGCCATCTGTCGATTGCGCCACCAGAGGACGCGAATGTCAACTCGCACAGAGCGCCGGCGGCCGACGCGGTAGGCTCGCGTCGTGGCGACGCTACAGGGAAGCTGTCAGTGCGGAGGCGTGCGATTCGAGCTGCCGGATGAGTTCCAGGCAGTGGTGTTCTGCCACTGCGCCACCTGCAAGAAGCTCTCGGGCGGCGTAGGCACGGCGAACGGTCGCGTGCGGACGGAGACGATTCGGCTGCTTGCCGGGGACGACCTCGTCCGCACCTACCAGCCCGACGAGGGCACGGCGAAGACGTTCTGCTCGGTGTGCGGCTCGAATCTGTTCGGCGGAGGCTGGCCGGACTCCGAGTTCACGAGCGTCAGGCTGAGCGCGATCGAGACCCCCTTCGACCAGCGGCCGGACGCCCACCTCTACGTGCGCTCGGTCGCGCCGTGGGAGACGCTGCCCGACGACGGCCTGGAGCGCTTCGAGGTCGGCAGGACCTAGGCGGAGCGAAGCGGCCGGCGGCGAGGAGTGCAGTCGGGAGCGAGCCGCACCCCAGCAGCGATCAGATGCTCGGAGAGCCAACGGCGGGCTGCCTGCTCTCGCGCGTATCTCTTTCTCTCCGAGCGCAGAAGCTCCGCGCGCTCGCGTGCGATCAGACTTCGAGTCTCGACGTCGTAGAACATGCAGGCCTCCTCATCTGTCTTAACGTTGAACTACTTGACGTCGAAACTGTAAACCACGGCTAACTTGACGTCAAGAAGTTTTACGTCGAGAATAGTTCCATGACCACGAAGCCCGAGCAGCAGGAGCGAGACCACATCGACCGCTTTCTCGCGTCGATCCGGGACCGGCTGCCGATGCTCGACCCCGAGGTAGAGGGCATCGTCGACCGCATCCAGGGGCTGAACCGCCGCTTTCATCGCGCGCTCGACGAGACGCTCGCCGAGTTCAAGCTCGACTACGCGGAGTGGAAGCTCCTCGGCCTGCTCTACCGGGAGGCGGAGGTCTACCGGAGCTCGCCGGGCCGGCTGGCGCGGCTGATGGAGCTCTCGAGCGGCGCGATCACGAACAGGCTCGACCGCCTGGAGGAAGCCGGTTTCCTCCGCCGGCTTCCCGATCCGGACGACCGGCGCGGGATCCTGGTCGAGTTGACCGCGGCCGGCAAGCGCGTCTACGAGGAGACGGTCGGCGTCCAGGGACGCAAGGAAGCATTCTTCGCCTCGGCGTTGAGCAAGGGAGAGCAGAAGCAGCTGAACGGGCTCCTGCGCAAGCTGATGCTCGAGTTCGAGCGGGCCGAGGGCGGCCCGCCGCCCGAAGACGGCGCGTAGCGTCGCTCCATCCCGACGTGGGGACAGTCCCTGGCGGGACAGTCCCCTGCGAACCAGGCGGGGACTATCCCCGACGGGGACTGTCCCATTAAGCGTCTAGCCGACGGCGAGGTTGGTGCGTAGCCTCGGCCGAGTGCCTCGCCGAGCAAGGAGTGAGCTCCCCAACGGCGTCTATCACGTCACAAATCGGGGGACCGACGAGCGCCCGATCTACCTCGACGACATCGACCGGAAGACATTTCTGACGCTATTGGGTTCTGTCGTCGTTCGCCACGACTGGACCTGCCACGCGTTCTGCCTGATGACGACTCATTACCACCTGATCGTGGAAACCGATCAGCCAAATCTGTCGCGTGGGATGCGGCGCCTCAACGGCGGCTATGCACAGTCGTTCAACGAACGCCACGATCGCCGCGGGCACGTGTTCGGCGGGCGCTACTCCGTGTATGTGATCGATCGAGACGACCACCTCGAGGCGAGCTGCCTCTACGTGTTGGAGAACCCGGTCCGCGCCGGCCTCTGCGAGAAACCCAGCGAGTGGCCTTGGAGCGGATGCCCGGCTCTCGGCCGCTAGCTTTGGAACGGTTTTTGGGACAGTCCCTGGCGGGACAGTCCCTGCAAACCAGGCAGGGACTGTCCCCGGACGGGGACAGTCCCGGGAGCGTGTCCGGTCTAGGCGGCGCCGAGCGAATACCGAGCGATGCTTGCGCCCGTCTTCGGGTTCGTCCGGAGCTGGTAGAGCCGGCCGTCCGAGCCGATGCGGAGAGCCGCGACGGGCTGATCACCGTTGTCGCCCCAAACGGTTTTGGCGTCGAGCGAGAACCGCTTGCGCATCCCCGTCGGTGACAGCCGCATCACGACGTGTTCCGAGCGGAGCGTGCTCCTCACCTGACGGGAGACGTCGAGCTCGACGACCAGGTCGCCGCCGACAAGGGCGGGCGTCAGCGTCCGCTGCGCCAGCGCGAGCGGCGTTTTGCTCAGCACCCGCCAGGCACGCACGACCTTGCGAGAGCGGTCGACGAGCGCGAAGTGGACCTCGTGTGCGCCGAGCCGGCTGGCGACGAGGTGCACGCCGGACGCCAGGGGCTGGAACGTCATCGTCCCGCGGCGTTGGGCGGCGAGCGACAGAGGTCGCCCCGCCGGGGTCGTCAGCGGCGTCCATGCGCCGGGATCCTGCTTCCTCGCGCCGACGGAGTACAGGACGCCGTTCGAGCCGATGCGGAGCGCGCTGCCCATCAACGCCTGTGCCCGCCAACGCACCTTCCCGCTGGGGGCCAGGGCCCACAGGGTCGCGCCGCTGTCCCCGGCCGGAGGATCCGCATAGACGGCATGGAGATAGACCGTGCCGTCGCGGCCGACCGCGAAGTCGCGAACGTCGAGCTTCGGCAGCGCGAGCGCGCGGGCCGGCCGTGCGGGGCGGCCGTGCTGCCAGACGAGCAGGCGGTGATTGAGCACGTCGAACAGCCAGATCGAGCCGTTCGGCGCCACATCGAACAACATCGGCCCCTGGGGTCCGTCCAGGCAGCCGCACGCGCCGCGCTTGTTGAAAGCGACCTCGGCGGGGCCGGCGTGGGCGACGACCGCGTCCGGCGCCCGTAGCCGGCCGAACTGGTGCGTCCCGAGTTGAACGGGGACCCACTTGATCGGAGAGGCAGCCGCCGTTCCGAGCGCGATCCCCGCCAGCAGGAACGTGAGCCCGGCGGCCGTCGCTGCAAATGTCCTCTGCACCTTCATGACTATTCCTTTCGTCCGATTGCCCGGATGGTCGGCGTCGGCGGTAAGGCGACGTAAAAACAGTGGTAAAGCGGCTCGGCTGGGGCTCCGAACGACCTGCGATCATCGCTCTGTTGCTGGAATTTCGCCTCCTCGGGCCGGTCGAAGCTCTCGTCGACGGACAGCCGGTCCCGCTGCCGGCGGCAAAGCCGCGCGCGCTGCTCGCGGTCCTGCTGCTGAACCGAAACCGCGTGGTCTCCGTCGACCGGTTGGTCGACGACCTCTGGGGCGAGGAGCCGCCGGAAACCGCGACGAAGGCGCTTCAGGGCTATGTCTCGCAACTGCGCAAGGGACTTGGGGCCGATCGGCTGCTGACGAAACCGCCGGGCTACTCGCTGCGAGTCGAAGATGGGGAGCTCGACCTCGACCGCTTCGAGCTGCTCGTGCGAGAGGGCCGCGAGCTGCTCGGCGCCGGCGATTGGAAGGCTGCGGCGAAGCGGTTCGACGAGGCGCTCGAGCTGTGGCGCGGCTCTCCTTTCGTCGAGTTCCATGCCGAGCCGTTCGCCCGAGACGCCGGCGCGAGGCTCGAGGACGCCAGGCTCGCCGCGCTCGAAGAGCGGATCGAGGCCGACCTCGCGCTCGGCCGGCACGCACGCCTCGTGCCGGAGCTCGAGGAGCTCGTCGCAGGCGAGCCGCTGCGCGAGCGGCCGCGCGGACAGCTGATGCTCGCGCTCTACCGCTCCGGCCGGCAGGCCGACGCGCTCGAGCTCTACCGCCGCACGCGCGACACGCTCAACGAGGAGCTGGGGATCGAACCGAGCCTCGAGCTGCAGGAGCTCGAGCGCAGGATGCTCCGGCACGATCCGACCCTCGAGCGAGCGCGTGCGCCGACGCGGCCGGCCGAGGAGGGCGCACCGGTCCCGCTCACGCGCCGCCCTCAGTTCCTTGTCCTCGCTGCGTTGGGCCTCGCCGCGCTCGCAGCCGTGATCGCGGCCGTAGCGCTGACCGGCGGCGGATCGTCGGGCAAGACCGCCTCTGCCAGCGGCGAGCTGCGCTCCTTCGTCGACAAGCTCGAGAACTTCCTTATGCAATCGCGCGACGGCCGCCGAGACGTGGCCGCGGCGGTCGACGGTGCCGTCAGCTGCAAGCTGACGCCGCAGGCGGCACGCGCTCGCCTGAACCGCGTCCAGCGCAACCGGCAAAGCCTGCTGCAGCAGGCCGCTGCGCTCTCGGTCCCGAACACCGAAGCGGCGCTCCGCGCGTCGGACCTGCTCCAAGAGTCTGTGCACGCCTCCTTCACCGCAGACGGGCACTACAGCGACTGGCTGGCCGGCCGCAAGCGCTGCGGCCCGTCCGGCCCCAGCGCAGAGCTGCGTGCCGCCAGGACGGCCGAC
The DNA here is from genome assembly GCA_005888315.1 of Actinomycetota bacterium. Classification (GTDB taxonomy): domain Bacteria; phylum Actinomycetota; class Thermoleophilia; order Gaiellales; family Gaiellaceae; genus 13-2-20CM-68-14. The sequence goes on along the minus strand of VAWH01000078.1, from coordinate 40 downwards.
GCGACGGCGACACGGATCAAGCGTGAGTTCGTCGCCGCCT
>VAWH01000113.1:5180-5724 GCA_005888315.1 Actinomycetota bacterium | reverse complement strand
GGAAACCGGTAATAACCGCCAGCCAGACCCAGACGAGTGGCAAGCCGCCGGCGAGCAGGATGCGATAGCCGACGATCATCCGCGGGCTGGTGTCGTAGAGCCCGGCGGCGATCAGTTCCTTCCGAATGGCGCGCTGACCGCCGGCTGCAACGCTCGGGGCAAGGCTCCCGACGCGGTCCGCGATTTTCGCGACGGCTCCGGTCCGTTGGTCTGGTGCCGTTTCGACCTGTCGTTCAGCGGAGAAGCCGTAGGCTCCGATCTGTTCGATCGACGCAGCCGTCCGCGTCTGCGAAAAGCGCCAGCCCTGGAGGATGAGCGCCACCGCTCCTCCGACTAGCAGCAGCCCCAAGATGAGGATGAGAATCACGGCAGCATCAGACCTTGATGTCCACGATCTTCTTGATCACCAAGGAGCCGCTCACGATCATGATCACGCCGACCGTGAGCATGATCCGCCCTGAAGTGTGCGTGAAGAGCGGTTTCATATACGTCGGATTCAGCAGCGAGACCACGAGAAGCAGCCCGACTGGCAGAAACGTGACGA
>VAWH01000113.1:0-5111 GCA_005888315.1 Actinomycetota bacterium | reverse complement strand
CCTCGATCACGCGATCGAGCACCTCTGCCGAGTTGCTGCCGGTCTCCCGTTGCAATGATGAGACCAGCGCGACCTGCTCGACATCGCGACTCTTCATCCGCCGCGCGACGACGGCGAGCGCGTCTTCGAGCGGGACGCCGAGCTGCTCGTCTGCGACCACGCGTTGGAACTCGCTTCGCGAGGGTTCAGCTGCATCCTTAACCACCAGCGAGAGCCCGCCCACAAGGCTGTGACCGGCCCGCAGGCCGGAGGCGACGACGTCGAGGTTGTCTGGAAGCTGGTCTCCGAACGCCCTCCGCCTCTTCTCGACCCGATAGAGGATGAGCCCGCGGACGAAAAACGGCACTCCGAGGCCGATCAGTGCGAGGGGCCCTGACACGAATGTCGCCATGAACCACATCACGAAGAGTGTGAGGACGATCGTCCCCACGATCAGCTGGACCGGGGGGATGTTCACTTCGGCGAGATTGAGAATCTCCTTCAGCGCTTGCCACCACCGCGTCTGTTCGAGCGACTGCTCGGTGCCCTCGAAGATGCGGCTCGGTAGGGGATCTCGGCCGTCCTTGCCCGTCCCCGCCGTCGTGACGAACTCGGACAGGCGCGCGCGAACGGTGGTGCCGGTCGGACGGAGCGCGACGAATAGGGCGAACCCGATCAGGCCGGCCACGAGCACGCACATGACGAGCAGCATGATCCAGGACTGCCAGATCTTGTTTCCGAGCGGCTGCTTGAGCGATATGGGCGCCGGCGCGGGTGTTGCGTAGGCCGTTCTCGCACGGCCGATGCCGGCGACGGAGACGCTCACACGAACGGGGCGGCCCGGCTCGATCAGCGACCGGTACCGGACGAGATATTGATTCGACAGCTTGAGGCCGAGCCCGGTGTAAATGGCTGCGAGGTCAGCGGGTGTGGCGGCCTGGGAGAACGAGCCGCCGGTGACCGCCGCCAGCCGGTGGAGCGCCGCCGGCCGGAAGGTCTTCGAGTGCAGGCCGACGGTGAAGACGCGGACGTGTGCGCTCTGCGCAAGCTCGGTCACCTGGACGAGTCCCAGAGAACTGCCGGTGTCCGCGCCGTCGGAGAGGAGCACGACCGCTCCCGTCTGGTAGCGCGCGGCCCGAATCAGCGTAATCGCCTGCCCGACAGCGTCATAGATGTGAGTGCCCGACGCGAGGGCTGGCACGCCCTTGAGCGTTTTCTCGATCTTTCTCTGCGAACGTGTAAACGGGAGCAAGAGCTCGTTTGAGGAGTTGAAGGCAAGCAGTGAGAGGCGTTGGTTGACGTTGCGCCGGGCGGCGAAGGCGCGTGCCGCATCCATCGCGCCCCTGATCGGCGCACCGCGCATGCTGTTGCTGGTATCGATCACGAGCATGGCGCCGAAGCTCCCTCGTACAGCACTCGCAGGCACGACCCTGGCATCGAGTACGGGCCGCCCGTTCTCGAGCGCCGAAAAGCGCGAGCGAGCGCTGAAGCCGCTCGCCCGACCTCAGGGAAACAACGAAGCCGCGGTCGGGCCACACGGCCGTGCCGGTCGGGATGAGCTGGACCGGCGCGGCGGCGGCCGCCTGGACGACTGCGCCGACCGCGACCAGAGTCGCGGCGAGAGCGATGGCGAGCCGCTTCGTCACAGCACCGGTCGCTCTGTGCCGTTGCCTTGGAGCAACCCGGTCTGAAACATGCTCAGCGGCAACGTGATGCCGCGCTTCTCGAACTTGTGCACAGACGCCGGCCGCAGGCCGGTCGAACAGAGTCTGCCGATGATCCTTCCATCGCTTTCCTTGTCCTCGAACTTGAAGCGGAAAAGATCCTGGAGCGTCACGACCTCGGCTTCCATTCGCTGCACCTCTGTGATCGCCGTGACGCGGCGCGTACCGTCCTCGAGTCGTTCGAGGTGGACGATGAGATCGAGCGCGGAGCAGACCTGCTGCCTGATGGCGCGCACCGGGAGGTCGTAGCCAGCCATCAGGACCATCGTCTCGACCCGGGACAGCGCGTCACGCGGCGAGTTCGCGTGGACCGTAGAAAGGGACCCGTCGTGGCCCGTGTTCATCGCCTGGAGCATGTCGAGCGCTTCCGCGCCGCGAACCTCGCCGACGACGATCCGGTCGGGGCGCATCCGCAGCGAGTTGCGCACGAGCTCGCGGATCGGGACCTCGCCCTCGCCCTCGATGTTCTTGGGCCGCGACTCGAGCCGGAGCACGTGGCGCTGGTTCAGCTGGAGCTCCGCCGCGTCCTCGATCGTGACGATCCGGTCCTCGTCGGGAATGGAGGCCGACAGCGCGTTCAAAAGTGTCGTCTTGCCGGAGCCGGTGCCGCCGGAGATAAGGATGTTCAGCTCGGCGTGCACGCAGCGGCTGAGGTACTCGACCGATTCGGTATTGAGCGTGCCGATCTTGATCAGCTCTTCGAGACTCAGCCGCTTTTTGCTGAACTTGCGGATCGTGATCAGCGGTCCGCTCAGGCTCAGCGGGGGGATGATGATGTGGACGCGGCTGCCGTCGGGCAGGCGCGCATCCACCATCGGTGAGGACTCGTCCACTCGTCGGCCGACCTCGGCGACGATCTTGTTGATGATCCGTCGCATATGGGACTCGTCGTCGAAGCGCACACTGGTGTCGAAGAGACGGCCGTGACGTTCGATCCAGATGTCGTAGGGGCCGTTGACCATGATCTCGGAGATGCTGTCGTCCGCGAGCAGCCGCTCGAGCGGGCCGTGGCCGAGCGCGTCGTCGGCGATCGCGGAGGCGAGTCGCTCCCGGTCGTCTCTTGAGATGCCTTGCTCGTCGGATAGGTGGCGACGGATGTCGACGAGAACCCGGTCGCGGAGCGCCAGAGGGTCCATGCTGACGTTGAACAGCTGAGGCCCGAGATCTCCGATCACCGCCATGTGGACGCGGTTTTTGATCTCCGCGAACGGATCGTCGCGGCCCGGCGGCGGTGCCGGACGCGCGGTCGTCAGTCGCTCATGCAGTTCCATTAGCGCCTCCTCGAGCCCAGGCGCGACCGCTTACGAGGTTCGCCCAGAGCTTCCTCTGGCGGTTTGCCGTTGCCGTTGCGAGAACGGAGGGAGCCGGCCAGGCCGCGGACGCCTTGCGCCGAATCGCCCTGGTCCGGCTCGCCTGCATCTGCCTCGACCGAGCCGTGACCCTCGCGCCGCAGGAACTCGTCCGCGAGCGCGCGAAAGCCTTTGGCCGCGGCCGAGTCCGGCTTCGCCATCACGATCGGCCTCCCCTCATTGACCGCACGCGGCACCTCCACGTCGCTCGGAATGCGGATGTCCGGACGCCTGCCGACGACTGCGAGCACGTCGTCGTCGTCGATCCCGACGCGGCTGTCCGCTCGGTTCAGCACGAGGACGATTCGGTCGGAGTCATAACCCATCAGCTCGAGGGTCTCGAGCCCTAGCCGCGTGTTCTTGAGCGAGAGCGTGTCGAGCGTGCCGATCATGCAGACGTACGTCGAGTTGTCGATCGCCGAGATCACCTCCGGCGTGAAACCCGGTGAGCTATCGAGGACAACGAAGTCGCTCGCTCCGCGGAGCAGTGGGTACACCTCGCGCAGGAACTCGGGACCGACCGAGCTCGCCTGGTCGGGTCGCGTCGGTGCCACCAGCACCCGGACGCCGCTCGGATGCGGCATCGCGTACGCGTCCAGCTTGCCGGCGTCGAGCGAGCCGCCGGATTGAACGAGGTCGTACATGGTCTTGTCGGGCCGAACGCCCATGGCCAAGGCGAGGTCGCCGAACTGAAGATCGAGATCGATTGCCGAGACCGACTTTCCAGCCTGGGCGAGTGCGACTGCCAGGTTCGATGACGTGACGGTCTTGCCGGTTCCACCCTTTGGCCCGAGCACGCAGATCATCGGGGCGTTGCCGTTCTCCCGGAGCGTTCCCGCCGCCCGCTTGCGGACTAGAACCTTCTGAAGCGTGAAGTTGACCTGCTCGGGCGACTCGGGCAATCGGACCGCGTCGTCCGCTCCGACCTCGAACACCCGACGCAGAAAACCCTCCGGCGCCTCGTGCGCGAGCACGACGATCGGCATCCCCGGACGCTCCTTTACGACGCTCGCGATCAGGAAGAGCGCGCGCTCCGAATAGCCCGAGCAGGCAACCACCAGCAGGTCGGTCGGCGTTTCCTGCAGCGTGGTCCAGCTCTCGTCGACGCCGGTTACAACACCGACGATTTGGATGTCGGAGCTCGCGGGCAGAGCCGCTCGCACCGTTTGCTCGTCGAGGCCGGTGTCGACTGAGACAAGTGTTCTCGTGGGATGCTGCACTAGCGCTCGCCGCGGTGTAGGAGGGTGTTGTCGGCAGTCACGAAGGCCGGCTGAGTCGGCGTTGCCCCGTGACCGGGCCGCAAGACGAGCCAATAAGTGCCGTTTTGGCCCATGTACGCAAACTTCGGCGCCTTCCCAGTCGGGACGCGAAGAATGTACGTGCCCGTTACGGGCGCGGTGCTGCCCGCGGCTGGTTGCGTCGGCGACGCCAAGACGAGCACGTTCGGCATCAGCAGGCCGATCGTGCCGTTCAGTTCGCCGTAGACGTCGACGCGGTCGCCGGCTTGAACAGCGGGCGAAAGGCCGTGAGCCGCGTCGAGTGGCGGCAGGGCGACGGCTCGCCACCTCCCGCTGAGCTGCGCCGCCAGTGCTCCGACCGACGCTGCAGTGAAGTCTGCTGTCGTCAGTTGCTGCCTGGGGTAGATGTCGGCAGCCGCGAACGTGCCGCGCAGCACCGCCGGGTCGCTGATCGCCCCGAGCTTGAACTGGCTTTTCGGGATGGTGGTGACGACGAACAGGTTCTGTGTCGCGAGCGCGGTACCCGATGTTCCCTTCGGAATCAGCCTCTTCGCGACGAGCACCGTCACGGGTTCAGTCGAACCCTTGACGCTGCTCCGGTAATGACTCAGGTAGACGAGTAGCAGGATCGCCGCCAGGACGGCCGCTGCGACCCCGACCACGATCGTCCCCTGACGGGTCTTCAGCAGACGGCTTGGCGCAAGATTCTCCACTTCGTTTCCTCCTATCTCGTTTCTGGGTTCATCAGCATGTTCCCGAGCCGTCCGCCACGCCAGCGCCCGGGCCAGTGGTGTAGGCATCGGACCCGTTGGCCCTATATG
>VAWH01000019.1 GCA_005888315.1 Actinomycetota bacterium | reverse complement strand
GCTCCGCGGGCGGTCAGCGAGCGAGGTCGCTAGGGCGCTGCTTGAGTACGGCGCCGAGGTCGAGCGCCGGCTTGAGGCACAACGACTCATGCAGCACTACGGCGATGAGTACGGGTCGGACGTCGCCGGCAGGGTTGAGGTCAAGGCGGAATTTGTGCCCTACACCTCGAAGGAAGCGATCGAGATGCGCGAGGACCTCGAACCCGGGGCGAGCTACCGACCCATCCACGATGGGACGACCTGGTTCCGTGATCGAGGTGCACACACGACAAGGCAGCTAGCGAAGCTGCTGGACAAGGAAGGGACACAGGCTGGCGGGGTGCCCCGCCGAGGGCATAACAAGCCGATTGTGAGGATGGGCGGTACTGGGCTCGAACCAGTGACCCCCAGCTTGTCGAGCTGGTGCTCTCCCAACTGAGCTAACCGCCCTGGCCGGCGCAGTTTAGCCGAAGCTTTTGCGACGTCACCCCGCGGCCGAGCGGTAGAGCGCGTCGATCGTGCGTGCCTGGCCGACCGCGTCCTCCCGGCCGAGGAGGAGCTGTCCCTCCCCGCGGATTGCGGCGCTCACGTTCTCGAGCTCGAGGCGATAGTGGTTCGCGGGCTCTATCGCGATCTGCTCGGGCTCGGCGTCCCCTAGCCGCACCTCGATGCCCGTATGGGCGATCGAGAACGGATCGCCCACGTAGATGGTGCCTGTCTCACCGACAATTGCGAGGCCGGCGCGGCGCGGGAAGACGAACCCGCAGTCGAAATGGCCGACCAGCTCGTTCGAGAAGGCGAGCGTTCCGGCGAAGACGACGTCGACGCCGCTCGGGCCGACCACCTGCTCCCCACGCGCGCGCTCGGGCTCGCCGCCGAAGAGGCGGAGGGCGTTGACGCAGTAGGAACCGACGTCCATCAAGGCGCCGCCGTCGAGAGCCGGGTCGAACCGTGTGTCGGCCGTGCCGCGCTCCTCGGCCAGCGAGAAGCCGAAGGCGGCGCGCACGACGCGAAGCCGGCCGATCGTGCCGGACTCGACGAGCTCGATCAGCCGGGCGGTCTGCGGGTGGTGCCGCCACATGAAGCCCTCCGAGAGGACGAGTCCCGCGGCCTCGGCCGCGTCGAAGGCCCGCTCGACCTCGGTTGGATGCCGCGAGAAGGGCTTCTCGACGAGCACGTGCTTGCCCGCCTCGACCGTCCGCACCGCCCACTCGCCATGCAGGCTGTTCGGAAGTGAGATGTAGACGGCCTCGACGTCGGCGTCCGCAAGCAGAGGCTCATAGCTTCCGTACGCGCGCCCGATCCCGTGCGCCCTCGCGTAGCTCTGAGCCCGCGCTTCGACTCGGCTCGCGACCGCGATCACGTCCACGTCCGGGCTCTCCTCCGCCGCGGCGAGGATCGCCTCGTTGATCAGGGCCGTCGAGAGCAGGCCCCACTTGACGCTCACGGCTAGCCGACCCGCTCGAGCGGCGCGTAGTCGAGCATCAGCCTCCGCTCCGCGTCCTCGCCGGCGAAGCGGACGGTGACGACGCCGCCGGTCTCGATGCGGGTGACGATGCCCTCGCCGAGCGTCTCGTGGCGAACCGTGTCTCCGGTCGAGAGCTCCGGCACGTCCTCGCGTGGGGCGATCCCGCCGCCGCCGGACGAGGCATACGACGACCACGAGGCCGGGCGCAGCCGCTCGCGCTCGACGCCTTCCTCCGGCAGTTCGTCCAGGAACCGAGAGGCCAGGTTGTAGTTGCGGTTCCCCCAGAGCGAACGCGCGCTCGCATGCGTGAGCACGAGCCGCTCCTTCGCGCGCGTCATGCCGACGTAGGCGAGTCGCCGCTCCTCCTCCAGCGTATTCTCCTCGAGCGAGCGCGAGTGCGGGAAGATCCCCTCCTCCATCCCGATCATGAAGACGGCGCGGAACTCGAGGCCCTTCGCGTTGTGCAGCGTCATCAGGGTGACGAGCGAGCCCTCGCCGCGCATCGCGTCCTGGTCGGAGTAGAGCGAGATCTCCTGCAGGAAGCTGGAGAGGTTCGGTTCGACGGCCTGTTCCTGATACTCGCGGGCGACGCCGACGAGCTCCTGCAGGTTCTCGATCCGGCCCTGCGCCTCGATCGTGCGCTCGGCTTCGAGCGTCGTCAGGTAGCCGCTGCCCTCGAGCACACGCTCGAGCAGGTCGGGAACGTCGAGCTCGAGCGCGCCGGACATCAGCGACTGCATCAGCGTTCGGAACTCGCGCACCGCCCTCAGCGGCGCCGCCCCCACTCCGGCCTCCTCGCCGAACTCGAACGCCTCCCAGAGCGAGAGCCCGTGCGCGTCGGCGTACGTCTGCAGGCGCGCCATCGAGGAGTCGCCGATCCCGCGACGCGGCCGGTTGACGATCCGCTGCAGGGAGACGGCGTCGTAGGGGTTGTCGATCGCCTGCAGGTACGCGATCACGTCCTTGATCTCGGCGCGCTCGTAGTAGCGCGGGCCGCCGACGACCTGGTAGGCGATCCCCTGGCGGACGAGGATGTCCTCCAGCACGCGTGACTGGGCGTTCGTCCGGTAGAAGACGCCGATCTCGTTGCCGTTGAAGCCCTCCTCGACGAGCCCGGCGATCTCGGCGGCGACGAAGCGAGCCTCGGCGTGCTCGTCCTCGACCTCGTAGACGCGGACCGGATCGCCTTCGCCGAGCTCGGAGAAGAGGTTCTTCGGCTTGCGCTCGCGGTTATTCGCGATCACGTGGTTCGCGGCGCGGAGGATCGTGTTCGTGGAGCGGTAGTTCTGCTCCAGGGGGATCGTGCGCGTGCCCGGAAAGTCGCGCTCGAACTCGAGGATGTTGCGGATTTCCGCTCCTCGCCACCCGTAGATTGACTGATCTGGATCGCCGACTGCGAACAAATTTCTGTGCTCTCCGGCTAGGAGTTGGAGCAGCCGGTACTGGGCGTGATTCGTGTCCTGGTACTCGTCTACGAGCACATAACGGAAAGCCTTGCGCCAGCGCGCGAGCGCCTCGGGGAAACGCTCGAGCACGTCGACGGTCAGGAAAAGCATGTCGTCGAAGTCGACTGCATTCGAGGCAAAGAGGCGCTTCTGGTACAGCGCATATGTCTCCGCGACCGTTTGGTCATAGAAGGACGCGACGCGCTCGGCGAACTCATCTGGTCCGATGAGATTGTTCTTGGCCGTGGAGATCTGTTCATGGATGCCGCGCGGGACGAACCGCTTAGGGTCGCGCTCGAGCTCCTCCAGGCACGCCTTCGTCAGGCGGATCTGATCGGCCTGGTCGTAGATCGTGAAGTTCGTCCGGTAGCCGAGGCGGGGCGCTTCGCGCCGGAGGATCCGGCCGCAGGCGGCGTGGAAGGTGAGGATCCAGAGCCCGCGCGCGCTCGGGCCGAGCAGGTCCTCCAGCCGCTCCTTCATTTCGTTCGCGGCCTTGTTGGTGAAGGTGATCGCGAGGATCTCGTTCGTCTTGACGCCGCAGGCCGTGATCAGGTGGCCGACTCGATGCGTGAGCACACGGGTCTTGCCGGAGCCGGCGCCGGCGATCACGAGCAGCGGGCCCTCGGTCTCGAGCACGGCCTCGCGTTGCGCCGGATTCAGGTCGGCGAGATAGCTCTCGGGCGAGGCGACGGACATCGGCTCTAGGCTAGCGGCCGTGGGTTACGCCTTTTCGTCGCTGGAGGAGCTCGGCGATGACGTCTTCCGCAAGATCCGGCCGGCGCTCGGGATCACGGCCTTCGGCGCGAACGCTGTGGTGCTGGCGCCTGGTGTCGAGTCGCGGCCGCATTCCCACGAGCAGCAGGATGAGCTCTATTTTGTCCACCGTGGCCGGGCCCGCTTTCGTCTGCCGGGCGAGACCCGTGAGCTTGGCCCGGGCGGGCTCTGCCACGTGGAAGCGAGTACCCCGCGCCAGATCGTCAGCGTTGGCGACGACGATCTCGTGCTCGTCGTGGTCGGCGCCAAGGACGGTTACGTCGGCCGCGACGGCCAGCCGGCGGACCCGTCGCGGCTCGGCTAGTCGCTGCGCGTAAGACTCGCGAGCACCGTGACCACCAGCGCCGCCACGGCGGCGCTGAAGGCGATTCCGGCACCGCGGAGGCTCCAGGCGTGCGCGACGACGCCGACGCCAATCACGGGCACCGAGAGGCCGACGTAGATGACGACGAAGAAGCTCGACGCGGTCTCGCCGCGGTGCTCGATCGGCGCGCGCTGGTTGATCGCCGCCAGCCCGGCGCCGATCACGAGGCCCTGACCGACGCCGACGACCGAGGCGGAGGCGATCAGCGCCGCGAGCGACTCGATCCCGAGCGCCAGCGCGAGCAGGCCGACGCCGCCGGCGAGGAGTGCGCAGCCGGAGACGAGCGCACGACGGTCCGAGAGCCGCGAGACGACCATCTGGCCGACGATCGAGGCGCTGAAGAGGATGAAGACGATCAGCCCGGCGAGCGCGTGGCTCGTTCGCCCGAGGATCTGGCCGAGGAAGACCGGCGCGACCGAGCTGAAGACGCCTGCGACCGCGAAGCTGCCGAAGCCTGCCGTGGCGCCGCGGATGAAGACGCCGCGCACTTCCGGAGGCACCCGGAGACGCTGGATCCTGAAGCGAAATGCCCGCCGCTGCACCGTCTCGGGAGCGGCGAGCAGGCCGAGCACGGCGGGCGCGAGCAAGCCGAGCTGGACGATGAAGGGCAGCCGCAGCGGTGAGCTGCAATAGTCGGCGAGGAGCCCCGCGAGCAGCGTCCCCAGCCCAAGGCCGCCGAGGTTGACGATCACCGCCACGAAGCTCGCCAGCCGCCTGCGGCCTCCAGGCGCCAGGTCGACGAGCATCGCCGTCGCCGTCCCGGTGAAGATCCCGGCCGAGAACCCGGAGAGGACGCGCCCGGCGAAGATCGGCACGAGCGAGCTGGCGAAGATGAAGAGGAAGGCGCTCGCCGCCGAGAAGGCGAGGCCGACCATCAGAACGGGCTTCCGGCCGAGCTCGTCCGAGACGTCTCCGAAGGCGAGCAGGCCGGCGATCACGCCGAACGCGTAGACCGCGAAGATCACGGTCACCATCAGCTCGCCGAACGAATAGCGCCGCTCGAAGAGCGGGTAGAGCGGCGTCGGCAGCGTCGTCCCGATCATCGTCACGAGGAACGCGTAGGCGACGAGACCAAAGCCCGTGTTCCTGCTGACGACCGCCCGCACCACGCGTAGCAAAGCGGACAGCGAGTCCTCCCGTTCCCGTAGTCGCACTCACGCCAATCCTTCAGGCGGATTTAGACGGCATCGCAAGCGATGCCTTAGGCCGTCCGTCGCGGTCGCGAGGATTCAGGTGTGACGAGCGAGACCGCGCGGCTCGAAGCCTTCAGCGACGGCGTCTTCGCGATCGCGATCACGCTGCTGATCATCGAGATCCACGTTCCGGCCCGGGAGCACGCCGAGACGCTCGGGCACGAGCTGCTGCGGATCTGGCCGTCCTACCTCGGCTACCTGACGAGCTTCCTGACGATCGGCGTCATGTGGATCAACCACCACTACGTGTTCGAGCTGATCGCGCGGGTCGACCGGACGATGCTGCTCCTGAACACGCTGCTCCTGATGATGATCGCGTTCGTCCCGTTTCCGACCGCCGTGCTCGCGCAGTTCATCGAGACCGGAGGCGCGCGGCCCGCCGCAGTCCTTTACGGCGCGACACTGACGCTGACCGCGATCACCTACTTCGCCTGGTGGCGCTACGCCTCCGCCGGCCGGCGCTTGATCGGAGAGCACGTTCCGTACGACGTGGTCGACGACATCACTCGCGCCTACACGCCGGGGACGCTGCTCTACGGCGGCGCTGCACTGGTCGCCTTTCTGCAGCCGTGGGTCAGCGCGGCGCTCTACCTCGGCATCGCCGTCTTCTACGCGCTGCCGCTCGCGCAGTGGCGCGCGCGCCTGGCTCGAAGCTAGCGCCGCAGGCCGAGGAAGCGGCCGAGACCGGCGAAGCCGGCGCAGACCGCGACGAACTCGAAGACGGCGTTCCGCGGCCCTTCGTCGGGGCCGCCGGCGATGAGCGCGGCCGCGGCCACCGCTACGGCGACGAGCAGACAGAAGCGCCACGGGCGGCCGCGCAGGCGGAATGGGACGAGATCGAGGAGAGGCGCGACATCGTCGAAGAGGTCGCCGGCCGAACCCGACGCTTGCGGCCGGACCCGCGCGTTTCGTGCAAGCGCAACCGCGGCGCCGGCGATCGGAACAAGCACAGCGCCGGACACGGCGAAGGCTGTCGTGGTCCACCAGCTCGGCAAGCCGGAGCTGTACTCGTAGGCGTAAACGGCGATCCCCGTAAACGCGGCCGCGCCTGAGCCGAGCGCAACGGCGGCCCGGCGACGAAGCACGCCGATCTCGGCCGCAGGTACTGCCGTCTCCGAGCGCAGGCGCCACGCACGGGCCACGGTCAAGAGGCCGGTGGCGAAGGCGACCTGTGGAGCCAAGACCACAGTGAGCGCGGTCGCGATCGCGAGCGGCAACACCTTGGCCGACGTGATGTCGGGCCAAGTGCGGATGAGGCCGAGGAGGATGGCGTAGGCAATCCCCGCCGGCGCGAGCGCGAGGAACGACGTATAAGCGACCCGGCGAGCGCCGTTCGTCGCCAGCTCGTCTGCGAAGCGAGCGGCGATCAGCTTCGACTCGCCGAAACGCGCCACGTCGCCGGTCTCGCGCAGGTGATCCGCGGTCTCCGCGAGGATGCGCCTCCGCAGCGAGCCGCGAATGCCCACGGCGCCGAGCTCGGCTTCGAGCTCGCGGAGGTAGCGCTCGATCACGCGACCACCGCCTCGACCGCCTTCGTGAACCCGCGCCACTCGCGCCGCGCGCCGGAGAGCCCGCGCCGTCCGCGCGCCGTCAGCCGGTAGACGCGCCGGCGCCGCCCGGATGCGCTCACCCACGAGCTCGCGAGCAGTCCGCTCTGCTCGAGCCGATGCAAAGCTGGATAGACAGTCCCTTCCGGCAGGTCGAAGGCGCCGGCGCTGCGGCGTTTCAGCGCCTCGATGATCCGGTAGCCGTGCGCGGGCTCGTCGGCGAGCGTCGCGAGCAGGAGGAAATCGAGGTGACCCTTCAGCGTCTCGGCGCGCATTGCGCCGTAACGATACCTAGTCTGGCTAGGCTTTGCGCGGCTGAAGCGCCGCGCGAGAGAGCTGCGGCACCCGGTTGCCGTAGAGCGCGAGCCCGACGAGCGCTGCCGTTGCGGTCGCCAGCGTGACTACGAGCGGAGTCATCAGGCTCGCCGCCACCGCGTGCGAGCCGGAGTAGCCGGCGATCGCCAAAGCGCCGAGCGCGGCTCCCTGGTAGACGCCGACGTTGCCGGGCAGGATCGGGGCCGTGTTCGCGAGGCCGGTGATCAACATGTAGAGCAGCGCGGCGCCGATGCTCAGGTGGACGCCGACGGCGTGGAGGCAGAAGAGGACTCCGAACCACCGCGCGAGCCAGGTCACCATCAGGATCGAGCCGGCGCGTAGAAGCACTCCGCGCGGCGCGGCGGCGCCCGCTAGGAACGAAGTGATGCTGATCGGCAGCCGGCGGCCGAGGAAACGATGGAGCACGGCGGCAACCGCGAGAGCCGCAACCGAGCCGCCGATCCCGGCGACGAGCGTCCAGCGGGCCCAGACCGGGACCGGGAGGAACAGCGTCGCGCCGGCGCCGAGGACGGCGAAAGCGATCATCTCGAGCAGATGCGCGCAGAGCAGCGAGCCGCCCGCGCGAGAGAAGCCGGGGTACTGCGAGCCCGAGGTGACCTTGAGGACGGCGACCTTGGAGGCCTCGCCAAGCCGGCCGGGGAGAACCGTGTCGAGGAAGGAGCCGATCGAGCTCGACGCGTAGATGGCGCGGAAGCCGACCGGGTGGCGCACGGTCGACGACCAGGCGAGCGCGCGCAGCGGCTGCACGGCCGCGCAGATGGCGAAGCCCGCAGCGAGTAGCTTCCAATCGGGCCTGGCGGCTGCATGGAACGCGCCGCTCCCTGCCATGCGCACCATCGCGTACCCGGCGACCGCGGTCGCCAGGAACAGGAAGCCGAAGAGATAGCGATGCCTCGACATCTGAATGAGCAATCGGCGTTCGTGACGCACCGCAAGACCCCTCCGTTAGGTGACTTGATCGAGCCGTTGCTCAAGAGCCTGAGTGAGCCAGGCCGCAGCCGCCTCGAGCGCAGGGGGGTCGCTGGACTTGAGGACGACTTCGACGTACGGACCGCTGGCGCCGAAGCTTGGATAAGAGCCTACACGGACGTGCGGGTGGATCTCTAGTGCCTGAGCGAGAACGGCGACGATCCGACTCTCCGTCGTTCGGTAGCTGCGCCGCCAGGAGCCGATCGGCGGGCCCGCGCGCAACTCGTCCTCGATCGTCTCGTACATCGCTTCCATCTCCGCCGGGAGGCCCGGCAGGACATAGACGTTCTCGAGCACGAAACCCGGCGCGCCGCCGAGCGGATTGGCGAGCGGACGGCTGCCGGCGGGAAGCTGGGCCCAGCGGGCCGCGTACTCCGGGTCGCTGGGGAAACGCGCGCGCAGGTCGGCCGCGACCTGCTCGTACTCGCTCTGCTCGGCGCCGAAGGCGGCGGCGACTGCCTCGCGCGTGAGGTCGTCGGGCGTGCCGCCGAGGCCCCCGGTGACCAGGACCAGGTCGGCTCGGTCGGTCTGCTCTCGCAGCATCGTCGCGATCTCGTCGATCTCGTCCGGCACGACTGCGATCAGGCGGACATCGACGCCGACCGCCTCCAGCCGCCGCGCGAGCCAGCTGCCGTTCGTGTTCTCGACGTCGCCGCTGAGGAGCTCGTTGCCGATCGTCAGGATCGCCGCGCACGCCATCGTCGGCCAGTATGAAGGCGTGGAAATCAAGCGACTGGACGCCGCAAGCGCGGCCGGGGCGGCCGAGCTCTTCCGCGCGGTGCAACGCAGCGTTCTCACGACCGCGGCCTACCTTTTGCACCGAGAATCGGCGATGCCGGCGCGGGCCCGCCGTCTCTCGCTGATCGCCCTCGACGGCGGCGCGGTCGTCGGCTACGGAAGCGCGTACCTCAAATGGGAAGGTGGGTCGACGGACGAAGCGCGGGCGTGGGTGGCGGTGCGGCCGGGGCATCGCGGTCGCGGCCTCGGCACGGAGCTCGCTGAGCGTGTCGAGCGCCACGCGATCGAGGCCGGCGCGAGGCGGCTCGGGACGGTCGTCGAGAACGACTCGGAAGGCGCAGCGTTTGCGATCGCTCGCGGCTACCAAGCGACCGAGGCCGACATCGTCTGCAGCCTCGCCCCCGACCGTCTCGAGCTCCCGCAGCGGGACGGCTTCGAAGTCGCGAGCCTGGACGGACTCGCCGGTCGCGAGCGCGACCTCTACGGGCTCTGGGCCGAGGCAGGCGCCTTCGTGCCGGCGGGGCCGGCGCCGACCCTCGAGGAATGGCGCCAGGCGATGTTCGAGAACCCGCTCCTCGAGCGAAGCGGCTCGTTCACGATTCTCGACGGTGACCGGCGGCCGGTCTCGCTCTCGTGGTTGCTCGTCGACGCCGAGCGGCGCCAGGCCGAAAACGAGTGGACCGCGACCGTGCCGCGGTTCCGCGGTCAGGGCCTCGCTCGACTGGCGAAGCTGCACACGATCAACTGGGCTGCGGAGCACGGCATTCGCGAGATCCTGACTGCGAGCGACGAGGACAACATCGCCATGCTCGAGCTCAACCGGTCGCTCGGCTACAGGCGACTCTGGCGCCGGCAGTGGTTCGCGCGCGACGTCTAGCGAAGCGGGAACGGCTTTCGCGCCAGCGCCGGGAGCACTTGCGCGGTCACCCACACGGGAGTTGCCGAGTAGCGCCTCGAGTACCGGAAGCTGCCGTCGGCGCGCTGCAGGCGCCGCAGGTAGGCGAGCGCGCCGCGCGGCGGGGGCTTGCCTGCCGCGAGGAAGGCCTGGGCAACCCAGGCCGTCGACTGCGCGTCCGAGCCGCGGCCCTGAGTCAGCTCGAAGCCGCCGTCGCGGTTGCGGAAGCCGAGCAGGAACCGCAGCGCACGCCGGATCGGGCGGCCGCCGACGCCTGTGGCGCGAAGGGCCTCGACGACGGCGGCAGTGTCGTTCGAGTCGGCGGCGCGCGCTGTCCAGCCCCAGCCCCCTGCGCGACTCTGGCGCGCCAGCAGCCACCGAATCGTCCGGCGGCGGATGGGCGTACCCGTCGCTCGAAAGGCGAGCACGCTCCAGGCGGTGCCGTTGACGAGGCCGCCGACCGAGCCGTTCGGCTGTTCGAACACGCGGAGACGAGCCAGCGGGCGGTCGGCTCTTTGCCCCAGGGCGTTTTCGGCGAGCACGACGAGGGCGAGGTCCGTGGTGCTCTTCAACTCAGACTCGTGCTGGACGAGGTAGCGGGCCGCGGCGTCGCTCGGCGTCGCTCCGGCCGCGCGAACGCCGAGGACGGCCCAGGCGGTCAGCTGCGGATAGGCCGGTTGCCCGGCCTCCGCGAAGCCGCCGTTTTCGGCCTGCCGTGACTGTAGGAAGCCGACTCCGCTCGCCCCCGGCGAGGCGGCGACGGCTGCAGCTGCGACGAGGGCCGCCAGCCTCACGCCCAGACGACCTCCGTGCGGAGGCGCCGCCCGTAGCGCTCGAGCAGCCGTCTCAGCTCCGGGCCCGCAACGAGGGCGATGACAACGTTGCCGAGCGCGTGTGCGGCGTCGAACCAGAAGCCCCGGCCGAGCTGGACGGTGAGGGCCGCCCACGTGTGCGGGTAGAAGCTGTACCACTCCCAGACGTCCATCAGGCCGCTGAAGGCGAAGCCGAGCACGAAGCACAGGAGTGCGAACGGGATTCGCCTGCGGACGAGCGGCGCTGCGAGGGCGCCGACGACCCCGCACCCACCCCACGCCAACATCTGCCACGGTGTCCACGGACCCTGGCCGAGGAAGAAATTCGACGCGAGCGCCGCTAGGGCGCCGACTCCGAAGCCCGCGCGCGCGCCGAGCGCCGCGCCGGCAGCGACCGCGATCACCGTCACAGGCTGCACGCCGGGGATCGCCGCGAAGAGGACGCGTCCGCCGGCTGCCGCCGCGGCGAGCGTGGCGACGAGCGCGAGCGTCTTGCTCGCGCCGAGGCCCGGCTCGAGCCACGCGGCGCCGGCGACGAGCAGCGCGGCCGCGAGCAGGAGGAGCGCGAGCGCGGCCTGCCGCGGCGTCGTCGCCGCCCACGCGGCGGCCGCGAAGGCAGCGGCAGCCGCGCCGCCGATCACCGTCCTAGACATTCGCGAGCTCCCGGTCGGGCGCCAGCGAGACGATGCGGTCGGCAACCGTCTTCGCGAACAGGACGTCGTGGGTGACGACCAGCGTCGCCCGAGTTGTGTTCGCCCGCAGGAGCGCCGCGAGCTCGAGCTTGCGTTCGGGGTCGACGCCGCGGGTCGGCTCGTCGAGGACGAGCAGGTCGGGGTCGGGCGCGAGCACGGCCGCCAGCGCGAGGCGTTCGCGCTCACCGCTCGACAGGTCGCGCGGATGCCGGTCCTCGCAGCCGATGAGACCGACTGCGGCTAGCGCGCGACTCGCGGCCGCGAGATCGCCGTCGACGCCGACCGCGACCTCGTCGAGAGCGCGCTCGCGGAGGACGTAGCGGCCCGGATCCTGTGAGAGGTAGGTGGGGCGACCGCGTCGCTCGACCCGGCCGCTCAGCGGTTCGAGCAGCCCGGCCGCGAGCTTCGCGAGCGTCGTCTTACCAGAGCCGTTCGGGCCGACGAGCGCGACGATCTCGCCGCGCCGGAGCTCGATGCTGGCGCTGTCCAAGACGAGCAGGTTGTCTTCGTACGCAAACGAAACACCGTCCAAACGGCACGTGACTTGCCCGTGGGTGGGCCGGTGTACACCGGCCCACCCACCGTCCGAAACGAACAAGGGATGGTGCTGTTCGAGCCAGGTTCGAGCCCGGCCGACCAGGCCATCGAACGCCAGGCGCCCGTCCTCGAGGAACAGCACGCGATCACAGATCTCGAACGGCAAGACCGGCCGCTGCTCGGACAACACAACCGACGTGCCGCGGTCGCGGGCGAGCTGCAGCGCCAGCTCGATCAGCGCTTTCGCTGCCTCGGGGTCGAGCTGGGACGTCGGCTCGTCGAGCAGGAGCAGCTGCGGCTCGAGGGCGAGCGTGGCGGCCAGGCAAACCCGTTGCAGCTCCCCGCCGGAAAGCTCGGTTACGAGCCGCCCCGCAAGGTGCTCGGCGCCGACCGAGCGCAGGGCCTCGAGCGCCCGCCCCTCGATCTGGCGAGGCGGCGTGCCGACATTCTCCAGCCCGAACGCAACCTCGTTGAGGACGCGGGTGAAGACGACCTGGTCCTCGGGATCCTGAAAGAGGGTGGCGACCGTGCCGGCGAGCCGCGCCGGGTGGTGCCGCCGCGTGTCGAGGCCGGCGACCTCGACGCGGCCGGAGAAGCGACCGCCGTGGAAGTGGGGAACAAGGCCGGCGAAGGCGCGGAGCAGGGTCGACTTGCCGGACCCGGAACGGCCCAGTACCAACGTGACCTGTCCCGGTGCCAGATCCACAGACACGTCCCGTAGCGCCGGGACGGCCGAGCCCGGGTACGCATACGACAAGCCTTCTGTGCGCGCTAGAGCCACAGCGCTCCCACGACGACGGCGAGCACCGCGCCGGCCAATGCCACTTGCTCGCGCGCGCCCCAGCGCGGCTGCGGTAGCCGCGTAGCCCCGGGACGGCCAAAACCGCGCGCCTCCATCGCCTCGGCCAGGTTCAGGCTCCGCTCGAGGGACCCGGCGAGGAGCGGCGACAGTAATCGGGCGCGGCCGCGGAGCCCCTCCGGCTCGACCCCGCGGCCGCGCAGGGCCTCGACCAACCCGGACGCGTCGCGCTCCAGCGCGGGCACGAGCCGGGTCGCCAGCGCGACGGCGAGCACGGAGCGCCTCGCGAATCCGGCCGCCTGCACCAGACGGTCGTGGTCGAGCCAGAGCGCGTACACGGCGAAAGCGAGCGAAACCGCGGCGAGTCGGCACGCATTGAAGAGCGCGCCGGAGAGCTCGGTCGAGGTGACGTCCAGCGTCCCGACGACCGGGATCGACGGCCCGCTCCAGTACACCGTCCCGGGCAGCCGCTCGACGAACGGCGTCAGCACGAACAGCGCCGCCGCCGAGCCGACCGCGCCGACGAGATAGGGCCAGCGGCGCGAGACGGGGGCCCGGAGGCAGACGAGGAGCAGCAGCGCCGCGAGCGCCGCCACCGAGACGGTGTGCCGGGCCAGCAGCGCAGCCGCCGCCAGCCCGAACAGAAGCGCTGCTGCCGGAGCCGGCCTCACCGCAGCCCCGAGTAGCGAAAGCGAACGAGCTTCGGATCCGCGAGCAGCCGGCGCGCCGCCGTCGGCCCGATCACGAACCGCACCGGCGCCCCGGCTCCCTTGCTCGTCGCGGACAGCGGCACGTCCGCCTTGGTCAGGAAGAGCACGTTCGCGTCGCCGAGCTCGTCCGCGGTCACCGCCTTCGCGTGGATCAGCTTTCCGAGCGCGCTCGCCTGCGGCCTCAGCGCCTCCGCCTCGAAGACGATCGCCGCATCGCGAGTCTTGCCGGCGTAGCCGTGGAGGAACGGCTCCGGAAACGCGCCGACGACAACCGGGACGTGGATTGCGTGCTTCCACGGCCGGTAGTCCCACCACTCGACGTCGCCCGGGTGGAGCGTATAGTCAGCGCCGCCCCGGTCGGCCTCGTAGCCGTTGACGAAGTAGAACCAGTCTCTGCGCGCCGACCGGTTGCCTGAGACGCCGTCGATCGACTGCACGAAGCGGCCGCCGTAGCTCGTCTTCACCGTCGCCGCGTGCTGGAGCGCCTGCATTGCCGTCTGCCCGGCCTTGACCCTGGCGACGAGCATGACGTGCTGCCCGCGGTCGCGGGTGATCCAGAGCGTCGCGCTCCCTTTGGTGTGGCTCGAGCCGCAGCCCGCGAGGGCGGCGGCTGCGAGCCCGGCGGCCACCAGCCGTCTCACCGGCCGCTGTACGTCCGCGAGCGGATCGCGCCGGCCTTGGCGACCCGGACCGCGTAGCGACCGAGCCGCGTGCAGAGGACTCCGCTCCTCGAGCCGACCCGGCGGCTGTTCAGGGTGAAGACAACGCCGCGCACCCTCGAGGCACGGCCGGCGTCGTTGCGGCCGGTCGCGAAGAAGCAGCGCTTGCCGCGGACGCTCGACGTCTCGACCTCGAGCGTCAGCGGCCCGGCGGCACCGGTGAACGTCGCCCAGTACCAGAGCACAGTGTCGCCGTCCTTGACGGTGACCTGATCGGCGCCGACCGGCGGCACGATCCCGTTGACCTTGAACACCCACCCATTGGGCGAGCCCGGTAGGGCCGGGTAACGGCCGATCTGATCGACGTACGGACCGAAGGCGGTCGGCGCGACGTGGTAGTAGAACTCGCCCGCCAGACTGGCTGCGTCGAGCGCGTCGAGCGCGTTCGCCTTCACATTGAGGGTCGGCTCGGTCGAGCCGAAGATCGTCTGCGTCTTGCCTTCGACGCGAACGTGCACGCGCGCGGCGAGCGCCGCCGGCACGAGGACGAGGACGGCAGCAAGGGCTGCCACGAATGCGAAAGAGCGTCGGTACACGAATCCTCCTTCCGCGAGGGGTTCGGTTCCGGCGAAACGGCAGGTCTTCTGACTCGGGGCTCCCTTTGCCGCCGCCTTCCCGGCTTGCGCCAGTGGCTCTTGGCGACAGAGCGTCTCCCCTCACAGCGGCGGGACCGTCCCGGACTTGCACCGGGTTCCCTTACCGCTCGCCTTTCGGCCGAGACTACCATCCTTCCGTGCCACCCTCGCGCCTTTCGACATGGCTGCCGGTCGTCGCCTGGGCGGCGGTGATCTTCGCGCTCTCGTCGATCGCCCATCTCGGCACGGGCCTCGGCACCTGGGACACAATCCTCCGCAAGGGCGCGCACGTGACCGAGTACGCGATCCTCGGGCTGCTGCTGATGCGGGCGATGGGCCGCGAGCTGCCGGCGTTCCTGCTCGGGATCGCTTACGCGATCACGGACGAAGTGCACCAGCACTTCGTCAGCGGCCGGCACTCGTCGCCGCTCGACGTCGCGATCGACTCGACGGGTGTCCTGATCGGCGTGCTCGTCTTCGTGCGAGCGCGTCGTTGGGTGGACTGACGCGGCGTAGAATCGAGCCGATGCCCGAGCGCAATCCCCTCGATGACCGTCAGCTCGACGCGGTGCTCGAGCGCCTGGACAAGCTGGTCGACGAGATCCACGTGCTCAACCGGAGCCTCGACCATGCCGAGGGCTTCGCCCGCCTGGCGCACGAGCTGCGGAGCCTGAACGAGTCGCTGCAGGCGATCGCGTATGCCGCGCTCGGCCAGCAGGGCCCGCAGGTGCGCCGCCGCCGC
The DNA here is from genome assembly GCA_005888315.1 of Actinomycetota bacterium. Lineage (GTDB taxonomy): Bacteria > Actinomycetota > Thermoleophilia > Gaiellales > Gaiellaceae > 13-2-20CM-68-14. The sequence goes on along the minus strand of VAWH01000019.1, from coordinate 57,629 downwards.
GCCGGCTGAGGGCCGCTGCTCCGACGGCGCGCACTAGGGCAGGCGGAAGATGTCGAGGACCCCGCTCGTGCTGTGGTCGTTCGCGCTTCCTTCGGACAGAGCAACACGGCCGTCCGTCACGATCGGACTGCTCCAGTGCGCCGCGCCACCGGCGCTGAACGAGGCGAGCAGCTTGCCGGTCGCAGGCGCGTAGACGTTCAACGACCCGTTGTACACGTAGAGCAATCGCCCGGCAACAACCGGGCTCGTGCCGCCCTCCCGGCGGTGCCAGGAGAGGTGAAGCCGGCGACCACTGAGTACGTAGCAGTCAAGGCCGGAATCCGTCGCGACGAACAGGCGCTTCCCCGAGACCGCCGGCGCGGTGAAGACGTCGGCGCCGCCGGGCGCCGTAACTGTCTGCAACTCGCCGCCAGTCGCGCCGAGCCGGCCGCCCAGGCGCGAGAGACTGAGTAGCCGCAGCTTGCCGTCCTTGCCTCCCTGCACGGCGAACCCGGCGATGAGCGCCGGCGCGGTGCTGCCGAGGTCGACGTCGCCGCTCTCCAGGCTCGCGTAGTTGCGGGGCGTCCAGTTCCGGAGCAAGCGGCCGGCGTTCCGGGTCAGCATCAAGGCGCTGTCTCCCCAGTTTCGCCTGCCGTCGAAGGCCCCGTTGCCGGTCGCGACGAGCAGGTTCCCCGATCCGGGCGCCACGACGACTCCCGACCTGGCCCAGATCGCCGAATCGCTGTGCGCGCAACTCGGAGGGTAGATCAGGCGATGCACGTTCGAGCACAGCGAGTTCCAGACGTGAGCGATGCGGCCGGTCGCAGCATTGATCGCGACGACGTGTCCTTGGTAGGGAGGTGCGTCACCGAGGTAGCCGCCGGTCCCGAGCAGGACGAGGCCGCGCGCGAAGTTGAGCGAGGTGCCCAGCTTCTCCCGCTGTGGCAAAAGGGTCACGCGGACGGGCCAGCCACGAGCTTCGGCCCCGCTGGCAACCGAGAGCTTGTGCACCCGTCCATCCGGAGATGCGGCGTAGACGAACTTGCGGTTCGGATCGGCGACAGGGGTCGAGTTCGTGATCCGGTACGAGCCTGCCATGGAGGAGTAGCTGCGCGGCGTGAAACGCCAGAGGATCGCGCCGCTCGCAGCGTCGATCGCGATCGTGCGCCCGTACGACGTCGTCACGAAGAAGGCGTCGTGCCGAGCTCCGTGGATCCGGACTCCGCGGAGGTAAATCGGCGACGCGTCGACAGTCCCTGGGAGCGTCACGCGCTGGCGGCGCAGCCGTCGCACGTTCGCGGCCGTAATCCCGGTGTTTTTCGGACCCGCGTTATGCCGGGCAGCGTCGTAGCCGAAGCGGGTCCAGTCGCCGCCTACCTCAGCGCTCTGCCGGACAGAGGCTGACCCGCAGGCCGCGAGCACGAGGGCGAGAGCCATGGCGAAAAGGAGAACGCGGCGCCACACGACGAGGGAATCGTGCCCGAAGACCGCAGAGCGGCGTCAGGCCTTCAGCAGCACCCGGCGGAGCTCGTCCTCCTTGCCGGGCTGAAGGATCGCGAGCACCTGGTCGCCGGGCTGCAGCTCGGTCGAGCCGATCGCGATCTCGGACTTGCCGTTGCGGGTGATCGAGATCAGCCGCGAGCCCTCCGGGAGTCTCAGCTTCTCGACGCGCTTGCCGGCCGCCGGCGCGCTCTTGTCGATCTGCACCTCGACGATCTCGAGGTTCTCCTTGCGGAGCTCCAGCAGGTGGATCAGGTCGTGCTCGGGCACCTCGTGCTCGATCAGCGCCATGATGCTGGCCGTCGCCGAGACGGTCGCCGAGATCCCGAGCAGGTCGAAGTGGGCCTGGTTGCGGGGATCGTTCACGCGGGCGACGACCTTGCCGACCCCGTACTTCTCACGAGCGAGCTGGCAGATGATCAGGTTGTCCTCGTCGTCGCCGGTGACTGCGACGACGACGTCGGGCGGCCGCGCGATGCCGGCACGGTCGAGCACGTGGATCTCCGTCGCGTCGCCCAGCTGCACCTGGTGCTCGAACTCGTGCTCGAGCCTTTCGTAGCGGTCTCGGCGCTGCTCGATCAACGTCACCTCGTGGCCGTGGCCGTCGCGCAGCAGGCTCCGGGCGAGGTTGGCACCGATCTTGCCGCCGCCTGCGATCAGGACGTACATCCGTGCCCCTTCCAGTAATGCCGTCGAGCTTCTGGGTCGCGAGCACCAAGCCAGAGGCCGCACTCGCTCGCGGCCAAGGCTGGCAGCCTTGGCAAGAGCGAGGGTGGACTCTGGCGCCGCGTGATCGCGGGCCAGAAGCCGGCATGTATTGCTGGATGAGGCACTACTATGCCGTGGGCGCGGTCTCGCGCGGCCTGACCTCGCAGGCGCGCGCGGCGTCCAGCAGCTCGCTGATCGCCGTCTTCGTCGGGCTGATCGTGCGCAGACCCAGCGTGCGGTAAAAGTCGGCGCGCGCGGGGTCGAGGATGCGGACGACGACGCACTGGTTGTCGAACCGCTTCATCGCCACCTGCGCGATGACGAGGTTCGTGTTGTCCCCGTTCGTGGCGACGACGACCGCGTCGGCATCCTCGATTCCGGCCTCGCGGAGCACGTCGGCGTCCATGCCGTGGCCGAGCACGAAGCCGCCGCGCCAGTTCTCGCCGAGCCTCGTCAGCGCCTCTTCCTTCTCGTCGACCGCGGTCACCTCCCACCCCTCCTCGGCGAGTTGAAGTGCCACGTTCGACCCCACTCGGCCGCAGCCGATCACCAATGCTTTCACCCGCTCACCATAGCTCACGACCTCTTTTATGTAGAGGCATATACAGGCTCTTCCTCCTCCTCCAAAACCCCTTGCGGGAAGGCAACCACGAGTACCTCGCAGGGGGCCTTCTTGAGCACGTATTCCACCGTCGGGGAGAAGAAGCGCGACTGGCGCCGCCACTTCGGCGCCGAGCCGAGCACGATCAGGTCGACGCCGAGCTCCTTCGCCTGGCTGACGATTGCATCGCCGATCGAGCGGGCCCGAACCGTCTTCCCCTCGACTTCGACGCCGTGATCCGCGCCGAGGAGCCGGGCCTCCGCCAGGGCGGCCGCAGCACCCTCTTCCTCGTCGGCCAGCGCGTCCTCGAGCGCCCGCTCCATCGGCACGCGGACGACATGCAGCGCCCAGACCGAGGCGCCCGCCTCCTGGGCGAGCTTGACCGCCGTCGCGACCATCTCCTCGCCGATCGGGCCGAGCTTCAGAGGGACGAGGATGCTCGAGTACTGAGCTTCGGTGAGGTCCCGGTGCTCGTCGGCCGAGACGACGCGCTCGCGCAGGCCCTCTCCGCGCGAGCGGCGGACGAGCACGTAAAGGACCAGACCGGCGAACAGCCAGACGGGGCCGCCGTAGCGGGCGCCCGCGTGCGTCGCGAGCGCGAGCACCCAGACGACCCCGGTGAGGAAGGCGCCGACGACCGCCGGGAGCGGCACCCGGCCGATGGTCAGCGGCACCACGTAAGGCCGGCGCTTCTCCGGGTGGCTGAAGCGCAGCTTGATCACGGCCAGCTGCGCCGCCGTAAAGGCGAGCAGAACGCCGAAGCTGTAGAGGCTGGCGAGGAAGAAGACCGGGTGCTTGAGCGCCGCCGCCGTCGCCACCAGCAGCGTCATCGAGATCAGCGAGGCGGCGACGATCGACTGGGGCGCGATGACCGAGCGGCGGCTCAGCCGTCCGAACACCCGCGGCAGCTGTCCATGCTCGCCGAGCGAATAGGCGAGGCGCCCGAAGCCCGCGATCGAGGTGGCCGCCGCGGTCACCAGGATCAGCGCCCCCGACGTGCCGACGAAGATCTGCAGCGGCACGCCGAGCACGTTCGGCAGGTGGTCGCGGAGGCGCGCGACGATCCCCATCAACGGCGCCTTGACCCAGGTGCTGCCGAGTTCCGTTCCGTGTCGGGCGGGGAAAGCCGACAAGGCGACGACGGCGATCGCGGCGTAGAGGACGACGACGAGCCCGATCGCGCTGAAGACGCTGCGGGGAAGATCGCGGCCGGGGCGCCGGACCTCCTCCGAGAGGTTGGCGACGGTCTCGAGACCGGTGTACGCGAGCATTGCCAGCGGCAGCGCGAAGACGATCGAGTGCCAGCTCGGATTGCTGCCGAGGGACGTTCCCTGCGCGAGGGCGTGCGGCGAGAAGAGCAGCGCGAGTCCGAGCAGGACGAGCAGCATCTGAGTGGCGAGATCGACGAGCGCGATCACGAGGGCGAAGCGGAAGATGCGGCGGTTGCGAAGCAGGCGGAAGGCCGCGATGCCCGCGATCACGGCGCAGCCGAAGACGACGTCCCACGGCTTCCGGACCGACCTGAACATCGCCGCGGCCGCGTAGTGCGGAACATAAAGGGCCGAGAGCGCGATCACGATCAGGTAGTCGAGGAAGAGCACCCAACCCGTGACGAAGCCCCAGAGGTCGTTGAAGGCAATCCGAACGAACGTTGCGGCGCCGCCCGTCTCACGGATCGCGGCCGTGCCCTCCGCGTAGGAGAGCGACACGAGCAGGAAGAGCACGCCCGTCAGGAGCATGACGCCCGGCGTGAAGCCGAGCGCGTGGAAGGCGATGATTCCGAGGGCGAAGTAGATCGACGAGGCGATCTCGCCGTAGGCGATCGAGAACAGCGCCGGCGCGTCGAGCACGCGCTGCAACCGTGGGAGCTTGCGGGCCACGGCGGCAGCTTATGCCCGCCGGCGGCCGAGGCAGTGCCTCGCCCCGGGCCCGTTTCAGGGCAATCCCCTCGAGGAACTGTCCCTCCCGCGGCTGGCACTGAACCCGGCTCAGCGCCGCGGCGTACGCATCCACAACAGGTACAGCCGGCCGACTCCGAGGGCCGCGAAGAGCAAGCCCAGCACGTACCCGACGACACCGCCGCCCGCCGCCGCAGTGACGACGAGCAGCGCGATCCCGATCCCCAGAAACGCCAACCCGAAGAGCGCGGTCGCGCCGCGGTAGAGATTCATGCCACTTTCCGCCCCGCCGCCACCATCACCCGGGAAGGCGCGTTCTTGAGGATGTAGTCGACCGTCTCGCTGAAGATCGCGCGCCGGGGCCGGTCCAGGCGCGGCGCGCCGAGGACGATGATCTCCGCTTGACGCCGCTCGGCTTCGCGGACGATCGCGCGGCCGGGGCTTCGAGCCCGCAGGAGCCGCGCGATCACGTCCACTCCGTAGAGCTCGCCGATCGCGACCCCCGCGTCGAGCGCCTTGTTCGCCTCCGCCTCGGCTTCCGGCAACTCGGCGTCGAGAGGCAGCTCGAGCGGCATCACGACGACGCTGACGGCCGCGATCGAAGAGCCGCGCTCGGCCGCGAGCCGGCAGGCGAAGTCGATCGCCTCTTCGGATTCCCGGCCCGGCTTCACGGGCACCAGGATGCTGCGGTACTCGAGCGCAATCGCCGGCCCGATCAGGATCGGCGCGCGCAAGGTCTCGCGCAGCGGCGCCCGCACGGCGTAGCGGCGGTAGCCCACGTAGAAGAGCAAGCCCAGGACGAGCCAGCCGAAGCCGACCCAGCGCGCGTCCGGCTTCTGCACGATCACGACCACCCAGGCCGCGGCCGTCCCGAGCCCCCCGAAGATCGCGAACAGCGGCCAGTCGACGCCGCCGATCGTCACGTTCGGGCGCGCGCGAAAGCGCATCTCGCGCTCCCGCCGCTTGACCCGCAGCGCGATCACCGCGGCGTGGGCGATCGTGAACGAGAGCATCGCCCCGAACGCGTACATGTCGCCCAGGAACGTGGTCTTGCCGGGCAGAAGGACGGCGATCGCGACGATCCCGGCGAACACGACCAGCGAGAACCAGGGCGTCTTGAACTTCGGGTGCAGGCGCCGGAAGATCTCCGGCAACTGACGGTGGCTCGCCATCGCGTAGGTGATTCGCGAGGCGCCGATCACGCCCGCGTTGGTGGCGATGAAGAGGATTGTCGCGGCGAGGATGCCGACGTAGACCTTCGCGGCGCTCAGCACCGTCCCGTGCAGGCCGAGGTGCTCGACGAGCCCGAGCACCGGATCGTTCGCGAAGCCGCCCTTGTCCGGCGTCAGCCCGAGCTTCGTCTCGTAACCCCCGGCCACATGCCGCACCGGCAGCGCCGACAGTGCGATCAGCGGCAGCGTGAAGTAGATCGCGAAGACGGCGCCCGCGACCCAGGAGATCGAGCGCGGAATGTCGCGGGGCGGGTCGCGCACCTCCTCGGCGAGGTTCGAAACCGTCTCGATCCCCGTGTAGGCGATCATCGCGATCGGGATCGCGAGGAAGAAGCTCGACCACGTCGGCGCGACGCCCCAGTGCAGGTTCGCCGAGAATACGTGGTGAGGGCTGAAGACGAGTGCAAACCCGATCAGCACGAGCAGCAGCTGGGTCGCGAAGTCGACGACCGCGAGGAAGATGTTCAGGCTGGCCGCTTCGCGGATGCCGACGATGTTCAGGAGCACGAGCAGCACGATCACGATCGCGCCGCCGACGATGTCCCAGGGGTTGTCGCGCAGCGGTCCCCAGAAGATCGAGAGGTAGTGCGGCACGAAGAAAGCCGAGATGGCGATCGTGATCACGTAATTGAGCATCTGCGCCCAGGCGGCGCCGAAGGAGACGAGCTCGTCGAAGGCATGGCGCGCGAAGCTCGAGGAGCCGCCCGCCTCGGGAAAGCGAACCGTCCCCTCGGCGTACGTCGCGGCCGTCGCAGCGAAGATCAGCCCGCTGATCACGAAGACGAGCGGCGTCAGGCCGAGCGCGATCCCGGCGACGAGCCCTAGCGCGTAGTAGATCGAGGAGCCGACGTTCCCGTATGCGGTCGCGAACAGCGCCGGCGTCCCCAGGACGCGCTCGAGGCCCTGCTGGCGGCGCCGCCGCGGCACGGCGGGACTCTACTTTCAGCCGCGGCGAGCTACTCCGCCCGACTTATCCTGTTTCCGTGAAGGCAGCGGCAACTGCGCGTAGTGACGACCGCATTCTCGTCGTCGACGACGAGCCACACATCCTGCGCGCGCTGCAGGCCACGCTGCGGGGCGCGGGCTACGAGGTCGTCACTGCCGCCACCGGCGAGGAGGCGCTCCGAAGTGCCGCGATTCGCCCTCCCAAGGCTGTGATCCTGGACCTGGTACTCCCGGACCGGCACGGAGCGGAGGTTTGCCGGGAACTGCGCGCCTGGTCGGAGGCGCCGATCCTCGTCCTCTCCGCAGTCGGCGACGAAGGGGAGAAGGTCGCGGCGCTCGACGCGGGCGCCGACGATTACGTGACCAAGCCGTTTGGCACCGAGGAGCTGCTGGCGCGGCTGAGAGCCGCTCTCCGCAGAACGGCGCCCGAGACGGGGCCGATCTTCCAGATCGGTGAGCTCCTCGTCGACCTCGACAAGCGGGCAGTCACGTTCGGGAGGAAGCCCGTCGCGTTGACGCCGAATGAGTTCGATCTCCTGAGTCTGTTCGCGCGAAACGAGGGAAAGCTGTTGACGCATCCGGCGATCTTGCGTGAAGTCTGGGGGCCTGCTTACGACGCCGAGTCGCACTACCTGCACGTCTACGTCTCGCAACTGCGGCGGAAGCTCGAGCCCGACCCTGCTCGGCCCCGCTACCTGCTGACGGAGCCGGGAGCCGGCTACCGGCTCGTGAACCCGCTCACGCGGGAAACCTGACCCTTGCAGAGCGAAGGCCTCAACGGCGGCTGGGGGAAGCGGGGTGCGGGGATCGCGTTCAGCATCGGCGCCGTTGCCGTTGTAACCGGCGCCGTCTATGCGCTCCGTCCGATCGCACCGGTGGTCAGCCTCGGCGTGCTCTACGTGCTCGCCGTCGTGGCCGTCGCTGTCGTCTCGGGTCTCGCCTATGCGATTCCAGTCTCCGTCGGCTCGATGCTGGCGTTCAACTTCCTCTTTCTGCCGCCGGTGCACACGTTCGCCCTCCGCGAGTCCGAAAACTGGGTCGCGCTCGTCGTCTACCTGATCGTCGGAGTCGTTGTCGGCGAGCTCGCGACGCGTTCACGTCGGCTCGCCCGCCAGGCGGTCGAGGCAGAGACGCTTCGCCAAGCCGACGCGGTCAAGACCGCTGTCCTCCACGCCGTCAGTCACGACCTTCGCTCGCCGCTGACTGCGATCCGCGCTGCGAGCGAGGGTTTGGACAGTCCGTCCGTCGAGCTGCGCGCCGGAGAGCGCGAAGAACTCTTCGAGACGATCAGGATCGAAGTGCACCGCCTCGAGCGGCTCGTCAACAATCTGCTCGATCTTTCGCGACTCGAAGCCGGTCCGGCGAGACGAACGCCTGAGCTGTGGACCGTCGATGCGTTGCTCGCCTCGGCCCTCGAGCAACTCGGCCGCGAGGCCGACCGCGTCGAGATCCACTTCGCCGCCGATCTCGGGCTCGTTCGTGTTGACGGTCGGCAGCTCAACCGGGTTCTGGTCAACCTGCTCGAGAACGCCTTGAAGTTCTCATCCCCGAGCGATCCGGTCGACGTTACGGTCGAAGCCGACAGTGGGCGCATCGCCGTCCGCGTCCGCGATCGAGGTCCGGGCATCGCCGAGGCAGACCGGGAAAGGATCTTCGACCCCTTCGAACGTGGAAGCAACGCCGGCCCCGGGAGCGGCCTCGGCCTTGCGATTGCACGGGGGTTCGCCGAGGCGAACGGCGGTCGGGTTTGGGTGGAAGTGGCGTCGGATTCGACCGGAGGCTCGACATTCGTGCTCGAACTCCCGGAGATTGAAGAGGCCGCCGCGGTGCCGTTCTGACTCGGCCTTAGTCGACCCTCCGTCTGCCGGCTTTTCGGGCGGTTTGAGCAAATCTTGAGACGGGACGACGCAATCTTGAGGCGGCTCTGACACGGCCTGGCGTACGTTCGTCGGGTGGCGTCTTTCCGGCGTTTCATCTCCCGGCACGCACTCGATCGCGGGCGCCGCCGCCTTCGCCACACGACCCGTCGCCTGATCGGGCTTCAGCGGATGGTCCTCGTTCCGCTGCTCGGCGTCGAGCAAACCCGGCACGCGCTCGATCTGGCCTGCCGGCTCGCATCCGACCGCGGCTCGCGCGTGCTCCTGCTCGCACCGCTTTACGTCGACTGGGAGCTACCGCTCGACGCCCACTTCGAGCAGGAGGAGGCTGCGCTCCGCATCGAGCTTGCCCGCGAGCGTGCGCTCGCCGAGAGCTACGGCGTCGGCGCACACACTCGGATCGTCCGCGCGCGGCCCGGTGAACTCGGGCGCGGTGTCGCCGAAGCGGCCGCGGAGGTGCGGGCGTCGCTGATCGTCCTCGGAGCACCCGTCGATTCGCAGCGCGGATTCCGCCGGCCGTTCTCGCGCGACGTTTGGTCGGTGCTGAACGACGCCCCCTGTCCGGTGATGATCGCGACCGGCGCTCCGCCAAGAGTCGAGCGAGCCGTCGCATGAGTCGCGCGACACTCGAGGCGCCACCGGTCCGCACTCTGAAGCGGGCGATCGTCGGTCGGCCGATGGCGAGCGGCGAGCTGGAGGAGACACTGCTCCCGAAGACGCTGGCGCTGCCGATCTTCGCCTCCGACCCGCTCTCGTCGGTGGCCTATGCGACCGAGTCCGCGCTTGTCGTGCTGGTTGCCGCCTCTGCCGGGGCGGTGCATCTCGTCTTCCCCATCTCGATCGCGATCGCGGCGCTGCTCACGATCGTTGTCGCGTCGTATCGCCAGACGGTGCAGGCTTACGAGACGAGCGGCGGCGCCTACATCGTCGCCAAGGACAACCTCGGCACTTTTCCGAGCCTCGTCGGCGCCGCCGCGCTGCTGACCGACTACGTGCTCACGGTAGCCGTCTCGATCGCTGCGGGCATCTTCGCGGTCACCTCGCTGGCGCCCTCGCTCGAGCCCCACAAGGTCCTGCTCTCGCTCGGCTGTCTCGGCGTAATCGTCTTGATCAACCTGCGCGGCGTCCGTGAGTCGGGGCTTGCCTTCGCGCTCCCCACCTACGCCTTCGTCACGGCGATGTTCGCGTTGGTCGCCGTCGGGCTCGTGAAGAGCCTTCTCGGCGAGACCCCCCACGCCGTCGTTCCTCATCCAGTCGCAACCGGTGCCGGCGGCGTGACCCTGTTTGTGTTGCTGCGCGCTTTCTCCTCGGGCTCGACGGCCCTCACCGGTGTGGAGGCGATCGCGAACGGGGTCAATGCGTTCAAGCGTCCGCATGGCAGGAATGCCGCAACGACACTCGCCGTCCTCGGCGCGATCGCGATCACGCTCTTCCTCGGCGTCTCTTATCTCGCCGTTCACGAGCACGCGCGGCCGAGTCAGACGGCCTCTGTCGTCTCGCAGATCGCCCGCGCCACCTTTCCCGCGGGATCAGGCGCGAGCTTCCTGTATTACACGGTGCAGGCGACGACGCTGCTGATTCTCGTTCTCGCCGCGAACACGTCTTTCCAGGGTTTTCCTCGTCTCGCCGCGCTGCTGGCACGGGACAACTTCGCTCCGAGGCAATTCACGAACCTCGGCGACCGGCTCGTGTTCTCGAACGGGATGCTCGTGCTCGCGACCCTCGCGGGCTTGCTGATCTGGATCTACAGCGCGAACGTCAACTCGCTGATCCATTTGTACGTGATCGGCGTCTTCACCGCCTTCACGCTCTCGCAGGCCGGCATGGTCCGGTACTGGAAGCGCGTCCGCGAACCCGGCTGGCGCTACCGCGCGCTCGTCAACGGCATCGGCGCCACGGCGACGGGGGTCGTCGCGACGATCGTGATCGTCACCAAGTTCGCGGCTGGCGCTTGGCTCGTCACTGTCGCCATCCCGCTCCTCGTGCTCGCGTGCTACGCAGTCCGCCGTCACTACCGTGGGATCGCGCGGCGGCTGCATGCCGGCGCGGACGCAGTCGTTGCGGCGCCACCCCCACGCAATTCGACCTTGCTTCTGGTCGAGTCGATCGACGAGGCGACGGCCGGCGCACTCTGGTTCACGGAGCAGACGAGCAACAACGGCTTCCGGGCCATCCATGTCCCGACGCGGGGCACCGACCCCGGCATCAAGCCGCGGTGGTTCCGCTTCTCGGACGAGCGGTCGCACCTGGAGGTCCTCGACGGGTCGCTCGGCGTCACGGAGGCCGTGCTCGAACAGGTTTGGCGCCTGCCGAGGGGCGAGTCGAGCTTCGTCACCGTCGTCCTGCCGGAGCTCTTTCGGCGTCCGTCGCTCCTCGAGGTGTTCAGGCATCCGCGTGCGCTGCTGCTGAAGCTCCGGCTCCTGGCTGAACCGGGCGTCGTCGTGGCGGACGTACCCGCGCTCGCCGGCACGGAGGAGGCACCGCCGGAACGGGCCGTCGTTCGCGTTCTGGTCTCCGGCGTGGACGCGTCGTCAATGCGGGCAGTCAACTACGCGCGCACGCTGGGAATCAAAGACACCCGAGCGGTCAATTTCGCCTTCAGCGCGGACGAAGCGGAGGCGCTGCGCCACGAGTGGGTCACACACGGGCCTCGGATCCCGCTGGAGATCGACGAGGCCCCCTACCGCGACATCGGCAACCCGCTGCTTGCCTACCTCCGCGACTTGACCGACGCCGGTCGCACAGAGGTCGTGCTCGTGATGCCGGAGCTCGTCGTTCGCGGGCTGAGTCGTGCGCTCCATAAGCAACGGGCGCTCTATCTGAAGCGTCTACTGCTGTTCGAACCTAATGTGATCCTCGCCTCGGTCCCGTACCAGTTGATGCGTTAAGGGCCGTGAATCGACACGAGCAGCGGAATGATCAGGATCGCGACGATGTTCGTGATCTTGATCATCGGGTTGATCGCCGGGCCAGCGGTGTCCTTGTAGGGATCGCCGACCGTATCCCCCGTGACCGCGGCCGCGTGGGCCTCTGAGCCCTTGCCGCCATAGGCGCCGTCCTCGATCAGCTTCTTCGCGTTGTCCCAGGCGCCGCCGCCCGAGGTCATCGCGATCGCGAGGAAGAGGCCGGTGACGATCGTCCCGATCAGCAGGCCGCCGAGCATGCGGGCGTTGATGACGCCGATGATGATCGGGAACGCGATCGGGATCAAAGCCGGCAGCAGCATGCTCTTGATCGCCGAGCCGGTGACGATGTCGATCGCCCGCCCGTACTCGGGCCGGGCCGTGCCTTCCATGATCCCCGGGATCTCGCGGAACTGGCGTCGCACCTCGGTCACGACCTGACCGCCTACGCGGCCCACGGCCTCCATCGCGAGCGAGGCGAACAGGAAAGGCATCAGACCGCCGATGAACAGACCTGCGATCACCCAGGCGTCGTCGAGCGCGAAGGTGATCCCGTTCAAGCCCTGACGGTCGAGCTCGCTGTGGTAGCTGTCGAACAGCACGAGGGCGGCCAGGGCGGCCGAGCCGATCGCGTACCCCTTCGTGACCGCCTTGGTCGTGTTCCCGACCGCGTCGAGCGGATCGGTGATCGCGCGCACCGATTCCGGCAGCTCCGCCATCTCGGCGATCCCGCCCGCGTTGTCGGTGACCGGGCCGTACGCGTCCAGGGCGACGATCAGGCCCGTCATCGAGAGCTGCGCCATCACGGCGACGCCGATCCCGTACAGGCCCGCGAAGTGGTGGGCGACCAGGATTCCGGCGGCGATCACGATCACCGGGGCGGCCGTCGCCTGCATCCCGACGGCGAGGCCCTCGATGATGTTCGTCGCGTGCCCTGTCTGCGAGGCGCGCGAGATCGACTTCACCGGGCGCCAGCGCGTGCCCGTGTAGAACTCGGTGATCGCGACGAGCAGGAAAGTGACGACGAGCCCGACGATCGACGAGACGTAGAGGTCGGAGAAGCTGTACTTCGAGTTGTCGTCGAAGGCGAGCGTGACCGGGATGAACCCCAGCGCGGAGAGGAAGGTCGCAACGAAGACCGCCTTGTAGAGCGCGTTCATGATCGAGCCGCGGCGCCCGACGCGAGCGAAGAAGACACCGACGATCGAGGCGAGAATCGAGATGCCGCCGAGGGCGAGCGGATAGAGCGGCAAGCGCCCGTGGAACGGGAAGCTCAGGCCCAGCAGCATCACGGCGACGGCGGTGACGGCGTAGGTCTCGAACAGGTCGGCGGCCATGCCGGCGCAGTCCCCCACGTTGTCGCCCACGTTGTCGGCGATCACGGCCGGGTTGCGGGGGTCGTCCTCGGGGATCCCGGCCTCGATCTTGCCGACGAGGTCGGCGCCGACGTCGGCGGCCTTCGTGTAGATGCCGCCGCCGAGACGCGCGAAGACCGAGATCAGCGAGCCGCCGAAGGCGAGGCCGATCAGGTCACGGATCGCCGCGTCCTGCGACTTGTCGAACCAGCCCGTCAGGATCCCGTAGTAGCCGGCGACGCCGAACAGGCCCAGGCCGACGACGAGCAGGCCCGTCACCGAGCCGGCACGAAACGCGACGTTGAGGGCGGGCTTGAGGCCATGGCGGGCCGCCTCCGCGGTCCGGACGTTGGCGCGCACGGCGACGTTCATGCCGATGAATCCGGCCGCGGCCGAGAGGCCCGCTCCGATCAGGAAGCCGACGGCCGTGCCCCAGCCGAGCTTGTGGTAGAAGCCGATCAGGAGGAAAGGCAGGATCGAGACGAGGCCGATCGTCGTGTACTGGCGCCTGAGGTAGGCGGCCGCTCCCTCCTGCACCGCGCGGCTGATCTCGCGCATGCGCTCCGTCCCGGCAGCCTGGCCGAGCACCCAGACGGTCAGCCCGATCCCGAACCCGATCGCCGCGCCCGCACAGAGAAGCGCGAACAGCACGGTGTGATGGTGGAAAAACCCGCTCAATCCGCCTCCCTCACAAAGTCAGCGCCGGGATGCCCCGGCGCGGCGCAGTTTCTATCAAACGCGCCGCGGGTGCGCCGCAGCGCCGGCGCTAGCGGCGCCTCACCTTGCGACAAGTGCCGAGCTTCGCGCCGTGCCGGCGAAGCCTTCTCGCGACCGCCTTGGTCACGTGAACCGTGTGGTGCCGGTAGCAAAGCGTCACCTTCGCGGGTCGCCGCCCCTTGCTGACGGCCAGGTTGACCGAGGTCCCGTTGGCGAGCTGCTGGCCGGCAGGCGCGCTTTGCGAGACAACCCGGCCTTTGGCGACGACCCTGGAGTAGACCGACCTGATTGTTCCTGCCGAACAGTGCGCCGCCGGCAGTGCCGTCTCTGCCGCCCCAAGCGTTTGGCCGCTGAGGTTCGGCACCACGCAGAGCGGGGTGAAGCTCGCAGTTGCCGTCCGGGCGGCGTTCATCGTCACCGCGCACGTCGCGGGCTGGCCGGCGCAGTCGCCGCTCCAACCCGAGAAGGCAGCCCCCGGACCGGGCGCAGCGGTCAGCGACACAGCCGCTCCGTCGAGGAAGTTGGCGCCACACGTCCCGCCGCAACTGACGCCGCTCGGCGCGCTCGTCACCTGGCCGGGCCCGCTGACGCCGACGCTCAAATTTCGCGTAGTCACGGTGGCGAACTGCGCGCCGCTCGCTCGGCTCGCGTCCGTGGCGATCAGCGTCACCAGGCGCGCCCCGGGTGTGGCGAACGTGTGGGCGATCGTCGGCGACGCGCCGGTGCTCGAGCTTCCGTCGCCCCAGTCCCATGCGTAGCTCGCGATCGCCGGGCTTCCATTCGGCGAGCTGCTCGCGCTCGCGTCGAACGTGAGCGCACTCCCTGCGCCCGCCGACGTCGTGAAGGCGGCGGCCACGCCCCTCAGGCCGCCGGGTGTGTGCGAGGCGATGCATGCGTGCTCGACGTTGCTCCATTCCTTCTGCACGAACCAAGTGCTCCCGCCGAAGGCCAGGCTTGCCTGGTCGCCGGGACCGGCGCAGATGTCGGCAACCTCGCCGTTGACTGCGTCGTACCAGCCGAGTGGCGGGGCCAACCCGAAGGCTGAGCCAATCTCGGGGTCCGTCACCGACTCGACGAGCTCGTGGCTCGTCATCGAGGTCAGGTTCCCGAAGCCGTCGCCTCCGCTACTCGCTCCGCAGCCGGAGTTCGGAGGCGTGCTCTCCGGCAGGACCGCATACGTGAACGGCGTGCCCGCGTAGACGGAGTTGGAGTGGTACGCACAGAACTGGACGTTCGAGCAGTCGCTTCCGAGGCAGACGGTGTCCGCCGGCGGGAACATGACGTAGTACTCAGTGACCGGGCCGCCGAAGGCGACCCGCGGGGGAGGCAGGGCGCCGGCGCCGATCTGGGCGGCCAGCTCCGCCGCGACCTGATCGTCGCTGATGGTGGTCGCGGAGATCGAGGGGGTGATCGTGAACGCGCCGAGATAACGGCTTGCAAGCGTGAGCGGCTGGTTCGAGGTCGTGCCGCTCAGGCCCTGGGTTGGATAATCGAGCGCGATGTTGTAGGGATTCGCGTTGCCTGCACCGGCGATAGCCGTCAGGAACCCCGGCAGGCCGGCGGTCAAGGAGCTCGTGTGGCCTGCGGCGCCCCAGAGCACGATCGCGTTCTCGGTAAACGGCATCACCGGTCCGCCCCAGTAATCGAGAGCCACCGGCGCTGTGACGCCGAACGGCTGTGGAATCGGAATGGGCACCGGACGGGTCGAGGCCGCAATCGGCATGACGCCGCGCGGGTGACCGAGCGCAGTGCCCGGCGCTGCGAGCAGGAGAGACGCCCCCACCAGCGCGAGCAGCACCTGGACGCGCTTCACTGGTTTCAGACCCCCGGTCATCCTCGACCAGCTTGTAACAGGTTCAGGCGACAGAGCCTAGGGATTCTCCTCCGCCGGCCCCTCCGCGGCTGCCGAGGCGTAGGCGAGCTGCATGTTCGCGAGCACCTGGTTGAAGTCGCGAACCACCTCGTCGGCGACCGTCCCTTGGAGCACGGGAACCAGCGCCTTCAACGCCTCGATCGCCAGACGGGCCTGGTCGAGATCCTTGTTGTCGCCGCTCAAGCGGTGGTAGCCCAGCGACGAGATCGTGTAGACGGTTTGGACGAGCAGATCCGAGACCTGGAGCCGGCTGAGCTCCGCCTGGAGCTGCTCGACCAGCTCCTGCTCGGTTTCCGGCGGCTGCTGCGGTTCTTCCTCAGCCACGAACTGTCGCTCCCTGACGCACGAGCCCGGCGTAGATTTCCTCCATCGTCGCGCCATCCTCGTGCTGAGCCGTCTGGCGCTCGGCGGAGTTCGCGGTCGGCACGGCCAGATACTGCGCCGCGCCGAGCTCCTCGGCAAGCGGGGCGACCCATTCGAGCAGGCGCTCGAGGTGCGCACGGGCCGGACGGACGTCGCCGCTCGCGAGGTCGATCAGCTCGCCCGCAAGGCCGTACCGGATCGCGCGCCAGAAGTTCTCCTCGATCAGCCGGTGCGGGTAGTCGAGCAGCGGCTCGCCCTCGTCGAGCGCCCGCGCGATCCTGGCCGTCAGCGCATAAGCAAGGGCCGCGAGCGAGCGCGACTCTTCGAGGTCGGGCTGTGCATCGCAGATCCGGATCTCGACGGTCGGAAAGGCCAGGTGCGGGCGCACGCTCCACCAGATCTGCGTGTGCTCGGCGATCGAGCGCGTGTCGTAGAGGAAGCGGACGTATTCCTCGTAGGCACGCCAGCTCTCGTAGGCGTCCGGAACGCCGCAGCGCGGGAACGTGCGCGTGAAGATCTCGGTGCGCGCCGAGTGCAGATGCGTGAAGACGCCTTCCACGAACGGCGAGCTCGCCGAGACGGCGAGCAGCTCCGGTAGGTAGTTCCGCAACCCATTGCAGACGGCGATCGCGCGGTCGGCGCCTCGGATCCCAACGTGGACGTGCAGGCCGAAGGTGTTGTTGCGCCAGACGACGTAACGGAGCAGCTCATCGTTCGCGCGGTAGTGCGGCGTGTCGATGATCCGCTGCTCCTGCCAGGGACTCCAGGGATGGGTGCCGACCGCGGCGAGCGCGATCCCGAGGCCGCCCGCGAGCTCGTCGAGTTGTGTGCGCCGCTCGCCGATCTTCGCGGCCGCCTCGGCGAAGCTGTCGCAGCGGCCCGTGCGAACCTCGACCTCGGAGGCAATCAGCTCGCCGACGAGGTGCTCTTCGAGGGGCGTTCCCTTGGCGGCCGATTGCAGCTCCTCGAAGCGGTTCGCGAGTGAAAGCGTCTCGGGGTCGAGCACCGCGAACTCCTCCTCGACTGCGACAGTGAAGTCCCGGCCGTTTTCGTACGCCTCCCGCGCAGAGCGGATCTGTTCATCGGGGGTAAGCCGCTGCGTGTCACCCATGGGGGCGTCACTTTAGTTGGTGAAGGGTTGGAGCAATCTCACCGCGACCTGCTCCCAGCTCCAGCGCTCGACGACGGCCCGGCGCGCCGCCTCGCGGAGGCTCTGCCGCTCTTGGTCGGGCAGCTCGAGCAGGCGGCCGAGCTTGGCGGCGAGGTCGTGCGAGTTGCCGGTCTCGAAGCTGGTCAGCCCGCTGTAGGCGGCGGGGTATTCGGCGGCGAAGCCGTCGGCGATTTCGGCGAGGCCCGAGTGGCGGGCGACGAGCGGCAGCGAGCCGGCCGCCGCCGCCTCGGCGGCGACCATCCCGAAAGCCTCGGGAAAGATCGAGGGCACGACCGTCACCTCGCAGAGTGGGATCAGGTGCACGAGATGCCGGTGCTCGAGCGGGCCGGTGAAGAGGGTTCGCGGGGCCGCGATTCGCTCGAGCTCGGCGCGATAGTCCCCGAAGCCGACGACGACGGCACGGGCGCCGGTTTCGCGTAGCGCTTCGAAGAGGAGGTGGACGCCCTTGTTGTAGAGGAGCTTGCCGAAGTAGAGAACAGTCGGCTCTGCGCTCTCGAACCAGGCCGCCAGCCGGTCGGCGTTGCCCTCGTCGGGGAGCCGCTCTGCCGCGTTGGCGGGATTCGGCGGATCGCGACGGGCCTCGTCGAGCAGGTGGGCGAGCGCCTCGCGCCGATCTTCAGGGGCGAACTCGTCGACGTCGACGCCCGGCGGCACCTCGTGGACGCGGTCGACGTGGCCGACGACGTCTTCGAGCACGGCCCGGATGTGGGCCGAGCCCACGAAGACGGCGCGGGCCTGCTCGAGCGACTCCCTGCCTCGTTCAGCCAGCTCGGCGCTGGCGCGGAGCGAGTATTCGAGCTCGGAGCCGTGTGCCTTCACGGCGTACGGGGCACCCGCGGCGGCGGCCACGGCGCCGCCCGGCAGCACGTGGTTGGCGAAGACGAGATCCGCGGGGAGCTCGGCGCGAACGGCGGCGGCGTTCGCTTCGACGTAGCGGTCGCGTTCCGCCGCCATCAGGTCTTGGAGGAGCTTCGGCTGGAGCCCTTCGTAACGGTCGAGCACGAACACCGGCAGCAGGCGGTCCGGCAGCTCGGGCCGGACGACGCGGGCGCCGCCGAGGTCGTAGGCGCCCGGGTTGCGCTCCTGGCAGACGACCACGACCTCGTGGCCCAGCCGGCTCCAGGCCCGCGCGAGCGCGCGCGTGTAGACGTTCGAGCCCGTGCCGCCGAGCAGGTACCCGTGCCAGAAGACGATCTTCACGGCCGAAGCCTCCTCGTCCGCGCTCGCGGCGGCACGGCGCGGGACGAAAACCGGGGACTGTCCCCGCGAACTGTCGCGCGCGGACGGGTGTGGACGAAAAGTTGCACTTCCTTTACAGGGAAGCCCGTCCGCTGCAGACGCGTTCGCGGCCCGTTAGGTCAGGTGGAAGTAGAGCGCGTGCAAGAGCTCCACGGCCGGATTGGACGTGTGCACCTGCACGTCGTGCGGAACGTCGAGCAGCGCCTCGGAGTAGTTGAAGATGATCTTGACGCCCGCGGCGACCAGCTCGTCGGCGACCTCCTGCGAGCTGTCCGCCGGCACCGCGATGACGCCGACGATGATGTTCTTCTCGCGAACCGCGTCCCGAAGCTGCCGGTAGTCGCTGACGGGCATCGAGCCGACCTCGCGTCCCACCTTCTCGGGATCCGTGTCGAAGACCGCGGCGATGTTGATCCCGTGCTCGGCGAAGATCGGCGAGCTCGCGATCGCCTGCCCGAGTCGCCCGGCCCCGACGAGCGCGACGTTGTGCTGCCCTTGCGTCCGCAGGATCTTGCGGATCTCGCCGAGCAGCGAGTCGATGTTGTAACCGACGCCCCGCTTACCGAACTTCCCGAAGGTGGAGAGGTCGCGGCGGATCTGTGTTGCGTTGATGTTCGTGTAGTCCGCGATCTCCTGCGAGGAGATCCGGTCCTTGCCCATCTTCTTCGACTGGGTCAGGACTTGGAGATAGCGACTCAGACGAGCGGCGACGCCGACGCCTAACCGGTCGTTCGAAGCCTCCGCGCGCTCAGAAGTTTGTAACACCGCACGAGCATTCTGCCAATTCCGCTCCCCACGCCGCGAAGTGATGTCACAAACCCCTCGTTTAACCCGCCGCTTGTGCCGCCGCCAGCTTGCGCCGGAACGGCTCGGGCTGCACGTAGTAGGTGCAGACGCGCTCGCCGTCGATCTCGACGACCGGGATCAACTCGCGGTAACGCGACTCGAGCTCGGGGTCACCGTCGATCGCGACCTCGACCAGCTCGAACCCCAGTTCCGCGCGAAGCTCGGCGAGCTGCGCGCCGGCCCGCTCGCAGAGATGGCAGCCCTCAGCTTTGTAGACAACTACACGGGGGCTACGGATAGAGCCCACGCGTGATTGTCGCATCGGCGACGCGCCTAACCGCCAGCCCGTACGCGGCGAGGCGCATGCTCGTCTTGCGCTCCTCGAACGTGCGCCAGGTCTCGTTGAACGCGCGCGTGGTGATGTCGCGGAGCTTCGAGTTGATCTCGTCCTCTTTCCAGAAGTACTCCTGCAGGCCCTGGACCCACTCGAAATACGAGACGACGACGCCGCCGGCGTTGGCGAGCACGTCCGGAAGGACGAGGATGCCCCGATCGTCGAGGATCTCGTCCGCGGCGGGAGTTACCGGCCCGTTTGCCCCCTCGGCGATGATCTTCGCCTTCACCTGGCCGGCGTTCGCGGTCGTGATCACCTGCTCAAGGGCGCACGGCGCCAGCACGTCGCAGTCGAGGAGGAGCAGCTCTTCGTTCGTGACCGAGTCGGCGCCGCGAAGTCCCTCGAGGGCGCCGGTCTCCTGCTTGTGCGCCAGCACTGCGACCATGTCGAGACCTGCCTCGTTGTAGATCCCCCCACTCGAGTCCGAGACCCCGATCACGATCGCGCCCTGCTCGGCGAGGAACCTGGCCAGGAAGCTGCCGACGTTCCCGAAGCCCTGGACGACCACGCGCAGGCCGTCCATCCGCATCTCCCGCTTGCGAATCGCCTCCTGGATGCAGTAGAGGACGCCGTGCGCCGTCGCCTCGAGCCGGCCGAGCGAGCCGCCGATGTTGAGCGGCTTGCCGGTGACGACGCCGAGCACCGAGTGGCCCTTGTTCATCGAGTAGGTGTCGAAGATCCATGCCATCACCGACCCGTCTGTGCCGACGTCGGGGGCCGGGATGTCCTTCTCGGGACCGATCTCGTTGATGATCTCGCTCGTGTAGCGGCGCGTCATCCGCTGCAGCTCGCCCGGCGTGAGCTTCTTCGGATTGACGGCGATCCCGCCCTTGGCGCCGCCGAATGGGATGCCCATCAGCGCGCACTTCCACGTCATCCACATCGCGAGCGCCTTGACCTCGTCCAGCTCGACGTCCGGGTGGTAGCGGATGCCGCCCTTCGACGGCCCGCGGGCGATGTTGTGCGTGACGCGGTAGCCCTCGAAGACCTCGATACTGCCGTCGTCCATAGACACCGGCACCGAGACGACGACCGCCTTCTTGCACTCCTGCAGCACGTTGACGAGGTTCGGGTCGACTGCGAACAGCTCCGCGACCCGGCGCAGCTGCTCCCTGGCGATGTCGTAGGGGTTCTCGCGGAGGTGTGATTCGGGGAGTTCGAGTGTGGTCACGGACGCTCCTTCGGCGCTCGGCAAATGGAAAAGTCGCTGCAAATCGCGGGGGCGAGTATAGGGATTTATTGGATCGTGAACGTCACCTGCCGGAAGGTCGGGCGGCTGTGGTCGGGTGGAAACGCGATCAGCGTGAGGGTGTAGTCGCCGGCGGGCAGCGTGTTTCCGTTGGGGTCGCGACCCGTCAAGCCGAACGCGTAGCTGCCGGGGAGCAGGTCACGCATGCGGACGAGGAGTCCGAGGTCGCTGCCGGATTCGCTCGTCAGGAGCATGTCCAGGCGGCCGACCGGCTGCACCTGGGCTCCCTCCTCTCCCGGCCCGAGACCGCCGGCGCGGAAGGAAAGCACGGCCGGAGTCGTGTCCGAGGGCTTGAAGCTCTTCTTCGAGAGCCCAACAGCCGAGAGAAGCGGTGCTCGGTCGCGACCGAACGGGATCACCCACGGCACTCGTAACGGCAGCGTCGAGCGCGAGCCGATCTCCATCGTTCCTTCGGCCGCCGGGCTGTCTGCGGGTCTCCCCTGGAAGGCTGCCTTGACGTGGATCGTGACCTCGCCACCCGGACGCAGTCGGAAGCGGGCCGGCGAGGCGGTCAACGCCAGACCGGCGCCGCCGGTCTGCGGCAGCGTCACCCGCATGTAGAGCAGCCGCGTCGACAAGCTCCGGACCTTCACCTCCTGGACGGAGTGCCAGTTCGCGCGGTCGGCCGGCCCGAAGGCCAGGCTGGTCGGATCCGTCCCGAACTCGGCGGCCGCCGCAGCGCCCACGTCGACCAGGCCGGTGCCCTGGGCCGTCACAGACGCGTCCTCGAAGGGGCGGGCGTGGCCGGCGAGGATGCTGCGAAGCGCCCGCGCGTCCAGGTCGGGCCGAGCCTGAGCGAGCAATGCCGCGGCACCTGCAACCGTCGCGGCGGCGGCGCTCGAGCCGTTGACGGTTCCGAAAGCCGGCGTCCCATCCTCCGCCGCCGAGGGCTCGGACGTCATCAGCGCCACCCCGGGGCCGACCAGATCGGGCCGGACGCGCCAGTCGAAGGAGAGACCGCGCGAGGAGAACGGGGCGACCGCGCCGGCGGTGCCGTTCCGAGTCACACGCGAGGCACCGAGCGAGAGGGCCGGGTGACGGCCGCCGGCGAGCGCGTCGCGCGCGGTGCGGGCGACGTCCTCCGGGACCGCGACCACCGGCACGGGCACGCTCTCGTCGAGTCCCAGGCCGCCTGCGGGAATCGACGTTCCGTAGAGGACGACTGCCGCGGCGCCCGCGCGGGCCGCGTTCTCGACCGCGGTTACCGGATCGTCGCCCGCCCGTACGAGCGCGGCGCGGCCCGCGACGACGCTGAGGCCGTGCCGGTCGAAGAACGAATCCAGTGACGGCGCGGCCCGGAAGCCGCCCGGGCTGCCGTGGTAGCCGCGCGCCTGCGGCTCCGCGAGCGCGAGCTCCCGGGCCCGCGTCGGGAGTACGGCCCCGGCGAGCGGCAGCAAGCGGTCGACGAGCACGTCGAGGCCGACGCGGACGACGACCCTCACCTCCTCCGCCTGCGAGCGCAGGTCGGCCGCCCCGACGCTCAGCGCCGCCGGGGATCCACCCGGGCTCGACAGGCTTCCGAATGCCGGACCGGCCGGGCCGTCGTTCCCGGCCGCGCCGACGACCAGCGTGTCCAGATCAAGCGCGCCCTCGACGGCTCGCGCGTCCGGCGCGTCGGCGAACGCTGCGTACGGCGCGGCCAGGGGGACGAGGGCGATCCGGGCCGCGTCGTGCGCGTCACCGTCTTCGTTCGGATCGACCGCCCGCTCGAGGCCGGCGATCAGCTGGTCGGTCCGCGCGTAGACCGCCCAGCCGCCGGCGACGTCCTGCTGCCAGCCCGCGACGCGGATCGGCAGCACCGAGGCGCCCGTCGCCATCCCGGCGAGTCCTTCCGGCCCGCCGGCCCCGACGAGCAGGCCTGCCATCTCGGTCCCGTGTCGCTCGAGCCTCGTCGCGTCGTCCGGCTTGGTCGCGGCGAGCGCATGGAGGTCGCCGTCGCTGAGCACGTTGATTCCGTCCTGGACGCGTCCTCGGAGGAACGGCTGCGCCCGGTCGACGCCGGTGTCGAGGAGCGCGATCGTGACTCCGCGGCCGTCGAAGCCCGGCAGCACGATCTCCGGGCGATGCGCAGCGCCGCGCGCGAGCTCGTCCTTGGCCAGGAGCTGCGAGGAGATCGTCGCTGGGTAGGCGACGCGCGCCGGATAGACGCCGGCCACCTCGGGCTCCCGTTCCAGCAGCGCGACCGCCTCGGAGTCGAGCGCGGCCGAGAACCCGTTGATGACCCGCGAGAAGTAGTAGTCGACCCGCACCTGCACCCCGTGTTGCGCCAGCGTGGCCAGGACCTGCTGCTGCGCGGCGAGGGCCGAGGTGGTCCATTGCCGCTCCTCCGAGTCGGACGCCCTCCCGCCGGCACGCGCCACGCGCTGTGCCAGGGAGGGAGCCTTGAGCACGACGATCACGCGCTGCCCGACGTCGACCTTCGGCCGCGCGCTGCCGGCGAGCCCGCGCCAGGCCGCGGCGGTCGACGAGAGCGTCGGCAGCGCCACGCGCGTCCCACCCGCGCCGATGACGAACGCCAGCGCGCCTAGCGCAACGATGCCGAGCGGAAGCGCCTGAGCGGCTCTAGCCAGAGGCGTACGCATCGAGAGCAAGATAACCGGGGAGCGGGACCGCGTCCGTGTAACGCGCGGCCGAGGCGATCATCGCCGCATTGTCGGTGCAGAGCGGTAGCGGCGCGAAGGCCGCGTCGGGCAGGGCGGCGCGCAGCTCCGAGTTCGCCGCCACGCCGCCGACGACCGCGAGCTTCGTCGCCCCGGTTTGCTCGGCCGCCTCGTGCGTGCGACGCACGAGCGCGCGGACGATGGCGCGCTGGTAGCTCGCGGCCAGGTCGGCCCGGCGACGCTCGAGCTCGTCCTCCGGGAGGTCGCGGACGGCGTAGAGCAGCGCCGTCTTCAGGCCCGAGAACGAGAAATCGAGCCCGGGCACGCGCGCGACCGGGAAATCGAAGGCGGCGGGGTCGCCCTCGCGAGCGAGCCGGTCGATCGCCGCGCCGCCCGGGTAGCCGAGGCCAAGAAGTCGCGCGCCCTTGTCAAAGGCCTCGCCGGCGGCGTCGTCGAGCGTCGTGCCGAGCACCCGGAAGCCGCCCGGCTCGGCAACGTCGATCAGCAAGGTGTGGCCGCCGCTCGCGAGCAGGCAGAGGAACGGCGGCTCGACCCGTTCGGGTTGGAGGTAGAGCGACGCGACGTGGCCATGCAGGTGATCGACCGGCACCAGCGGCAGGTGGTTCGCCCAAGCAAGCGCCTTCGCGGCCGCGAGGCCGACGAGCAGCGCACCGACGAGACCCGGCCCCTGCGTGACCGCGACGGCGTCGACCTCCGCAAGCTCGATCCCGGCCTCACCGAGAGCCTCGCGCGTCACAGGGATAACGAGCTCGAGGTGTCGCCGCGAGGCCACCTCCGGCACTACACCCCCGAAGCGAGCGTGCAGCTCGGCCTGGGAGGAGACGACGTTGGCGAGGATCCGTCCGTCGCCGGTGATGACCGCGGCCGCGGTCTCGTCACAGGACGTTTCGAGACCGAGGATCCGACCGCCTGTAGGGACTGGCACGGCGGGATTGGGACTGGCGTTCAGCTCTCGTCCGGCTCGCTGATCGGATCCTTCCACATGATCAGCGCGTCCTCGCGGTTGTCGGTGTAGTAGCCGCGCCTGACGCCGCGGGGCTTGAAACCGAGCCGCTCGTAGAGGGCGACGGCACCGGTGTTCGAGACGCGGACCTCCAACGTGTAGCCGCGGCGGCCCCGTCCCGCCGTCAGCTCGAACAGGCGCTCCAGCAACGTCGTCGCGATCCCGCGGCGGCGGTGCTCGGCCGTGACCGCGACGTTCATCACGTGCCAGGCGTCGACATAGCGGGAGATGACGAGGTAGCCGACGAGCTCGCCGCTCTCGAGATCGAACGCGCCGAGGCAGATCGAAGATGGCTTTGCGAGCTCGCTGGCGAACATCGAGCGCGACCACGGTGTCGGGTAGGAGGCGCGTTCGATCCGCTCGATCGCATTCAGGTCGCGCATCTCGAGCCGACGCAGCTCGACCCGCGTCATCTCCTTCATCGCGCTTGCTCCGCATCGGGAACCCTGAGGTAGAGCGGCTCGACCGCTTCCGGGTCGCCGAACTCGCGCGCGAGCTCGGCGTGGAACCGGGCGCGCGGCACGTGCAGCTCGCTCTCCCGCGGGGGGATCTCCGCGCCGAGCGCTTCGAGCACCTCGCGATAGCGGATGGCGCCGTCGCCGACGCACGTCGTCCCAGGCTCGAGGCGCAGCTCGTCCGGCGCGACCGCGGCCGGAGCCCCGTCAACCACCGCGAACACCTCGCGGCGGCCGGCGTCGACGACGGGGAGAGCCCCCGGCGAGCCTGCGGCCAGCGCCTCGAGCGTCGAGACTCCCGCGAGCCGCAGCTCGAGCGCGAACGCGAGCGCGCGCGCGGCCGCAAGGCCCATCCGTACACCGGTGAAGCTCCCCGGCCCGGTGCCGACGACGAGGCGGCTCAGCTCGCGCGGGTCGGCGCCCGCCTCCTCCAGCAGCTCGTCGGCGTCGGCCAGCACACGCACCGCCCGCGATGCGCGCTCTGCCAGCACCTCCCCATCGCGGACGAGCGCGCTGGTCGCGACGCTCGTGGCCGTGTCAAAGGCGAGCGTCAGCATCGCCGGAGACATCCGCTAACAGCTCCCGGTCGTCGCTCTCGAGCTCGATCGTCCTGTGTTCTCGGTCCACGTGCGACAAACGTACAGCGACGCGGACGGGGGGGAGTGCGTCGGCGGCGGCCTCGGGCCATTCGACGAAGCAGATCGCATCCTCGAAGTACGGCTCCAGATCCCCCCACTCGGCCGGCGAAAAGCCCTGGAAACGAAAGAGATCGAGGTGCGAGGCGTCGGGGTTTCCCGCGTAGCGGTGACCAACGGTAAAGGTCGGGCTGGTGACGGGAGCCTCGATTCCCAGCGCCCGGCAGGCGCCGCGGACGAAGGTCGTCTTGCCGGAGCCGAGCTCGCCCGAGACGGTGACCACGTCGCCAATCCGCAGCACGCGGGCGAGCCGCGCGGCGACCGCCTCTGTCTCCGCCGCCGAAGCGGTCATTCGCGAAAAATGCTGCCGCATTTTCCGATCGCGTCCGCGTCTGGTAACGCCCGTCGCGTCGCTCGGGAGATCAGAACAAGCCGAGCTGAACCGCCGGCTCGGGAGCCAGCGTGGCAAGCATCGGCTCCGGCTCCTCGATCGCGCCGCCGAGTAGATCAGGCAAGCGCCGGAAATCCTCCTCCAGCACCCTCAGCATCGCCGGCGTGTAGAGCGCCGCCGCAGGGTGGTAGAGCGGGTAGAGGAGCACTCGGCGACCGCCGAGGGTCGCCTCCTGCTCGGCGCCGTGGACCCGCGTGATCCCGGTCGGCTTGCCGGAAAGGAGCTTCGTCGCGAAATTGCCGAGTGTCGCCACCACCTTCGGCTCGATCAACGAGATCTGGCGGAAGAGGTGGCCCTCGCAGGCCTCGATCTCGTCCGGTTGCGGATCGCGGTTGCCGGGTGGCCGGCATTTGAGCACGTTCGCGACATAGACCTGGTCGCGCTCGAGCCCGATCCCGGCGAGGAGCTTGTCGAGCAGCTTGCCCGCCTGGCCGACGAAGGGCTTGCCCTGCTGGTCCTCGTGGAACCCGGGCGCCTCGCCGACGAACATCAGGTTGGCGGTTGGATCGCCGACGCCGAAGACGACCTGGGTCCGCCCTTCCGCGAGCCGGCACTTGGTGCAGCCGGCGACCTCGGCCCCGAAGGCGGCTAGCTCAGTGGCAGCCACACGAACCGCCGCAACAACCGCCACCGGAAGCGCCGAAGCTCGGTTGCTCGGCGGTGCCGTGAGCCGCGAAGACGGAGAACTGCTTGCGCACGTTCTCGGCGCCGCAGTCCGGGCAGTCGGGATCGTGACCGTTCCGGACGAGCTCCTCGAAATGCGACTCGCACTCCATGCACACGTACTCGTAGATCGGCATCGCGGCGAGAGTTTAAGCGGCGGCTCGGACGGGTCGCAAATGACCTCTAGGCCGACCCGCGCACCCGCCGCCCCCCGAGGCGGCCGACAAGGGCCCCCGGCCTGACAGAAAGGCTGCCGTGCGCCGCCTTCGGCCCCAGAACGCGCAGAGAGCCGACGAACCGGGCTGGAAGCGTCGAGCCCGTGTCCGGCCGGTAGAGCCGGAGTTTCCCGCTCACCTGCAACCCCGGAACCAGGCTGTACCGCTTCAGGGCGAAGGTCGTTCCCGACGTGCGGATGGCGCCGCCGTAGAGGCCGGCGATCGAATGCGGCGTCGAAAATCCCGTCAACGCGAACGCCCACGAAGCCGCGGCCTCCCGCACTGTCTTCGCTACGGCGGCCAGCGTCCGGCCGCGCACGCCGCGCCGATTTGACGACGGGAAGGACGCCGGGAAGGGGCCGATCGGGTTGACGAGCATCGGCGAGCGCGGGCAGCGCGACGGAGGGATGCCGCCCGAGAGCCACGTCCCGACGGCGTCGTCGGCGCAGCGGGTGAAGTCGGCGCCGAGGACGCTGTGGCCCACGCCCGGCACCGTCACGAGGTGTCCTTGTGGGAACCGCGCCGCGATCGCGGCGGCATTGGAGGCAGGCGTGCGCAGGTCGCGCTCACCCGCGAAGACGAGCACCGGCACGTTAGGCAGCGGCCCCGATCCGATTCCCGGACGGCGCGCCTGCGGCGGCCAGAGGAGGCAGAACGCGGCCGGCCCCAGATCGGTCGCCCAGCGGCCGAACGGGCCGGTCGAGCCGCGCGGGAGCGCGTTTCGCGCCGCGGCGAGCAAGGCCGCGCGTTGCGCGACCGGCGTCTCCGGATCCCACGGGAACGGCCCATCGTCGCACACGGTGGCGGTGTACAGCCCCATGCTCAGGTCCTCGGCCGGGGTGATCGACGTCTCGCGGTCGAGCTGGACGAGCCGTAGCAGCGCACGCGGCCGGCCCCGCAGCGCCGCGTGCACGGCGGCCGGCAGCTCGGCGACGAGGCCCGCATTCAGGTCGCTGTCGAGGACGGCGCCGCTCAGGAAGTCGATGCCGGATGCCCGCACGGTCCTCGTCCCGCCGCCCGGCTTCGCCACCTTGCCGGCGAGTGGACGCCTGGCCATTCGGTTCGCCAGCTTCACGACCTCGCCGACGAAGTTCGAGGTCGCTGCCCTGCACAGCCGTCCCGAGCACAGGGACGCGAGCCCCTTCGGCATCTGCCGGAGGTCGTCGAGCGCAAACGGGTCGCGGCCCTGCGCATCGGCGACCGAGTCGAGGAGCAACCGCTCGACGTGACTCGGGTAGGTGAGCGCGTACGCGACGGAGAGCTGCGTCCCGTACGACGTGCCCCAGAGCGCGATCCTGTCGACGCCGAGCGCCTGGCGCACGGCGTCGATGTCGTCGACGTGATCGCGGGTGGAGTAAAAGGCGCGGCTGGGGCCGATCTCGGTCGCGCACTTCGCGACGAGCGGCCGCGCCGTCGCGGGCGAGGCGAACGGAACCGCCTGGAGCTCCGGACAGCGGAGGACGCCTGACCGCCCCGTCCCGCGGTTGTCGAAGGCGACCAGCGTGTAGCCCGGAAACCGGCTGCGGTAGTCGATCGCGTTCGTACCGAGTTGGAACGTGCCAGACGACGCCTGTCCGGGCCCGCCCGCGACGAGGAAGAGGACGCCGCGACGCGTGCCCGGGGCGGGCAGCTCCTCGACGTGGAGGGAAACGGTGCCGGCAGTCGCGCTGCTCCGGTCGAGCGGAACGTCCAGTGTCGTGCACTCGAGCCCGTTCGGCCCGCACGGCACGAACAGTGCGTGCGCGGCCGGAGCGCCTTGCGGAGCGCCAAGCGCTGCGCAGAGCGCGGTAAGGACGATGAGACCCCGCAACCGCATCGAAGCCCGCCCACGATACCGGTACCCAGGTACGCTTCGGCTGCCCGGTATCCGCTACGGAACTGGAGCGAAATGGTGTTCGAAAGCGTCAACGTGATCGGTCGCGGCCGGGTCGGCTCGGCGGTCGCCGCACGCCTCCAGGAGCGCGGCGTCGAGCTGCGCGAGGACGGCGCAGACTTGACCTTGTTGTGCGTTCCGGACGCGGCGATTCGCGACGTGGCCCGGGACCTGGTCCCGGGACATGGCTGGATCGCGCACGTCAGCGGCGGCACACCGCTCTCCGCACTCGACCCGCACCCGCGTCGCTTCGGCCTTCACCCCCTCCAGACGTTCACGCGCGCGCGAGGCCCCGAGCAGCTCGACGGCGCCTTCGCGGCGGTCACCGCCGGGACGGCCGAGGCCCGGGAGCGCGGTTTCGAGCTGGCGCGGCTGCTCGGCCTAACGCCGTTCGAGCTCGCCGACGAGGCGCGGCCCCTCTACCACGCCGGCGCCGCGATCGCCTCCAACTACCTCGTCACGCTGCACCGCGTTGCGGCAGAGCTCTTCCGCGCCGCGGGGGCGCCGCCGGAGGCGCTCGTGCCGTTGATGCAGCGGACGATCGAGAACGGCTTCGAGCTGACGGGCCCGATCGAGCGCGGCGACTGGGAAACCGTCGAGGCGCACCGAGAGGCGATCCGCGCCACCCGGCCCGAGCTGGAGCCGCTCTACGACGTCCTGGCAGAGGCAACACGCTCGTGAAGATCGTCCGGACGATCGCCGATGCCTCCAGCCTGGTGACACGCGACGGAACCGTCGGCTTGGTGCCGACAATGGGCGGCTTCCACGAGGGCCACCTCGCGCTCTTCCGCGCGGCCCGCGCTGAGAACGACGTCGTCGTCGCCAGCCTCTTCGTCAATCCGGCCCAGTTCGGTGCGAACGAGGACCTCGCCGCCTACCCACGCGACGAGAAGCGCGACGCGGAACTCGCAGAGGCAGCAGGCGTCGACATCCTCTTTGCACCCTCTGCCGAGGAGCTCTACCCGCCCGGGTTCCAGACATGGGTCGAGGTCGAGCAGCTCGGACGGACACTCGAAGGCGAGTTTCGCCCCGGCCACTTTCGCGGCGTCGCGACCATCTGCTTGAAGCTGCTCAACGTCGTCCGCCCAGACCGGGCCTACTTCGGCCAAAAGGACGCCCAGCAGGTCGCGGTCGTCAAGCGGATGGTTCGCGATCTGGATCTGACTGTCGAGATCCGCGTCGTCCCCACCATCAGGGACGGCGACGGGCTCGCCCTCTCTTCGCGGAACGCCTACCTCTCGCCCGCGGAGCGCGAGCGCGCGCTGGCGCTGCCTCGGGCGCTCGCCACCAAGGATGCGGCGCAGGCCCGAGCGCGGCTGAACGATCTCGACGTCGACTACGTCGAGGTCGCCGACTTCGAGCCCCGCGTGCTGGCAGCGGCCGTCCGCGTCGGCAAGACCCGTTTGATCGACAACGTAATTCTCGACAAGGAGCGCGCATGAGCACTCGTCCCCGGAAACCCGGCCCCGCCACGCCCGCACCCGGAAAGCTCGCCCTCCCCGAGCTGCTCGAGATGAAGCGCCGCGGCGACAAGATCGTCATGGTCACTGCGTACGACGCGCCCGGCGCCAGGCTGGCGGACGCGGCCGGGATCGACCTGATCCTTGTCGGCGACACTGCCGCGATGGTCGTCCTCGGGCACGACTCGACCGTGCCGGTGACGATGGACGAGATGCTCTTCCTCACCCGCTCGGTCGCGCGAGCGGCCAAGCGCCCCCTGATCGTCGGCGACATGCCGTTCGGCACCTACGAGGCCTCGGACGACGACGCCGTCCACAACGCGGTTCGCTTCGTCAAGGAGGGCGGCGCCGACGTGGTCAAGCTCGAGGGTGCGGGCCCTTCGCTCTCGCGCGTCCGCGCGATCGCGGGCGCCGGCATCGGGATCATGGGCCACGTCGGCCTGACGCCGCAGTCGGCGACCGTGCTCGGCGGCTTCAAGGCTCAGGGCCGCACCGCCGATCAGGCGCGGCAGCTCTACGAGGACGCGCTCGCACTCGAGCGCGCCGGCTGCTTCGCCATCGTGCTGGAAGCCGTCCCCGCGGCCGTCGCCGAGCGGGTGACCGAGGCGCTGACGGTGCCGACGATCGGGATCGGCGCGGGCGCGGCCACCGATGGCCAGGTGCTCGTCTACCACGACCTGCTCGGTCTTTACCAGGGGCGCGCGCCGCGTTTCGTCAAGCGCTATGCCGACCTGGCCACCGAGATCCGAGACGCGCTCGAGCGCTACGCCGCCGACGTGCGCGAGCGTCGCTTTCCCGAGGAGCAGCACACGTATTCGATCCCGGACGAGGAGCTCGCCGACTTCAAGGCAGAGCTAGCCCCCGAGAACGTTCAACGCTAGGTCGGCGACGGCCACGAGCGCGCCGAAGAGCGCGACCGCGCTGACGCTGCGCGCCCAGCTCCAGCGGTGGACGGAGCGGATGCCGATCGCGAGCAAGACGAGGGCCCAGAGAGCGAAGCCCGCCTCGAGCACGGTAAAGACGTGCGCGCCGGAGCCTGAGTCCGAGCCGGCGCTGCGGAAGATATCGCCGCCGTAGAGAGCGAGCCGCACCGGCAGCAACACGAGCGAGAACGTCAGCGGCACCGCCGCCAGGGCCAGCAGGTGGCGCGCCTGGCGGTAGCTGCCTCGCGCGCCGAGCCAGTCGAGCGCGAGATAGAGAACGCCGCCCCCGAGCCAGTAATTGACGATCCCGACGAACAGGCCGGCGATGAAGAGCCAGACGGGGATCACGATCCCCGCGCGGTCGGGATCGTCGGCGAACGACCCGGCCTGGGAGCTGGCCAGGGTGAGAGCGAGCCCGGCGAGGAAGACGACGGCGGCAATCGCGTCCTGGCGGTCCTCGGCCGCCTCCCGGGAATCGTCCCTCAAAGCGGCGAGCACCGGCCGCGGCGCCTGCGCGACCAGCAATGCCCGCAACCACCAAGCGCGCGACTCGTTCCGGCGCACGGGCTCGGCCTGCGTCGTCACGGCCGCAGCGTACGCCACGCGCGATCCGCTAGAGCTGCTCAGGCCGCGGCGGCGGCGTGCGCCGGCAGCACTTCGCGCAGGAACTGCCCCGTGAACGAATCCTCGACCGCCGCGACCTGTTCGGGCGTTCCCGTCGCCACGATCTCGCCGCCGGCCTCGCCTCCTTCGGGCCCGAGGTCGATCAGCCAGTCGGCCTGCTTGATCACGTCGAGGTTGTGCTCGATCACGAGCACGGTGTTGCCGGAGTCGACCAACCGTTGGAGGACGTCGAGCAGCTTCTCGATGTCCGCGAAGTGGAGGCCCGTGGTGGGCTCGTCGAGCATGTAGAGCGTCCGGCCCGTCGCCACCTTCGAGAGCTCCTTCGCCAGCTTGATGCGCTGTGCCTCGCCGCCTGAGAGCGTCGTCGCCGGCTGGCCAAGCTTGATGTAGTCGAGGCCGACGTCGTGCAGGGTCTGCAGCTTCCGACGCAGCTTGGGGATCTTGGCGAAGAAGGCGAGCGCCTCCTCGACCGACATCGCCAGCAC
This sequence comes from Actinomycetota bacterium, assembly GCA_005888315.1. GTDB lineage: Bacteria > Actinomycetota > Thermoleophilia > Gaiellales > Gaiellaceae > 13-2-20CM-68-14. The sequence continues at coordinate 25,431 of VAWH01000019.1, read as the reverse complement.
GTCCGCGATCGACTTGCCCTTGAAGCGAACCTCGAGCGTCTCGCGGTTGTAGCGCGCGCCCTTGCACGTCTCGCACGGGACGTAGACGTCAGGCAGGAAGTGCATCTCGATCTTGATCTGGCCGTCGCCCTTGCAGGTCTCGCAGCGGCCACCGCGGACGTTGAACGAGAAGCGCCCGGGCTTGTAGCCGCGCACCTTCGCCTCGGGCGTCAGCGAGTAGAGCTCGCGGATCGGCGTGAACAGGTCCGTGTAGGTCGCCGGATTCGAGCGCGGCGTCCTGCCGATCGGCGACTGATCGATGTCGATCACCTTGTCGAAGCACTCGATCCCATCGACCGACTCGTGCTCACCCGGCTTGACCCGCAGCCTGTGCAGCCGGTTTGCGAGCGACTTGTAGACGATCTCGTTGACGAGCGTCGACTTCCCGGAGCCGGAGACGCCGGTCACGCACACGAACTTCCCGACGGGGAACTCGACGTCGATGTCCTTGAGGTTGTGCATCGAGGCTCCGCGCACCCAGAAGGAGCCCAGATCCTCGTCTCGGCGCTCGGGAATCGGAATCGTCCGCGCGCGAGAGAGGAACTGTCCCGTAACCGACTTCTTGTTCCGCTCGACCTTCGTCGCCGGTCCTTCCGCGACGACGTGGCCGCCGTGCTCGCCGGCGCCCGGGCCCATGTCGACGAGGTGGTCGGACGCACGCATCATCTGCTCGTCGTGCTCGACGACGAGCACGGTGTTGCCGAGATCGCGCAGCCGCTCGAGCGTGCCGATCAGCTTGCCGTTGTCGCGCTGGTGCAGGCCGATCGAAGGCTCATCGAGGATGTAAAGGACGCCGACCAGCTGCGAGCCGATCTGCGTCGCCAGCCGCAGCCGCTGCGCCTCGCCGCCCGACAGCGTCGCCGCGGTCCGGTCGAGGTCCAGGTAGCCGACGCCGACGTTGTCGAGGAAGGTGAGTCGCTCCTTGATCTCCTTGATCACGCGCGAGCCGATCAGCTTGTCGGTCTCGCTCAGCTCGAGCCCGTCGAGGAAGTCGAGCGCGCGGAACACCGACATGCGCGTGAACTCGTGGATGTTCTTGTCGCCGACCGTGACCGCCAGCACCTCCGGCTTCAGCCGCGCGCCGTGGCAGACCGGGCAGGGCCGGAAGCTCATGTACTCCTCGATCCGCTCGCGCTGCTGGCTCGAGTCGGTGTCCCGGTAGCGGCGCTCCAGGCTCGGGACGAGTCCTTCGAACGCCATCGTGTACGCGCGGCGGCGGCCCATCCGGTTGCGGTACGAGACGTAGATCCGCTCGCCGTCGGTGCCGTAGAGGAAGAAGTTCTGCTGCTCCTCGCTCAGATCCTGCCAGGGCGCTTCGAGGTCGATCTCGTAGCGATCGGCAATCGCCTGGATCACCGACTCGTAGAAGCCCGAGTTGCCGAGCGCCCAGGGAACCAGCGCACCCTCGCCGATCGAGATCGTCGGATCGGGAACGAGCAGGTCGGGATCGATCTCCTGCTGATGCCCGAGCCCGGTGCAGCGCGGGCAGGCGCCGTGGGGCGAGTTGAACGAGAAGATGCGCGGCTGCAGCTCGGGCAGCGAGACGCCGTGCTCGGGACACGCGAACTTCTCGCTGAACGTCAGCTCGGCGCCGTCGACGACGTCGATCACGACCAGCCCGTCGGCCAGCTGCGCCGCGGTCTCGACCGACTGGGCGAGTCGCGTCCGCAGGTCGTCCTTGATGACCAGCCGGTCGACGACGACTTCGATCGTGTGCTTGAACTTCTTGTCGAGCTCGGGTACGCCCTCTTCGAGCAGCCGCTGGTCGCCGTCCACCTTGACGCGTGAGAAGCCCTCGGCCTGGAGGTGCTCGAAGACGTCCTTGTATTCGCCCTTGCGGTCGCGGACGACCGGCGCGTTGACCGTGAAGCGGGTGCCGGGCTCGAGCTGGAGGATCTGGTCGACGATCGACTCCTGGCTCTGGCCGGAGATCGGCCGGCCGCAGATCGGGCAGTGCGGCTTGCCGATCCGCGCGTAGAGCAGGCGCAGGTAGTCGTAGATCTCGGTCACCGTGCCGACGGTCGAGCGCGGGTTCCGTGAGGTCGTCTTCTGGTCGATCGAGATCGCCGGGCTGAGGCCGTCGATCGAGTCAACGTCCGGCTTCTCCATCATCTGCAGGAACTGCCGCGCGTAGGCGCTCAGGCTCTCGACGTACCGGCGCTGGCCCTCGGCGTAGATCGTGTCGAAGGCAAGGCTCGATTTCCCGGACCCCGAGAGTCCGGTCACGCAGATCAGCGCATTCCGCGGCAACCGGACGGTGATGTCTTTGAGGTTGTGCTCGCGGGCGCCGTGGACGACCAGCTCGTCTGCAGCAGCCATGAACAAGCCAGTTTAGCCGCGGTTGACCGATCGAACAAGTGTTCGTAATTTGGGATGGCCCGCTTGGTGTCACGCGGGGAGTACCTTCGTCGCATGCGGCTTCTAGGCCCGGCCAGCGAGGAGGAAATGATCGCCGTCTTCTTACGTGGCGAGCTCGACTCGGGCCGCTACGGCAAGAAGCTCCGCACGCTACTGGCGCGCGACAGGCGTACCGAAGACCTGTTGCGCCGCCCTGACCTCGGCGATGTCGAGGCGAACGCGTATCGGCGGCGGCTCCTCGAGGAGCATCGGGCTTATGAGCGGCGCGACGGGCTGTTCGGGGGTTTCCCGCAGCAGGTCGAGTGGTTCCGGGCGGCGCTCGAGCGTGACGAGGTCCTCGACATCCTCTACATCGACTGGGACTGGTGGCTGGAGCTGTCCGGCGGCACTCGACGCCCGCGCGACGCCGCGCGCAGGATCCTCGAAGATGAGGGCGCCGACGCCACGGCCGCCGAGCACGAGCCGCTGGCGGCGGCGCTGCAGACGACGCCGCCACCGCCAGAACTGATTGCGGTCACGACCACGGCACGAACGCCGCTCGTCCTCGTCGAGGGTCACGCTCGCCTGACCGCCTACGCGCTCTTCCCGGACTACCTGCCGGCCAAGCTGGAGATCCTCCTCGGCGTCTCCGACGAAATGCCGCGCTGGTGCCAGTTCTAGTCGCCGCTGCTCGGCGCGTCCGAGCCGAGCACGACCAGGAAGCCGGCGCCGCAGAAGGCCGCCACGTAGACGAGCCCGACGACGGCGGCCGCCCAGACCCCGAGCATGTCCCTTGTCCCGCTCGCGTGCGCGGTGACGACTGCTCCGAGCGCATGGCCCGGCGCAAACCGTGCCGCGTCGCCCGCCGCGCTGATCACGCCTTCTCCGATCAGCAGCCAGAGCAGGATCGCGATGATCGCGCCGGTCTGCCTCCGCAGCACCGCGCCGACTCCGACACCGATCCCCGCGGCCAGCATCGAAGCGCCGACGGCGCCGAGGAAGGGCGTCATGGTGTCGCGCCCGAGGTGCAGGCTCAAGCCGCGCCCGTGGAACCAGAGCTCGGCAATCACCAACGTGGCCACATCGACGAACACCGCGAGCACGAGGACGACGAGAACCGCCGCGGCCAGCTTGGCCGCGAGCAACTTCTCGCGGACGGGCACGGCGAGGAAGCTCTGGTTGATCGTCCCGTGGGCGTACTCGGCTGTCACGAGCAGCGAGCCGATCAAAACCGCGACGATCGCTGCCAGGCCGCCGAAAGCGAGCGTCGAGCGCTGTGTCGAGAGCTCGCCCAGGGTTTCGGGGTCGGTCGAGCCGATGTGGATCGAGAGGACCAGGGTCAGAAAAGCGAGCAGCCCCACTCCAAACCAGAGCAGCAGGCGGGTCGTCAGGGCCTTGAGGAGCTCTGCGCGCAACGCGTTCATTGCCGAGGCTCCGCGGTCAGCTCGAGGAACGCCTCCTCGAGAGAGCCGGCCTCGGCGACGAGCTCGTGCAACGGAATACCGGCCTCGGCCGCGAGGTCGCCGACCCGCTCGGGCGGCGCGTGGACGGCGAGGGGCCCCGCGGGGGTCGGCTCTGCCTCGATCCCGGCAGCGCGGAGCCTCGCCAGCAGCTCCTCCGCCCGCGGCGAGCGGACGCGAGTCGCGCCGGCCGCTTGCAGGGTCAGCTCCGCGACCGACTGGTGGGCGACGAGCTTGCCGCGGTGGATGATCACGACCTCGTCGGCGAGCTGGGACACCTCGGCCAGCACGTGGCTCGAGACGAAGACGGTCCCGCCGCCCTCCGCGAACGAGCGGAGGAAGTTCCGCAGCCAGCGAATGCCTTCCGGATCGAGCCCGTTGGCGGGCTCGTCGAGGACGAGCAGCTCGGGCTCGCCGAGCAGCGCGGCGGCAACGCTGAGACGCTGCCGCATCCCGAGCGAGTAGCCACCGACCCTGCGCTTGGCCGCCCCCGTCAGCTCGACGTCGGCGAGAACGCGATCGATGCGCTGCCGCGAGATCCCGGCCGCTGCCGCAAGGACTCGTAGCTGGTTCCGTCCGCTGCGCGCCGGGTGGTAATTGGAGGCCTCGAGCACCGCGCCGACCGTTCGGAGCGGCGCGTCCAGTTCTCGATAGCGTCGCCCCGCCAGAGTCGCGCGCCCACTCGTCGGCAGGGCCAACCCGAGCAGCACGCGCAGCGTCGTCGTCTTCCCGGCCCCGTTCGGCCCGAGGAAACCGGTGATCCGCCCGCGCGGCACGCTGAAGCTCAGGTCGTCGACCGCGACGGCGCTGCGGTAGCGCTTGGTGAGATGTTCGACTTCGATCACGCGGGGCGCAAGGCAGCCTACGGGGCGCGGCTCGCAACGAGCCCGTAGACGCTGCCCGGCTGGGGCACGTACGTGATCTCGAGCGGTCCTGCGATCAGCGTCCCGTAGCCGAGCACCCTGCCGAGCAGGCTCTGCTCGACCTCCACCGCGCCGACGCGCTCGAGGCGCACCGCCGCGATCCGGCGGCGAAGCGTGCCGCGAACGAGCGCGAGCCTGTCGTCCGTGACGATCACGTGCGTTCGCTCCCACTTCCACGTGGCACGGAGCGCGAGCAGCGCAGCCACGATGACGAGCGCGGCGCCGGCAACCGCAAAGGGCCAGGCGAGCGAGACGAGCAGCCCTCCCGCCGCGGCGAGAAGGAACGCGCGGGCGAGCGCGGGCGCCAAGACGATCCCATGACGTCTGGAGTCGAGGTAGATGCGCTCACCGTCGTCTACACGCACGCGCGCGGCTTCGCCGCTGCATCGCGCCTTCCTTCTCCGGGAGAAGCCTGCCAGTGCCCCCCAGACGCCCTGCCCTGGTCCGCTGCGCGGACAGGCGGCAGCGCCGCCCTCTCACCCCTGTTTGCCGCGCCTACAACAGAGGGGAAGACTCAACCGTGGGACAAGTTGCCCGAAAGGCAGCCGTTGCGACGCTGGTCGTCGTCGGGATCGTCGCGCTCGCGCTCGCGCTCTGGAAGCTGCGCGTCCTGGTCTCGCTGTTCTTCCTCGGGCTGGTGATCGCGGCCGCGATGCGGCCCGGGATCGAATGGCTGCAGGCGCGACGGGTGCCGCGCAGCGTCGGCCTCGCGGTGCACTACCTCGTCCTCGCCGGCGTGGTGGCGCTGTTCCTCTGGCTGGTCGTCCCGCGCGCCGTCGACCAGGTCGGCCAGGCACTCGGCGGTGTCCCGACCTCGAGAAACGCCCTGGACAAGGCGACGAGGAATTCGACCGGAATCAAGCACACGGTCCTGCGCGCCCTGCAGAAGCGCCTGAAGAAGCTCCCGGCCGCGAGTTCGCTCGTACACGCGTCCGTAAGCGTGACGAAGACCGCCTTCGAGGTCCTGATCGCGATCTTCTTCACCTTCGCGGTCGCCGCCTACTGGATCTTCGAGCGCGACCGGGCGAGGCGCGTCGTCTTATCCCTCGTGGCGCGTGAGCACAGGAAGACCATTCGCGACACCTGGGACCTGATCGACGCGAAGCTCGGCGCCTTCGTTCGCGGCCAGCTCGTGCTGATCGCCTTCGTCGGGACCGTTCTCTCGCTCGCCTTCTGGGCGATCGGCGTGCCGTTCTGGCTGTTGCTCGGCATCTTCGCCGGGGTCGTCGAGATCATTCCGATCGTCGGCCCGCTGACCGCCGGAGGCGTCGCAATCGGGGTTGGGCTGACGGACTCGTGGCAGATCGCGCTCGCCGCAGGTCTCGCGGTTCTCGTCGTGCGCCTGGTCGAGGACTACATCGTCGTCCCGAAAGTGCTCGGGCACGCGGTCGGTCTGTCACCGCTCGTCGTCCTCGTCTCCGTCACCGCGATCGGCCTGCTGCTCGGCGGCATCTACGTGCTGCTCGCGGTGCCGATCGCCGCGGTTCTCGTCACGCTCGTGGACGTGATCGTTCGCGACAAGGATCCGGCCGAGGAAGAAGTCCCAACACTTCTTTTCCCGGCTAAGGACGCGGAAGCTTAAGCCTTACGCCATTTTCCGAACACGAGTCCACCCAAGGTAAACCCGAGCCCGAACGTCCCGACTCCGAAGGCGCCGACGGCCGCGGCCTTGCGCCAGGTAGAGAGGCGCTGCCAGCGGCCGAGGGCCTCCTGCTCCTCGTCCGTCAGCGGCTCGCCGCGGCGCTGCTTGCGCATGGCGCCGCCGGCGCGCAGGCCGAGATAGAGATCATCGAAGATCTCGGTCGTTTCGTCGGGCACATAACTCAGTGTACTAGCCTCTTTCGCCGGTGCCAGCGCGGCTCCTCCACCTCTCCGACCTGCATGTCGGCACCGTTGAGGAGCCGGATGTCGAACGCGCTCTGGCGACGCTGATCGAGCGCGTCAACCCCGACCTGATCGTTGCAAGCGGGGATCTGACCCACCGTGCACAGCCGGCCGAGCACGACCGCGCGGCGGCGTTTCTGAAGCGGCTCGAACGGCCGCTGCTCGTCATCCCGGGCAACCACGACATCCCCTGGGCGATCCCGGCCCGGTTCACCCATCCGTTCCGCGAGTTCGAGCGGCACTGGCAGACCTGCGAGCCGGTGCACCGAGCGGACGACCTCTTCGTCGTCGGCCTCAACTCGGTGCGGCCGTGGCGCCACCAGTCCGGCGGCCTCCGCTCGGCGCAGCTACGGCGGGCAGCCGAGCTTCTGGCAGCAGCGCCAGCCGAGGCGCTGCGCGTCGTCGTCCTCCACCACCACCTGATCGGCGCCCCGTGGCGCTCGCGGAAGAAGCCGGTCGCTCGGCGGACACACGTGCTCGCCTCACTCGTCGACGCCGGCGCCGAGCTGATCCTCGCCGGCCACATCCACCAAGCTGCCGTGTCGGAGCGGCACGAGTTCGAGGTCGCCCCGGGAAGCCTGCGCGGGGCGACCGTCTCCGTCGCGCCCGGGCTCGGTCAGCCGCGCCCCGACCGCCGCGGCGAGGCGCGTGGCCTGCACGTCTACGAAGTCCACGAGCACGAGCTCGTCGTCGAGACCTATGTCTGGCGCGAGGACGATTGGGGGCTCACCGCCGTGAGGAAATTTCCGCGCGGCAGTGAGCCCCTCCAGGTAGAACCGGCCTAGATGCCGGCTGTGACTCCGCCTCGCCGCTCGCCGAAGAATCGGCCCACGAGCGCGACGAGAATGATCGCGACGATCACGCCGATGACGAAGGCGAGCCAACCGCCTGAGATCGCCGCGGCGATGATCATCGAGACGATTCCGATCGCGATCGTCAGGAGCCAGCCCATCGGGTCGCGACCGGGGTGAAACAGCCTTCCAAGGGCGCCGACGACGGCGCCGACGATGATGAACCAGATCCAGTGCATGCCCGCGGTGTTTCCGACCGCGCGGCGAGGAAACCTCAGGCGGGCGGCCGTCGCACGCCCGGGCCCGTGATCGGCCGGTGCTGGACAAATTTCCGGTACAGCACGACGAGGAGGACAGCGCCGAGGAAGGCGAAGAAGAAGCTCGTCGGCGTGCCGAAGATGAGGCGGGAGAGGATGCCGCCGATCAGCGAGCCGCCGATCCCGATCGCGGTGGTCATCCAGATCGGCATCGGGTCCGGGCCGGGCACCGCGAAGCGCGCGAGCCCGCCGATGATGAAGCCCCAGACCAGGATCGCGATGATGAAGCCGAGCGTCATCTGCGGCTGACCCTAGCTGGGCGCCGCCGCCAGCAACTCGCGGCGCAGGTCCTTGATCTCGTCGCGGAGCTTCGCCGCGTACTCGAAGCGCAGCTCCTCCGCGGCCGTGAACATCTCCTCCTCGAGCGTGATCACGAGCCGCTCGAGCTCCTCGGAGCTCAGGCCCTCGACCTTGCGGCCGTCGCGGCGGCGGCGCCCCGGCACGGTCGGCGACTCCAGCGAAAGGAACTCGGCGATGTCGGAGACGCCCTTCTGGATCGACTCAGGCGTGATCCCGTGCTCCTCGTTGTAGGCGAGCTGCTTGGCGCGGCGGCGGTTCGTCTCGTCGAGCGCACCCTTGATCGCCTCGGTCAGCTTGTCTGCGTACATCAGCACCTTGCCGTTGGTATTCCGCGCCGCGCGGCCGATCGTCTGAACGAGCGCCGTCTTGCCGCGCAGGAAGCCCTCCTTGTCGGCGTCGAGCACCGCCACGAGCGAGACCTCTGGCAGGTCGAGACCCTCGCGAAGCAGGTTGACGCCGACGAGCACGTCGTACTCGCCAAGCCGCAGCTCACGGATGATCTGGATCCGCTCCAGCGTGTCGATCTCGGAGTGGAGGTAGCGCGCCTTGACGCCGGACTCGAGCAGGTAGTCGGTGAGATCCTCGGCCATCTTCTTCGTCAGCGTCGTGACGAGGACACGCTCCCCCACTTCTTCGCGGCGACGAACCTCGTTCAGCAGGTCGTCGATCTGGTTCTTCGTCGCGCGCAGCTCGACCTCGGGATCGACGATTCCGGTGGGGCGGATCAGCTGCTCGGCGATCCGGGTCGAGTGGCGCAGCTCGAACGGGCCCGGCGTCGCTGAGACGAACACGAGTTGGGGCACCTTCTCCAGGAACTCGTCGAAGCGCAGCGGCCGGTTGTCGAGCGCGGAGGGCAGCCGGAAGCCGTAGTCGACGAGCGTCTGCTTGCGCGAGCGGTCGCCCTCGTACATGCCGCCGAGCTGCGGCACCGTCTGGTGCGACTCGTCCACGAAGACGGCGAAGTCCGAGGGGAAGTAGTCGAGCAGCGTGAACGGGTGCGTGCCGGGCGCACGGCCTTCCAGGATCCGCGAGTAGTTCTCGATCCCGTTGCAGAAACCGAGCTCCTGCAGCATCTCCAGGTCGTATTCGGTGCGTTGGCGGATCCGGTGGGCCTCGAGCAGCCGGTTCTCCGACTCGAACTGCTTGACCTGCTGCTCGAGCTCGTGGCGGATCTCGTCGACGGCGCGCTCGATCGTCGGCTTGGAGGTGACGTACTCCGTTGCCGGCCAGATCGCAACGTTGTCGAGGTGCGCGTAGATCTCGCCCGTGAGCGGGTCGAAGTGGCTGATCTGCTCGACCTCGTCGCCGAAGAACGAGATCCGGTACGCGGTCTCCGAGTTCGCCGGCTGCACCTCGACCAGGTCGCCCTTGACCCGGAAGCGGCCGCGGCCGAGCACCGAGTCGTTGCGGACGTACTGGCTGTCGATCAGCTTGCGCAGCGCGAGATCGCGGTCGTGCTCCTCCCCCACGCTCAGGATCAGCACGCGCTCGCGCCACTCCTCCGGCGAGCCGAGCCCGTAGATGCACGAGACGGACGCGACGACGACCACGTCCCGGCGGGTGAACAGCGCCGAAGTCGCGGCGAGCCGCAGTCGCGCGATGTCGTCGTTCTGGGACGAGTCTTTTTCGATGTAGAGGTCGGCCTGGGGCACGTAGGCCTCGGGCTGGTAGTAGTCGTAGTAGGAGACGAAGTACTCGACGGCGTTGTTCGGAAAGAACTCGCGTAGCTCGTTGCAGAGCTGTGCCGCGAGCGTCTTGTTGTGCGCGATCAGCAGCGCCGGCTTGCCGACCTCCTCGATGATCCACGCCATCGTCGCCGTCTTCCCCGTGCCGGTCGCCCCGAGCAGCGTCTGGTAGCGCTCGCCGGCCCGCAGCCCCTCGGACAGGGTGGCGATCGCGTCCGGCTGGTCGCCAGTCGGCTGGTAGGCGGCGGATGTTTTGAACTCGGCCATCAGGAACAGGCTAGCTGCGATGTCTGCGTTCGAAAGGCGCCCGCCCTACGGCTCCTACGCAGGGATCGCCGGCGCCTTCGCCGGCCTGCTCGCGACCGCCGGCGCGCTCGGGCGGCTGCTCGATCGCGATCCTCAATGCCAGACGCCGCTGGACTTCGCCGTGCTCGCGGCTGCCTCGTTCAAGGCGGCGCGAACGCTCTCTCATGACGAGGTGACGAGCTTCATCCGCCAGCCGTTCGTCCGCGGCCACGCACACAGCGGAGACGAGGAGCCGGTCGAGGGCGGCATGGAGCAGGCGATCGGCGAGCTCGTCACCTGCACCCGCTGCATCGGCACGTGGACGGCGGCGGGCCTTGCGTCGACCCAGATCCTGGCGCCTCGCTTCGGCCGGCTTTTGACCTGGTCCCTGGGAGCGGCCGCCGTGAACGACTTCCTACAGGCAGGCTTCGCGGCGCTGACGGCAAAGGCCAACGAGGTCGAGGACCGCGTCGACTAGGCCACCTCGATCTCCGGCAGCTCGCGCAGGCGCATGATCGGCGACGGCAGCAGCCACAGCGCGCCCGCGATCGCTCCGACGGTCGCGATCCAGAGCGTCGGCCGCAGCCCGAGCTGGCTGCCGAGCAGACCGCCGGTGAACGCGCCGACCGGCCGCACGCCGTAGTTCACGAGCAGATACGCGCCCGTGACGCGGGCGCGGACCGAATCCGGGATGAGCGCAGCCCTGATCGAGCCAACCGAGATGTCGAGGATCATCACGCCGAAGCCCGAGAGGAACTCCGCGAGGAAGAGAAAGCCGAGCACGGCCCATTCGGGCCCGCCTGCGAGGGGCACGAGCACGAGTGGCGCAGGAAAGACGACACAGCCGAGCGCGAACGCCGGCCCGATCCCGATCCGCCGGCTGATCCGCCCCGTCAGCAGCGAGCCGATCACGCCTCCGAGCGAGGCGGCGCCGAGGACCAGTCCGAGCAGGCCGGGCCGCACGTGCAGCGATCTCGTCGCATAGAGGATGAAGAGCGCCCAGAAGACGAAGTTGAAGAAGTTGATCGTCGCGGTCGCGAGCAGCGACGCACGCACGATTGGCGAGCCGAGGATGTACCTCGCGCCCGCCGCAAGTCGGCCGCCCCCTTCGGCGTCGGCCGGCGGCTCGACCGGCGAGATGCGGCTCAGCGAGAACGCCGAGACGAGAAACGAGACCGCGTCGGTGACGAGCGTGACGGGCGCGGAGAGCAACTGCACAAGGAAGCCGCCGAGGCTAGGGCCGCCGACGAACGAGAGCGCACGGCTCCCGTGTAGAAGCGAGTTCGCCTCGACGTAGCGTTCGCGCGGCACGAGCGAGACGAAGAGGGTGCTGTACGAGACGTAGAACAGGACGCTGAGCGTTCCCGAGACGAAACCGGCGACGTACAACTGCGTCAGCGTCAGCGCGTCGAAGGCGTACGCGATCGGGATCGAGGCAAGCGCCGCGGCGCGTCCGAGATCGGCCACGATCATCACCTGGCGGCGGCGACCGCGTCGGTCGATCCAGGCCCCGGCGTGCAGCGCGAAGAGCAGATTCGGAAGGAGTTCCGCCGTCGTCAGAAAGCCCATCTGGGCCGCGCCCGCATGCAGGACGAGCACGCCGACGAGCGGCAGGGCGATCAGCGTGACCTGGTCGCCGACGAGCGAGATCGCCTGGCCGGTGAAGAAGCCGCGGAAGTCGCGGTTCTCACGAAGCAGCCGTGGCACGAGACCCGACCGCGGAGCGGCGCCGGCCTCGACGGTCATTGCGCCCGGCGCACCGTGACGTCGCCACTCATCGACGTCGCCCGCAGCTCGACCAGGGGGGCGTCCTCTGCCGGCGGCTCATCTCCGAGCTCGACCTCTGACCTCAAATCTCCGCTCATAGCGCGTGCGTCGACCCAGACGTTGGAGCCCTGGCGGATGCCGATGCTGATGTCGCCCGACATCGACTGGACGTCGACGCTGCCCGCAGCGACGGAGCCGATCCGCTGGTCGCCGGAGGCGGTCCTCACCTCGACGCCACCGCCGGCCTCGTCGACGGACACGTCTCCCGACGCGGCCCGCGCGGAGAGCTTTCCTTCGACCCGGCCGAGCTTGGCGTCGCCGGAGGCCGTGCTGACGTCGGCGTCCCCCTTGACGGACGAGACCCGCACGTCGCCGCTCGCGGCCTCGACGCGCGCGTAGCCTGCGACCTCGTCGAAGTCGACATCGCCCGACGCCGCCTTGGCCTCGAGCGATCCGAACCGGCCGCGCCCGCGCAAATCGGCGGTCGCGCTCTCGCTGCGGACGTTGGCTCCATGAGGCGTACGGATGGCCAGTCGGACGTCGAGCTTCCGCAGGAAGCCGAAGCCGATCCCGCGCCGCCCTTCGACGTCGACGCTCAGCTCGTGCCCGCCCGGCACCTCGCGGAGCTCGATGCGAGCGTCCTCGAGCAGCTCGGCCACCTGATCGGAGCTGCCGCGGGCGTCGAGCTCGACCTCGGTGGTCGTTGCGTCCACGGTCTCGATCTCGATGCGACCGGCCGGGACGTGAACGTCGAGCGTCAGCTCGCCGGGAGTCTCGAACGTCTCGCGCCTCATGACTTGCGAGCGCGCACCCGACGGATGACGTCGAGAGCGCCGGCCGGGCGGAGCTTTTTCGGATCGCGCGCGTCCACGCGCACTTCGGCATGTCCGAACGGCAGATGCAAGAACATCTCTCCTCCTAACTCCGGCCGAAGCCGGTGAGTCGGTTGCCTGGGCCCCTGCGCCCGCCGCCGCCCGAGCTGACGGCACGGGCGAGCGAGCGCACGAGCCATGAGTTGACGGAAACGCCCTCGCGGGTGGCGGCGGCTTCGATCGCCACCTTCAGACCCTCGGGCAGCCGCAGCGAGATCCGTGCGACCAACGCGTCCTCCGCGGCCGGAGGCGCGGGCGCTTGGCGCTCGTCCTCGACGTAAAGGAGTGATGGATCCTGGCCGGACATGCGGATCTCGACATGCCCCGACGGGAGCTGGCTCGAGAGCTCGAGCGCAGCCTCGGTCAATGCGTCAAGGAGGCGGAGACCGGCGGAAGCGCCGACCGCCGCGGTCAGCCTGCGAGCTGCTTCGCCGACGGCGTCGTCGCCGACGGCGGCGATCTCTTCGAGGTCGGCTTGGAGCCCTTCGATGAACTGTCGTAACTGCATGATGATGTCATTATGACATCACTATGGCGTTTGTCAAACATCATGGTGATGCTGAGCCCAATTCCTTCGCATACCCGCGCCGATAGAGGGTTTTCAGGCGCTCGACGCGTTTGACGTAGTGGCGGGTCTCGGCAAACGCGATGCCCTTGCCGTCACGGCGCCATTCGTCGACGTTCTCCTGACCGGCGTTGTAGGCGGCGAGGGCGGTGCGCTCGTCCCCGTACTTGTCCAATAGGTGGCGCAGATACCACGAGCCGTAGCGGACGTTGAGCTCGGGGTCGTAGAGGTCGCGGACGCGAAACCGAGTTCCGCCCGTGTGGACGGCGATCCCCTTCGCGGTGTCGGGCAGCAGCTGCATGAGCCCGATCGCGCCGGAATTGGATTTCACGCCGGAACGGAACTTGCTCTCCTGGTAGATCACGGCGGCGAGCAGCGCGGGGTCGAGGCGGTAGTTGCGGGCATGGCCGCGAACGATCGTCTCGTACTTGAGCGGGTACCAGAGCCGCACCCACCAGCCGGGCTCGGTCACGTGCACGTAGGCGAAGCCGGCGGCGGCGAGGCCGAGTACGGCGGCGAGGGCCGCGATGCGTCTCAAGGCGCGACCCGCGCAACGAGGGCGCGCATGGTCTCGGCGACGAAATCGTCGAGCTGCTCCAGCGTGCCCTCGTTGACGTAGGCGAAGTCGGCTCGCTCAAGCTTCTCTTCGTCGGAAAGCAGGCGGCCCTCCCGCTGCTCGGGGCTGCTCACCCGTGCGCGCGCGCGGCGCACCTCGTCGGGAGCGGTGATCGCGACGACGGCGTCGAAACGCGTCTCGCCGCCGACCTCGTACAGGAGGGGCACCTCTGTGGCCGAGACGGCAGGCGGCTCGGGCAGCTGTGCGAGGGACTCCCGCCAGTCGAGGTAGTGCGCGACGACGCGGGGATGGAGGAGCGCCTCGAGCCAGGCGAGCGCCTCGGGGTCGGCGAACACGATCGACGAGATCGCCGCGCGGTCGACGTTGCCGGCATCGTCCAGGATGCCCGTGCCGAAGCGCTCGAGGAGCGCGGTGCGGACCTCGGCATCCTCGCGGAGGAGCTGGTGGACGATGTCGTCGCTCGAGATCGTCGCCGCGCCGTGCCGTGCGAAGGCCTGCAAGGCCTCGGTCTTACCGGCCCCGATACTGCCCGTGATCGCGACCGCGACGGGTCGCGTCATTCCTATTCCGTCGGGTCGGGCGCCGCGGGCGGTTCGCCCTCGGAATCTCCGGGGCCCGGCTCGTCCGGCGCTGCCGCGTCGGCTTCGATGCTCTCGTCGACGACCTCGGGCGGCACATCACCCGTCTCCGGCGGTGCCGTCTCGGAAGCCTCGCCGCCTGGGGTCTCCACGGCTTCGGCCTCAGGCGTATCTACGGCTTCGGCGGCAGGGGCCTCCACTGGTTCATCTGCCAGGGCCTCCACTGGTTCGTCTGCCGGGGCCTCCATCGCTTCGGCTGCCGGCGCCTCGGGGAACACCTCCTCCGAAAGGTCCAAGTCCGGAGTCCCCTCGATCGGCTCCGCGTCGTCGGCGCGCGCCACGACGCCGCCGCCCTCGACTCGCTTGAGCGAGAGCGACAGCCGGCGGCGCTCGCCGTCGACCTCGATGATCTTGGCCTTCACTTCGTCGCCCTGCGAAACGACCTCGCGCGGGTTCTCGACATGGTGCTGGGCGAGCTCGGAGATGTGCACGAGCCCTTCGACGCCCGGGAGGATCTCGACGAAGGCGCCGAAGGTGACGACCTTCGTCACCTTGCCTTCGACCTCGTCGCCCTCGTTGTAGGTGTCGAGCACCTGCTGCCACGGATCCGACTGCGTCTGCTTGAGGCCGAGCGAGATGCGCTGGCGCTCGCGGTCGATGTCGAGCACCTTCACCTTCACGTCCTGTCCGATCTCGAGCACCTCGGATGGGTGGTTGACGTGGCTCCAGGAGAGCTCGCTGATGTGGATCAGTCCGTCCATCCCGTCCAGGTCGACGAAGGCGCCGAAATCGACGATGTTCGAGATCTGACCGTCGACGACGTCGCCGGGATTCAGCCGGTCGAGAATCTGCTGCCGCTGCTCCTTGCGCTCGTCCTCGAGCACGGCGCGGCGTGAGAGCACGACGTTGTTCCGCGAGCGGTTGAGCTCGATCACCTTGGCGCCAAGTTCCTGCCCGAGAAACTCGTCGAGATCCTGGACCCGGCGGATGTCGACCAGCGAGGCCGGCAGGAAGCCCCGGACGCCGAGGTCGAGGATCAGGCCGCCCTTGACGACCTCGATCACCTTGCCGGTTACCGGCTCCCCCGATTCGGCGGCGCCCTCGATCTTCTTCCAGGCGAGCTCGAAACGCGCCCGCTTCTTGGAGAGGATCAGCCGACCCTCGGCGTCCTCCTTCGTGAGCACGAGGGCGTCGATCTCCTCGCCGACCTGGACCTCGTCCTCGGGGTTGACCGAGCGGCGGATCGAGAGCTCGGCGACCGGGATGACGCCTTCCGACTTGTAGCCGATGTCGACGAGCACCTCGTCCTTGTCGACCCGCACGACGGTGCCGTGGACGACCTCGCCCTCGTTGATCGTCGGAAATGTCGCGTCGTAGTTCGGGACGAGCTCGCCCTCGGGGCCAGTCGTCCAGAACGCGGAGTCGTCGAGCTGCTCGGCCGGAGCCGGCGCTTCGTCGAGCTCCTCGGCGGGGGCCGGGGCCTCCGTCGTCTCGGTTTCGGGGTTGACTGTCTCGTTCGCCAAAGCGGCGGTCAGTATAGCCCCGGGTTTTGGTCAGGCTTGGACCGCGACGCCGCTCAGGAAGCGGCGTACAGCCGCGAGGTAAAGCTCGGTCTGCTCGACGAAGCTCATGTGGCCGGCGGCAGGGATCACAACCAGCTCGCTGCTGGGGATGCCCTCGTGCAGGACGTCCGCCGCTCGCGGTGTCGTCGTGCGGTCGTGCTCGCCGACGATGACGAGCGTCGGCTTGTCGACGCCGCTCAGCTTCTGGCGGTAGTCGAAGGCGCCGTAGCCGATCTTGGCGAAGTGGCGGAGGACGTCCGGCGAACCGACCGTTTCCGCCAGGTAGCCCGACGGCGGCTCGCCGTGGAAGTGGAACGGCATCTGGTCCCGCAGGAGCTGCTTGAGTTGCTCCTCGGTCTCGACCGTCTTCTCGGCCTCCCAGGAGGCGGCGATCGCGTCGCCGTCGTCTCCCAGCGCGTCCAGCGAGGCCTGGACATCGGCGTCCAGCGCTTCGCTCGCATCGCCGCCGGACGAGATGACGTAGGCGGCCGCGGTGTCGATCTCGGTCGCGTGATACGTCGCGATGATGGCGCCGAAAGAGTGGCCGAGCAGGGCGAAACTGCCGAGCCGGAGGGC
The DNA here is from genome assembly GCA_005888315.1 of Actinomycetota bacterium. Classification (GTDB taxonomy): domain Bacteria; phylum Actinomycetota; class Thermoleophilia; order Gaiellales; family Gaiellaceae; genus 13-2-20CM-68-14. The sequence continues at coordinate 8,913 of VAWH01000019.1, read as the reverse complement.
TTGGGCGAGCCGATCGACGTCGCGGGCAAAGACGTCCAGCGTGAGCGTCGTGGGATCGACGCGATCGGAACGGCCCTGGCCGCGCTCGTCGACGTAGAGCAGCCGGAACTCATCGCCCAGCGGGTCCAGATACGGCCGAAACATGGTGTGATCCATACCCGGCCCGCCGTGGAGGACGATCACCGGGAAGCCGCTGCCGAGCTCCTCGACGAACAGCCCGTAGTTGTCTGCGAGCTCGACCTTCATGGCTTGATGCCGCGGAGGAACGCGAACGCCATCCGCCCGCGGCCTGCGTTCGCTTCCACGAGCGGACGCAGGTGCGCCTCGAATCGGTCCGCCTCCTCTGGCGCCAATGCGCGCTCGATCGCCTCGCCCAAGGTCGGGGCGAGCGGGTTGCCGGCGAGATTCAGCACCCGTTCCCACGAGCCGTGCATCCACGATCCCGGCTCGAGCTTCGCCTCGTAGTCGAGAAGGAGCGGATCGAAACCGGCCGTTTCGGCCCAAGCGAGGAGGTCGCGCTCGTCGAAGTCGATCAGCGTCCGCTCGCCCGGCGGTGACAAGGCATCACGCACCTTTTGCGCCAGCTCGGCGATCTCGCGAAGGTCGTACCCGACCAGCCAGCCTGCCGGCTCCGGGTAGGCGAACGAGTTGATCGGCTCGGCGATCGAGAGGCGGCCGCCGGGACGAAGAACGCGGTGGAACTCGCGCAGCGCACGCTCCTTGCCTGTGCGGTCGAGGTAGATCAGCACAGAGCGCGTCGTGACCACATCGACCGATGCGTCCGCGAGCGACAACTCGTCGGCCGAGGCTCTCACGAAGTCGCAGCGGGCGAGCACCCCGAGCTCATCCGCGAGGCTGCGGCAGTGATCGAGCAGATCCTGCGAGACGTCGGCGAAGACGACCCGGCCGTCAGGGCCGACGCGTTCGAGGGCGGCGAAGGCGATCCAGCCGTCGCCGCAACCGACGTCGAGGGCGACATCGCCTTGACGGATGTCGGCGTTACAGAGGACCCGCTCGCGCAGCTGCTCGAACTCGGCACGCCGCCGCTCGTCGGGATCGCTGTCGTCCCGCATCTTGAGCACCCATCGGGACCACCGGTCGCGAACGGGCTCGGCCGCCGAACCTTCAGCAGGCTGCTGCGTCTGGGGCCGGCTCACGACTTAGCTTCGTGCCAGTCGTCCCCGGCGCCGACGTCGACTGCGAGCGGCGGGTCCAGCTCGTACGCGCCGCACATCTCCTCGCGCACGAGGTCCTTCACAGCCGCAACCTCGTTCTCCGGCGCCTCGAGCAGGAGTTCGTCGTGGATCTGCAGCACGAGCCGCGCCGCGCGGCCCTCCTCGCGCAGCCGCCGGTGGATCGCGATCATCGCCACCTTGATGATGTCCGCGTTCGAGCCCTGCATGACGAAGTTGACCGCCAGCCGCTCTCCCAGCGAGCGTGTCTGCCGGTTCGACGCCCGCAGCTCCGGCACGGGCCGGCGACGCCCGAGCAACGACGTCGTGTAACCGTCCTCGCGCGCCCGCTCGATCGTTCGCTCGATGAAGTCCTGCACGTGCGGGAAGCGCGCCAGGTAAGCGTCGATGTAGGCCTGCGCCTCCTCCCGCGGGATCTCGAGGTTCTCCGAGAGCCCGAAGGCCGAGATCCCGTAGACGATGCCGAAGTTGATCATCTTCGCGATCGAGCGCTGGGCGGTCGTCAGCGCGGCGGGATCGACCCCCAAAACCTCGGCCGCGGTCGCGCGGTGGATGTCCTCGCCGCGCGCGAACGCCTCACGCAGCTTCGGCTCCCCCGAGACGTGCGCGAGGATCCGCAGCTCGATCTGCGAGTAGTCCGCGGAGACGAGCTTCCAGCCCTGCTCGGCGACGAACGCGGAGCGGATCTCGCGGCCGAGCTCGGTTCGGATCGGGATCGCCTGCAGGTTCGGGTTCGAGGTCGACAAGCGGCCCGTCGCGGCGACCGTTTGGTTGAAGGTCGTGTGCAGCCGGCCGTCCTCGCCGAGCAGCGACGGCAGCGGCCCGAGGTAGGTGTTCAGGAGCTTCGAGTACTCGCGCCACTCCTCGATCACGGGCACGATCTCGTGCTCGCCGCGGATCGTCCGCAGGACGCGGGTGTCGGTTGAGTACCCCGTCTTGCCCTTCCGCCCGGGCGTCAGCTCCAGCTCCTCGAACAGGATCCGCGCGACCTGTTGCGTCGAGCCGAGCATGAACTCCTCGCCCGCGAGCTCGTGCGCCTTCGCCTCGAGCTCCTCGACCCGGTCGGCGAGGCGCGCCGTGATCTCGCCCATCCGGTAGGTGTCTATCTTGACGCCGACCTGTTCCATCGCGACCAGGACCGGCGTCAGCGGCAATTCGATCTCGCGGTAGAGCTGTTCGTGGCCGCGCTCGCGGACGCGCTCGAGCAGCGGCTCGCGCAGGCGCAGCGTCGCGGCGGCGTGACGGACGAGCCGGGCGGTCTCCTCCTCGGCCTCCGGCTGAGGCAGCAGCTCGACGCCGTACTCCGCCGCGAGATCGTCGAGCTCGTACGAGGCGCGGCTCGGTTCGATCAGGTACGCGGCGATCATCGTGTCGTCGGCGGCCGAGACGCGAAGCGCCTTCGCGTCGTGCGCGACGAGCTCGCCTTCGAGCCGCTCCGGCCGCGGCCCGACCAGGACCTCGTGCTCGGTGGCGAGCGCCGCGCGTTCGGCGTCCGCGGCGAAGCCCCCCGAGCCGACGAGCTCGCCCTCCCGCCACGGCACCGCCACGCCCTCGACCTCGCGCGCCGAGGCCGGCACGGCCTCGTCCAGCTCGTCGACCCGGTTGAGCAGGTTCCGGAACTCGAAGCGCCGGAACATCTCCTTCAGCTGCGAGCGGTCCGGCGGCGCCAGTACGAGTTCGGCCGGATCGCAGTCGAGCTCCAGGTCGCGCCGCATCGTCGCGAGTTCCTTCGCCGCCCGCGCCTGCTCGGCGTGCTCCTTGACCGCCCGCGAGCGCGCCGGCGTCAGCTCGTCGGCGTGCTCGATCACCTCCTCGAGCGAACCGTACTGGGCGATCAGCTGGCCGGCAGTCTTGTCGCCGATCCCGGGGATGCCGGGGATGTTGTCCGAGGGATCGCCCTTGAGCCCGATGAAGTCCGGCACCTGGTCCGGCCTGATCCCGAGGCGCGCCTCGACGCGCTCCGGCGTGTAGACGTGGACATCGGAGACTCCTCGCGGGGTCATCATCAGCGCGACGTTGTCGGAGACGAGCTGGAAGGCGTCGCGGTCGGTCGAGACGACGGTGGTCTTGACCCCGGCCTCGTCGGCGAGCGTCGCCAGCGTCGCGATCACGTCGTCGGCCTCCCACCCCTCGAACTCGAGGTTGCGGTAGCCAAACGCCTCGACGATCGGCCGGAAAAATGGGAACTGCTCCGAGAGCAGCCCGGGCATCGGCTTCCGCTCGATCTTGTAAGTGTCGAGCAGCTCGTGCCGGTGCACGGGCCGCGTGTCCCAGGCGACCGCGACGCCCTTCGGCCTGTAGTCGGCGAGCAGCTTGAAGAGCATGTTCGTGAAGCCGAGCAGGGCGTTCGTCGAGAAGCCCTCGCTCGTCGCGAGCTCTTCCGGCAGCGCGAAGAAGGCGCGGTAGGCGAGGTTGTTGCCGTCGACGAGGAAGAGCTCGGACTCGCGCGCAGGCGCGTCGTCGAGCTGCAGCTCCTCGCCGGTCAAGGTCTTCGGGCTCACGGGTCAAAGCTATCGTCCCGCGCCGATGCCCGGGATCGAAGTCCAGCCGCTGGAAGACGAGCATCTCGCCGCTGCAGAGAGGCTGCTCGCCGACCGCCACGCCCGCCACCGCAAGGCGGAGCGGCTGCTGCCGGAGGTCTCGGACTTTCGCGCTCAGCTGGAACGTGATCTCGATCACGAGGCGGCGGCCGGCGTCGTCGCGCTCAGCGGGGACGAGGTCGTCGCCTACGTGATCGGCCGCGTCGAGGAGGACGCGCAGCTCGGCGACAGGCGCGCCATCGTGGACTTCGCCGGCTGCGCGGCCGCCGACGGTCGAGGTGAGGCGATTCGCGACCTGTACGCGGCGCTCGCAGCACGCTGGGTCGCGGCCGGGGCGACGCGTCACCTCGCCTTGATCCCGGCCAGCGACGAGGCGCTCGCCGACCCTTGGCTGCGCCTGGCCTTTGGCGTGCAGTACGTCTGGGCCGTGCGGGAGACCGCGGCAATGAAGCCGGTCGAGGCCGACGTCCGGATTCGCCCGGGCACGCCCGGCGATCTCGAGCTGGTCGCACGGCTCGACCGCAGCCTCTGGGAGCACCAAGCCGGGCCGCCGAGCTTCTCCGGGCTGGCGATCCCGAGCGACGAGGAATTCCGGGCGGACTGGAGAGATCTCTGGGACGACCCGGAGCTGCACACCCACTTCGTCGCCGAGCGCGCCGGGCGGCCGCTCGGGCACGCCGTTCTCTACCGGCGGCCGACCGGCGATCTGCGCGTTCCGGAACACAACATCGACCTCTCGCACGCGGCGACGCTGCCGGCGGCGCGCCGGACCGGCGTCAGCCTGGCGCTGACCGGCCATGCGCTGACCTGGGCACATGAACACGGCTTCCGCTCGATAACGACCGACTGGCGCTCCGTCAACCTGATCTCGTCGCGCCACTGGCCGCGGCTCGGCTTCCGCCCCACCTATTACAGGCTCTACCGCGCACTGCCGTGAACCGCGTGCCGATGCTCGCGGGCTCGCGGCTGATGGTTGTGAACGCGCCCGACGACGCCGTCATCCTGCGGCCGCTGGCGCCGGGCGAGGCGATCGCCGACGTCGGGGCGGCCGTGCGGGACGCGCTTCGGTTCCCCCTCGTCGGCGAGCCCCTCGAGGCGCTCGTCCGCCGCGGCGGCCGGGCGACCGTCGTGATCGAGCCGCCGTCGCTGCCGATCCCGACCGCCCAGAACGACCCGCGGCGGGCGGCGATCCGCGCCGTGGTCGACGAGCTCGAACGCGCGGGCATTCCGGTTCAGAACCAGACACTTCTCGTTGCCGGAGGGCTCGCGCGCCGGCTCGCCGACCGCGACCTCGAGCAGCTTGGGATCGTCTCGCCCGAGTTCGCCCGGCGCTTCCGCGGCCGCGTCGCCATCCACGACGCGGAGGACCCGGGCCTAGTCGAGATCGGACACTCAGGGCGGATTCCTCTGCGCGTTCATCCCGCTCTGCTCGACACCGACGTCATCGTCGTGGTCACCGCCGCCGAGACCGTCCTCCACGGCGGCCCGGCGGCGCTGCTCGCCGCCTCAGGCCGGGAAGCGCTGCGTGCCGCGGGGGCTTACTCGCTGCTGGAGACCAGCGCCTCCCAGGGCTGGCAGCTCGGCGTCGCGATCGAGCGGGAGCTGTCGCGGCGCGTCCCGCTGATCGGCGCGTCCTTGACCTTCAACCACCCGCGGCTCGCCGGCGCTGCCCGCGGCTATCCCTACGAGCAGGAAGCGCTCGAGCGAATCGTGGGCTCGCCCCTGCGCCGACCGTTCGGGCTGCTGCCGGCCTGGGCGCGCGATCGGATCATCCGCTCCGTCCGGCGCGACCTCTCGCTCGCGGCGGCCTACGGCGGGCCGCCCTCGGTCGCGCACGCCGAGGCGCTGCTCCGTGGCGTCGAGGCGCGCTCGGCGCCCCTCGACGGCCAGCTCGACGCGATCGTGATCGGGATTCCGCGGACGACGCCCTTCCTGCCACGCGAGCGCCCGAATCCGCTCCTCGCGGCATACCTCGCGCTCGGGCTTGCGCTGAGGATGTGGCGCGACGGCTTTCCGCTCGCCGACGGGGGGACCGCGATCGTGCTCCACCGCTTCCACCGGCGCTTCTCCCACCCGACACAGCAGCCCTACCGCGCCTTCTTCCAGGCGACGACCCGCTTCGGGCGCGAGTCAGTCGAGCTGTTGGAGGCTGAGCGAGAGGCCGCCGACGACCCGCGCGCGATCGATGCCTACCGCGGCCGGCGGTCGTGCCACCCGCTGCTCCCCTTCGCCGACTGGAGCGCGTGCGCGCCCGCCCTCGGCCGCCTCGGCGCCGTCATCGTCGCGGGCTGCCGGGACGCCGTCGCGGCGCGGCAGCTCGGCTTCGTTCCCACACAGGGGATCGGGACGGCGCTGGAGATGGCGCACGGCCGCGCCGGGGGCCCGCCCCGCGTCGGCTTCCTCCTGTCACCCCCGTACTTCCCGATTCGCGTAACGACCGACCGCTAGACCAGGATCTTCGAGAGGAACTGCTTCGTCCGCTCCTCGCGCGGTTCGCGGAAGAAGTGTTCGGGCGTGCCCTCCTCGATGATCCGCCCGTCATCCATCATCACGACGCGGTCGGCGGCCTCGCGGGCAAAGCCCATCTCGTGCGTGACGACGATCATCGTCATGCCTTCGAGCGCGAGCTCCTTCATCACGTCCAAGACTTCGCCGATCACCTCGGGGTCGAGCGCGCTCGTCGGCTCGTCGAAGAGCATCAGGGCCGGCCGCATCGCGAGAGCGCGCGCGATCGCGACACGCTGCTGCTGGCCGCCCGAGAGCTTGCCCGGGTAGACATCGCGCTTGTCTGCGAGACCGACCCGACGCAGCAGTTCCTCGGCCTGCTGGATCGCCTGCCGCTTCGGGACGCCGCGAACCTGCACCGGCGCCTCGATCACGTTCTCGAGCGCCGTTTTGTGGGGGAAGAGATTGAAGCGCTGGAAGACCATGCCGATCTCCGCGCGCTGCCTGGCGATGCTCCGCTCCGAATCTTCGATCAGCTTCCCGTTCTGCTCCCTGTAGCCGATCAGGTGGCCGTTCACCTCGATCCGGCCGCCGTCGATCTTCTCGAGGTGGTGGATGCAGCGAATGAACGTCGTCTTGCCGGAGCCGGATGGTCCGATGACGCAGACCACCTCGCCCCGCTTGACCTCGAGCGAGACTCCCTTCAGCACCTCGAGGCGGCCGAAACGCTTCCGCACCTCGTGAGCGCTCATCACGAAGCCGTTCGAGCTCACCGGGCGCCCCTCCCCCACGCTGCGACGGGAGCCCACGCCTGGAAGACGCGCTCGCGGAAGCTCGGCTCCTCACCGCGCTCGCTGACGCTCAGCTTCCGCTCGATCTGCGCCTGGATCACGCTCCAGATCGTCGTCAGCACCAGGTACCAGAAGGCAACCGCGGTGAAGTACTCGACGGGTTTGAAGGTGGTGGAGTAGCGGATCTCCGCGTCACCGAAGAGCTCCGTCACGCCGATGAAGAAGATCAGTGAGGACGTCTTCAGCATGTTGTTGAACTCGTTCCCCAGCGGCGGCACGATCACCCGAGCGGCCTGCGGCAGGACGATCCGGCGCATCGCCAGGCGGTAGTGCATGCCGAGCGAGCGCGCCGCCTCCATCTGGCCCCTGTCGATCGCGTCGATCCCGGCGCGGATGATCTCCCGCATGTACGCGCCCTCGTTGATCGACAGCGCGACGATGCCCGCGAACGCCGCACCGTCGAGCTGGAAGAGGCCGAAGTTCGCCGTGCGCGGGATCAGGTTGAAGCCGAAGAGGAGATTGGCGCCGAAGTAGACGAAGAAGATCTGCACGATCACCGGCGTGCCGCGAAAAACGAGCACGTAGAGGCCTGACAGCACCCGCAGCGGCCAGATCTTCGACATCCGCATCAGGGCCGCGATCAGGCCCAGCAGGACGCCGAAGACCTGCGCCGCTACGGAGATGTAGATCGTTCGCCAGAGAGCGAGGACGAAGACGTGGTCAGGGTGGAAGATCCGCTGCCACAGGATGTGCCACTCGAACGCCGCGAGCATGCGACTTCACTACGTCTTGACGGGGAAGGCAGGCAGCTTCCACTTCGCGATGATCTGCTTCATCGTGTCGTCGGAGTAGATCGCCTTGATCGCCTGGGTGACGGCGTTCTGCAGCTCGGTATCACCCTTCCGGATCGCAATCCCGATCGGGATCGGGTTGACCACTTCGGGGTTCTTTGCGAACGAGAAGGACGAAGGATCCTTGCCCACGTAGTAGGCGACAACGGGGGAGTCGGCGAAGTAGGCGTCGACCTTGCCCGTCTTCAGCGCGTTGGCCGCATCAGTGTCCTTTGGGAACGTGATGATCTTGAACGGTTTAACGCCCTGCGCCGTGAGCTTCTTGTTCTGGGCGTCGAGGTAGTCCTTGTTCGTCGTCCCGACCTCGACCGAGGCGACCTTCCCGGAGAGACTTTTGATGTCGGTGATGTGCTTCGGATTGCTCTTCGCGATCAGAAACGACTGGCCGACCTTGAGGTAATCGACGAACGCGACCTGCTTGCGCCGCTCCGGCGTGTCGTTCATCCCGCTGATGATCGCGTCGCACTTCTTCGAGAGCAGCGCCGCGATGATGCCCTCGAAGCCTGTGTTGTCGAAGCGGGCAGTGACTCCCATCCGTTTCGCAACCTCGTTCCCGATGTCGATGTCGGAACCCTGCGGCGTAGTGGTACCGGCCTTGTAGAACTCCTCCGGCGGGTACGTGATGTCGCTGCAAAACACGAGCTTGCCCGCGCTCTTGATGTTCGCAGGGGCCTGGATGTTGGTGGTGGTACCGGTGGACGCGGTCGTCGTGCTCGAGGCCTTCTTCCCGCCGCCTCCGCAGCCGGCCGCGAGGGCGACGGCGAGTGCGAGCAAGGCGAGCCCTGGCACAGTCGAGATCTTCTGGCGATGCATGGTGGGTCCTTTCCTCCGCAGAAGCTGGGCGCCACGCCGCAAGGAGTGGCCGCTGGCATCGTAATGGCTCGCCTCGGAGCGTTCGCCGAGGTGCGTCATCCGCGCAGAGGTTCTCGGCGACCGAACGGGGTTACTCTTCCCTCCTGCGCCGAAGTGGCGGAACTGGCAGACGCGCCGGACTCAAAATCCGGTGGGGCTCACGCCCCGTGTGACGAGCACGGGGGAAACCGGGTTTCCCCCGTGAGCCCCCTCCTCCTTGCCCAAGAGCCGAGGTGAGGCT
>VAWH01000112.1 GCA_005888315.1 Actinomycetota bacterium | reverse complement strand
TCGGGTTCCACATCATCCGCCGCCCGCCGCTCGAGGAGGTGCGCGACACGTTCCGCACGGAGCTCGAGAGCGCGCTGACGGTGCGTTTCGATTCGGTCTTCATCGATAGCGTGGCTGTGCGGCGTGACCTGAAAGTGCGCGGCGGTGCCGCGGCGCTGGTGCGCCAGGCGATCCAGAACGTCGGCCCGGCGGCCGACGACGACCGGCAGCTCGCCAGCTACCGCGGCGGCGCTTTCCGGGTGCGCGACCTGACCCGCTGGCTGTACGCGCTCGACCCCCGCGATCTGAATGTCGCCATGGCGAGCGACGCCCAGCTCACCGAGTTCGTCCGCCAGCTGGCGCAACGGGAGCTGCTGCTCCGGGAGGTCGACTCGGCACGTGGCGCTGACGCCCGAGGACTGGCGGGGACTCAAGACCCAGCACGACTCCGTGCTGACGATGCTCGGGAACGAGCTCGCGCTGTCGGCCCGGACCCTCAAGGACTCCGCGGCCACCGAGTCGGCGCGCGCGGACATCGCGATGCGACACGTGAACGACTACCTCGATCGGGCGCTCGTGCAGGAAACGGCGCAATTCTTTCCCGTGCCGCCGTTCCTCGCCCTGGCGCTGCGGCCCGGGCAGGGGTGGTCCGTGAGCGCGGCGGGGCTGGCGCAGGCGCTGGAGCGCGCCCAGGGAATCCGGGCCCAGCTCGATTCCGCCTCGCGTCGCACCGGGCCCGGCCTGAAGCCCGCGCCGGGCCCGGCGCCCGCGCCGCCGGTGGACACGGCGAAACAGAAGGTGTCGCGCTGAGATGCGCGTCCTCGCCATCCCGCTGCTCGGGCTCGGCCTGGCCGCCGGCGTCGCTCGGCCGGGCGCGGGCCAGGGAGAGCTGGCCTCGGCGCGGCCGGTCGACCGCATCGTCGCGATCGTGGGCTCCAAGCCGATCCTCGCGTCCCAGGTCGAGGAGCAGCTGGTGCTGGCGCAGGCGCAGGGGATGAAGATCCCGACCGATTCGGCCGGCCGGGACGCCACGCGGCGCCAGGTCCTGCGGCAGATGGTGGATGAGGAGCTCATGGTGCAGCAGGCGGAGCGGGACACCACCATCAAGATCACCGACCAGGAGGTGCAGGACCAGGTCGAGCAGACCGTGCAAAACGTGCGGAAGCAGTTCAGCTCGACCGCCGAGTTCTTGGCGCAGCTGCGCGCCGCGCAGTTCCTGACGGAAGAAGAGTGGCGCCGCTGGCTGGCCGACCAGCAGCGCCGCACGAGTCTGCAGCAGCGACTCCTCGACCAGCTGCGCCAGAAGGGGAAGCTGCGGCCGATTCCCCCGACCGACGCGCAGATGCGCCAGTTCTGGGAGGAGAACCGCGCCCAGCAGCCGAAGCGGCCGGCCGCGATCTCGTTTCGGCAGATCGTCATCACCGCGCAGGCCGACTCCGCCGCCAAGGCGCACGCCCGCCAGCTCGCGGAGTCACTCGTCGTGGTGCTGCGCCACGGCGCTACCTTCGCGGACGTGGCCAAGAAGTACTCCGCCGACAGCACCTCACGGGAGCAGGGTGGTGAGCTGGGGTGGTTCCGCCGCGGCCCGATGGTCAAGCAGTTCGAGGACGTGGCGTTCCGGCTGCGACCGGGGGAAATCTCCGATCCAGTCGAGACCGAATTCGGCTATCACATCATCCAGGTGGAGCGAGTCCAGCAGGCCGAGGTGCTGGCGCGCCATGTGCTGATCGCGCCCGACATCTCGACCGCGCAGATCGCGCTGGCGCGTCGCCTGGCCGATTCGGTGCACGACGCGCTCCGCGCCGGCGCGCCGTTCGACACGCTGGCGCGCCGCTTCGGCGATCCCGAGGAGGGGAAGGTGGTGCCCGAGCTGCCCGTGTCGCAGCTGCCGCCGGACTACGAGCGAGCGATCGGCCGCGACACGGTGCCGGGGCTGAAGCCGGTGTTCGCGGCGGGCGCGGATTCGCGGCGGCCCAAGTTCGTCGTCTTCGAGCTCATGAAACGCCTGCCCGAGGGCGAGCTGGCCTTCGACGACGTGAAGGATCGGATCCGCGAGAACCTGGGCCAACAGCTCGCGGTTCAGCACTACCTCGAAATCCTGCGCCGTACGACGTACGTCGACATTCGCCCCTGAGCGCATGGCTCGTCCGCGTCTCGCCGTCACGCTCGGCGACCCGCGCGGCATCGGGCCGGAGGTG
>VAWH01000075.1 GCA_005888315.1 Actinomycetota bacterium | reverse complement strand
CCGTGCGGCAGAGGACTGGTCCGGCGCCCAGTTGGTGTACGGCGCGATGAGCTCCGCGGAGGTGCCGGATTTCGAGCAGCCGTTCGTGCAAATCTGGGAATCGGTCCGATCTGTGAGCGAGAGCGCTTACGCGGGGCCACGACTACCACCGCTGCCGGTCTCGGAGCTCGACGGACGGCTCTACGTTCCGTGGACCGGTGCGCAGCCGCCGTCGCCTTCAGCGCCGCTCGCGATGAATGCGCTCACAGGATACGCCGTCGTGAACGGACTTCACGTGACGGTCAGAGCGTCGAGTGGGGAGCTGCTGGTAGCGGCGGCGCGGGCGCTGCGGCCGATCGGCTAGCCGCGCTGCCGTGGCCTAATCGAGAATCTCGGCGTGCTCCGACTCCGGCGGCGTGCCATAGGCGTAAAGGACGAGGTCCTCGTCGCCCTGGTTCACCGTCTGTAGCGCTGTGCCGGGCTCCACGTGGATCAACCCGCCTGTCGGAACGTCGACCCGCTCCGGCGGGTCGCCCAGGTACATCGTCAGCGCTCCCGCGAGGACGACGAACGTCTCCTCTTGCTGCTTATGCCTGTGGCGGCGTCCCTTGGCGCCGGGCTCGTAACGCCAGATGTTCGCCCGGGTGCGGGCGAAGCCGGCCAGGTCGCTCAGCTCGGCGACATGGCGCGCCGGTTCGGCCGGGTCGTGAGGACGTGTCATCCACTCCAGCTGGTCCGGACGGATCGCGCGAAAGCCCACGCCGGCAGCCTAAAGCTCGATCGTCTGAGTCGCGGCGAACGCAGCGAGGAAGCGTCGGTCGTGCGTGACCAGCGCGACGGTGCCCTGGAAATCCGCGAGGGCGAGCTCGAGCTGCTCGATCGCTTCCAGGTCGAGATTGTTGGTCGGCTCGTCGAGTACGAGCGTATTGACGCCCCGCGCGACGAGGAGCGCGATCGTGGCGCGGCTGCGCTCGCCTGGGGACAGTGACCGCACCGGTCGCAGCACATGGTCTGTTCCGAGCGCGAACTTCGCGAGGAGCGCGCGGGCCGTGTTGACGGCGAGGCCGGCCTGCGCGACGAAGGACTCGAGCAGTCGCTCGTTCCCGGCAAAGACGCTCGGGCCTTGAGGAAGCTCTCCCATGACGACACCGGGCCCGACCGAGCGGCGGCCCGACGCCAGCGGCAGCTCCCCGAGCAGCGCCTTGAGAAGCGTCGTCTTGCCGGACCCGTTTCGGCCGAGGAGCGCGAGCCGGTCTCCACTGCGAAGCTCTAGGTCGATCGGTCCGAGCCGAAAGCCGTTCCGATCGACGGTCGCACGCTCGAGGCGGGCGACGCCGCCGCCACTACCGCCCTCGCTGTTCGCAAAGCCGAATTTGAGCTGCCAGGGCGTCCACGGCTTCTCGACCCGCTCGACGCGTGCGAGCTTTCGCTCGCCCGACTTCTTGACGTCTTTCGTCTTCTTCTTCTTTCGGCCCTGGCCGTAGCCGCGCTCTTCCCAGCGGCGCATCCGCTGCACTTGCTGCTCGACCCGTTTCCGCTCCACCGCGTACGTCGCATACGCAGACTCGTGGCGGGCTCTTGCTGCGGCGCGCTGCTCTTCGAATTGCTGCCAGCCGCCGTGGTATTCGCGCACGCGCCGCGTTTCGGCCTCGAATTCGAGGATGCTCGTCATCCCTTCGAGAAAAGCGCGGTCGTGCGAGACGACGGCGAGACCGCCTCGATGTCGGTCCAGGAAGCGCTCGAGCAGCTCGAGCGCCGCGAAATCGAGGTCGTTCGTGGGCTCGTCCAGCAGGAGGACGTCCGCTTGCGTCGCGAGGATCGCCTCGAGCTTTCGCCTTGCGGCCTCGCCGCCGGAGAGGCCCGCAGCTTGGCGCTGCTGCGCGAGATAGGCGACGCTGAGCTCGGGCGGCTTGCTGACGACACCTGAGTCGGGCTCCTCGGCTTCGGCGAGGAGACGCAGCAGGGTCGATTTGCCGATCCCGTTCGGGCCGACGATCCCGATTCGGCTGGCCGGAGTGATAGTCACGGACAGGTTTTCGAGGACGACCGTGTCGCCGTAAGATTTGGCGATGTTGCGGGCGGCGAGGACGCCGTGGGGTTGCTGCATCTGCAGACCACCTTCTGGCCGAAAGGAACGAGTGCGTCGGTATCGGTCAGCGGGTCCGCATAAGGCGGAGCCGGAGCTCCGCCGAGAGATTAGCTGTGGGCGCCGGCTCGCGCCCTAGGCCCGCTCGCAGCTGCACACCGTTTCGCCGAGCTCGCGGCGCTCGTACGGCCGCCCGCAGCGGTTGCACGTCGCCGGCAGCACCTGTGCGCGCACCAGGAGCGCGCGCATCATCGCGACCCAGAGGACGAGGTAGGGGATGGCGAGCGCCGGGTCCTTCATGCCTCCAAATATCGGGTCGACCGCGCGGGGTCTTTAGAGCTTGGCGGTAGAATGATTTTCCCGTGAGCTGGCTGTCGATCGCGCTCCTCGCGTGCGCGGTCCTCGCCGTCATCGGCGCCGAGTGGCCGCGGCTCGCCAGGAACTTCGGCTTCGAGGCGCGGCGCCGCCGTGACCGCGATCGCCGGAAGTCGCAGCTGAAGCTGCTCCGGACCGACGATGAGCTCGACGAGAGCGACGAGTTCGCCGCGAGCGTGCAGCGCGATCTCTCGCAGCTGCCGACGATCGACGAGCGCGACCGCTAGGTGATCATGAAGCGCGCCCCGAGCCGGCGCGTGTTCGGGAGGATCCGGCCGCTGTTCTCCATGTTCTTCGTCTCCTGGTAGTCGGAGACCTGGAAGACGAGCCGGTGGCGGCCCCGGCTGAGCGCACGCGTCGAGATGGTCGCACGTCCGTGGCGGTAGCGGACGCCTACGCCGCGGCCGTCGAGCGTGGCCCGGATCGACGCCGGATCGATGCCGGAGCCACCGTCGGTAACGCGAAGGCGTAGGAGGCTGCCGGCGCGAGTCCCGCGCGTGAGCAGCCGCACGCGCGGCGGTTTCGTGTCTCCGATCCAGAACCGGAAGGTGAACTTGCCGGCGGCGCGGCGGCTGGGCGTGTCGAAGACGACGTCGTAGGCACCTCGATCTGGACGGACGGCTCCGACTGCGGGCGAGAGGTGGTCGTAAGTCGGCAGATATGGATTCAGGTTCAGCGGCAGGCCGGCGTACCCGGTCAGGCCGTTCTCGTCGCCCGCGCGGACGACGCGAGGCTGCACGCGCGTACCTCGAGCGTGGGAGAGGACGACGACGCCGAAGTTCGCGACCGTCCGCGCCAGCGCGAATCGGAAGACCTGCTCGGGCCCGCGTAGGCACGGCGAGATGTCGAGCGGCGAGGGATCCGCCGGGTAGCGGTAGCAGCCAACGCGCGATGCCCCGCGGGCCGTGTTGCCGCGATAGATTCCGGGCCGCCGCAGCGTCCCGTGCCGGTCGTGGCCGAGCTTCGGCACCGTCACGCGAAGCCAGAACGCAATCCTGCGAGACACGGCGCCTCGCGAGAGGACGACGAAGCCGGTCGTGTCGCCCTCCTGCGCGCCGCCGGCCACGGCCGCGTGGACCTGAAGCGCGCCTGGAACCAAGGCCGCGGCCGGCGCCGAGACCGTGACGCCGCCGGCCGTCGCCAGCGTCTGAATCGTCACCGTCCAGGCGCCGCTCCCGCCGCCTGCGTCCGTCAGCGTGACCGGAACCGTGCGCGACTCGCCGCGGTGAAGAAAACGGAACGAGACCGCAGGCGGTGACGCGAAGAGCAGCGGATCGTTCGCCGCCGCCACGTCGATCAGGCCGCCGCCTTCACGGGTGGGAGCGACCTCGTGGCTTTGCCTCGCATCGGTCCAGACCGGTCGCCCCGTGAGCGCCAGCGCCGATTTCACCTGGGCGGGCGTCCAGTCCGGGTGCCGCTGCAGCAGCAGCGCCGCCGCACCGGCGACGTGGGGCGAGGCCATGCTCGTGCCGCTGAAGATGTCCCAGCCTTTCGGTACCGACGAGAGGATGTTGACGCCGGGCGCGCTGACGTCCGGCTTGAAGCCGAGGTCGATCCCGTTCGGCCCGCCGCTCGAGAAGTCGGCGATGACCGCGCCCTTGGTCACGGCTGCCGCGGTGATCGCCTTGGCCGCGTCGCCCGGCGAGGAGATCGAGCCGAAGCCGAACTCGCCGAAGTCGTTGCCGGCGGCGATCGCAGGCACGACGCCTGCGTCGGCGGCGGCGTTGATCGCCTTGACCACGAGGTCGCGGTCGGGGTCGATCTCGGGTTCGCCGAGTGAGAGGTTGATCACGTCCATGCCGTCCGCGACCGCGGCGTCGATCCCCTTGACGATCTCGGGCGAGTTGCCGTTCAGCCCCACGTCCGGCGTCGGTACGGTCAGCACCTTGTAGTTGCCGATGTACGCGGCCGGCGCGACGCCGGAGACCGGCCGTCCGTTGCGCTGCGTCGCTCCGTAGTCGCCCGCCGCGATCCCGGCGACGTGCGTCGCGTGCTCGGAGAGGGCGGGATCGAATGGGCGCGAGGAGTACTTCCACGTCGCACCCGGCGGCGGAAAAGCTCGCGCCACGATCACCTTCGCGGTCGTGAAGGCCGTATTTCCCTTCGGAAAGCCAGGCGGCATCGCGAAGCCGGCCGGGCTGAAGAAGCGGTGGGCTTGGTCGACGCCGTCGTCGATGATCCCGATCTTGATCCCCTGGCCCGCCGTCGCACGCGTGGGTCCCCAGAGCTGCGGCGCTTTGATCAGCGGGACGCTCTCGTCGAGCAGTGGGTGGTAGTCGACGCTGCGGTAGACGCGCGCGACACCGGGCAGTTTCGCGAGCGTGCGGATCTGACGGCGCGGCACCACGACCGCGAGCCCGTCGAGCACGTAGCGGTACCGCCAGCGGATCTGTGCCGACGTTACCTTCTGCGCGATCAGGCGCTCGAGCTGCGTCTGTCCCGCTTCGAGTTTCCGCATGTATGCCGGGCTCCGCCGGGCGCGCAGGCCCATCGCGGCTACGAGCGCGGGCCGCTGCAAAGTCACGACGACCTCCGTCCGGCCGCCGGACCTGGGCGATCGCGCGGCGCCCGCTCCTCCCAGCGCGCAGACGGCCGCAACCGCCGCAAGCAAAGCGAGACCCCGCTTCAAGGAGATCAGCCTAGCCGCAGGCCGGCGCGCGCTTGCCCTAGCTCGGTTCCCTGCGCGGCGGCAGGAAGGGTTCGCGCTCCTCCGGCTGGCCCGCCTCGATCTGCCGCCCGCGCGCGATCTCGGCGTTGAGCTCAGCGCCGAACAGGATCGCGACGTTCGAGAGCCAGAGCCAGACGAGGAAGATGATGATCGCTCCGAGCGAGCCGTATGTCTTGTTGTACGAGCCGAAGTTGGCCACATAGAGGCCGAAGACCGCCGAGGCGACGATCCAGGCGAGGACGGCGAAGACGCCGCCCGGCGTCACCCAGCGGAAGCTCGGCTGACGGACGTTCGGCGAGGCGTAGTAGAGGATCGAGAACATCACGCTCACGACGAGGATCAACACCGGCCATTTGGCGATGTCCCACACCGTGACGGCGACGCCGCCGATCCCGATCAGCTTGCCGACCTTGTCCGCGAGCGGACCGGTCACGACGACGGCGACGGCGCTCAGCGCCAGCAAGATCACCATCACGAGGGTGACGACCAGGCGCAACGGCAGGATCCGCCAGATCGGCCGTCCTTCCTCGACGTCCCAGATCGCGTTCGAGGCGCGGATGAACGCCCCGATGTACCCGGACGCAGACCACAGTGCTCCTACCAGGCCGACGGCGAAGAGGATCCCGGCGCTCCCACGGCTTTGCGTCAAACCGTGGAGCGCGTTGGCCAGGATCTCGTGCGCGGGCCCCGGAGCGAAGCTGCCGAGGTTGTCGAGGATCGGCTTCGTCGCAGAGGTGCCGATCAGGCCGAGGATCGAGACGAGCGCGATCAGCGCCGGGAACATCGCGACGATCCCGTAGTAGGTCAGCGCCGCCGCCCAGTCGGTCAGGTTGTCCTCGCTGAACTCGCGAACCGTCCTCCTAAGCACGCGGACCCAGGCACTTCTGGAGAGCTCGCCCGGCTTCTCGGCGTATTGGGACTGGTCGGCGCGCTCCTGTGACTGCGTGGCCATCGTGGGGAGACGTATCCGGCGAAAGCCCTGGCTACACTTCCCGTCCGCGCGGATGTGGCGGAATTGGTAGACGCGCACGGATCAGGAAGCGCGGCTGAACCCAGGGTTCCCCCGCGAGCCCCCTCCTTGCTCTGGCAATTCAGGCGCAGCTGAGGGCGAGCAGGGCAAAGCCCGTCTCGCCCTCGAAACCCCCGGCTACACTTGTCGCCGCGCGGATGTGGCGGAATTGGTAGACGCGCACGGATCAGGAAGCGCGGGTGAACCCATGGTTCCCCCGCGAGCCCCCTCCTTGCTCTGGCAATTCAGGCGCAGCTGAGGCGAGCCGGGCAAAGCCCGTCTCGCCCTCGAAACCCCCGGCTACACTTGTCGCCGCGCGGATGTGGCGGAATTGGTAGACGCGCACGGTTCAGGTCCGTGTGGGGGAGACCCCGTGGAGGTTCAAGTCCTCTCATCCGCATAGGTCAGCTTTGCAGGCGTTTTCCCATCCAGGGTGTTCGCCTAGTCCGTGCTCAGTCCGCGAACGCTTCGTCTATGGCTTCTTCAATCTCGGCTTGGGCATCGTCAAGCATCTTCACCCCTTCATCAGTGAGCAGACCGCCTGGCATCCTGAAATCGACGATCTCCGCCGTCTTTGGGAACTTCTTTGCCCCGCCGAGCGTGCGGAGCGTTCTTGGTGCGCGGAGTGCCATCGTGACGCCGTCCGGCACTGGCGCGACCGCAATCGCGACGAGATCAACCGTGCTCGTCGTGAGGCTTACGGCGCGACCAAGCCGCATTGTTACCCGGAGAAGCGAGCCTCGCCGCGGCCAGCCGCGTGAGGAGCAAAGCTCTCGCGCTTCCCGCGAGGCGATGTTTCACCGGCGTGTTTCTGACTAAAGAGAAGACTTGGTGCAGCATGCGCGGCCCGGCTCGGTAAGGAGACAAGTCAGGCGACTTCCCGAAACAACCTGGCCCTGGTCGTCCTCGCTCCGCAATGCAGCTGTATTCCTTGCCGTGCTTGTTCTTGCGGCCCCGGCCACAGCAGCACACAACGTCATTTACGGCATCAACGACGGCAACTTCGCGTCTGCTTGGGCAACGATGGCGCCCCGGATCGCCGGACTCGGTCTCGACCAAGTCGGTGTCTGGGTCCGCTACCGCTGCGCCAACGACAAGAACGGCCGGCTTGTCGACGGCCTCCTCCCTGATCTCGGCCAGGTGCCGGCATCTCAGCCCGCGCTCGTGCAGCTGGTCGGCTCGCCGAGCTGCTCGCCACGGACGCCATCGCAGCGGAGTGTCTACGCGCTTTTTGCCCGCGAGCTCGTGCTCCGCTATCCACAGATTCGGGAGCTGCAGGTCTGGAACGAACCCGACCTCGCTTTCTGGTCTGGTTCGGCACGAAACTACGTTCGCCTGCTCGCCGCCGTCCACGATGCCCTGCGCGGGACGAACGTGAAGGTGCTCGGCCCCGGCTTCTCGCCGCACGGACTCGTGCAACCCTGCTCGTGCGTGCAGATGAACACCGCCTCCTTCGCGCGCGCCGTGCGCGACTTCTACCGGGCGCACCGGCATCGCCGCTCTCCAGTCTTGGACGGGTTCGCCTATCACCCCTACCAGGGGTTCGACCACAAGACGACGGACACGCTCGCGCGGATACTCGACAAATCGTGGAGTCGACTGCCCCAGCCCGGGCCACACCGCGGGCTCCGCTTCTGGTGGACGGAAACGGGGGCCGAGTCGCTCGTCAGCGGCGCGGTGGTGGACGAGTTCGGACGCCGCAGCGACGGCTACTTCGGCGTTCCGAACCACACGCTTAGCCCGGAGTTCCAGGCAAATCGAGTCGCGACGGTCGCTCTCAAGGCTCGTGCCTACAAGCTCGTCGTGGCCGACTTCAACTTTCAACTCGGCGACGACTGGAACCTGGCTCGCTGGCAGTCAGGTCTCTACTTCGCTGGCGGTCAGCCGAAACCAGCCTACTTCTCGTTTCGCGAGGCAATCTCGCGGGCCCGCCGCTGACGATCGCCGCTCCGCTCGCGCACGCCCCGCAGAGTGCGTGGACGAACCCACGCGCGCCACGGCTAGACTCAGCGCCGCCGCTCGGCCCCGGAGAGGAGAAGGCTCGACCTCGCAGGGCCATCCCCGTACCATCTTCCGCCGGGCGCTCGAGCGCGGCAACCTGCTAGTCGCCGAGGCGACCGCGAAAGAGATCGGCCGCATCAGCCTCGCCGAGGCGCTCGAGTTGACGCTGCTGATCGCGCAGAAGGAACCGCACCGGCACCCACGGGTCGCGGCCCGATGGCTGCTGCGCTACCTCGAGGAGAGCGACGAGGTGACCATCAGGGAGGCGGCGATGGCGGCATCGTGCCTCGCGGCTCTCGGCAACGACGAAGAAGCGCCCAGGACGCTTCGGGCCATGGCCGAAAGAGCGACTAGGCGAGCTCGAGGCGTAGCCTGAGCCTCAGGGGCCGGGAGGACGGGAAGCGCCGCGGCGCTCGTCTCGCCGTCCGGCCCCGCGAGCTGTCGCCCTTCCTGGCTCACGAGCACCCAAGCCGATGCGCTGACCCTGATCGCTCCGGTAGCCGTGGATAGGTTCGCGCTCTTTGCGCCCATTTCGTGGGGCACCCCACCCTTTCGGGGGGTCTCAGCCCACGCACGACCGCGTAGAGTCGCGCCCGACGTCGCCGCTTCAAGGCCCGAAGCCGCTGAGGCGTCTGCGGTCAACAAATTTCGACTTATCCACGGTTTCCACAGACAGGTGGGGATTTATCCCCGGACCAGACGAACAGCCCGAGACACCGCCCGACGCACGGACGCCTAATCTTCCAGGCGAGTTTGTCTCTGAGGAGTTGCGCGCCGACTGCACCCGCTTCCTCGAGGCGATACACGCGCTGGTAGGACGGCGCGCCGAGATGCTGGACGCTGGCGCGGAGACGGGCTGGGTGCCGAACCCACCCGGCGTGACCGTAGACGAAGACGTCGATACGCCGCCTCGCTGAGATAGGCCCCCCGGGAGGACGGGAAGCGCCGCAGCGCTCGTCTCGCCGCCCGGCCCCCTCTAGGGCACGACCTGGACTGGCCCGGCTGGTGTGTAGGCAGAAACACACGAAATGCACGCTGCACGGAAACAGGCGTTCCGTTAGGTTCGCCGCTTCGGCGCATCGTCCAGAGATCGCCCCTTATAGGAGAGCCGGCTGGGTTGCCGCGAAGACAGCCGCAAGGGGGTGGCCCAGATTCGGGGGGTAGCCCAGGTCGCCCCATCCCGGCAAGGCCCCCCTGCCGGCTCTCCGGGATCGTAGCCCTGCCTTCCGATTGGCGACTTACGTTGGACCGAGGAAAAGACGCTCTTTGCGTCGGATTTAACAGGCCCTTCCGCGTCCGCTTCCACTCTGGGCGGCGATGCGCGGAGGCGGGGCCGAGTATCTCGGACGTAGCAACACTGCGACCACGACAAGGTCCTACGCCGGCCCCGAGGCTAGGTCGGAGCGCCGACCCGATCAAGCGCGGTCAGTCCGCGCTCAGTCCGCATACCTGCTCTGATCGGGGTCGAGGGGAGTCCACAGGGCGGCCTGAATCCCTGCTCACGCCACAATTCGCCAGACGCAACCAATCGCCTCAGAACCCCGTGGAGGTTCAAGTCCTCTCATCCGCATAGGTCCGCTTGCAGGGGGTTTAGCGCCCGACGCGGAGCGGCAAGCTTTGGGGCATGGTCATCCTCTTGCTCTTGCTTGCTGCGCTCGTGGTGCTCGGAATCGTCCTGGCAGTGGCCGTCATCAAGTGGCTGTTCATCCTCGCGGTCGTCGCGGCGCTCTGCTGGATCATCCTGTTCTTCGTGCGGCGCACCGCCTAGGAAGCGAGAGAGGCCGGGGTCACCGGCCTCTCTCGCGGACGAAGGACGCGCGTTTAGGCCGGCGCGTGCGGTTCGTGGTCGCCGATGTGCGTGGCCGGAACCTGCTCGGCCTGCTGGAGCGTGTACCAGCGCGGGGCCCGAATCCGGATCGAGATCCGGTCGCCGACCTTGAGTTGGCTCGGCGAGATGACGGTCGGCACGCCGGACCTCCAGAGGATGAAGATCGTGCGGTTGCCGTAGCTGAATGACTCGTCGAGTGGCTGCCCGAGCATCTTCCGAAGGGCGAGCCAGTTGCCGCTCTGGACGTGGATCGTCAGCTTGCCGCCCGCCGCGGGAGTGTTCAGGGTGCCGACGAAGAGCCACAGCGGCTTGCCGGCGCGGCCTCGAGTCGGTCCGCGATCGGAAACGCGCGCGGCGGCCGTCGCCTCGATCTGGGCGAGCGAGGCGCCGTGTGCCGCCCGCACCCGGACGCTGACGATGTCGCCCGCGACGAGGTTCGCCTCGGCGACAACGGTCGGGACTCCGTGCGACCAGCGCAGGTACTGCGTGCCGGAGCCGACTGCGAAGTACTGGTTGTCGCTCTGGCCGAGGAGCTTCCTGAGCGCCGGCTTGTTGCCGCCGTTGACGTCGACGTAGAGCGACGAAGAATTGCCCGCGTCGGTGAGCAGCCGGCCGTTGAACATGTAGGTGAGGTTGCCCCCGCCGGCCGCGAGCGTGCTCGATGCCCCGGCGGCGACCAGCACGAGCGCGGCGATGACGAAATAGGTGAAGCGCCTTCTCATCTCGAACCTCCTGGTTTCGGTGCAGAGGGAAGACGCTCGGATCGTCGGCGCGCTGCGTCAGCCGAGCATTAGGGCCCGGTAAGCCGGCGGTAAAGCCGTGAAGGCCGCGTCTAGGGCAGAGCCGCGAGCACGTCGCCGGCGTGCGTGTCCGGCTTCACGCGGCGCATCGCCTTTGCGACGTTGCCGTCGGAGTCGATCACGAACGTCGACCGCTCGATGCCCATCGACTTCTTGCCGTACATGTTTCGCTCCTTCCACACGCCGTACTCCTCGGCGACCTCGTGCTCGGGGTCGGCGAGCAGTGTGAAAGGCAGCGAGTACTTCTCCTTGAACTTGACGTGCGACGCCTCGTCGTCGGGGCTGACGCCGAGGACGACGGCGCCGCGCTCGCGGAAGTCGGCGTAGACGTCGCGGATGCCGCAGGCCTGCGTCGTGCACCCGGGCGTGTCGTCCTTGGGATAGAAGTAGAGGACGACCGGCTTGCCGCGTAGCGACGAGAGTCTGACCCGCTCGCCGCTGTCGCTCGGCAGCTCGAAATCGGGTGCCGGCTTGCCCTCCTCGACCATCGCAGCGATCCTACCGGGAGGCCATGGGACGCTGGTGGAGCGAACTGAACGGAACCGTGCGGGGCTTTCTCGTCATCCTCGCGATCGCGGCGATCGTCTTCGTGCTCAACCTCGAGGGGACGCTGCTATCGCTCTCACTGCTCCTGCAGATCGTCTTCTTCCTGGCGATCGCCGTCGTGCTGTACATGCTCTGGCGCGACCGTATGCGGCACGAGATCGACACCTGGTCGGACCGCTCACGCTGGGTGTTCTACGGCAGCGCGCTGCTGATCGTGCTCGACTTCGCGGCCTACTTCTGGCCCGGCCGGAGCACGGTCGGACTGGATGCCTTCGCGTTCATCGTCGTCCTGATCGGGGCCGGCTACGCGATGTGGCGCGTCTGGCGCGCCGAGCACACCTACGGCTATTAGTGGAGACCACTAAACTCGCGTCGCTATGGGTCTCTGGAGCTGGCTACGCAGAATGGGCGGGAATCGGGACGAAGAGGCCGACCTGCGTGAGGAGCTTGGCGGCGAGGATCCCGGCGAAGCCGAGGAGCGGTACCTGGCGGAGACAGGCTACGCGGCCGGCCCTGGGGCCGGGGGCGGGCTCGCGGCCGGCGACGCCGCCCAGGTCGCCGACGCCGATCTCAGAGAGACCGAACCTCCGCGCGATCCTGCGCCCTAGACTTCTACGCGCGAGGTCGCGCCGTCGAGTGCGTCGAGCGCGTCCCGGATAGAGACCGACTTTCCGACGAAAATCGGGGTGTCGCGTTCCGTGTAGCGCGAGGCCTCGCTGTCGCGCAAGCGCAGCATCAGATGCATGAAGTCGGCCGGCTCGTCGCATTCGAAGGCGGTCATGAACTCCTGGTCGTCGATGCCGAACGAGTAGGTGGTGTGGTTGTGGATGGTCGGAAACTCCTCGCGGCCGATGCGGATGTGCTCGTCCATCGCGCGCCGGCGCTCCTCCTCGGGCAGCGCATACCAGGGCCGCACCTTCACGAACGGGTAGACGACCAGATAGGGCGATTCCCGGGGCACGATCTTCCGCGCCTTCCGCGCAGATGTGTATTCGGACGCCTTCGTGGTCGCCAGGTACGAGTACGGCGTCTCGAGCCACGCCGCAAGCGGCGTGCCGTTCAGCGCCGCGCCGAGCTCGCCGAGGTCCTCGTAGCGCTCGGTGATCTTCCAGAGGAAGAAATCGCTGTCGGGACGCACGCCGGTGAGCGAGTAGGCGCGCAGCCGATCCATCCGTCCGGTCCAGTCCTCGACCACCTCGGCGAACGCGTCCTTGCCGGCTGCGCGCTCGTCGATCGGCAGGCGCCGCCAGGCGGGATCGACCCGGTAGAACGTATACGCGACGTACTGGCCGCTCACGCGGCCGAATGCTACCGGCGCTTTTTCTGCTGGTCACTGAGGCGCCGCCACGCCGATTGCGTCGCGGAAGCGGGTTTAGCGCCCGCGCCGCGCATGTCGGCGCGGCCTCTTAGCTCCGGCGTCGCAAGCGACGCCTCCGGGATGGGGTGGGCTAGCGTTTCACCTTCTGCTTCGGCTTTGGCCTGGGGCAGGTCAGCGTCCCGGTCTGCGCGGCCCGGGCTGCGTTCTTGACGACCGCCAGATCCGACTTCGGCGTATCGTCGGCGTAGAAGAGCCCCGATTGCCAGCGGTCTAGATCGGGCTCGTCGCTGACAAGGAAGAAGAGCAGGCCGGCAACCGTCCGCTGGCAGTACGCAAGTCGAATCGCCCGCGCGTAGTAGGCGCCCTGTCTCGCCTCGGAAACCGCATCGGCTGCGTAGGAACTGCCGAGATTCGTGTAGACGCCGAGCTTGTCGAAGGGAATCGCGGTCTGGACGCCGTACTCGCCGTAGAGAATGGGCAGCGAAGCGCCCTGCTGGGCCGTTCCTCGGAACGCATTGCGCAGGAGGGTGACGAGCTTCGGGTAATCGGCGATCGAGATGCTCGTCGACTTCGGGTGGAGCGCGGTCGGCGGCGTCTTCGAGGTCTCGCCGTACGGATGGATGACGAGCATGTCCATGATCGGCTCGCTGCGGCCGCTCTTGCGATAGGCGGTTCCGAGATCGCGCAGGAACGTTGTCGGCGAGTGCGTCTGGCGCGCCGACTTCGCTCGGTCGGCGCCGCGCGGCGAGACGGCGCCGCCGATCACGGTGATGTGTGGCGAGACCATCTTCAGCGCGTCGTAGGTTCGAGCCAGCAGCGCCTCGTAGGCCGGAGCGGCGAGATCGCGCCCGCGCTTGTCGAACTGCGGCATCCAGAACCTGTTCAGATTCGGCTCGTTGCCGACGATGAAGTCGCGCACGTACGGCAGCGACTCGGCCAGCGATGCCGTGTACTGGGCAAATTGTTTCCGGTCGAGCAGGCTCAACGGGGTCTGCCGGCTACCGCTGGCGCTGACGGCGATCACGAGTCGAACCGCGTCGAGCTGAGCCGCAAGGGCGCTCGCCTGGAACGCAGCGAGCTCGTCCGTCGTGGGCGCGGTTTTGCCCCGTGTCCAGTCCGCGCGCACCTCGATCTCGGTCAGGCCGCCGAGGACGGCGAGGTCCATGCGCGCCTTGGCGACCACCGGATCCGGGATCAGGCTCGCGGACTCCGACGCACCGACGGTGAGCGTACGCGGGGCGGCCGGCGAGGGGGCCGCTGTGGCTAGTGCGAGCAGCGCGCCGAGAAAAGCAAGCTTGCGGATGGGCGGCATCCTGCATGGCGCATCGGCCATGAAGGGGGCAGTCTTGAGCCCTGAGTCGAGCTAGCTCTTTGGGATGAAGGTAGTGCCGACGCAGCGCGTGAGACGAGCGGCGCGAGCGTCCGCCGCAGCGGCGCGGAACGCCGGCAGGCTCGGCTTCGGCTTCTGGTCGGCGTAGTAGAGGCCGGACTGCCAGCCGGCGAGGTCGGTCTCGTCGAACGTGTGGAAGACGAAGAGAGCTTTCACCGTCGGCTGGCACGCCGCCAGTTCGAGCGCCTCACGGTAGTACTTGGCCTGCGTGCCGGGATCGACCGCGTCCGCCGCCGACGGTGACTTGAGGTCGGTGTAGGGCCCCCGATGAGCGGGCGGGACGTGCGTCTGCACGCCGAACTCCGTGTAGTAGATCGGGAGGCCGCGTCCGCGCTGATGAGTTCCGGCGAACGCATGCGTCAGCAGCGTCGCCAGCTTCGGGTAGTCGGCAATCGTGATCGTCGTCGACGAGGCGTGGGTCTCTGTGGGCGGGAGCTCGGAGGTCCGCATGTACGGATGTACGGAGAACGCGTCCATGACCGGCCGGGAGCGCCCGCTGGCTTTGTACGCCGCTCCGAGGTCCTCGATGAACCGCGTCGGCGAATGCGTGTCGCGCTTCGTGCCCGGGCGGTCGGAGCCGCGCGGGGCGAGTGCGCCGCCGATCACCTGAATGTGAGACGAGACGGCCTTCAGGGCGTCGTAGGTGCGTGCCAGCAGATCGAGGTAGCCCTTGGCCGCCGCGTCGCTGCCGTCGGGCCCGAACTGGGGCAGCCAGAAGGTATTCAGATTTGGCTCGTTGCCGACGACGATGTGGCGGATCTGCGGAAACCCCCGGGCGAGCGCCGCGGAGTACGCGGCAAACCGCTGCCGGGCGGCGACGGTTCGCGGGGTGGCGCCGTTGAGCCCGTGCCAGACGAACACGAAAACCTGCATCCCCTCGGTGTCTGCGGCCTTGACGACGTTGCCGAGCGTCAGTCGTTCCTGGGCCGACGGCGCCCGCGAGCCCGGTGTCCACATACTCGAGACCATCACCGCGTCGAAGCCGGCGTCGTGGCAGATCTTCATCAGGGCGGCTGCAAGCTTCGGATCGGTCTGCTTGACGGCATCGTCGACCGTCGCGACGACCAGGCGGTGGCCGAGGCGGACTCGTTGTGGCCGCTGCGGGAGCGTCGTGCCCCTGGTCGTGCCGGTCCCCGTCCCTGCGGTCGCGCTCGCGCCCTGCGACGTGCCGCCGGCGGACGTCGTTCCGGTGCCCGTCGAGAGGTTCGTGATCGTCTCGCTGCTGCCGCCCCTCAGAGTGAAGCCGATCGCGATTCCCGCGATCGCCGCGGCCCCGAGCAGGGCGAAGGCAGGGCCCTTCCACCTCACGGGCGGGCACCTTAGTGGCCTGGCCGACGTTGCCGGCCAGGCCACTGACGGCATCTAGGCTTGGAACCCGTGGAGAAGCGGCTCGAAGACCAGCTGAAAAGGCTGCCGGCAAAGCCAGGCGTCTACATCTTCCGCGACAAGCGCGGCCAGGTCCTGTACGTCGGCAAGGCCAAGTCGCTGCGGCCGCGCGTGCGCAGCTACTTTCAGGCCTCGGCGGACGTCAGGCACGCAATCGCGCAACTCCCCGAGCGGGTCGCCGACATGGAGGTGATCGTCACCGGCAGCGAGGTCGAGGCGCTGCACCTCGAGCAGAACCTCGTCAAGCGACACCGGCCGCCGTTCAACGTCCGGCTCCGCGACGACAAGTCGTTTCCGTACATCGCCGTCACGGTCGAGGACGACTTTCCGCGTGTCATGTTCACCCGCGAGCGACACCGGCGCGGCGTCACCTACTTCGGCCCCTACGCGAACGCGAAGAAGGTGCGCGAGACCCTCGACGTGCTCAACCGCGTCTTCCAGTACCGCCCCTGCGAGGGCCCCAAGCCGGGCCGCCACTCCGGGATTCCCTGCCTCGACTACCACATCGAGCGCTGCCACGCGCCCTGCGTCGACTACATCTCGAAGGAGGCCTACGCCGGGATCATCGACGGCGTCATCAACTTCCTCTCCGGCGACACGCGCACGATCGAGCGCGAGCTCGAGCGGAAGATGCACGACGCGGCCGAGAGCGAGCGCTTCGAGGAGGCGGCGCGCTACCGCAACCGCCTCTTCGCGGTCCGCCGGCTGAGCGAGCGACAGGCCGTCGAAAAGCGGAGCGTCGGCGACGTCGACGTGCTCGGGCTCGCGGCCGATGGCGACAAGGCCGCGGTGCAGATCTTCCCGCTTCGCGGCGGCAGGATGATCGACCGGTACGGCTTCCACCTCGAGAACGTCGAAGGACAGGAGACGTCGGCGCTACTCGAGGCGTTCTGCGTCGAGTACTACGGCTCGGCGCCGTCTGTGCCGCCGCAGATCGTGGTGCCGCGCGAAGCCGGCGACGTCTCGGCGCTGGAGGAGTTCCTGAGCGAGCGCCGCGGCGCGCGCGTCGAGGTGCGGGCCGCCGAGCGCGGCGAGAAGCGGCGCCTACAGGAGCTCGCGACGCAGAATGCGCGGCTCGCCCTGGACTCGGAGACCTACCAGACCGAGCAGAAGCGGCTGCGTCGGGTCGAGTCGCTCGAGGAGCTGCGCGAGGCGCTCAACCTGGAGAGCCTGCCGCTGCGGATCGAATGCTTCGACATCTCGAACATCCAGGCGGCGGAGCCCGTCGGCTCGATGGTCGTCTTCCAGGACGCGATTCCGAAGAAGGCGCACTACCGCAAGTTCGCGGTGCGCGGGCTCGACGGGCAGGACGACTTCGCCGCGATGGCGCAGGTGATCGAGCGCCGCTTCGCGCGGATGAGCGACCCCGCCGACAAGGAGTACGACGAGGGCTTCGCCACCGTGCCGAACCTGGTCGTGATCGACGGCGGCAAGGGCCAGCTCTCGGCGGCGCTGGCGGCGATGCAGCGCTTCGACCTGCCGCGGGTGGCGGTGATCTCGCTGGCCAAGCGCGTCGAAGAGGTGTTCTTGCC
The DNA here is from genome assembly GCA_005888315.1 of Actinomycetota bacterium. Classification (GTDB taxonomy): domain Bacteria; phylum Actinomycetota; class Thermoleophilia; order Gaiellales; family Gaiellaceae; genus 13-2-20CM-68-14. Next base: position 21,616 of record VAWH01000075.1, on the reverse strand, counting down.
GGGCCGGCCCGATCCCGTCCGGCTCGACCCGCACTCGCCGGGACTCCAGCTCCTGCAGCGGATCCGAGACGAGGCGCACCGCTTCGCGATAGGCTTCCACCGCCAGCGCCGCGACGCCCGCGCGCGCGAGTCGATCTTCGACACGCTCGAGGGCGTCGGACCGGCCCGCCGCCGTGCGCTCCTACGCCATTTCGGCTCGGCCGAGCAGGTGCTCGCCGCTACGCAGGAGGAGCTCGAGGGTGTCCCGGGTGTGCCGGCGAAGACCGCCCGCTCGATCTACGCACAGCTACACAAGGCTGGGCGCGCCTAGACCAAACTACGCGTCGTCTCCCCGTGGGTGGGTAGTACTCGCGCCGTGGCCGAGTCGGCGGCGGAGAATGATCGGGTAGCGGGGCCGCGATCGGTCTGGCGGATCGTCCGCCGCCGCGACTTCGGACCGTACTTCCTCGGCAACGCGCTCTCGGCGAGTGGGACCTGGTTCCAGAACCTCGCCGCGGCGCTTTTGATCTACCGGCTGACGCACTCGGCGCTGCTGCTCGGCGTCCTCAACTTCTCGCAGTTCATCCCGATCCTGGTGCTGACGCCGTGGGCGGGCGGCCTCGCCGACCGGGTCGACCGCCGCAAGCTGCTGTTCGTCTTCCAGAGCCTCGCCGTCGTGCTCGCCGCCGGGCTCGCAGCGCTGGCGTGGGGAGGGCTCGCGGGCACCTGGGTCGTAATCGGCGACACGCTCTGCCTCGGCGTCGTCAGCGCCTTCTCGGCGCCGGCGCAGCAGGCGCTGATCGTCTCGCTCGTGCGCAGGGACGAGGTGCCGACGGCGGTGGCGCTCAACTCGATGACGTTCAACCTCGCCCGCGCGCTCGGGCCGGCCGGCGCGGCGCTCTCCGTTCACTACCTCGGGATCCCGGCCTCCTTCGCGCTCAATGCGGCCTCGTACGGGATCTTCATCGCGGCGCTGGTCGTCGTCCGACCGCGCAGGCAGGAGAAGGCGACCCGCGAGGAGTCGCGCGTGCGCGACAGCTTCCGTCTCCTGCGGGAGAAGCCGGAGCTCGCCGCGTTCCTGCTGATCGTCGCGATCGTGGGCTTCGGCTCCGATCCCGTCAACACGCTCTCGCCCGCCTTCGCGCACGCCTACGGCCGGCCGGATACCTGGGCGGGCTTCATCGTCGGCGCCTTCGGGGCCGGGGCGGTGACCGCCGCGCTCGTCGTCGCCGGCCGCGTCGCGGGCTCGCGCTGGCGGATGGCCGCCACCCTGTTCCTGCTCGGCGCGGGCGTGGCCGCCTTCTCGGTCTGTCCGTGGCTGCCGCTCGGCTTTGCCCTCCTCTTCGTCGGCGGCTTTGGCTACCTGGCTTCGAACACCGCCGCGACGACGCGGCTCCAGCTCGGCGTCGCCGAGCAGCAGCGCGGCCGGATCATGGCGCTCTGGAGCCTCGCCTTCCTCGGCCTGCGCCCGTTCGCGAGCCTGCTCGACGGCGCGATCGCGCGAACCTGGAGCGTCCGCGCCGCGGGGGTCGTGTTGGCGACGCCGGCGCTCGCGGCGGCGCTGGGCGTCACCGCGAGTGCTCTGCGACGGCGTCGCGATCCGCTTCCACGTGCTGCCGCCAGTGCAGCGTCCGCATCATCAGCAGGATCGCCCCGAAGCCCAGGAGCGCGTTGAAGATGATCAGCGTCACCCGCATGCCGACGCTAAAGCTGAGCAGGACGCTCTTCGCGGCCTTGCCGGCGAAGCTGTAGAGCAGCAGCGCCTGCTCGGTGCCGATCCCGGAGGGGCTGATCGGGAAGAGCACCGCAAGGCTCTGCGTCACCTGGACGAGGATCGCGTTGTGCAGCGTCGCCGGCACGTGGAAGGCGCGCAGGAAGAAGAAGATCGCGACGAGCCGGAGACTCCAGTCCGCCACCTGCCAGACGGCGACGTGGCGCAGGTAGTGAGTCTTGTCCGCGAAGACGCTGAAGCCCAGAGAGACGTGTTTCCAGAACCCGATCAGGTGCTCGGCGAACCAGAGCAGGAGCAGCAGCAGCGCCAAGAGGATCAGGCCGATTGCGATCAGCGTCCCCTGCAGGTGCGCGAAGAACCAGTGGAAGTCGAACGCGTGGAGGTGGGCGAGCACGGAGCTACCTGGCAGCTCCCCGCTCGCGAGCGCGTAGAGGATGAAGCACGACGCGAGGACCGAGTCGAACAATGTCAACGCAACGAGCGTCGCGCCGAGTGTCGGGTAGGTCGCGCCCTCGATCCGGCGCTTGGCGATGAACAGCCCGACTGCGTCGCCGCCGCGGGCGGGCACGATTGCGTTGACGCCGACGCGGGCGAGGTAGGCGCCGAAGATCGAGCGCCAGCGGACGGTCTCTTCCGCGTACGAGGTGGCAAGGATGTTCCGCCAGGCGCGGCTGGTGCAGCAGAGCTTCGTCAACTGGCAGAGGAGGGCGATCCCCAGCGCCGTCCAGCCGACATCGGCCAGGTGGTCGAAGAAGACACGGATGTCGTGTAAGACCGCACTCATCGGAGCTCATACTGTTGCTCGCCGCGCTGGTTCTTGCTTGGGCCTGGTTTAACGGCTGTGCCGGCAAAGCCGCCACAGTCCTTTGGGCGGCATCGCAAGCGACGCCTTAGAGGGCTTGGCTCGGGCGGCTAAGGCCGGTCGGGCGGCCCGGAGCCGTCGCGGCTCGCGCCGTCTTCCGCCATGTACGGGTAGCGGTAGTCCTTCGGCGGCACGAACGTCTCCTTGATCGTGCGCGGGGAGACCCAGCGGATCAGGTTCCACATCGAGCCGGCCTTGTCATTGGTTCCCGAGGCGCGCGCGCCGCCGAACGGCTGCTGGCCGACGACCGCGCCCGTCGGCTTGTCGTTGATGTAGAAGTTGCCGGCCGCGTACTCGAGCTTCTCGTGCGCGTCCTCGATCGCCTCGCGGTCGCGCGCGAAGACGGCCCCGGTGAGCCCGTAACGTGCTGTCCGGTCGACGAGGTCGAGCGTGTCGTCCCACTGCTTTTCCGGATAGACGTAGGCCGTGACGACCGGGCCGAACAGCTCCTCGCGCATCGTCCGGAACTCGGGGTCCTCGGTTTCGATCACGGTCGGCTCGACAAAGAACCCTTCCTCGTCTGCGATCCCGCCGCCGACGAGCACCTTCGCCTGCGCCGCCGCCTTGGCCTCCTCGATCGCCTCGCGCTGGGTCGCGAGCGCCTTGGAGTCGATGACGGCGCCCATGAAGTTCGAGAAGTCGGTGACGTCGCCGACCTTCAGCTCCTTGATCTCGTCCGCCAAGCGCTCGCGCAGCTCGGGCCAGAGGTTCGAGGGTGCGTACACGCGCGAGGCGGCCGAGCACTTCTGCCCCTGGTACTCGAACGAGCCGCGCACGATCGCGGTCGCGACGGCTTCGACGTCCGCGGAGGAATGGGCGACGATGAAGTCCTTGCCGCCCGTCTCGCCGACAATTCGCGGATAGTTGCGGTACTCGCCGATGTTCGAGCCGACCGTCTTCCACATCGAGTTGAAGACGCCGGTCGAGCCGGTGAAGTGGACTCCCGCGAGCTCGGGGCTTGCGAGCGCGGCGTCACCGATCGTCGCGCCGGAGCCGTAGACGAGGTTGATGACGCCGTCCGGCAGCCCCGCCTCCTGCAAGAGGCGCATGAGGAAGTAGGCGGAGAAGGCCGCCGTCGAGGCCGGCTTCCAGACGACCGTGTTACCCATCAGCGCCGGCGCGGCCGGCAGGTTCCCGGCGATCGCGGTGAAGTTGAACGGCGTCACTGCGAAGACGAAGCCCTCGAGCGGGCGGTACTCCAGCCGGTTCCACATGCCCGGCGCGGAGCTCGGCTGCTCCTTGTAGATGCGCGTCATGAACTCGACGTTGAAGCGCCAGAAGTCGGTCAGCTCGCAGGCGGCGTCGATCTCCGCCTGGTGCGCCGTCTTCGACTGGCCGAGCATCGTCGCCGCGTTCAGGGTCGCCCGCCACGGCCCGGCGAGCAGCTCGGCCGCGCGAAGGAAGATCGCCGCCCGCTCCTCCCAGGGCATGCGGTTCCAGTCGTGGCGAGCCTCGCGGGCCGCGGAGATTGCCTGTTCGACCTGCGCGGGGCCGCCGGAGTGGACGTCGGCGAGAACGTGACCTTTTCGGTGCGGCATCACGGCCTCGAAAGTCTCACCCGTCTTCACGTCCTTACCGCCGATCACGAGCGGGATCTCGATCCGCTCGCGCTCGAGCTCGCGCAACCGCTGCTGCAGCTCTGCGCGCTCCGGCGAGCCCGGCGCGTAGTCCTTGACGGGCTCGTTCCGAGGCTCCGGAGGCAGGGCGATCGCGGGACGGCTCATCTCCCGTAAGTCTAAGGCGTCGCTTGCCGACGCCGTCACAGAGGTCGGGGCGGCTTTGCCCGCCCGACCGTCTAAACCCGGTCCGGGACAACACGACGCTCCGGACCGAGCCCGGCCATCGGCTAAGGCGTCGCTTGCCGACGCCGTCACAGAGGTCGGGGCGGCTTTGCCGGCCCGACCGTCTAAACCCGGTCCGGGACAACACGACGCTCCGGACCGAGCTACGCCATTGCCGGCGGATACGCTCGTGGCGTGGCCGAGACGGTTTGCTACGAGGCCGAGGGCTGGGGCGTGGGCGAGTTGTGGCTCGAAGACGAGACGCTGCTCTTGCACGAGCTGCCAGGGCTGAGAGAGTGGGCCGGTGTACACACGCCCCATCCACTGGCCGAACGGATCAGGCAGTACTTCGCCGGCGCGCGAGATACGTTCGCGGACGTTGCGCTCGATCTCGTCGACTTCACACCCTTTCAGCGGGCGGTCGTCGAGACGTTGCGAGGCGTCCCCTGGGGCGAGGTCGTCACCTACGGCGAGCTGGCGGCGCTCGCGGGTTACCCGAACGCGCAGCGCGCGGCCGGTTCAGTGTGCGCCCACAACCGTTTCCCACTTGTCGTGCCGTGCCATCGCGTCGTCGCGGGAAACGGGATCGGGCGCTACGGCGCGAGCGGGGTCGAGTACAAGCGTCGCTTGCTGGAGCTGGAACGTGTCTTTCTCTGACGACGTTCGCAACGAGCTGGCAGCGATCGCGCCCGAGCGCGAATGCGACCGGCAGGCCGAGCTGTCGGCGCTCTTTCACGCCGCGGGCAGGTGGCACATGCGTTCGGGGGAGGTGTCCCTCCACCTCGACGTCTCGAGCTCGGCCGTCGCTCGGCGGACGTTCAGCCTGCTCCGCTCGTTCGGCGTCGACTCCGAGATCCGGACGTACCGGCGGCGGGCCTTCGATCGAGGGACGCGCTATCAGCTCCACGTCGCGGGAACCGCCCGCGCGCTCGGCGTCCTCAGGGAGTGCGGCGTTCTCGGCGCGCGCTTGCAGCCGCTGGCGCGCCCGCCGAAGCGGATCGTCGGCCGCGCCTGCTGTCGCGCCGCCTATCTGCGGGGCTCGGTGCTGGCGGCGGGCTCCGTCTCGGCGCCGCCGTCGCCGCACCTCGAGGTGAGGGCCGAGACGAAAGAGGCGGCGGAGTTCGTCGCCGAAACTGCGGCGCAGGAGGACGTCGCGCTGGACGTCCGCGAGCGCCGGGATCACGTGGTCGCCTATGCGAAAGGCCTCGAGCGGATTGCCGAAGCGCTCGCGCTTGCCGGCGCGAGCGATGCCGCGCTCGTACTCGACGAGGGCGCGGTGGTGGGGGAGACGAAGGCCCGCGCGAACCGTCTCACCAACGCTGACCACGCGAATCTCGTTCGCACCAGTCGAGCGGCTCATGCGCAGCTGGAAGCGCTCCAGCGTCTCCAGCGAGACGGCTGCCTGGATGAGCTCTCGCCCCGACTACGAGAGACGGCAGAGCTTCGGCTGGGACATCCCTCGCTGCCGCTGCGGGAACTGGGGCTCAAGTGCCGGCCTACGGCGTCGAAGGCCGCGGTTCACCGGCGGCTGCAAAAGCTGATCCAGCTCGCAGAAACCTAGGCTGGAAGAGATCTTCGTATGCGTTTCGGGACAGTTGAAACGGACCCTGCGCATTCGTTAATACTTCGAGCAGGCGGGTTCGCGCTCGTCCGGTGATGGATTCAGACCCCGTCCGTCGCCAAGGTCCGGAGCGCGACAATTGCGGAGGGGGAGGTCGTCCTCGGAGCTTCCCCTCCGGCCCGCCGCTCGCCGGAGGCGAGCGGCGGGCCGTTCGGGCATTAAACGGCCGCACGGGCAAAGCCCACACGGCTCCAATGTCTGCAGCGCAAGCGCTGCAGACGCGGCCCGCCGGTCTGTGTCGCACCCGCCTTCGTTAAATTCCCGCTAACGACGTAAGGGGAGCTATGGCCAGGGCAAAAGTCGGCATCAACGGATTCGGGCGGATCGGGCGGAACTTCTTCCGCGCTCACTTGCAGCGGCAGGGCGACTTCGAGGTGGTCGCGGCGAATGACCTCGGGGACGCCAAAACGATGGCGCACCTGCTCAAGCACGACTCGGTCCTGGGCAAGCTCGAGGAGGACGTCGAGGTCGGCGACGGCAAGATCACCGTCGGCGGCGAGGAGCTCCAGCTTCTCTCCGAGCGCGATCCGAAGGAGCTGCCGTGGGGCGACCTCGGCGTCGACATCGTGATCGAGTCGACCGGCTTCTTCACCGACCGCGACGGGGCCTCGGCCCACTTCGACGCCGGCGCCGCGAAGGTCGTCATCTCCGCGCCCGCGAAGGATCCAGACGTGACGGTCGTGCTCGGGGTCAACGACGACGAATACGACCCCGAGACGCATCGCATCGTCTCCAATGCATCGTGCACGACGAACTGCGTGGCGCCTATGGCCAAGGTCCTTCACGACGCGCTGACCATCGAGCAGGGATTCATGACGACCGTGCACGCGTACACGGCCGACCAGCGTCTCCAGGACCTGCCGCACGAGGATCTGCGCCGCGCCCGTGCTGCCGCGCTCAACTTGATCCCGACCTCGACGGGCGCCGCACGCGCGATCGGAGTCGTGATGCCGGACCTGAAAGGGAAGGTCGACGGGATGTCCATGCGGGCGCCGGTCCCCGACGGGTCGGTTGTCGATCTGGTCGTCCAGGTCGCGCGCGAGACGAACGTGGACGAGGTGAACGAGCTCTTCCGCAGCGCCGCCGATAGCGGGCCGCTCGAAGGTCTGCTCGCCTACAGCGACGAGCCGCTGGTCTCCCAGGACATCGTCGGGTCTGCGTTCTCCTGCACGTTCGACAGCGAGCTGACGATGGTGCACGGCCGTCTGGTCAAGGTCTTCGGCTGGTACGACAACGAGTGGGGCTACAGCTGCCGGCTCGTCGACCTCGTCTCGAAGATGGGCGCCTCGTTGCCCAGGGCCGAGGCCGCAGCGACAGCCTAGTGCCTCATCCGGTAATGCCGCCGCCCTTCTGGGTCGCGAGCACCAAGCCAGAGGCCGCACTCGCTCGCAGTCAAGGCTTGCAGCCTTGGCAAGAGGGAGGGTGGACTCTGGCGCCGCGTGATCGTGGGCCAGCAGCCGGCATGTATTGCTGGATGGGGCACCAGGTGCAGCACCCGCGTTCCGTCCGCGACGCCGACGTCGCCGGCAAGCGCGTGCTCGTGCGGTCGGATCTGAACGTGCCGCTCGAAGACGGGCGCGTGGCGGACGAGACGCGGATCGAGGCATCGCTGCCGACGCTGCGGCTGCTGCTCGAGCGAGGCGCCGCGGGCATCCGCGTCTGCTCGCACCTCGGCCGCCCCAAGGGGCCGGATCCCGCCTTCTCGATCGAGCCCGTGCGCGCCCGCCTGCGCGAGGCGCTGCCCGACGAGCGGATCGAGGTGCTCGAGAACACCCGCTTCAACCCCGGAGAGACGAAGAACGACCCCGGGTTCGCGCACGAGCTCGCCGACGGCTGCGACCTGTTCGTCCAGGATGCATTTGGCTCGGTTCACCGCGCACATGCCTCCACAGTCGCCGTCGCGGAACTCCTGCCGGCCTACGCGGGCCTGCTGCTCGAGCATGAACTGGAGCAGCTCGGCAGGCTTCTCGGGGACGTCGAGCGGCCGTTTGTGCTCGTCTCCGGGGGCGCGAAGGTCGAGGACAAGCTCGGCGTCCTGCGCAAGCTCGGCGGCAAGGCCGACCGCGTCCTGATCGGCGGCAAGATGGCCGAGCAGCTGCGGGAGCGGAATCCGCTCGACTTCGAGGTCGTTCTCCCCGACGACGTGGTCGCTGCCGCTTCGTTCGACGCGCAGGCTGATTCGAGGATCTCGCGCTTCGACTCACTGCCCGAGGGCTGGCTTGGCCTCGACATCGGCCCGGAGACGCGGAAGCGCTTCGGCGCGGAGCTCTCACAGGCGAAGACGATCTTCTGGAACGGCCCGATGGGTGTCTTCGAGTGGCCGCGTTTCGCGGCAGGAACGAGAGCGGTTGCAGAGGCCGTTGCCGGGGCGGACGCGTTCTCGGTCGTCGGCGGGGCCGACTCGATCCGAGCCCTGAACGAGCTCGGACTCACCGACCGCGTTTCGTGGGCGTCCACGGGCGGCGGCGCCGCTCTCGAGCTCCTCGAGGGCAAGGAGTTGCCGGGGATAGCGGTTCTTCCGACCGCATGACCATCGACGTTGAACGCGCCCGCCGCGAGACGCCCGGCTGCGACCACGTGACGCACCTCAACAACGCGGGCTCGGCCCTGCCGCCTCAGCCGGTGCTGGACGCCGTCGTCGGCCATCTCGAGCTCGAGGCGCTCACGGGCGGCTACGAGGCGCACGAGCAGAACGAGGCGGCGATTGAGCGCTTCTACGGCGCCGCGGCGGAGTTGCTCGGCGCCCGCCCCGAGGAGATCGCGTTCTCGTCGAGCGCTACGCGCGCGTGGGACATGGCCTTCTACGCCTTTCCGTTCGAGAGCGGCGATCGGATCCTGACGGCCGTCGCCGAATACATCAGCAACTACATCGCCTATCTCCAGATCGCCGAGCGAACGGGCGTCGAGGTCGTCGCGGTGCCGAACGACGAGCACGGGCAGGTCTCCGTCGACGCGCTTCGCGAGCTCGTCGACGAGCGCGTGAAGCTGATCGCGATCACGCACGTGCCGACGAACGGCGGCCTCGTCAACCCCGCCGCCGAGATCGGCGCGGTCGCCCGCGAAGCCGGGATCCCGTACCTGCTCGACGCCTGCCAGTCGGTCGGCCAGCTTCCGGTCGATGTGGCGGAGATCGGCTGCGACGTCCTCTCGGTGACCGGCCGCAAGTACCTACGGGGACCGCGCGGCACCGGGCTTCTCTACGTGAGCTCGACCCTGCTCGAACGTCTCGAGCCGCCGTTCCTCGACATGCGCGCCGCTGACTGGGTCGAGCCGGACCGCTATGAGTTGCGCCCCGACGCGCTCCGTTTCGAGGAGTGGGAGCAGTCCTATGCAACGAAGATCGGCCTCGCCACCGCGATCGACTACGCGCTTGGCTGGGGAGTCGACGCGATCTGGGAACGCGTCGTCGCGCTCGGCGACAACTTGCGCGCGCGGCTCGGCGAGGTCGAAGGAGTGACGGTTCGCGACCTGGGCGCCGTTCGCTGCGGGATCGTCACCTTCACGTTGGACGGTGTCGAGGCGAGCGAGCTGAAGGATCGCCTCGCGCGCGAGCGCATCAACGTCACCGTCTCGCCGCCTTCCTCGACGCTCCTCGACTCGACCGCGCGGAGCCTGCCGGAGCTCGTCCGCGCCTCGGTTCACTACTACAACACGGACGAGGAGATCGACCGCTTGGTCGACCACGTCAGCTTCACTAACGCTGCGTAGGGTCGAGAAAACGCTCTTCGGGCCGAGCTCCGGCGCCGATCAGCAGGCCGCGCAAGTTCAGTAGCCGAGCGCGAACGAGGTCAGGGAGAAAGTCTGGTTCGTCATAAGATCGCGCGGTGCTGATCGCGGGCAACTGGAAGATGTACAAGGGGCCGGGCGAGACGCGAGAGTTCTGCGCCGCGTTCGCGCCGCCGGACGGCGTCGACGCGGTTCTCTGCCCCCCTTTCGGCTCGCTCGGCGCCGGCGTCGCGAGCGGCCACACGATCTACGCCCAGAACGTGCACTGGGCGGACGAAGGCGCCTTCACGGGCGAAGTGTCGACCAGCATCCTGCTCGAGCTCGGCGTTCGAGGCGCGATCGTGGGCCACTCTGAGCGCCGCCAGTATTTCGGCGAGACCGACGAGACCGTGCAGATGCGCGCGCAGCACGCCCTCGAAGCGGGTCTGGGCGTGATCGCCTGCGTCGGGGAGCTCGAGGCCGAGCGCGAGCGGGGCGAGACCGAGGACGTTCTCCGGCGGCAGGTCGGTGTGCTCTCGCCCCACGAGCACCTCGTCGTCGCCTACGAGCCGGTCTGGGCGATCGGTACCGGCAAGACGGCGACGCCCGAGATCGCGCAGGAAGCGCACGCCTTCATCAAGTCGCTGCTCGATGCTCCGGTGCTCTACGGCGGCTCCGTGAAGCCTGAGAACGCGGAGGAGCTGCTGGCGCAGCCGGGCGTCGACGGCGCGCTCGTCGGCGGCGCCTCGCTCGAGGTGGAATCGTTCGCGGCGATTTGCGAGACGGCGGCCCGACTTTCCCGCTCGTAGCCCTCGTCATCCTCGACGGGTGGGGCTGCGCGCCTCCGGGTCCCGGGAACGCGGTCGAGCTCTCCGACACGCCGGTCTTCGACGCGCTCTGGGCCCGCTACCCCCACACGACGCTCGACGCTTCCGGCCGAGCGGTTGGTCTTCCGGAGGGGCAGATGGGCAACTCCGAGGTCGGCCACCTGACGATTGGCTCGGGGCGCATCCTCGACCAGGATCTCCAGCGCGTGAACCGCGCGATCGAGGAGGGCTCGTTCTTCGAGAACGCCGCCCTCGTTGGGGCGTTCGAGCGGGCGAAGCACCGCGGCACGAACGTCCACCTGCTCGGGCTCGTCTCCTACGGCGGCGTCCACTCGCACATCGACCACCTGCGCGCGCTGCTCGAGCTGGCGCGGCGGCAGGGGATGGCGGAACGCACGTTCATCCACCCGTTCACCGACGGCCGCGACGTTTCCCCGCACGCCGCGCTGCGGGATCTCGCGGAGCTGCCGCAGGCGACGATCGCCAGCGTCGCGGGCCGCTACTACGCCATGGACCGTGACCAGCGCTGGGACAGGACCGAACGGGCGTACGAAGCGCTCTGCGTGGGCCGGCGTAAACAGGCCCATAGCGTGTTGGAGTATGTGCAAGCGAGTTACGACAGGCGCGTAACAGACGAGTTCGTCGAACCGGCCGCGATCGAAGAGCGGCCGCGGCTAGGGCCAGGTGACGCCGCGATCTTCTTCAACTTCCGCCCCGATCGCGCCCGCCAACTCACGACGAAGCTCGTCGACGCCGGCTTCGATCTCACGACGATGACGCGATACCAAGAGGGTTTCCCTTGCCCGGTGGCGTTCGAGGAGCAGAACGTCGCGGAGACGATGGCCGAGGTGCTCGCCGAGCACGGCGCGCGTCAACTGCATGTCGCCGAGACGGAGAAGTACGCCCACGTCACCTACTTCTTCAACGGCGGGCGCGAGGACGAGTGGCCGGGCGAGGCCCGGATCCTCGTCCCGAGTCCCCGAGACGTGCCGAGCTACGACCACAAGCCGGAGATGTCGGCTCGAGAGGTCGCCTCCCGTTTCTGCGACGAGATCGGAACGGGCTACGCATTCGCGGTCGTCAACTTCGCGAACCCAGACATGGTCGGCCACACGGGATCGATTCCGGCGGTGACGAAAGCGGTCGAGACGACCGACAAGTGCCTCGGCGAGGTCGTCGAGGCCGTGGAGGCCGCCGGCGGCGTCAGCCTGATCACCGCCGACCACGGCAATGCCGAGCAGATGCTCGAGGCAGACGGCACGAGTCCACACACGGCGCACACCTCCAATCCGGTTCCGCTCGTCCTCACCGACGAGCGGATCGCTTTGGCCGCAAAGGGCGAACTTTCCGATCTCGTACCGACTGCGCTCGACCTCTTGGGCTTTGCCCAACCTTTACAGATGAGCGGGAAATCCCTGCTGAGGTGAGAAAGACCCGGGCTATACTCCGCCAGCCTTGTCACTAGCCCAGCCCGACTTTGGCGTCCTTCGGAAGGCACAGCGTGGCGACGAGCGAGCCTTCTCGCTGATCGTCCGGGCGTACGAAATTCCGGTCTTCAACTACGTCCTGCGCCTCGTTGGTGACCGCGCTCTGGCCGAGGATTTGACCCAGGAGGTGTTCATTCGCGTCTTCCAGGGTTTGCCGAAGTTCTCGCTCCGTTCGAAGTTCACCACCTGGCTCTTCCAGGTGACGAAGAACCGCGTCTTGGACGAGCTCCGCGCCAGCGAGCGCCGGCCGCGGGCGCTGGTTGCGCTGGACGACGCGCCGCCGCTCGAGGTCCTCGATGCGCCGGCCGAGCAGGCCGAGACGATCCAGGCGCTCTGGACTGCCGTCGACGCGCTGAACACCGACCTGAAGATGGCGTTGCTGTTGCGTGACGTGGTCGGGCTCTCGTACAACGAGATCGCCGATTCGCTCGACACGACGCTTGCCACCGTCAAGTGGCGGATCTTCAAGGCGCGCGAGGAAGTCCAGCTCTCGCTCGCAAGCGAGGGCATCACGTTCGGCCGTCAGGCCGACGTGATTCCGCTCACCAGGTAGTTAGAGGCCCTCGGCGAGCCGCGCCGCGAGAGCCGGCCTCGCGCATCTCGGCCTGGGTGCGGTCGATCGGATAGTCGACCCGGTGAAATGCGGCCCGGCGCTCGGGCTCGAGCAAAAGGTAGGCGGCTCGCGGATCGCCGTCGCGGGGCTGGCCGACCGAGCCGGGATTCAGCAGCCTGCGGGCGCCCTCCAGCGCCACGGTCGTTCCGCCACGGGCCAAGCCGCCGCCGAGCTCGTCGCCCTCGAGCTCGATCGCCAGTGGCACATGGCTGTGGCCGACGAGCACGAGCGGCTGGGACGTCGCGTTCAGGGTCCACCAGGCCGCCTCCTCGTCGAGGACGTACTCCCAGACCGGGTCACGCGCGCTGCCGTGGAAGAGGTCGACGCCGTCGCGGTGCGAGCTCGGCTCGAGGCCGGTGAGGAATTCGCGCGCATCGTCTGCCAGGACGCTTTGGGTCCAGCGCGCAGCCGCGGCGGCGTCGCTGGCGAAATCGTGAATCGACAGGGCGCCGAGCACGACAAGGTCGTGGTTCCCGGCCAGGCAGAGATCCGCATGCGCGGCGACCACGCGGCAGCACTCGTTCGGCTGCGGCCCGTAGCCGACCAGATCTCCGAGGCACCAGAGCTCGTCGGGCTGCTCGGTCGCGATTGCGTCGAGAACGGCGTCGAGAGCGTGCCGGTTACCGTGGACGTCCGAAATGACCGCGACGCGTTTGCTCAAGGGCGCCACGATAGTCCTCGCCGTCGCGGCCTGGCTCATAGCGGCCACGTTGCTCTGGCGGACGAACGTCCCCGCCGATCTACACCGACCGCGAGTCGACGCCTCGGCGTACTTCTCCGCTTCAGAGCTGCATCGGGCGGAGCGGTACAGCTCGGTGGGGCGGCTGCTCTTCCTGCTCGGCGTTGCCGTCCAGCTTGCCGTCCTCGGTCTGCTCGCGGTGCTCGGCCGCCGGATCGCGCGGGGCTTTGCCCTCGGCGAGATCGGCGCCGGAATCATGATCGGCGTCGCCGTGTACCTGTTCGTCACGATCGCGACCCTGCCGGTCGGCCTCGTCGGCCTCTGGTGGGACAGGCGCTACGGGATCTCGAAGCAGGAGTACTGGAGCTACGTACTGGGCCAGTGGGATGGAGTTCTCGCGCGGACGGCGACCGTCGCCATCGTGCTCGGCGTCGTGATGTCGCTGGCGCGCAAGTTTCCACGGCGCTGGTGGGCGATCGTCGCACCGATCTTCGTCGCGGTCGGTGCCGTCTTCGTCGTCGTCGGCGCCTTGCTCGCTCCGATCGGGACGCATCCGATTCACGACCCGCCGGTGACGGCGGCCGTTGCGCGCCTCGAGCAGCGCGAGGGCGTGTCCCACACGAAAATCCGCGTCGACGAGGTCAGCGACGAGACGTCGGCGATCAACGGCGAGACAACGGGGCTCGGGCCGACCACGGTCGTGATCCTCTGGGACACGCTGTTCAAGTCGCACCTGAGCGACCGGGCGATCGAGTTCGTCACCGCTCATGAGCTCGGCCACGCCGCTCGCCGCCACATCTGGAAGGGGCTCGGCTGGGGCGTTCTCTTCACCGTGCCATTGACGTTCCTGCTCGCCGAGGCGACCCGCCGCAGCGGCGGCCTGCACCGCGCCGAGGTGGTCCCGTTCGCGCTGCTCGTCGTCTTCGCGCTCAGCCTCTTGGCGACGCCGCTCGAGAACGTCGTCTCGCGGCGTTACGAGGCGGAAGCGGACTGGATGGCACTTCAGGCGACCCGCGACCCCGCCGCCGGCCGCGAGGCGTTCCGCAGCTTCACGCGGATCGACCTGGCGCAGCCGAACCCGCCCGGCTGGTCATATGTCGTGCTGGACGATCACCCGACGGTGCTGCAGCGGCTCGCGATGACCAAAGCCTGGCAGGCTAGGTATCAGACTCGGGCCGCTCGGTCTCGGGCAGGTTCCTGATCCCCTCGCGGGAGGACCACTTCGACCAGGAATCCTCCATCGCGTCGAGCAGCTCGCGCATGAACCGGTTGGACATGTTCACGCGGGCGACGACGACGCCGGGGACGTCTCCCTCCTCGACCTCGTGGTCGATGCGCGCGAACGTGAGCGTGAACTCGTAGTCGGAGAAGCTGATGTTCGCAAAGTTCGCGTAGACGCCCGCAAGATGCTCGGGGTCGAGGTGGATGTTGAGCTGGCGCTCCTGGGCGTCGTCGTCCACGAGCCTACGATACTAATCGCGTGGAGAGCTTCAGCCCGCGCCGGATCGGTTACGCGCTCGCCGCCCTGGCGGCCGTGCTCGCCATCGGGACGGTCGGCTACCGCTGGTCGCTCGGGGAATCGTGGCTGCAGTCCTTCTACCGTGCCGTCGTCACCAGCGCGCTCGTCGGCCTGGACACCGTTCCGAGGAACGACTCGGCGCGACTGCTCTCGATCTTCATGGTCTTCGCCGGGGTGACTATCTTTGCGTTCGTCGCCTCGACGCTGGTCGAGAGCATTGCCCGCGGCGTGCTGACCGGCGCGCTCGCGGAGAAACGAAGGAGGCGGGCGATCGAGAACCTGCGCGATCACTACATCATCTGCGGCTACGGGCGCGTCGGGCAGCAGATCGGCAGTGAGTTCCGGGCCGCCGGTGCCCAGTACGTGGTCGTCGACTTCCATGAGGACGCGCTCGGCGCGGCCCGAGAGCGCAACGACTACTTCATCGAGGGCGACGGGACGGACGAGGACGACCTCGACGCCGCCGGGCTGGCGCGCGCACGCGGGCTGGTCGCGTCGTCCGACTCGGACGCGGACAACCTCTACATCACGCTCTCCGCTCGCGCCGTGCGGCCCGACCTGCTCGTCGTCGCCCGCGCCTCGAACGCCGCTGCGGCGAAGAAGCTGCGAATCGCCGGCGCCGATCGCGTCGTCCAACCCTACTCGGCGGCCGGGCGCGTGATGGCGAACCTGATGCTGAAGCCGCAGGTGACCGCCTTCATCGACGTGGTCACCTCGGCGGCCGGAGCCGACCTACGCTTCGAGGAGCTCGAGGTTCCCGCCGGCTGGGCGCAGGCGGGAAAGACGATCGGCGAGCTTCGCATCCGCGGCAAGACGGGCGCCGTGATCGTGGCGGTGCGCAAGCGCGACGGTCACTTCGAGACGACGCCCGACCCCGATCTGCCGCTCGAAGCCGGCGACGTGATGATCGCCGCGGGGACCGACGAGGAGCTCCGCGCCCTCGAAGAGCTGTTCAGGTCGGCCGAGGCCATTGCCGGCCGCTGATCCGGTCGCTCGCCTCGCGGCGGAGCTGAGCGACGCCGTCGGCGCACCGATCGAGCTCGAGCGCCCGGGCGATCCGGCGCACGGCGACTACGCCACGAATGCGGCGCTCCGGCTCGCTCCCGAGCGCCGACAGTCGCCCCGGGAGCTGGCCGAGGAGATCGCCGCCAGCATGGCGTCGGCACCCGGGGTCGAGCGAACGGAGATCGCCGGGCCCGGCTTCGTGAACCTCTGGCTGACGGACGCCTGGCTGGTCGACGCGCTCGCCGCGATCGTCGAGCGGGGGCGCGATTTCGGCGTCGGCGAACCCGCCCGCCGTGAGCGGATCCAGGTCGAGATGGTCTCGGCGAATCCGACCGGCCCGATCACGGTGGCCGCGGCGCGGAACGGGGCTTACGGCGACTCAGTAGCGCGGCTGCTGGAGTTCGCCGGCCACCAGGTCGAGCGCGAGTACTACTACAACGACTCCGGCACGCAGATGGAGAAGTTCCGCGCCTCGGTCGAGGCGCGGCGCCGCGGGGAGGAGCCGCCCGAGGACGGCTACCACGGCGCGTACGTGGAGGAGCTGGCCGCGAGTGACGAGGATCCCGTCCCGCGCATGCTCGAGCAGGTCGAGCGAACGCTCGACCGCTTTCGCGTCCACTTCGACTCCTGGGCCTTGCAGAGCGAGCTCGAGGGCCGCCTCGATGAGTTCCTGCCGAGACTCGACACGTACGAGAAGGACGGCGCGATCTGGGCGCCGTCCTCGAAGTACGGGGACGACGACGATCGCGTTCTCGTCCGCTCGCCGGAGAGGGGAGGCGGACCGACCTACCGCGCCGCAGACGTCGTCTATCTCGCCCACAAGCTCGAGCGCAGCTTCGACCGGGCCGTCTACGTGCTCGGCGCCGACCACCACGGCACCCGCAGGTGGTACGCGGCCGTCGCGCAGATGCTCGGCTACGACCCGGCCCGGATCGAAGTCCTGCTCTACCAGCTCGTCCACCTGACGAGCGGCGGAGAGCAGCGGACGATGTCCAAGCGGCGCGGCGACGTCGTCTTCCTCGACGACTTCATGGACGAAGTGGGGGTCGACGCCGCCCGCTGGTACCTAGTCAATCGCGGGCCGGACCAGACGATCGAGATCGATGTCGACCTGGCCGCGGAGCGGAGCCAGAAGAACCCCGTCTACTACGTCCAGTACGCGCACGCCCGCATTGCCGGGATCCTCCGCAACGCCTCCGCGGAGCAGAATGACGACCTCTTGCCGAGCGAGCCCCTGGCGCCCGAGGAGCGCGACCTGATCAAGCGGCTGCTGGAGTTTCCGGCGACCGCCGCCGAGGCGACGGAGCGCCGCGGCCCGCAGGGGATTCCGGTCTATGCGATCCGTGTCGCCGACGACTTCCACCGCTTCTACCACGAGCACCGCGTGCTCGGGAGCAACGCGGAGGCCTTCCGGCTCGCGCTCGTTCGCGCGACCCAGAACGTGATCGCTCGCTGTCTCGACCTGGTGGGAGTCGAGGCGCCCGAGCGGATGTAAGGGATAATCGCGGCATGGCCGTCGCCGAGCGAACGAGCGGCGGGAGGGGCGCGCCGGTGCGCCCCGACCGCAACCTGGCGCTCGAGCTCGTCCGCGTCACCGAGTCGGCCGCGATGGGCGCGGGTCGCTGGGTCGGACGGGGCGACAAGATCGCCGCCGACCAGGCCGCCGTCGACGCGATGCGGGCGATGCTCGACTCTGTCTCGATGGACGGCGTGGTCGTCATCGGCGAAGGGGAGAAGGACGAGGCGCCGATGCTCTATAACGGCGAGTCCATCGGCGACGGCACCGGCCCGCAGGTTGACGTGGCCGTCGATCCGCTCGAAGGGACGCGGTTGACCGCGTTGGGGCAGCCGAACGCGATCGCGGTAATCGCGGTCGCCGAGCGCGGGACGATGTTCTTCCCGGGCGCCGCGGTCTACATGGAGAAGATCGCGGTCGGGCCCGAGGGGATCGACGTGATCGATATCAACGCTTCGCCGACGGAGAACGTGAACGCAGTCGCGGAGGCGAAGGGCGTCTCGCAGCGCGCGATCTCGGTGGTCGTGCTGGAGCGCGATCGCCATGACGAGCTGATCGCCGAGCTGCGCGAGGCAGGGGCGAAGGTGAATCTGATCCGCGACGGCGACGTCGCGCCGGCGATCGCGGCAGCCCAGGGTGGGACCGGGGTGGACATGCTCTACGGCGTCGGCGGAACGCCCGAGGGTGTCATCTCGGCGGCGGCGCTGAAGTGCGTCGGCGGCGGGATCCAGGGCAAGCTGTGGCCGCGGAACGCCGAGGAGCGGCAGCAGCTCGTCGACGCAGGGCTCGATCCGGACCGCGTGCTGACCACCGACGACCTCGTCTCCGGCCAGGACGTGTTCGTCGCCGCCACAGGTGTGACGACGGGCGCGCTGCTCCGCGGCGTGCGGTACCTCCCGAACGGCGCGATCACGGACTCGATCGTGATGCGCTCGCGCTCGGGCACGGTGCGCCGGATCGAGGCGAGCCACGCGCTCGACAAGCTCGAGCTCTTCACCGGGCGCGAATACCGGTAGCGCGTAACGAACTCGCGGTTGACGCGACTGAGCGGCATGCGCCGAATGCCCCTTCTCGTCGTGGTAGCCGCGGTCGCGATGGTGTTCGCGCCGGCCGGGATGTCGCGTGAAACGGCGGCTCCGACGCTGACGGTCAAGTCATCCGCTTTCGGCCGTGTCCTCTTCGACGGCCGCGGCTACGTGCTCTACGCCTTCACCCACGACGCGAAGGGCCGTAGCGTCTGCTACGGCGCCTGCGCCAGGGCCTGGCCCGTCTACTACGCGAAGGGTGCGCTACGCGCGGGCACCGGCGTCAGGCGCTCGCTGCTCGGCACAATCCGGCGCCGAGACGGCCGCCGCCAGATCACGTACGGCGGCCGGCCCCTCTACTACTACGTCGGCGACACCAAGGCAGGGCAGATCCGCTGCCAGAACGCGGTCGAGTACGGCGGCACGTGGCTCGTCGTCAGGCCGAGCGGCAGGCTCGTTCGCTAGGCCGGCACCGCTTCTCGCTCCATCTCCGGCGCGTACATGCCGGTCCGCGCGGCGCCGTTCATCTTGGCCCGGTGGTAGTAGGCCCGCTGCGCGGCCTCCACGTTCTCCGGCTTGCCGACCCAAGCTTTGAGTGCCGGCGCCTGCAGGGCGCGCCCGTACGAGAACGAGAGCTGCCATGGATGCGGCCCCCGTGCGTTCATCGCGTTCAGGTGTGCCGTCGCGTCCTCGTCCGACTGTCCGCCGGACAGGAAGACGACACCGGGGACCGCCGCAGGTACGTGCTTGTAGAAGCACTCGAGCGTCACCTCGGCGACCTCGTCCACCGAGGCGCGATCCGACGCTTCGTAGCCGGACAGGACCATGTTCGGCTTCAACAGCGTGCCGCGGAAATCAAGCCGCTGGTCGTGCAGCTCCGTGTAGACCGCCTGCAACACTCGGCCGGTCGCCTTCCGGCTCTGCTCGATCGTGTGCGTGCCGTCCTGCAGCACCTCGGGCTCGACGATCGGGACGAGGTCGGCGTCTTGGCAGAGCGCCGCGTAACGGGCCAGCGCGTGTGCGTTCGTCCAGACGCAGTACTCGCTCGGCTTCTCGGCGTCGATCGAGTACGTCGCGCGCCACTTCGCGAAGCGGGCGCCGAGCTCGCGGTACTCCTCGAGCCTCGCCCTTAGGTCGTCGAGACCCTCCGTGACCGTCTCGCCGTCGGTCAGAGCCAGCGGCTTTGCGCCCTTGTCGACCTTGATCCCGGGGATGATCCCCTTGCTCTCCAGCAGTTTCGGGAACGGCGTTCCGTCCGAGGCCGACTGGCGGATCGTCTCGTCGAACAGGATCACTCCGGAGATGAACTCTTCGGCGCCCTCGGTCGCGAAGAGCAGCTCGCGGTAGGCGCGCCTGTTGTCCTCGGTCGACTCGACTCCGATCGAGTCGAAGCGCTTCTTGATCGTCCCGTCGCTCTCGTCGGCGGCGAGGATCCCCTTGCCCTCGGCGACGAGCGCCTGTGCGGTCGATTGCAGCTGCTGCACGTCCATCGTTCGTCCTCCTTCGGAGCTCTCGGCGACTCGATTATCCCGCAACGTACGCGTTTGCAACCGGGCCGAGCTCAGCCGTCGTCTTCGGCCGCCGCGGGCTCGAGCCCGCGGAGGAGCCTGTCGGCGCGTCGCAACTCGTCTGCCGAGGCCGGCTCGAGCGAGCCGGCGCTGATCCACCACGCCGGGTGGATCTCGTTCCAGCCGTGTGCGGTGTCGTCGACCCAAGGGCCCACCACCTCGATGCGCTGCCCCTCCTCCGGAACCAACACGCGCGAGCGGTCCCAGGGGATGATCTCGACTATCAGCGTGCCGCCGACCCGCGCGTTGCCCGACGAGAGCAGCCCTTCCTGGCCGCGATCGAGCCGCAGCTCGATGTGGACGTCGCCGTCGTAGAGCTCGGGCTTGACCTTCTCGACGGTGCCTACCGCGACCCGGCAGCGGCTCTTCACCTTCAGCCGCTGAGGGTGGTAGACGCCGACGAGCGGCGAGCCCGACCGGCAGTGCGGAGACGGCGGCGGCCCGGCCCGGCGCAGGGAGCAGCCGCCGCTGATGAGCACGACAAGGGCGAGCGGAAGCAGGCGACGCATCCGAGCCACCGTGCCCGAACGAGGGCCGTGGCGAAAGCCGCTCTTTTAGCCAGGTCTTGGGTCGCTTGCGATGCCGCTAGATCAAGGCGCCCGCAGGCTGCGACCGTCCATCGTCACGCGTCGCCGGTTGTCGTGGCGGGCCGCGGCGGGGCGGCCGGAGGTGGCCGCGTCCGCGCGGCAAGGACGATCAGCGCGACGCTCCCTCCAAGGATGAGGGCGCCGCCTATCAGCAGCCCCATCGCGACCCAGAGCAAAAACGACAGCTTGGCCCCGAGGTCGACTTCGGCTGAGACGCCCCGCGACCCGTCGGCGTTCATGAGGACGATCGACCAGTCACCCTCACGCACCTTCCAGGTGACGGTCTGCCTTCCTTGCCCCGAGGCCGAGGCCGCCCAGAAGTTCTGGGCGGTCGGGGGTCGCCGCGGCGCACCTCCCGCAATCTGACGGTATTCAACCCGGAACGGATCGAGGTTGATGTCCTCGACGTCGGCGTGTGCGACGCGCCCGAGGTAGCCTGCGACGGCCGCCTCCGGGCCGACCCCGATGAAGAGCGGCTTTGCAGAGGCGCCTTCGCCGCGGATCCGTACCTTCCCGAGCCAGCTGTCGTTCCAGATCCAATTCGGTCCACCGGCGTCGACCTCGAGTCGCTCGCGCGTCAGCGCGTAGCTCGATGTCGCAAACCGCTCAGTCGGCGTCTTCAGGTAGCCGCCCTCGCGCTGGGTCTGGTCGACCCAGAGAAGGAAGCCGCCGCCTGCCAGCGCAAGCCCGAGCAAGGCGACGATGCTGCCGAGGACGATGAGAACGACGCGGCCGGTGCTCAGTGCTGCCTCCCTGTGATCGAATCGCCTCCGGCGCGATTTGCCAGGCTTCGCCCAAGGGTGTCACCTCGCGCCGCCTGCGGCAAGGCTTCGGTCGCGAGACAGCGCGCCCTTCGAGTGCTCCATGGTCGCGTCACGGCATCTGGCACGCCCGAAGCTGTGCGGGTGCTTGGGTATGGTTGAACGGAACGCGGACGTAGCTCAGTTGGTAGAGCATCAGCTTCCCAAGCTGAGGGTCGCGGGTTCGATCCCCGTCGTCCGCTTCCGCTGGGACAAGGCTCGCGAACCGAAAGGACCACGCCGCGGCGCTCGCCACCCTGATGAAGGTCGCGCGGCAGGACTGACCGTCGGGACGGGTTTCAGTCGCTCA
>VAWH01000074.1:29839-49195 GCA_005888315.1 Actinomycetota bacterium | reverse complement strand
CTGGGTACGTGCCGACCGGGCGGGAGCGCCGCTCAAGCTCAGGTTCCGCGAGTACAGCACCAGCGGCGTCCTCTTGGGAACCG
The DNA here is from genome assembly GCA_005888315.1 of Actinomycetota bacterium. GTDB lineage: Bacteria > Actinomycetota > Thermoleophilia > Gaiellales > Gaiellaceae > 13-2-20CM-68-14. Next base: position 49,112 of record VAWH01000074.1, on the reverse strand, counting down.
CGACCGCGCAGGTGACGCTCAGCACCTCCTGGCAGCGGGTAGCGGTCGCCTACACGGTCAGCTCGCCCGGCTCGACGCTCGACTTCAACGCCTACCTCTCCAGCGCCGATGCGCCGCCGGGTAACTGCTTCTACGCGGACGACGCGTCCGTTTCGAACGGGTGATGAAGATGCGCGAAACGAAATTCGAGATTCGGTTCAACCATCAGCAGGGCCCGGATCCGCGCATGGTCAGAGTTTCTGGGGCCACCCTATGAGCGAAGCCGCGACCATCACCCTGCAGCACCGCAGGCGGGTCGCTCGACCCCAGACGCGCAGTCGGGTCAAAGCGCTCCACGGCGAGCGCCTCGCCGTTGCGATGGCCGCGATCGCCGTCGCAGCGCTCCCGCTGCTCGCACCGCACGGACCGGCCAACAGTGGTCCCGAAGATGTCCTGATCGGTCTCGCGCTCGCCGGTTTTCTGCTTTGGGCCGGCACCAGCGGACATCGGCTGCGTTTTGCCTTCGGAATTCCGATGGCGCTTTTCATCGGCGGGGGCGCGCTTGGGGCGCTGGCCGGACCCGTCCCCGACGCCGGCCTTACCGCGATCGTCCAAGACATGATCCTGCTCGCCTGGTGCTGGGCCTTCATCAACATCGCCTCGTCGGCGCACCGGCTCAAGGTGTTGCTGTCCACGTGGGTGTACAGCTCGATCGGCTGGGCGACCCTGCTGTTCATCGGCTTGGGAACAGGTGTCACGTTCCTCTCCGGCCAAACGACGAGGGAAGGAAGCAGAACGGCGCTCACCTTCGGCGACCCGAACGTTTGTGCGAACTACTTCGTGATCTCGATCATGCTGCTGTGGGCGACGGGTCGACCGCGCCGACGCGCATTGAGGTTCGGCGCCTACGGGTTACTCCTCGCGGCGCTGCTCTCGACCGGCTCGAACAGCGGCATGGTCTCCGTTCTCGTCGCGACCGTCGTGGCGACGGTGGTCGGAATTGAGCGAAAGGCGGGGGTCGTTCCCGCACTCACCGCTTCGGCGTTCATCCTGGTTGGCGGTTTTCTTCTCGTGTCCAACCTCAACCTCAAATCGATTCAGCAGAAGGCATACGCCAGCCCGCACGCGTTCATTCGGGATGGCCTCGGTCGCGGAGAGGTGAGCGTCGATCAACGAGCCACGCTGCTGCACGAAAGCGTTGGGCTCTATGAGGCTGGAGGCCCTCTGGGCACAGGTCCAGTTTCGACCAAGCCAAGGCTCGCGGCGGAGCTGGCCCCCTTTGTGAAGGAGGCGCATAACGACTACTCGGCCGCTCTCACCGAGCGAGGCGTGATCGGCGCCGTGGGGCTGCTCCTCCTCATGTCAGGCTTGATCGTCCGCTCTGTCTCGCTCGCCAAGACGCGCCTAACCCCCGCATTCGCGGCGGTCGTGCTCAAGCCGAACGCGATTATCGGCGCGCTCGCGGGGACCATGGTCGCCGAGACCGTGTACGAACTGCTCCACGTTCGACAGGTCTGGACGCTGTTCGCAATCGTCGCGGGACTGGTCATTTGGGGAAGGGACTGATGCGCCGTGTGAGCGTCAGTGCGGGCGCGAGTCGGTATGGTGTCCTCCTGGGCAACATCGGTGCGCGCATCGCCGCGCTCGTCTCGCTGACCATCGCGACCCTGCTGGTTGCCCGAAACGGAGGGCCCGCAGTGGTCGGCGTCTACGCCCTACTCCGCGTGCTCCCAAGCCTGCTCGGCGTCGTCATCTCTTGTGGTCTTCCAGGCGCCGCCGCCTATTTCCTCGCGGGCCCCTACCGCGGCGACCGCAGGCTCCCTTTCACGCTGCTCGGCATAGCTCTCGTCGGCGGCGGGGCAGGCGCTGCGATTTGGGTGGGAGCTGCGCCTCTGCTCGGAGCATTCCTCTTTCGAGATTTGCCGCTGAGCCTAATCCTGCTGGCGGGTGCGGCGGTCTTCACGCGGGTCGTCGTAGCCACCGCAAAGTCGTGCTCGCAAGGAAGCGACGACCTGCCAGGAGCGAACCGCGTCATCTTTACCGAGGAGTTCATGTTCTTGCCGGCGTTCGGGCTGCTGTGGGCAGCCGGTCTGCGTGGCTACACGCTCGTCGTCGCGGGCCTCCTCCTGGCGGACACGGGGACGTCGTTGCTCGCCTGGAGTCGTCTCATCAAGCGCGGTTTCTTCCGTGACACTCGTCCGCCGGCGTTGTTTCTGGCCCGGCGTGTGGTGGTCTACGGGCTTCGCGCACAGATAGGCGGCGTCATCACTTTGATGAACCTCCGGCTCGATTTCATTCTTCTCACCGTTCTGACCGGGCCGGCGGTCCTCGGCGTCTACGCCGTCGCTTCCAAGTTCGCGGAGCTGGTCAAGATCTTCGGAATGTCGCTGACCTACGTGCTCTACCCGCGCTTTGCGAAAGACGGCCCCGTGACGGCGGCGGCGCGAGCGCGAAAGCTTATGCCGAAGGCGCTCGTCGTGACCGCGGTCGGGGTTGCGCCGCTGTGGCTCATCGCGGGCTTTGTCATCCCGGCGATCTACGGCTCGCAGTTCAAGCCGGCGATTCTTCCTGCACAGATCATCCTCCTCGGCCTGGCCTTGGACGGGCTTGGCGGCGTGGTCACCGGTTACTTGTACGGAATCGGCCGGCCGGGCCTCAATTCTTGCGCGATGGCCGTCGGACTGGGAGCAACGGTGCTCCTCGACCTGCTCCTGATTCCTCGATACGGGGCACTGGGCGCCGCCATTGCATCAGCGGTTGCGTACACGGCGGCGACACTGACACTCGTCTCGTTCTTCTGGTGGGTCGGAAGGCCCGCTTCTGCTGCAGGGAAGGGGGAGCCTGTTCTCGGCAGCAGACCGGCGGGAGCAGAAACACGATGACCGTCAACGGTGCTTCGAAACGCAAGCTCGTCCTGGTAACCGGCGGTGCCGGTTACGTTGGGTCCGTCGTCGTCGATGAGCTCCTCGCACGTGGCTTTCAGGTTCGCGTGCTCGACGCTCTGCTGCACGGCACCGTGTCTTCGTTGCTTCTGTCCTGGGCAAACCCGCAGTTCGAATTCATTCGCGGCGACGTGCGCGACCCTGCTGCTCGCGGGCGCGCAGTCCAAGGCGTAGATGCGATCGTCCACCTGGCGGCGATCGTCGGCGATCCTGCGTGTGCACGGGACACGGAACTCGCGCACGAGGTGAACCTCAACGGCACCGTCGCCATGCTCGAAGATGCCGTCGGCGCGGGCGTGGAGCGCTTCGTCTTCGCATCGACGTGCAGCAACTACGGCAGGACCAACGGGAACAGCTTTGCGGACGAAGAGTTCGAGCTCGCACCGGTTTCCCTGTACGCCGAGACGAAGGTTGCCGCGGAGGCTGAGGTGCTGCAGCCGAAGGATGGGATCGTTCCCACGTGTCTTCGGTTTGCCACGGTCTACGGAACATCCCCGCGGATGCGCTTCGATCTGACCGTCAACGAGTTCGCTCGCGATCTTGCGTTGGGGGCCGAACTGGTCGTTTTCGGAGAGCAGTTTTGGCGGCCGTACATTCACGTGCGTGACGCCGCACGGGCCGTTGCATCGGTGCTGGAGGCTCCGCGTGAGATCGTCGGGGGAGAGGTCTACAACGTCGGCAACACGAGCGAGAATTACCGCAAGCTCGACATCGTTGACCTGCTCCGCAAACGGCTACCGGACGCGACCGTCAAATTCGTTCACCGGGACGAGGATCCTCGCGACTATCGCGTCAGCTTCGAGAAGTTCGCAGGGGGCGTTGGCTTCAAATCGAAGCGGTCAGTCGCCGACGGTATCGACGAGGTCATCGCGCTCGTCCGCAGCGGATTGATCGACGACCCCTACGCGCCCAGATTCAGAAACTGAGTCGAGACCTGGCTGTGACCATTTTTGCTCCGCCAGCGCGCAGGACGACCACGGAGGCCAGCAAGACCTTCGTGCCTCTGAAAATAGAAGAAGCAGTACTCGTACCGCCGATCGATCCGAGCCTGCCGCGAAACGCGTTCACGATCGACGTCGAGGATTGGTACCAGTCGTCTCTCGACTACGACGCCCCGATCACCGATCGCGTTGTCCGTAACGTCGATCGCGTCCTGGCGGTGCTCGACGAATGTGGAGTCAAAGGCAGCTTCTTCGTTCAGGGCAGGGTCGCGGAGACGTACCCAAGCCTAGTCAGCGCACTCGTTGCCGAGGGGCACGAGGTGCAGGCACACGGCTACAGCCATCGACCGCTTTATTCGATGAATCGAGACGAGCTCCGACAGGAACTCGACCGGGCGAAGAAGACGGTCGAAGATGCTGCGGGAACGGCTGTGACGGCCTTTCGCGCCCAGGATTTCTCCATCCTTGCCGAGAACCTTTGGGCCATCGAAACCCTTGCCGAGGTCGGCTTTGAGATGGACTCGTCGATCTTTCCGATGCGCTCTCGTCACTATGGAATCCCGAACTGGCCGCTCGGGCCGCACTATCTGACGGTCGCCGGGGGCGCTCGCATCCTCGAGATACCGGTCGCGATCTGGTCGGTCGGACGGCTGAAAATGCCGGTCGCCGGCGGCGGGTACTTCCGTGTGCTCCCGCGACGCGTGATCGAACGCGGCCTTCGGTCGATCGCCGACGCCAATCGGCCGGCGATCGTCTACTGCCATCCCTACGAATTCAACGCAGACGAGCTCGGCGAGTACAGCGACGTCTCGAGACGGGTAACGGCTACTCAGGGATTCGGCCGCGCGTCGTTTGCGAAGCGCGTAGGCACGGTTCTGCCGAAGTTGTCGTTCGGCCGGCTGAGCGACGTCCTCGCCGCGTGGGGTCTCCGCTGAACGTCGCTTTCCTGACGACGGAGGACCCTCTCTACCTACCCTCGTTTTTCGAGCGGGTCCTCTCCGTTCGCACGGACGGATCCTCCGTCTTCGTCGTGCCACCGCTGTACAAGAACCAGTCGACACGTGCGGCCACCTGGCGCTACGTGCGCACGTTCGGCCTCGGCGCGGCCTTGGGATTGGCCGCAAAGGTTGCGCGTGCGAAGCTGCGCAAGCGGTCGGTCGCTCGGGTGTGTCGGTCGTACGGCGTCCTGTGCGAGCCGGCGCGCGACGTGAATGATCCGAAGTTCCTGGACCGGCTGCGCGCGATGAATACCGAGCTGATCGTTTCGGTGAGCTGCCCGCAGATTTTCAAAAAGTCGCTGATCGAACTGGCGCCGGATGGCTGCCTCAACGTCCACGGCGCGATTCTGCCGGCCTATCGCGGCGTGCTGCCGAGCTTCTGGATGTTGGCAAACGGCGAGAAACAGGCGGGAGTCTCGATCTTCTTCGTCAATGAGGAGATCGACGCGGGAGATCTCTGCGGCCAGCGCATCTTCGACATTCGCCCCGACGAGTCTCTCGACTCCTTTCTTCAGAGATCCAAGACGATCGCGGCGGATCTGCTGCTCGAGGTGCTGGGAGCGATCGAGAGAGGAACGGTCGAACGGACGCCGCTCGATCTCAGCAATGGTTCTTACTACTCCTGGCCGGACCGCAAGGCGGTGCGCCGTTTCTATGCCGCGGGCCGGCGGGTGTGGTGAGAAGCGCCGCTGCTCGAACGGCTCGATCGTCACGGCCGGGAAGCGTCTTCAGCAATGGACGCGCCGGCACTCGGTCGGTCGATCTCGCGATCGTGGGGGCCGGGATCCTGGGCCTCGCAGTGGCACGAGAGACGCTTCTCCGCCACCCGGGCCTTCGCGTCGTCGCGCTTGACAAGGAGTCGCAGATCGCCGCCCATCAGACGGGACATAACAGCGGCGTCATTCACGCGGGTGTCTACTACGCTCCCGGGTCGCTGAAGGCGCGCCTGTGCCTGCAGGGCGCTCGTGAGATGTACGCGTACTGCGACGAGAATGACATCCAGTACGAGCGTTGCGGAAAGGTGGTCGTCGCGTCCGGGGAGGACGAACTACCACGGCTCGGAGACCTTCACCGGCGAGCGCAGCTGAATGGGGTTCCGGGCATCGAGCTGCTCGATGGCAGCGCGCTCGCCGAGCTGGAGCCCCACGTGCAAGGCGTCCGCGCTCTTTACTCACCCTCGACGGGCATCGTCGACTTCCGCCAGGTCGCCAATGCCCTTTCCACCGAGGTCGCCGCGCGGGGCGGCGAAATAATTACTCGCGCGAGGGTCGTCGCGATCAAGCCTGAGCGCTCGATGGTCGAGCTTCGCACCGCGGTGGACACCTGGCGCGCAAAGACGGTGATCACCTGTGCCGGAGTCTATGCCGACCACCTTGCGAGGATGACGGGCGCGCCCGCGGCACCGAAAATCGTCCCCTTCCGAGGCACGTACTACTCGCTTCGGCCGGCCGCGCGCAGTCTCGTTCGCGGCCTCGTTTACCCCGTACCCGACCCGACGTTCCCGTTCCTCGGCGCCCATTTCACCAAGCAGATCTCCGGCGAGGTGTGGACGGGCCCGAATGCCGTTTTGGCGTTCTCGCGGGACGGCTACCGACTGCGCGACATCGATGTTCGGGAGCTCTGGGAGACGCTCTCGTATCCCGGATTCCGCGCGCTGACGACCAGATACTGGCGCACGGGCCTCGCGGAATTGCGTGGAGAGGTCTCCAAGCGGACGTTCACCCGCGCGCTTCAGCGGCTGGTACCCGCGGTGCGTCCGGAGGACTTGGGCGAATCCCACGCAGGTGTACGGGCACAGGCGCTAAGCGAGGACGGGCGGTTGCTCGACGACTTCTGGTTCGACCATGGTGAGCGTGTGATTCACGTCCGGAATGCTCCGTCGCCCGGGGCGACGTCGAGCCTCGCGCTGGCGCGAGAGGTCGTTCAGGTCGCCGAGCGGGCGCTCGCGACCGGGTGATCCCTCGGCACTGCCGCGGTCACGAGACCGCGCACCGTGCTAGCAGGTGCCCGAGCCGGCGTCCGTGAAAGTTGACCCGGCGACGGGCATGAACTTCCAGTCGTAGCCGTTCGCGTGCAGCGTCAACTTGATGACGCCCTCGGTGGTGCTGTTGCGGATCTCACTGTTGGCGATCGGCGTGCCGAAGGTGTAACCACCCAGGACACCCCCTGTCCCGACAACGAACTCGCGGATGCCGGTTGCCGTCGCCGTCCCGCTCGGACTCTGTGGTGCGAAGCGCTCGTAGTTGTGCTCGTGACCGTTCAACACGATGTCAGCACCGGCCGCGTACAGGTCATTCCAAAATGCGGAGACTCCACTGTCGCTGCCGTGCTCGATTCCCGACGAGAAGCGCGGCTCATGCCAGTAGGCGAGGGTGCACTGGTTCGGGTGCGCCGCGAGGTCAGCCTTGAGCCAGGTCTCCTGGGCCGACCCGGCGCTCGCGCTGATCCCGATGTCTCCCGCGAGGCTGATCAGGTGCCAGGAGCCCAGGTCATATGAGTAATAGAAGCCCGGGGCCCGTGCGCCGAAGTAATCGCGATAGCCCTGCGCGTTGGCGGTGTTGAACTCGTGGTTGCCGGGAGCGGGCCGGACCTGGAAGTCGTGTCGACCCCAGTTCGGCTTGTAGTAGGCGTTGTAATCGGAGAGCGTTCCGCTGTCGTACTGATTGTCGCCCAACGTCAGGACCGCTGACGGGTTGATCTGGTCGAGCAACGTGGCCGTCCCAGCACAGGTGGTCGAGTCCGTCCAGCAGATGTCTCCTGCGGCAGCGATTACAGGGTCGGCCCCGGTGCAGGCGCTCGTCGAGCCCACGACGGATGAGCGGGGGGAGACGTTGCCGGCGGCGTCGAATGCGTCGACGCCGAGCGTGTAGCCCGTGCCGCAGCTCAGGCCGCTGAAGGTGTAGTTGATGCCGGCGGTGGTGCCGATCTTGGCACCGTTCAGGTAGAGGCCGTAGCCGGCGACGCCGACGTTGTCGAGCGAGGCGCCCCACCAGACCGAGAGGCTGGTCTCGGTCGCGCCAGTGACGGCGGGGACCACTGGGGCTGTCGGAGCGAGAGTATCGGGGCAGGCGCTCGTCGCTGTGGCGAGCGTCGCCTGCGACGAACGGTTGCCGGCTGCGTCGTAGGCATCGACCGCCACGTTGTAGCTCGTGCCACAGTTGAGGTTGCTCAACGTGTAGCTGGTTTGTGTGCCGGACGTCTGCAGGGCGCCGTCCAGGTAGATGCCGTAGCCCGCGACGCCGACGTTGTCAGTGGACCCGGTCCACGAGATGGAGACACTGCTCGGCGTCGCACCGGTCGTCTTCAGTCCGCTCGGGGTGGTCGGTGCGGTCGTATCGCTGGTCGCGCAGGCGCTCGTCGAGGCTGAGAGCGTTGCCCGTGTTGAGACGTTGCCCGCGGCGTCCTTGGCCTCGACGGCGAAGCTGTAGCTGGTGCCGCAGGCGAGTGAGCCGACGGTGTAGCTGGTCGAAGTCGTGCTGCCGGCGAGGTTGCCACCCCTGTAGACGTTGTACCCGGTGACCGCCACGTCGTCGGTCGACCCTGTCCAGGAGAGCGAGACGCTCGTCGCGGTCGCGGCCGTCTTGGTCAGAGCGGTCGGCGCGGTCGGTGGGGTCGTGTCCGCCGATGAGGAGGTTCCGCTGTTGAACGCTTGGAGCGCGCTGAGCAGGGTCGGCTGGCTACTGAGGTTGTTTCCGCTCCACGTCCAGGCGAAGGTCATGTAGCCCGTCTGCTTGGACGCGCCCCATTGGTTGATCATGTGCGACAGCTCGTCCGCGGTCGGCCAGCGCCAAGAGGAGTCGTTGAAGGCCTGGATCACGCCCCAGTAGTTGAGGCCGGCGGCGTTCGCCGCCTGGATCGTCTTGTCGATCCACGAGTAGTCGCAGGGTGAGCTCTGGTAGCAGGGATAGGGGTCGAGACCGATGTAGTCGGCGGTGCCTTTCCAGAGCGGCATCTGGTCGAGCGCGTCCTGCGTGTTGCGGCCTGTGAAGCCGTTCGAGTCGAGGACGATCACGGTCGGCTTGGTGGGGTCGATCGAGTGGATCAGATCGCTGCGCGCCTTGTGCTGGGCAGGTGCGTTCGGGCAGGCGTACGGGTTCGGCTCGTCCGAGATGAAGTAGCCGAAAACCTTGGCGTCTCCGCGCGCAGCCGTCACCTGCGAGTTCAGCGCTGCGTCGCTCTCCTCCCAGCTGCAGGTCGTGTTGTCGTAGTCGCCCACCCAGACGAGACCCCGCGAGCCCGCCTGCAACTGGTCTGCCGACCACTGGGAGCCGACGTCGATCAGGTTCCAGCCGTAGGAAGCCACCGTCGCCGGCGCCGAATCCGAGTTGTAGAGAAATCTGTACGGCGGCGGCGTCGTCGACGCCGAGCAGGCGGTCGTGCCCGCCGTCAGGGTCGAGCGCGCGGAGACGTTGCCTGCGGCGTCATACGCCTCGACCCCGAGCGTGTAGATCGTGCCGCAGGTCAGGTTGTTGAACGTGTAGCTCGTCGCGCCGGTCGAGCCGACGCTCGTATTGCTCGCGAAGACGTGGTAGCCGGCGACGCCGAGGTTGTCGGCCGACGCACTCCACGAGAGGTTGAGCGATGTCTGGGTCGCACCCGACGCAGCGAGGTTCGTCGGCGCCGAAGGCGGCTGCGTGTCCGGGCAGGCGCTCGTCGTGGCGTCGAGCGAGGCGCGCGTCGAGTGGTTACCGGCGGCGTCGTAGGCCGCGACACCGATGGTGTACTTCGTCCCGCAGCTCAGGCTGCCGAAGTTGTAGCTCGTTCCGGCGGTGGAACCGGCCGCGCTGCCGTTCAGGTAGAGGTCGTAGCCGACGACGCCGGTGTCGTCCGTCGAAGCCGACCACGAAGCGGACAAGCTCGAGGCGGCGGCCGAAGTCAGCGCCAGGTTCCCCGGTACGGTCGGGGCGCTGACGTCGCCGCTCGACGTCTGCACTGTCAGCTTCGGGCTCTTTGTCGACTGGCGACTGTCGACATCCAGCTCGGGCATGCTCGAGGTCGTCACGGCGATCGTTACCGGTCCATTCCCACTGACGAGCGACGTCACGTCGACAGTCGTCCACCTGCCCGATCGCGTGGGGCCGGAAGACCCCGAGGAGCTCGACGACGCCGCGGGCGCGTTCGCATAGGTGATCGAGCTTTCCTGCCATGAGTTGTCCGCGACGGCGCGCACATCGAAGCCGATACTCGAGCTCGTCCTCGAGTACAGCTGCAGCGTCGCCTGCGTCACCGGGTCGCTGAGGACGCCGGGATCGAAGCGGATGTACGTCGTCAACACAGGCGACTTGTCCATCTTCAGTCTCGGCCCGCTCCCGAAGTTGGTCGTGGGCTTGAGTGAGCTGACGAAGGCGTCGGCGACGGGGGCAAAGGTCTGGCTCGAGACCGGGCCGGCCGACGCGGAGGTGCCAAGGCCGAAGACGATGGCGATCGCCGCCACGGCGCAGAACAGTCCCGTGGTCCTCGGGTGCATCGCGGCTCTCAGGAACCTGTCGCGCCAAGGCAAGGACGACCGTGCGGGCGATGACTGCGGCGGGGTCATCACCCGGGTGATCGGCCGCGCCCCGAGATGCTTGATAGCTAGTAGTTGTGAATCGTCCGGGGCGGGTGTTACTCATGCAGGCTTGCCAAACATGCAGACCATTGGCGGGCGGGCCTGATGTCCGATCGGCGACGGCTCGAAGGAGCGCCGCTGACGCAGCCCGAGCTCGAGGTGTTGAAAGGTGTTGCAGAAGGTCTCTCTGCGAAGGAAACCGCGCAGGTGCTCGTCAAATCCGAGCACACGGTGATCTCCCAGCGCCAGTCGATCCAGGCGAAACTGGGCGCCCGAAACCTGCCTCACGCAGTCGCGCTTGCCTTCTTCCGACGCATTCTTTTCGAGGTCGACCAGAGCGACGTCGGGCGAACAGCCTGAACCCTAGGGAGCGCCAGGAAGAGTCAGCACGCCGTGGATCAGCGCGAGGCCGACTGCGGCCACGTGTCCGCCCGAAGCGAACTCGCCAGTCTCGATCAACGTCCGCAGCTCGGTAGGTGTCACGAGGACGGTCTCGAGCGGCTCGTTTGGAGGCGGTGCAGGTTCCGCCACGCGCCGGGCGTCGGGAGCGAAGTACACCCACGCGCGGCTCGTCAGTCGTCCTGCCTCGGTGAAGACCGAACCGAGCGGGACGAGCTCGTCCGCCTGGTGCCCCGTCTCCTCGAGGAGCTCGCGCCGCGCGACGTCTTCTGGGGGAGCGGTGTGAACGGCGCCTGCCGGTAGCTCGAGCTCCATGCGCTCGATAACGGGGCGGTACTGGCGAACCAGCGGGATCCTGCCCTCCCCGTCGACTGCGAGGACGGTGGCCCAGTCGTTGATCTGAACCGAATAGAACGAACGCTCATGCGTCTGGCCCGGATACCGCACATCCTTTACGACCACCTTGAACCACGGACAGTCGTACTCGCGGCGTCGAGCGACGATCCGGGGCTGATCGGGCACTTCGTACCGCCGGTCGGCCACCAAAGGAGCCTAGTCCGACCGGTGAAAGTCTGGCGTCGTCACGTTCGATCCCTGGTCGGCGTAATCGGACGACGTATCGCCCGCAGTGCCGGCGGTCGGATCAGGGTGTCGTGGTCTCGGTGACCACGCCCACGAGGCCCACGTCGTTCGCCGCGGTCAAGCTGATCCTGGGGATGATCGCCCATGCCACCAGGAGCCGACGTCCCTGCCAGGCGAACCCGGTCATCAGGGCGCAGAGCGGGCCAAAGTTTTTTGGCGAGGCGGGAGTGGAAGTGGGTGACGTAACGGCCTGAGTTCGCTTCCCTCGTGCTCGTAGGACGAGGCGTGGTCGACACTTCGTGCCCGTTCGCAGCAAGAGGCGGCCGTGCTCGTAGCCGACGACCCACCAGCGCAGCCCGTTCAGATGTGTCGGGTGCGGGTGCAGCCGGCCGAAGTCCCAGCGCATCCAGCCGTGCTGGAGCCAGAAATAGAAGGCTCCCGCCGATGACGGGGCGAGATCGGGCTGGGGGTCGTTCTTCAGCCGTGCAATCGTCGGCTTGGCGTCGCGCAACCGTCGACGGACGATGAGCGACGGATGCGGACCGATTGCCCCGCGGTCGAAGACGACGCCGTCGTCGGCCAGAGTGACTGCGTCGATTCGGTAGCACCGGTCGCCGTTGCAGCGGGCCATTTGCGCGGCGACCCATTGGCGGCCGGTGCTCATGTTCCGAAGCACGACCCGTTGCTTCGCGCGCACCTCCTCCGCCCACGCGATCACGTTTCCGCGGGAAGCGAACGGTGCGGCCAGCGATCGAGAAAGGACGACGCTGTTCCTCCCGTCGTGGCGGATCGCCCGCAGCTCGGATCCGGCGGCGCCGGCGCGTGCGTACACGACGCGCGTTGTGGTCGAGGCCAGCCCGAATTGGGGCAGCACGGAGGCGGCGAGCCGCCGTGTTCTTCCGGTTCTGCGGTTGCGCTCCATCAGCGCGGAGACCGGATGCTCGTCCGACGGCTGGAACTCCCACGCCAGGTAGCCACCTGCTATGGCAATTGCCGCCACCGCTTGTCCCTTCAGCAGGAGCAGCCACCCCGGCTTCAGCCTTCGCTGAGGCTGTACGCGCACGAGGCGGTTACTTGGGTGTGCGTTGGTCTGAGGGCGGCCGTCCGCGGCGGCATCGGGTTCCTGCCTCGTTGGGATGCCCTGGTGCGAAGGGAGCGGACTATCGACGGCGCCGGCCCAAACAAGCGCGACCACCGCGGCGGACACCGTAACGGCGGCGGCGACGAGCCGCCATGTCCTGGGGTTGGCTTGTGCGCCGCGGCGGTTGATCGTCACGAAGATAAAGCAGAGGGCGGAGGTCGTCAGCCGGCTGAGGGCGGTGGAGCGGTCGGCCGGTTCGTCTCCGGCTGTTGGTCGGCGAGCAGCCGGAGCAGGCCCTCCTCGATCCCGATCTCAGGCTCCCAGCCGAGCACTTGCCGCGCCTTCGTGATGTCAGGCTGCCGGATCTGTGGATCGTCCACGGGGAGCGCTTCGAAGACGATCTCGCTGCTCGTGCCGACCAGCTGCTGGACGAGCTCCGCGAGCTCGAGCAGTGTCCGCTCCTCCGGGTTGCCGATGTTGACCGGGAGATGCTCGCCGCTCTCTGCGAGCAGCACGAGTCCCCGAATCAGATCGTCGACGTAACAGAAGCTGCGAGTCTGGGCGCCGGTCCCGAAGACCGTCAACGGCTTGTTCTTGAGCGCCTGGCGGATGAATGTCGGCACCGCGCGGCCGTCGTTCGGCCGCATGCGCGGACCGTACGTGTTGAAGATGCGGACGATTGCGGTGTCAACCCCCTGCTGGCCGTGATAGGCCATCGTCAAGGCTTCCGCATACCGTTTCGCTTCGTCGTAGACCCCGCGCGGTCCGACGGGGTTGACGTTGCCCCAGTACGTCTCCGGCTGCGGATGCTGCTCCGGATCGCCGTAGACCTCGCTCGTGGACGCGAGCAGGAAGCGCGCGCGTTTGAACTTCGCGAGCCCGAGCGCGTTGTGTGTCCCATACGAGCCCACCTTCAGAGAATGGAGCGGCAGCCGTAGGTAGTCGATCGGGCTCGCGAGCGCGGCCAGGTGATAGACGAAGTCGACCGGCTCGTCGATCTCGAGGTGCTCGATCATGTCGTGGTTCCGGAACGTGAAGGCAGGATCGCGGATGTGCTCGATGTTTTGCAGCGACCCGGTCTCCAGGTTGTCCACGCAGATCAGGCGGTGATTCCGCGCGAGCAGGTAATCGCAGAGGTGTGAGCCGAGGAAGCCGGCTCCACCCGTGACGACGGAGGTGGCCACGGCTACAAGAGAGCCTCAGGCAACTGAGCAGCCAGGTCCACTGTTCGATCGAGCCCCTTTCCCCATTTGCACAACCTAACTGGCTTTCCCGAACTTGTGAATACCGCGGCCGCGTTGCCACCAACCTCGCGCGATGCTCGGTCGCGATGGTTTGGCCTCCGTGAAGCCGGGCAGCGGCCGCCGGTCCGACGGCCGTGGGAGTGCGTGTGAGAAAGGGTGCCCGGCGCGGCTGCGGCGTCGCGCCGGACACGTTACGAGGGGAGAATCTGCACGAGCCAGCGAATTGTCTGCGGCTCGAGGGGGTGTTTACACCCTTCTTGCTCTGCGCGAAGAGCTTATGCACAGGCAGCGGCACGCGGCGGTCGCAAAGAGCAAGAACTTCGCGCAGCCCGTCCACAGGCACCCCCAGGCGACGGCGGCGACTGTGGGTAACCGGCGGAGAAACGGATGAGAATTCGAGGCGCTTTGGCCGGCGGCGTTCGCTGCCGATAGAGAGCCTTGTGAGCAATTCGGCCGGCTTCCTTCTGATCGTCCTCGTGACCGGCGTCATCTGCGCCGTCGGGATCCTGGTCGTGGGACGAGGGCGGCGCGCGGCTCGTGCGTCCGGCGGTGAAGACCTCGCCTCGCGTGCCGGCACGCAGCGGCTACTCGCCGAGAACTGGCCGCTGGTCGAGAAGACCGCTCGAGAGACCGGGATGAGCGAGGAAGAGATCGCGCGCGTGCGGGCGAATGTCATGGGTGTCGGCGACGGCTAGACGAAGCTCGACCGACGCCTAAGCGCTCGTTCGACGTTGTTGCAAAGACGGCGCACAGCGGTCGAACACGCGTCACAGTTTTCGCCGTACGGTGGCCGAATGGAGGCGAACGGAGGCAGCAAGACGGCGACGCCGTGGGGCGCGGCGAGGCTGGTCGACGAGCTGACGCTGCCCCAGCGGGCGGGGGAGAAGCGCTTCGCATCGGTCGTGCAGCTGCTCGAAGCGCCGCGCGGCGAGCGGCTGGTGCGGTTCGCGTATTCGACCGGCGGGACGGGTCGGCGCGGCCCCGTCACGCTCCGCTTGCGTGATCTCAAGCGCCTGCGGGCGGCGCTGGCGGACCATCCGGACCTGGCGGAGGTGTTGAGGCTGGGCGTCGGCTGATGAACGTACTCACACCGCGGCGGGCGCTGTGGTGGCCCGGCGTGCGGCGTCGACGAAGGAACCAAGCAGGAGCGCTCCGTCGGTAGAACCCGTCAATGGGTCGACGGCGTGCTCGGGATGCGGCATCAATCCCATCACGTTGCCCTCTGCGTTGACGACTCCCGCGATGGCCGCCACCGATCCGTTCGGGTTCTCGCCTTCGTAACGGAGGACGACTCGGCCGGACTCCTCGAGCTCGGCCAGCAGCTCCGAGTCGGCGAAGAAGCAGCCCTCGCCGTGCTTGACAGGGATGCTGAGACGCTGTCGCTCCGTGCAGCGCGCGGTGAACGGCGTGTCGGCCCGCTCGACCGTCAGCGGCACGTCGCGGCAGACAAAGCTGAGCGAGTGGTTCGGCCGCAGCGCGCCCGGCAGCAGGCCCGCCTCGCAGAGGATCTGGAAGCCGTTGCAGATTCCAAGGACGAGCCCGCCGTCGGCGGCCAGCCTCTGGATTGGCCCCATTACCGGTGCGAACCGAGCGAGCGCACCCGCGCGCAGGTAGTCGCCGTGCGAAAAGCCGCCGGGAAGGATCACGGCCCGCACGTCGGGAAGCTCGCGGTCGGCGTGCCAGACGGGCACGGGCTCCGCTCCGAGCCGCTCGAGCGCGAGGGCGGCGTCGCGGTCGTCGTTCGAGCCCGGGAAGGTGACGACCGCGATGCGAGCCTTGGGCCCGGTCCCGGTCACGCCTCCCCCACGAGCTCGATCTCGTAGGACTCGATCAACGGGTTCGCGAGCAGCTGCTCGCACATACGCTCGAGCTCGGCGCGCGCTTGTTCGCGACCTCCGTTTGCGAGCTCGAGGTCGACGACGCGGCCGATCCGGGCATCCTCGACCGCGAAGCCGAGCTGCCGCAGCGACCCGAGCACGGCCTCACCCTGGGGGTCGAGGATGCCCGGCTTCGGACGGACGAGAACGGTCGCCCTCACGCCAGGACCACTTCCGGATCCTCGAGGTAGCGGTCGAATGGGATCTCGGTCAGTCGTTCGAACGCCTCCACGTAGCGCGCGCGCGTGCCTGCGACCACATCCTCGGGGAGCTCCGGCCCCGGAGGAGTCTTGTCCCAGCCGAGCGATTCGCAGTAGTCGCGCACGAATTGCTTGTCGAACGAAGGCTGCGCCCGGCCGGGCTCGTACTCGTCGGCGGGCCAGAAGCGTGACGAGTCGGGCGTGAAGGCTTCGTCTGCGAGGACGAGCCGGCCCTCGCCGTCGACCCCGAACTCGAACTTCGTGTCGGCGATGATGATCCCGCGCGCGAGCGCGTACTCCGACGCGAAGCGATAGAGGTCGAGCGAGACGCGTTCGACCTCTTGTAGGCGGTCGATTCCTATGAGCTGCCCCGCCCGGTCGAGATCGATGTTCTCGTCGTGGCCCTCCTCCGCCTTGGTCGAGGGGGTGAAGATCGGCGCCGGCAGGCGGTCCGACTCGCGGAGCCCAGACGGGAGCGCCCGGCCGGATGTGGCGCCGGTCGCTTGGTAGTCCTTCCACCCCGAGCCGGTGATGTAGCCGCGCACCACGCACTCGAGCGGCAGCATCTCCAGGCGGCGACATTCGGTCGAGCGGCCGTCCTCGCGCAGAGCAAGCAGATGGTTTGGGACGAGCGAGCTCGTCCGGGCGAACCAGAACCCGGATAGACCCGTGAGCATTCGTCCCTTGTCGGGGATCTCCGTCGGCAACACGACGTCGAAGGTCGAGATTCGGTCGCTCGCGACGAGCACGAGCCGGTCTTCATCGAGTGCGTAGAGCTCGCGGACTTTCCCGCTCCCGACGTGGGTGGCTTCAGACATGGACGGGTTCCTCCCTCCGGACGAGCGAACGGAGCCGCTCGAAGACGGTGTCGACGTGACGGGTATAAGCGCCGAGATCGAAGACGGCGTCGAGATCGACGCGGTCGGCGAGCGCGTGATCGCCCCGCACGAGCTCGCGGAAGTCCTGCTCTTCGTCCCACGCCTGCAGCGCGTGGCGCTGGACCAGCCGGTAGGCCTCGTCGCGTGTGAGCCCGGCGTCGACGAGCGAGAGCAGCAGCCGCTGGCTATAGAAGAGGCCGTGGCTCGACTCGAGATTGCGTCGCATGCGCTCTTCCCGCACGACCAGGCCCTCGACCAGCCAGCCGAAACGATCGAGCATGTAGTCGAGCGCGAGGAAGGCATCTGGGACGACCACGCGCTCCGCCGAGGAGTGGGAGATGTCACGCTCGTGCCAGAGCGCGACGTTCTCGAGCCCGACGGTTGCGGCGGCACGGACGACTCTCGCGAGACCGCAGATCCGCTCGGCGACGATCGGGTTGCGCTTGTGGGGCATCGCGGAGGAGCCCTTCTGGCCGCTGCCGAACGGCTCCTGAACCTCGGCCACCTCGGTGCGCGCAAGGTGGCGGATCTCGAGCGCGAACTTTTCGAGCGACGCGGCAGTGATCGCGAGCGCGGACAGCAGCTCCGCATGCCGGTCGCGCTGCAGGATCTGCGTCGAGGACGGTGCGGCCTCGAGGCCCAGCCGTTCGCACGCCACGCGTTCGACCTCCGGGTCGGCCGCGGAGTACGTGCCCACCGCGCCCGACAGCTTTCCGACCCGCATACCCTCGAAGGCGCGGGCGAGCCGCAACCGGTCGCGGTCGAGCTCGAAGGCCCAGCCCGCGAGCTTGAGCCCGAACGTGGTCGGTTCGGCGTGGATTCCGTGCGTGCGCCCGATCTGCAGCGTCTCACGGTGCTCCTCCGCTCGCGTGACCACAGCTGCGAAAGCATGCTCGAGACCGGCGAGGATCAGCGCGCCTGCGTCGCGAACCTGCAGCGCGAGGGCCGTGTCGACGACGTCGGACGACGTCAGGCCGTAGTGAAACCACCGACCCGCGTCACCCAGGTCCGCCGCGACCGCGTCGACGAAGGCGGCGACGTCGTGGTGAGTGCGCGCCTCGATCTCGGCGACACGCTCGGGCGCCGGCGGCTGCGCCTTGGCCGCCACCTCGGCGACGACCTCGGCGGGCACGACGCCGACCTCGGCCCAGCCATCGAGGGCGGCTAGCTCGACCTCGAGCCAGCGCTCAAGCTTCCCCTCGTCCGACCAGATCCTGGCCATGGCCGGGCGGCAGTAGCGGGCGATCACCGCTGCCAGTGTAGAGGCCGCGCAGGGCGTCGTCTGCGACTCAGGCACCGCCAAAGGCACACCCCTGGCGCGATCGCGTCACGTCTCTGCGCGACGGTCTGGGCAACCATGTTCTTCTCCCCTTTTTGGGTGGGTGGGGGATTGGGATGGGGACGGACGGCCGCCTCGGGTCCGGCGGGACGTGTCTGCTTGCGGCTAGGAACCGAGGATTCGCGCGGCGAGTACGGCCGCGTTCCTGGCGTTGTCGACTCCGACCGTCGCCACGGGAACGCCTGGCGGCATCTGGACGATCGCGAGCAGCGCGTCTAGGCCGTCGAGCACGCTTTTCGACGACCGAAGCGGCACGCCGATGACCGGCAGATCGGTGTGCGCCGCGACGACGCCGGGCAGCGCTGCGGCGAGGCCGGCGCCGCAGATCAGCACGCGCAGGCCGCGCTCTCTCGCGCTGCGGGCGTATTCGGTGACCGCGTCGGGTGTGCGGTGCGCGGATCGAACCTCGAATTCGTGAGCGACGCCGCGCTGCTCGAGCTCCTCGACCGCCTCGCGCATCCGCTCGCGATCGGATTCGGAGCCGACAAGGATGCCGACGAGCGGCGTGTCAGCCGACACGGGCCTCCGGGCGCGCGGCGATGTCGGTGCGGTACTTCATGCCGGCAAACGAGATCCGGCCGACGCCTTCGTAGGCGGCCGCCCGCGCGGTCGCGAGATCGTCGCTGACTCCGGTGACGTTGAGAATCCTGCCGCCGTTCGTGACCAGCTGATCGCCTCGCATCGCCGTTCCAGCGTGGAAGACGAGCGCGCCGTTCGCCTCCGCTTCGTCGACTCCTTCGATCGGCGTCCCGACGTCGTTTCGCGCCGGATAGTCGAACGCCGCCAGCGCAACCGTGAGCGCGGCCGTCGTCCCGGCGTGGGCGCTGCCGGTCAAGCTTCCGGTCGCCGCCTGGTGCAGGAGCTCGAGCAGGTCGCCTTCGATTCGCGGCATGATCGCTTGCGTCTCCGGATCGCCGAAACGGCAGTTGAACTCGAGCACGCGGGGGCCGTCGTCGGTGATCATCAGACCGGCGTAGAGCAGTCCTACGAAGGGCGATCCCCGACGGGCGAGCTCCGTCAGCACCGGTCGATGAACCGTCGCGAGCACCTCGTCGACTTCCGCTGGGCCGAAGCTCGGCACCGGCGAGTAGGCCCCCATGCCGCCCGTGTTCGGCCCGGTGTCTCCGTCGCCCACGCGCTTGAAGTCCTGAGCAGGCGCGAGCGGGACTGCTTCGCTCCCGTCGCAGATCGCGAAGATCGAGACTTCTTCGCCTTCGAGCAGCTCCTCGATCACGAGCGAGTCGCCGCGTCCGCCCGCAGCTTGC